>JAGBCQ010000007.1 GCA_017937925.1 Paraprevotella sp. | reverse complement strand
CAATGGCGTGGACGAGTACTATAATTGGAACTTCATTTTACAGGACCGTGGCGAGTCGCCTTGGGGATGGAAACAAAACGCACTGATACAAGTAGATAGTAAAACACGCAAGATGCGCTATACCGCAGAATATTTTGCTTATAAGCACTTCTGCCACTTTGTAGGTAATGGTACGAAGATGGTGGCGTACAGTGGTCGTGAGAACAGCAGGGTGCCGGTTGTGGTATTTAAGAACGATAACCGATATGTGGTGACAGCCGGCAACATGACGGATGAAGCGCAGAAAGTCAGCGTGAAGTTAGGTAAGAAATACTTGAATATGACACTGCCAGATCATTCTTTCAATACGTTCGTACAACGATAACCAAACATCAACTTAATACAGAGGTTGTTTAAAATAGAATTATGTTATCATCTTGTCATTCTATTTTAAACAACCTCTATTTATTATAGGTGTCGGTAAGAAAAAGGACCGATAAATGCCGACGGAACGACAGAAATGTATAATTTTGCAGTCGAAAAACAGAGATTTTATGGAACTGCTTGATTTAATACAGAAGCGACAGAGTGACCGCCAATATGAAGCGCGTCCCGTTGACCGTGAATTGGTGGTGAAATGTTTGGAAGCAGCCCGATTGGCTCCTTCAGCCTGCAACTCCCAACCATGGAAGTTTGTTGTTGTTGATGAACCGCAATTGGTTTTACAAGTAGGTGATGCGGCAGCAGGGATGGGTATGAATAAGTTTGCGAAGGAAGTGCCGGTCATTGTGGCTGTCGTTTTGGAGAAGATGAACCTGACGGCACGCATTGGCAGTGTCATCAAAGACAAGGAATATTCATTGCTCGATATGGGAATAGCTGTGGAGCATTTCTGTTTACAGGCGGCCGAGTTGGGCTTAGGAACTTGTATCATGGGATGGTTTGACGAGAAAAAAGTCAAGAAGTTGTTGGGCATTAAGAATAAGAGAGTCCCCCTTCTCATTACGTTGGGTTATCCTGCCGGCGAGACACGCCGAAAGATTCGTAAGTCGTTGGACGACATGAGCAGTTGGAATAAATATTAAGCGGACGTTATGGCAAGAAAAAGAGCGAGAGGTTATATAGAAGGTATTATAGCCTCAGTGAGTTACGGTTTGAATCCTTTGTTCGCATTACCATTATATGCCACCGGATTATTGGTCGATTCGGTATTGTTCTATCGTTATGCCATTGCCATAGTTCTATTGGCAGGACTGATGGCAATGAAGAAACAGTCGTTTGCATTGAAGAAGAATGAGGTGTTACCTTTGTTTGTAATGGGGTTGTTGTTCTCATCGTCTTCGCTGTTCCTGTTCCAAAGTTTTCAGCACATGGATGCCGGTATTGCATCTACCATCTTGTTTGTTTACCCCATTATCGTTGCAGTGATTATGGCTGTGTTTTTCAAGGAGAAACTCAGTCTTCCAAAGATGTTGGCGATAGCCATTGCCTTTATCGGTATTTCCTTGCTCTATGAGGGCGAGGGCGGAGCGACGCTCAGTCTGACTGGCGTGGTGTATGTATTGTTGTCTTCGTTGGTCTATGCGCTCTATATCGTGGGCGTGAACCAATCGATGTTAAAGGATATGCCGGGTTTGAAACTGACGTTTTATGCCATTCTGTTTGGTTCCATAATCTATGTGGTACGTTTGAGGGGATGTATTGATTTGCAACCATTGACCACTGTTTCGCAATGGGTCAATGTAACCGGTTTGGCATTGTTCCCCACCTTGATTTCGTTGGTAGCTATCACGAAGTCCATTCATCACATCGGTTCCACGCCGGCAGCCATACTTGGTGCGTTAGAACCGCTCACGGCGCTGGTCGTAGGCGTTATGGTGTTCGACGAACGCCTGACACCATCCAATATGGTTGGTATTGTCATGATTCTCGTTTCCGTTACGATTATCGTAGTCGGTCGCGGAGCATGGGGACAAATCACAAGATTCTTTCGCAACCGACAGAGGAACGTCTAACCAATGTCTCGTATTGATATAACAAACGACGCCACCGTGAGATATGCTCCGATGGCGTCGCTTTGTTTATATTGATTGGCGTATTATTCTACCAATACTTTTCGACCGTTGATGATATACAGTCCGGCTTTCAGTCCGTCTGTCGTAGTCGCTCCCTTGCGCACCATACGACCGCTCATGTCGTAAATATCAAAGGTGGCATTGCCTGACTTATCAACTTTCGGTGCATCAATGCCTGTGATTTCCTCAATGAAGAAGAACTCTTTCCATTGGTCGCTGCTTTGTAAAGTGCCTCTGCTCCTTCGGGGACGAAGCATTTTTATTTGCTCCATCCCCTAATGATAATTGGTGCATGAATAATTACTTATTCACGATTTTTCTGCCATTCACGATGACGATACCCTTGTAGTCAGATCCAACCACTTGACCCTGGAGATTGTAATGGACACCAGAGGTAGACTGAGACTCTACAGCCTGAAGAGACTCAATGCTCGTGGGAATCTCACCAGTGGTGAACTTAAGTACAAGGCCTTGATGGCTAGTTGGATAGTAGGCAT
>JAGBCQ010000006.1 GCA_017937925.1 Paraprevotella sp. | reverse complement strand
ACCAATGGAAAAATTTCTTCTTCATTGAGGAAATTACAGGCATTGACACACCGAGAGCCGACGACGGCAAGGATACCACTTACGACATCTACGACATGAGTGGTCGCATGGTGCGCAAGGCTGCGACTACAACCGATGGACTGAAACCGGGATTGTATATCATCAACGGTAGGAAAGTATTGGTAGAGTAATCTTCCGAACATATATTACGAAAGGGGCTGTGTCAAAATAGAATTTGACTATCATTTTGTCATTTCGACAGAGCGAAGCGACGAGAAATCTCATGTGGCAATGTTGAGATTCCTCCCTTCGGTTCGGAATGACACGGCACTTTGATAGCGTGTTTCTATTTTGATACAGCCCCTCTTTCTCTTTCTAATTATAGCAGAAAGCGTTGTATTTTCACATTCAAAGCATTAACTTTGTGACATCCTAGTCCTGCCGTAAAAAAACATACGGGAAAGGAGCGTATATGAATTGTGAACCGGTAAAAGAAAAAACTATGAAAAGAAAAGGGATATTATGGTTGCTAGCTTATGCCATGGTGGTGTGTTTTTGTAGTAGGACGCAAGTTGTGGCACAGGAAAGCATAGACAATACCATTCGCGACGGGGGAGAGTATCATTTATACAATGTGTATTACGGTAGAGTGTTGGGAGGCAACGCAGAAAACAACTCGCCGGTATTGTCCGTTTATGGGACGAATACCGATGCCGACAGTTACGTATTTGTGGCAGAAGCATCTACGCTCCACAGTGGATACTATTGGTTGCGCCAAAAGAGCAGTGGCAAGTATCTTCAGGCAAGTAATGCGCAAGGCGACACATGGAGCGTCTGGTTTGCGGGAAGTCTCAACAAAGCATACAATTCGTACGAGTGGGGATTGACCGAAGGAACAGCCGGCGAAATTATCTCCAATCGCGGTGAGCAGATTAACACGACGGGCAATGTTTGGCTTGCGCCCGATGCCGGAAAAGAGAGTCAGACATACGTGAATGTATATTATGACAAACCCAAGATGGATCGCAGTGTGTGGCAGATTGTGGATGCCCGCTATCCGCTGGACGATGCGCGTCTGAAACTCTACACCGATGCTCTTGACGAAGTGATAGCGCAAGGCGAATTGGTTTATGACAATCCGGCATTCGGTACAATGGACGATAAGGCAGAGTTGGCTGCAGCGCTGTATAACGCCCGTTCGGCACGCAACGAGGCTGCCATTGACAATGTGGCGACTTTGGAAACAGCCCGCGAAGCACTGACTGCTGCCGTAAAGAATATTCAAGAGAACAATTATGATATATGGGTGTCCGGTAGCAGTTTTGCGACCGGAGAGGCTTTTACCATCGCCATGAACGGAGTGCAAACGACCGATGACGGTGCAGAGGTGTTGATGTTGGTGCGTAACTCCCAAAAGACCGGTGCGCTGATTTCTTTGTCCGACAAGGGAGGAAAAATAGGCGAAACGACATTCACGATAGAGGACGGGACAGACAACCAAGCGCATGATTTCCATTTTGCCTTTGACGGAACGAATGTGTCGGTTTATGTAGATGGCGTACTGAAAACTACGGTTCCTCAAACGTCGGTAGCAACCATGACATCAGTAGGGCAAGGGGCAGAATGGACGATGATGGGAACGAATGCTCTCGTGACCTACCGCCCGGAAATAGTCAGTACAACAAAGGCACTCGCACCCGGCGAGATAGAGAAAAACAGTCACGACAAAGCGGAACTTCATGTTCTGAAATTGGTAGGACAAAACATCACTTTGGACGAGCCGATAGACTATCACGTCAATGCTTCGCAAGCGATGACCGACTCTAAGATAGACCTTTGTAGTGAAGATGCTTGGGTGGTGTTTGACAATGTACGTCCGTCCGATGTCATTGCCAACTATTTGAAAGATATTACCATCAATGGTGTCAAGTCTTTGAACGGGTTCAACTGCCGAGTGGTTATTTATCTGCATGGTACGGTGGTCATACCTCATCCTGCAACCTATCAACCCTTCTATGGTTATGGCGGACAGATGTATAGTGGTGATGAATACGTGTTTGGAGTAGGCAATAACGAGGTGGGCGATGCCACCAATGAGATACAAAGTTTTATCCTCAAACGCGGATATATGGTAACGCTTGCTACCAATAGCGACGGTTCCGGTTATAGTCGGGTGTATGTTGCCGACCATGAAGACAAGCGTATAGAAGTGTTGCCCGACTTGTTGCGGCAACGTGTGTCATATATCAATGTGCGTAAGTGGCACTATGTCTCAAAGAAAGGGTGGTGTACTACCGAGAGTACATCGGCCACGAATACTGTGGCGAAGTTGCTTGGGACAACATGGTTCTACACTTGGAGCGCCGACCGTTCGACCCAAGTGGATATGGAGTATGTTCCGCAGAAACAGCACTTGTATTGGCCATCATGGGAGCAAATCAACGGACATGAAAATTCTACGGCAGTGCTCGGACTGAACGAACCGGACCACAGCGAGCAACACGAAAGTGCGGATTGTAGTTGCGGTGGAACCATTGACCCGTGGAAAGCTACGACGACGATGCCCGACTATCAAGCGTGCGGTTTGCGCATCGGCAGTCCGTCGCCAACGGACGCAAGTTGGCTCACGAAGTTCATCGGACATTGCAACGACATGGCTTATCGTTGCGACTTTGTGGCATTCCATGCTTATTGGGGAACTAACGAAGCGCCCAATGCCGAGAGTTGGCGCAGTCAGTTAAAGAGTATATACGACAACACCAAGCGCCCCATTTGGTTGACGGAGTGGAACAACGGAGCAAGTTGGACGACAGAAAGTTGGCCCTCAAGTTATGGTGACAAATTGTCAAAACAGCGTGAGGCACTCATCAAGATTCTGAAAGTGTTTGATGAGAGCGATTTCATAGAGCGCTATTCCATTTATAATTGGGACAGCTATTATCGTGCCGTCATCAGTTGGGATAGTGAGAAAAACAATTGGTGGGTGACACCGGCAGGCGAGGTGTATCGTGACAATCATCCTACGCACGCTTATCAAGAGAAGATGCAGTTCGTGCCGCGTGGTTGGTTTCCGTCCATGAAGACAGACAATCAGTTTAATTTTGTATTGCGTTCGTTCGGGCGCAGATTCATCCCGACAGTCACCAATAAGAATGGAGATTTTACGGCAGAGGAAATTTATGAGTATCTGCGTGAGGACGGAACGTATGCGACATTCTATGCACGTACTAAGCGTGGCATTTTGGACGCGACGACAACGAGAAGTGACACCATTTCGTGCGATGATTGTCCTATTGAGTTGTTTGCCAACGACTCCTTGACATTGCGTATGAAGGTTACGACCCTTGCCGGTGGCGTGACTTATAGCGACCCGGTGAGAGCAAAGATACCGGAATATTTGCGTAATTATTATACAAGCATTACGTCTGCAAAGAAGGATGGTTTGCGGGTGAATGTTGTTGACGGCGGACTGACGGCACAGTCGGAAAAACCTCAGAACATGATGATTTATAATGTTAATGGTGTGTTGGTGCGCGAGGTGATGGTCAAAGGTGAAGCCCATGTCGTATTACCGTCGGGAATCTATATTGTCAACGGTAGGAAGTTGGTGATAAGGTGATTTGCCGGTTAAGAAAAAAGTAAAAACAGCTCCAAATAAATTGAAAGACGCATATTTATTCATTGAATATGCGTCTTTTCTTTGTTTTTATACGGTCGATATACAGTTTTAGTGCCGATTTTAGCGGAAATATCTGCTGAGAAAATCAAAATGACGAACGTAGGTCATTAAAACGTGCTCAGTCCGTCGCGAAAAAATGGGACTGCCGGCGTTCCGACGACCTGCTGAAACCGCTTGTTTTTATTCCGGATGATAAGAAAAAGTGAGCAAAACAGCTTTGACATATTGCCATAGTTTCTTTCCTATCTCACAACACTCAGATTGTTTCAAGCGTTTGTTTTTGCAGAGGTCGTAACAAAAAGAAAGTGAAAGTTGAAAACCGCTGAATAATTGGTCACACCCAAACGTCTGAGATTCCTCTCATTTTCATCAACTCAGCTCCTCCTCTGAAATAACTGATTCTGACGGGTAAAATAGGAAAAGAAAAAGCGACAAACATGATGCTTGTCGCTTTCAGTCGGAAAGAGGCGACTCGAACGCCCGACCCCTACGTCCCGAACGTAGTGCGCTACCAACTGCGCTACTTTCCGATTTGCGAGTGCAAAGATACTGTGCTTTCTTTAAATAAAAAAATATTTGCGCAATTTTATTTGATTTATTCTCGCCAACAATACGTGGAGGTGCAACTGTGCAATTCAGTAGAAAAAACTACCACCGTATGAAGGAAGACTGAATAATGAATCCTCTCATACGGTGGTAGAGTATAAAGTTTGCTATGACTTAAGTCGCTATGTGGGTGCGACGATTACAATGCGGCGTTGTCAATATTTTTTTGAATATCCTCGTCGGTCAATTCATAGTTTACCAAGTTGCCTGCAAGGTATTGGTCGTATGAAGCCATGTCGATAAGCCCATGACCGGAAAGGTTGAAGAGAATCACTTTTTCTTCGCCTGTCTCGATACATTTCTTTGCTTCACGGATTGCAGTCGCTATGGCATGGCATGATTCCGGAGCCGGGATAATACCTTCGGTTCTTGCGAAGAGACAACCACATTCGAAAGTCTCCAGTTGAGGTATGTCAACGGCTTCCATCAACCCATCCTTTAGCAGTTGCGAAACAATGACGCCGGCACCGTGGTAGCGCAAACCGCCGGCATGGATGTTGGCAGGAGCAAAGTTGTGTCCCAATGTGTACATAGGAAGCAATGGTGTGTAGCCCGCTTCGTCGCCGAAGTCGTAAGCGAATTTACCTTTGGTCAGTTTCGGGCAACTTGCCGGTTCAGCAGCGATGTAGCGTGTTGGACGCCCTTCCTTGATAGTGTGTCGCATGAAGGGGAAACAGATACCGCCAAAGTTGGAACCTCCGCCAAAGCAACCGATGATGATGTCAGGGTATTCGCCCGCCATTTCCATCTGTTTCTCTGCCTCCAAACCGATAATGGTTTGGTGTAGCGTAACGTGGCTCAGAACTGAACCTAAAGTGTATTTACAATTAGGTGTTGTTTTGGCCAATTCTATTGCTTCGGAAATGGCTGTACCCAATGAACCTTGATGATTAGGTGTTTTGGTGAGGATGTCTTTTCCGGCACGCGTTGACATAGAGGGGGAAGGAGTGACTTGCGCTCCGAACGTTTGCATGATACTGCGACGGTAAGGCTTCTGCTCGTAGCTGATTTTTACTTGATATACAGCTGCTTCCAAACCGAAAATCTTGGCTGCGTAGGAAAGGGCTGCTCCCCATTGTCCTGCACCGGTTTCGGTAGTAATGTTGCTTACACCCTCTTTCTTGCAATAGTAAGCTTGTGCCAAAGCGGAGTTGAGTTTGTGCGACCCGATGGGGCTGACACTCTCGTTCTTGAAATAGATATGTGCAGGTGTTCCCAATGCTTTCTCAAGACCGTATGCTCTAACCAATGGCGTACTTCTGTAATATTTATACAACTCGCGGACTTCTTCCGGAATCTCTATCCAAGCGTCCGTTTGATTGAGTTCTTGTCGGCTCAACTCTTCGGAGAAAATGGGGTATAAATCTTCCGGCTTTAAAGGTTCCTTAGTCGCAGGATTGAGCGGAGGCATAGGTTTGTTGACCATGTCCGCTTGTATGTTGTACCAATAGCGTGGTATTTCATCTTCGGCAAGGAAGAAACGTTTTCTTTTTTCCATAACAACAATAAAATTTGATGTTTTAATCCTAAAATCGTGCTTTATTCGTGCAAACTTACATAAAAAAACGGAAATAAGATGCCGGATGCCCGAAAATATATGTTTATGCCCGTAAAAAGGCGTTTTCTCTAGCTGCTTGCAAAAACGACAACTAGATATTTAAATATTGATAGATAGTCAACAGTACAGAATTGCAGTTAGTTTGGCTGACTGTTCATAAAGATATAAGTTCATTTAAAACTATAGGTGATGTCCGTTGTATATGCATAAATATACAAATCAACCTTTTTATGCAGTAATAAAGTAAGGTGGCGAGTATTTTGATGAACTCTTTTTTGAATATTCATGTAATTTTTTCTGCATATTATGCAACTTAACGGGTAATTTTGCATACCTTTGTGCGAAATTACAAAAGAGGATATATATGAAGAATAAAGACCGTCGTTTAGAAGCTATAAAAATGATTGTTTCCGGACAGGATATTTCTTGTCAGGAGGAGTTGCTCAAAGAACTCGGTAAGCAAGGCTTTAAGATGACCCAAGCTACCCTGTCGCGCGACTTGAAACAGTTGAAAGTGGCCAAGGCGACAAACGCTGTAGGAAAATATATCTACGTATTGCCGGCATCGCCTCTCTACCGAAGGGTTTCCGACACATTCCTTACAGCGGCTTCGGCTAAGCAGATAGGCGTTCTGAATGTGAAGTTTTCAGGTAATCTGGCAGTGGTGCATACATTGCCGGGTCATGCTAGTCATATAGCTTACGACATAGACAATAAAAGATTTGAGGAGATTTTGGGAACATTGGCGGGGGATGATACCATCATTTTAGTAATGGCAGAAGGCGTGACGCGAGAACAAGTGATGGAAAAATTAGCAGAGGTAATCCCATGCGAGATGAAGTAGAATGATAACATATATAAATAAGGTGGAATATAACGATGGAATCAGAGTGGTGGTGGCAGATGCCTCCCACGAGAAATATGTAGATGTCATTTTGGAAACCATAACGGATTCGGCAAAGAAAAGAGGTTCGGGCATCGCTTCGCGAACGCACGAGTATTTGGCAACCAAGATGAAAGAGCGCAAGGCTGTGATAGCTTTGGCGGGTGAAGGTGAGAATGAGGAATTTGCAGGATTCTGCTATATTGAGAGTTGGGGCAACAAATCGTTCGTGGCCAATTCCGGTTTGATTGTGGTGGAGAAATTCAGGAACCATCATTTGGCGACCCGTATCAAACAAACAGCCTTTACGTTGTCGCGTTTGCGTTGGCCTCATGCAAAACTGTTCGGACTTACCAGCCAGAGTGCGGTGATGAAGATTAATACTGCATTGGGGTATGTACCGGTAACTTTTGCAGAGTTGACAGATGATGAGGCTTATTGGAAGGGCTGTGGAACGCCTGAGCATCCGTGTTGTATCAATTACGATATACTGCAACGTACCGGTCGTAAGTACTGCGTCTGTACGGCTATGTTATACGATCCGGAGATGCATCCCAACGAGAAGTTGCCCGTAGAGTTGCCCGAGGATGTAGTGAAAATGGCACGTGAAGCGGCGGCAAAAGATTTAAGATAAAAACAAACATAAAAAATACACAAATTATGGCTAAGAAAGTAGTAGTAGCATTCAGTGGAGGATTGGATACGTCCTATACTGTGATGTATTTGGCAAAAGAAATGGGCTATGAGGTCTATGCAGCATGTGCCAATACAGGAGGATTCAGTGCTGAGCAGTTGAAGACCAATGAGGAGAACGCATATAAATTAGGTGCAAAACAATATGTGACACTTGACGTGACGCAAGAATATTATGAAAAGAGCTTACGTTACATGATTTATGGTAATGTGTTGCGTAACAACTGTTATCCGATTTCCGTTTCATCAGAGCGTATTTTTCAGGCTTTGGCCATTGCGCGATATGCCAATGAGATTGGTGCGGAGGCAATAGCACACGGCTCTACAGGAGCAGGCAATGACCAGATTCGTTTTGATATGACGTTTTTGGTGATGGCGCCCGGAGTGGAGATTATAACGTTGACACGTGATAAGACTTTGACTCGTCAGGAAGAAGTGGATTATTTGAACAAAAATGGTTTCTATGCGGATTTTACCAAACTGAAATACTCATACAATGTTGGTATATGGGGAACATCTATTTGCGGTGGTGAAATATTGGATAGCAATCAAGGATTGCCGGAGAGTGCCTATTTGAAACATCCCACCAAAGACGGAAGCGAGCTGTTGAAAATTGGTTTCAAGAATGGTGAAATTTGCAGTGTGAACGGAGAGGAATTTACTGATAAGATTGCTGCCATACAAAAGGTAGAGGAAATCGGTGCAGCGTACGCCATCGGTCGCGATTGTCATGTGGGCGATACAATCATCGGTATCAAGGGACGCGTCGGATTTGAGGCTGCTGCTCCGATGTTGATTATCGGTGCGCACCGTTTCTTGGAGAAATATACTTTGAGCAAGTGGCAACAATATTGGAAGGATCAAGTGTCCAACTGGTATGGAATGTTCTTGCACGAGAGCCAATATTTGGAACCGGTCATGCCGGACATTGAAGCCATGTTGACAAGTTCCCAACGCAATGTAAATGGAGTCGTAACCCTTGAGTTGCGTCCATATACATTCAGCACAGTCGGAGTGGATTCCCCAGATGATTTGGTGAAGAATAAGTTAGGCGAGTATGGTGAAGTTCAAAAAGGTTGGACAGCAGAGGATGCCAAAGGTTTTATCAAGGTAACTTCAACACCGTTGCGAGCATATTATGCAGCTCATAAAGACGAGAAAAGATAAGTTATGAACAACAAGAAATTAAGACGTTCCACAAAGGATTGTATGATTGCCGGCGTGTGTGGAGGCTTAGGAGAATTCTTTGGTTTGGATGCTTCTCTTTTGCGTATTATTTATATTCTGCTGTCTCTGTTTTCAGCGGGCTTTCCGGGATTGCTCATATACATTATTATGGTGTTGGTAGTGCCTAAGGATAATGTGGAATAATAAGCTTAAATGATAGATAATAATGATTAAAGTAGGAATTATAGGCGGAGCAGGATATACGGCCGGTGAGTTATGTCGTTTATTGCTGAATCATCCGCAGGTAGAAATACGTTTTATCAATAGTTCCAGCAATGCCGGAAATAAAATTACTGACGTCCATGCCGGGTTGTATGGTGAGACAGACTTGGTTTTTACTGATGAGTTGCCTTTTGATGAAGTGGATGTTATATTCTTCTGTTTCGGTCATGGCAAAAGTGCCGAATTCTTGAGCGAGCATAAGATTCCGGAACGGGTGAAAATTATTGATTTAGCGCAGGACTTTCGTTTGGCAGCACCCGGCAATGACTACGTTTATGGGTTGCCCGAATTGAATCGTTCGCAGATATGCAGTGCTGCTCATGTAGCAAATCCGGGATGTTTCGCAACGTGCATTCAACTAGGTTTGCTACCATTGGCGGCTGCCGGTTTGTTGAAAAATGATGTCAGCGTCAATGCGATAACCGGAAGTACAGGAGCGGGCGTAAAACCGGCGGCAACTACGCACTTCAGTTGGCGTATGGGGAATATGAGTATCTACAAGGCATTCAACCATCAACACGTTCCTGAAATCAAACAGTCTTTGATGCAGTTGCAACCGGATTTTGTTAACGAGATAGACTTTATACCTTATCGCGGCGATTTCGCAAGAGGAATTTTCTGTACTTCTGTGGTGCGTGTTGATGAATGTACCGATACGGAATATTTTGTCAATCTTTATAAAGAATACTACAAAGATTGCGCTTTCACGCATTATGCGGACAAGGCGATTGACATGAAACAAGTAGTGAATACCAACAAGGCTTTGGTACATGTTGATAAGTTCGGAAGTAAGTTGCTCGTAACCTCTACTATTGATAATTTGTTAAAGGGTGCAAGTGGTCAAGCCGTGCAGAACATGAACTTGATGTTCGGTTTGGAAGAAACTTTAGGACTGAAACTGAAACCAAGCGCATTTTAGACGAAAAAAATAAGAACACGAATGAAACTTTTTGATGTATATCCGTTGTTTCCAGTAAACATTGTTAAAGGTAAAGGATGTCACGTATGGGATGATAAGGGACAGGAGTACCTAGACCTTTATGGTGGGCATGCCGTAATCAGTATCGGTCATGCACACCCACATTATGTAAAACGCATCAGCGAGCAAGTAGCACAGTTAGGATTCTACAGCAATTCTGTTATCAATCGTTTGCAAGAGCAGTTTGCCGAGCGTTTAGGTAAAGCTTGTGGTTATGAGGACTACCAATTCTTTTTAATAAACAGCGGTGCCGAAGCAAACGAGAATGCTCTGAAGTTGGCATCTTTTTATAATGGTCGTACACGGGTGCTATCAGCGGAGAAAGCATTTCATGGTCGCACGTCATTGGCTGTAGAGGTAACGAATAATCCCAAGATTATAGCACCAATCAATGACGGCGGTCATGTGACTTACTTACCGTTGAACGACCTTGACGCATGGCAGAAGGAGATAAAGAAAGGTGATGTCTGCGCAGTCATTATAGAGTGCATACAAGGTGTCGGCGGTATTCGTATGGTGTCGCAGGAATTCTTGGAAGGTCTGCGTCAGGCTTGCGATGAAACTAACACCGTCTTGATTTGCGATGAGATACAGTGTGGTTATGGCAGAAGCGGTAAGTTCTTTGCGCACCAACATCTCGGTGTGCGTCCGGATATGATAACCGTTGCTAAAGGAATTGGAAACGGGTTCCCGATGGGAGGCGTACTGATATCCCCGAAATTCACACCGATATATGGGCAGTTGGGCACAACGTTCGGAGGCAACCATTTGGCATGCGCCGCAGCATTGGCAGTACTTGATGTGATAGAGGATGAACGACTTGTTGAGAATGCTGCAAATGTGGGAACATACCTGCTCAATGAGATTAAGGCGATGAATTTGCCTCATGTCGTTGATGTGCGTGGTAGGGGCTTGATGATTGGTGTAGAATTGGATATTCCTTACAAAGAGCCCAGAACAAAGTTACTCTTTGAGGAACATTGCTTTACAGGGTGCAGTGGAACGAATGTTTTGCGTTTGTTGCCCCCTCTTTGTCTGAGTATGGAGGATGCAACGAAGTTCCTCGAACTATTACGAAATGTATTAAAATAAAATCTGATGAAAGTTGCCATTATTGGAGCCGGCAATATGGGTGGTGCGGTAGCTCGTGCCATGGCTCAAGGAACAAAAGTCTGTACGTCCGATATAACAGTGTCAAATCCATCGAAAGGCAAGCTTGACGCTTTAAAATCGGAGTATCCGGAAATCAATGTAACAACGGATAATAAGGCCGCTGTTAAGGATGCTGATTTAGTTATATTGGCTGTTAAACCATGGAAAATAGAGGAAGTAATAACGGAAGTAAAGGACGAAATCTATAGTTCCAACTCCATGGTTGCATCGATGGCGGCCGGAGTGAGTACGCATCAAATAGATGAGTGGCTTCATAAATCATTCCAAGAACTTCCTTCAGTATTTTTGATTGTTCCCAATACGGCCATTGAAATCAGACAAAGTATGACGTTCATTGCCTCTGTTCGCTCAACAAAAGAGAAGAACGAAATGGTCATGGATATATTCCGTGAGGCCGGGGAGGTAATGATGGTCGAGGAACGATTGATACCTGCCGGTACGGCTTTGGCTTCATGTGGTATTGCTTATGCCATGCGTTATTTAAGAGCAGCTATGGAGGGTGGCGTGGAATTGGGATTCTATCCGAAGGATGCGCAACAAGTCGTTATGCAGACCATGAAAGGCGCAGTTGAACTATTGTTGGCACACGGGACACATCCTGAAACAGAAATAGACAGGGTGACTACTCCGGGCGGTATTACCATTAAAGGATTGAATGCAATGGAGGAATCAGGTTTTACAGCAAGTGTGATAGATGGATTGAGAGCTTCCAAAATATAAAACGAACACATGCAAACTAAATATAAACGTATAGCGGTTAAAGTCGGTAGCAATGTGCTGACACGTCCTGATGGAACTTTGGATGTAACCCGAATGTCGTCGTTGGTCGATCAGATTGCCGAATTGCGTCAGCATGGGGTAGAAGTCATACTGATATCATCTGGTGCAGTGGCGAGCGGTAGAAGTGAACTGCGCCTGACGGCAGAGGAATACAAACGCATGGATAGTGTTGATCAACGACAATTGTTCTCCGCTGTAGGACAAGCTAAATTGATAAACCGATATTACGAGTTGTTCCGAGAACATGATATTCCTGTCGGGCAGGTGCTGACGATGAAGGAAAGTTTTTCTACGCGCCGTCATTATCTGAATCAGCGCAACTGTATGATGGTCATGTTGGATAATGGGGTGCTACCCATTGTGAATGAAAACGATACCATCAGTGTGACGGAACTGATGTTCACTGATAATGATGAATTGTCCGGCCTGATAGCAACGATGATGGACGTTCAAGCATTGGTGATATTAAGCAACGTTGACGGGATTTACAATGGCAAGCCCGGTAATGAAGGTGTGACAGTGATTCCCACCGTTGAGCCCAATAAGGATTTGAGTGAGTATATACATATCGAAAAGTCCGGTTTTGGTCGTGGCGGAATGATTACCAAGTGTAACATCGCCCGTAAAGTCGCAGATGAAGGTGTAACGGTGATGATAGCCAATGGAAAGCGTGAAAGAATTTTGACCGACTTGATATTTCACCCCGAAAGTGTTACTTATACTTGTTTTCAATCCAAACAAGAAACTGTGTCGAGCGTAAAGAAATGGATAGCGCATAGTGCAGGATTCACTAAAGGACGTATTTGTTTGAACGAAAAGGCAGTGGACGTGGTATGCGGTGATAAGGCAGTCAGCATATTGCCGGTAGGCGTGACACATGTTGAAGGGGAGTTTGAAAAAGATGATTTGGTGCAAGTCGTATCGCCCGAAGGTAAAGTGTTGGGTGTAGGACGTATTGCATACGATAGTGCGGATGCCCGTGCCGTTATAGGAATGCATGATTGCAAACCTATGGTACATTATGATTACCTTTATTTAGAATAGGTATGGAGAGTTTAGATAAAATGTTTGAGCAGGTTAAGGTGGCGTCAAGGTTTTTAGTTCAAATGCCTGAAACGCGTGTAAATGAGATTTTGTGTGCAGTCGCAGACGAAGCGTTGGCGCAGTGTGATGTGATATTGTCCGCCAATGCCGAAGATTTGGCAAGAATGTCACCGAATGACCCAAAATATGACAGATTGCGTCTGACGAGAGAACGGCTTGAAGGGATAGCTTCGGATATGAGGAAAGTAGCTTCATTACCATCGCCTGTAGGACGAGTATTGAATCATACTGTATTGCCAAATGGATTGGACTTGACGCGTGTCAGTGTACCGTTTGGAGTTATTGGAATTATCTACGAAGCAAGACCCAATGTGAGTTTTGATGTTTTCTCTTTATGTTTGAAAGCGGGAAGTGCTTGCGTCTTAAAAGGTGGTAGTGATGCGGATTCATCCAACCGAGCCATTGTCAATGTGATTCATGACGTGTTACGCAGGTATGACGTGGATACTCATGTCGTACAATTGTTGCCTGCCAGTCGTGAGGCGACGGCAGCCCTCTTGAATGCACGTGGCTTTGTAGATGTTATCATACCACGAGGTAGTAGTGGACTTATCAATTATGTCCGTGAGAATGCCACGATTCCGGTGATTGAAACCGGAGCGGGTGTTTGTCATACTTATATCGATGAGTCGGCCGATATTCAAAAGGCCATAGCAATTGTCGATAACGCAAAGACACGACGTGTCAGTGTGTGTAACGCATTGGATTGCCTGTTGATTCATAAAAAGAGATTGAATGACTTGCCGATTATCTGCAAACCGCTTGCTGAAAGTAATGTGGTAATATATGCAGATGATGAGGCTTACGCAGTTTTAAGCGATACCTATCCGTTAGAGTTGTTATGCCGAGCTGACGAGAGTCATTATGGAACCGAATTCTTAGATTATAAGATGGCAATAAAAACGGTGTCGGACGAAGATGCTGCTATAGCTCATATTGCAATGAAAGGTTCCGGTCATAGCGAGTGTATAGTGACAGAAAATGAGACGGTAGCCAATAAGTTCTGTTGCGTAGTTGACGCAGCGTGCGTTTATGTCAATGCACCCACATCGTTTACGGATGGAGCGCAGTTTGGGTTAGGGGCTGAGATAGGTATCAGTACGCAAAAACTGCATGCACGTGGACCGATGGCTTTAGAAGAGATAACGACCTACAAATGGTTGGTGCGTGGCGAAGGTCAGGTAAGACCGAAATAAGAAGAAAAGATAACAGAAAATACATACTAATATGAGAATATTTCAGAACGTACAGGATTTAGGTGACTTACGAACAGCACTGAATGAGGCTTTTGAAATCAAGAAAGACAGATTCAAATACCAAGATTTGGGACGTAACAAAACAGCGTTACTCATCTTTTTCAATAATAGTTTGCGTACACGTTTGAGTACGCAGAAAGCAGCTTTGAACTTAGGTATGAACGTGATTGTTTTGGATGTCAATCAAGGTGCTTGGAAGTTGGAGACAGAGCGTGGTGTCGTAATGGACGGCGATAAAAGTGAGCATTTATTGGAAGCCATTCCGGTGATGGCAAGTTATTGTGACATTATCGGGGTGCGCTCATTCGCAACATTCGAAAGTCGTAAGGATGATTATGAGGAGAAGATACTCAATCAATTCATTCGCTACTCCGGTAAACCGGTGTTCTTCATGGAGAGCGCGACAGTGCATCCATTGCAAAGTTTTGCGGATTTAATCACGATAGAAGAGTACAAACGCACGGAACGTCCAAAAGTTGTACTGACATGGGCACCGCATCCGAAGGCTTTGCCACAAGCCGTTCCCAATTCTTTCGTACAGTGGATGAATGCCGCTGATGTGGATTTCGTCGTGACCCATCCGGAAGGTTATGAACTAGACCCTCAATTCGTGGGCAACGCTCATGTTGAATACGATCAAATGAAAGCATTTGAGGGGGCAGACTTTATTTATGCGAAGAACTGGAGTTGTCCCGGTGTGACACGTCCCGAAGATTATGGTAAAGTCTTGTCCAAAGATATGAGTTGGACGGTAGATACGGCCCACATGGCTGTTACCAACAACGCATATTTTATGCATTGTTTGCCGGTACGTCGTAACATGATAGTGACAGATGATGTGATAGAGGCACCTACAAGTTTGGTTATACCGGAAGCTGCCAACCGTGAAATTTCAGCCACAGTCGTACTGAAGCGGATGTTGCAGGCTTTGTAGGCTACTCGTTGTGTAATGAATATATTTATCGGGTTTGTTCGTTGGAAGATCTCCTTTCAAGAGCAAGTCCGATAATTTCTTTTACGAACGGTTTGGCATTGAAGGCTCTATCGAAAGCAAGGGGATAATCCGTTCTGCCGTTCGTAGGCCAATTGTTTTTCCATGAGTCGCCGTCAGTCAGTCCCCAAAAGGTGATGCGGGTAATGTGTTCGGAATGTCGTAGATAGATGTCAAACAACTTTTTAAAGAAATCCGTTTGTTGCTTTTCTATTTCTTTGGGCAACCCTTTTGTGTAAGGGTTCATTCGCTCCTGATAGGCCGCTCTCTGTTCGACGGATGCCCCATGAATGTTGGTTGGCCAAGGCAGTACACTCAAATCAAGTTCGGTGACCATCACTTTGACACCGGTAGCAGCAAATGCGGATATACTTTTTTCATACTCGTGTAGCGGTGTGCTGAAGCTCAAGTGCGACTGCATACCAACGCCGTCAATTCTGCATCCGTCAGTCTTGAGCTTTTCAATAAGACGTACTACAGCCTCTCGCTTGCGTGGCGAGTCCATACCGTAATCGTTATAATAGAGTTCAGCTTCCGGGTCTGCCTCATGAGCGAATTTGAATGCCAACGAAATGAATTCTTCTCCTATGATATTGTATAGCGGTGAACGACGGAAAGAACCATCATGCTCAATTGCTTCATTGACAACATCCCAACCTTTTACTTTCCCTTTGTATCGCCCTACGACGGTGTGTATATGATTACGCAGGCGGTTGATGAGTGTATCGCGATGTGCCGGTGTGCCGTCCTCATTGACGAAGAACCAATGGGGTGCTTGCGAATGCCATACGAGGCAGTGCCCAACGATGTGTAAGTTGTGGGCTTCTCCAAACTCTATAAAGCGGTCGCTTGCAGAGAAGTCAAAAACACCTTTTCGACGTTGCAGACTTTCGCTTTTCATGCAGTTCTCAGCGACAATACTGTTAAACTCCTTAAGTAATAAATTCCTGGACCTGTTGTCGTTTATTCGTCTGTCTCCTATGGCGACACCAATCTTAAAATATGGTTCAAAAGCATCCTTGAGACTTTTACAGGTTGTTTCTTGTCCTTTTGTAATGCCAAGCATCAGGAGAGAGAGGATAATGGTAATGGATCGTTTCATGGTAAGTAGTTTGAATGTGTTGTTAATAGGCGAATCCCCAAGTTTTATTCCCATCGGGTGTAGTGATTGTCAGGTACACACTGTCAGATGGTTGGATGTCCGTGAGATGAGGTAGATAGACACAAGCGTAGTGAGTGTCCGAGTACGACGGAAGGTCGTCCTTTTGGTCGTGGAACAACGAAATGTAATAAATGCTATAACCTTGTTTGTTGGTTATATTGTCAATATGATAGCCCCATTCTTGCTTCCCGCCTTGAGTTTTTGGTGTCAAGTTCATGTTCAAGTAATCACCGCCTTTCCATATAGCTGTGACTTTTACCGCATCACATTTAGGAGTGTCCTTTGCTTTGAGTATATCTACAGCTTCAATGGTGTAAAGCGTTATGATGCGTTTATCCCAATCTGTAATTTCGTAGCCGCATGCAGCTCTATAGGTAGCGGATACTTGTAGTCCGTCAATGGGATTGGAAAGTTGAAATATGGTATGGTCGTCGTTGACAATCGTATGGGCGCGTCCATATTCGTCCGTTGGGATGTCAACAAACTCGGTGATGAGCGACGGGTAGGGAGGATTGTCCTCGTTGTCGCTGTCCCCATGACATGCTGTCAATAAGGTGGAAACATAAAGTAGTAGGAGCATGGTAGTGTTCCATGCCCCTTTTAGTAGTATATTACTGATGTCTCGTACTATTAAGTTCATGCGTTGGCAGCCTCGTTATTAAAGACGGGATATGCGTACATGGTAAGCAAGCGTTCGCGCAAGAAAGGAACATCGGGATGAGGTAATTGTACCATGCCTATTCTGCTTTCTATATATTCTTCACATGCTTTCTTCTCCTCAGCATTGTAGTGTGACGCATATTTATCGCCTCCCTTGAGAAAGTCGGCAGCTACATAATTGATGGGGTATAGTTCATAGCTGCGATGTATTTCTTTGTCGATATGTTCGGCAATAGCAGTGAAGATTTCTGTTTTCGGCATATTTGCAGGAAGAGTGTCTAACCACTCGTCTATACAGTTGCCCATTCTGAAGCAGATGCGTCCTTTAAATCCGAAGATACCGGTCTGCATATTTATCAAATCGTCCATTGGACTTTTCTTGAATCCTTCAATGTCGCGTTTCTGTTGGAACTCTTGTGCTTTCAAGTAGTCGCAGGGGTCGAACTCATACGAAAGTGCCATCGGAACGAGGTGAAGCGCTTTTAATCGTTCGATGATGCTGCCTTCGCCACCCATAGCCATCATTTTCAGAATTGCATCTTGCGTCCGGTCGTTTGAGTCTTTCGCCCTTCCTTCGCGTTGCGCAATCCATATATTTTCTTTTTTATGCTCAATGGCGTAATGCATGTATTTGCTCATTCGGCTGCTGGATAGCAACATCTGTCGCATGCTGACAGCACGCTGTACGATGAATGACTTGTTGATTCTTACGAGTTTCTTTATCCATGGACGAATCAGGAGGTTGTCACCGATAGCAATCTCCACTGTTGTAGGGAAATCGTTATCGACCAAAGCCACGGACAGGATGGCTGAGTCCAGCACGATGTCGCGGTGGTTGGTGATAAAAGTATGCGGCGTTTCCTTGTCAGTTATTTTACTGCAATCCATACAGAAACCCTTGCTGCATTTGCTCAGCAAATCTTTTATCAAAGGATAGAACAATGTTTTTTGAACCTCAAGATTGGTGTGGCATTGACGCAGTTGTTGCGTTGCTATCTCAAATGGGATTTGTGGCATAACCTGCTCTACCACTGACTTGAACTCTGCATCTTGGATGAGCTCTTCAAAAACGGCAGGAAGTTCCTCCGGGTCGTAAGGACGGATTTCGTCAAATTCTTCAGGTGTACGCATAGGTATTGGATTTTAAGGGTTAAGTTTGTCTTCAATGATGTCTGTCAATACGTCTTTCATTTGTAAACCGGCAGCGGCAACTTGTTGAGGGATAAAACTTGTGACGGTCATGCCCGGTGTCGTGTTGATTTCAAGCATATTGATGCGTTCATGTTCCACTCCGTTTTCGTCAACGTTCTTCGTAATGATGTAATCAATACGGATAATACCGCTGCAACCAAGAATGTCGTAAATTGTAGAAGTGATGAGGCGTACTCTTTCGGCAGTGTCTTCATTCAGACGTGCAGGGGTAATTTCCTGAACTTGTCCGTTGTATTTCGCATCATAATCAAAGAACTCGTTGCCTGTAACAACTTCAGTAATGGGGAATACCACTTCCTTTTCCTTTGTCTTATAACATCCGCAAGTGATTTCTGTTCCCGGCATGAATGCTTCGACCATAACTTCGTCGCTTTCATTCATTGCCTTTTGTATTGCGTTCTGTATATCTTCAGCAACCTTGACTTTCGTAACTCCAAAGCTAGAACCACCTGCGTTTGGCTTAATGAAACAAGGCAAGCCAATTCGGTTCACAATTTCATCATCGGTGACGAGATGTTCGAATCCCTTACGAATGACAAGACTTTCGCTGACACTCACACCATAACCTTTTAGATATTGGTTCAACATGAACTTGTTAAAGGTCAAAGCTTCAATCAGCACACCTGAAGTAGAGTAGGGCATGCCGATAAGGTCGAAATACCCCTGTAATATACCATCTTCTCCCGGTGTACCGTGTATTGTGATGTAGGCAAAGTCGGGACGGATGTGCCTGTCGCCATTCTTAAAACTGAAATCGTTGCGGTCAACCGACGTTCTTTTGCCGTCAGGTAGCAATGCTTCCCATTTGTTTCCGGTCATCTCAACCACGAATATTTCATATTTTTCCTTGTCAAGGAAAGAACTGATGCCTTCCGCACTTCTCATAGAAACGCCATGTTCTGATGAGTCGCCTCCGGCTATGATGGCTATAATCTTTTTCATCTTATTATGTTTTGCTGTTTGTTTGTTCTTTATATAGGGTTGATTATTCTCTGTTGGCAATGTAATTTCTCCAACGTGTCAGCAATGCGTTCATATCGTCGGGGATTTCGGAAGTGAAATACATTTCCTCTCCGGTAGTCGGGTGTACGAATCCGAGAGTTCGGGCATGCAACGCTTGTCGTGGGCAAGTCTCAAAGCAGTTGGCAATAAATTGCTTGTATTTACTGAATTGAGTACCGCGCAGAATTTCATGTCCTCCGTATCGTTCATCATTGAATAACGTATGTCCGATGTGTTTCATGTGAACGCGGATTTGATGAGTCCGTCCTGTTTCCAATCTACATTCCACCCAAGATACATAACTGAGATTCTCAAGGACACGGTAGTGTGTGACAGCGTGTTTGCCAATCTCGCTATCTGCCGGAAATACAGCCATTTGCATCCTGTCCTTCGGATGTCTTGCGATATTACCTTCTATGCGTCCCGTTTCTTCTGTAAAACTTCCCCAAACCAATGCGTTGTATAAGCGTTTGGTTGTTTTGTTGAAAAATTGCTTGCCTAAGTGGGTTTTGGCGTCGGCATTTTTAGCAACCACCAATAAACCGGACGTGTCTTTGTCGATACGATGCACCAGTCCCACTGTCGGGTCGTTAGGGTCGTATGTCGGGTCGTCTTTCAAATGCCATGCGATAGCATTCACCAATGTTCCTGTATAGTTGCCGCATCCGGGGTGAACGACCAAACCGGCCGGTTTGTTGATGACCAGCAGGTCTTTGTCTTCATATACGATGTTCAGCGGAATATCTTCGGGGATAATGTCATTCTCGTATTTGGGGCGGTCCAATAGGATGACTATTTCATCCAACGGCTTTACCTTATAACTGCTCTTTACCGGTTTGCCATTTACAAGGATGAAGTCTTGTGCCGCTGCTTGCTGTAGTCTGTTGCGCGAAGTATTACAAAGGTGTTCCATGAGAAATTTATCTATTCTCATGGGTTTCTGTCCTTGGTCGGCTTTTAAACGGTGATGTTCATAAACCGATGTGCCCTCTTCGTCCGGTTCTTCTTCCAAGACGATGGCGTCATTATCCAACGGGTCGTAATGTTCGTCCACCATTCTCTATTAAAAAAGTTCATCCAATCCTATCGGTTCTTCGTCTAATTCACCGGTAGTGGTTTCAACAGAATCATTCGTTAGCTCTATATCTTCTCCGAAATCTCCGCTACCGACTTGTAATGTCACTTCAGCTCCAATAGGTATGCGATCTCCTCCGAATATGTTTTTGCCTCGATATTTCACACCGTAAACCCAATCCTTTTCTCCGTCCACATATTCGCACGGACTGATTTTGATGCCGGCAGCTGTTAAGCGTGCTTTGGCTTCGCGCAATGAACTATTGTCTGCGATGTCGGGTAATTGCAATGTGGGGGTACGAGTAGTGTTGATGGTCAGATAAATTTCTCTGCCGGGTTTCACTTGTCTGTCATTAGCGGGAGTCTGCTCAAGTACGGTTCCCGCAGGAAACGTTTTGTTGTAACCGGAGTCCGCAACAACAGGTCGCAATCCTTGTTCCTCGAGCATTTTTTTTGCTTGATATAATCGTACACCCTTAACGTTCGGGACTTTCACCTCAACATTGTGCAAGGTATATTTCTCCAATCCTATCCACGAACCGATTATAATTCCAACGATGACTAGAAACATCGCTAACAGGTTTATCCAGATAATCTTGCTTTTAAGTTTAGAAAAGAAACTTTCTTTTTTCATATCAAATGTTCTTTATAAAGGCAAAGATACAATTTTAGTCTGTATATAGTGGTGCGTAGGGGATAAAAATATCTTACGGGAGCGGTTTTAGTTTCCAATATATGCTAATAATCCTTCCTGACTTCACTTCGGGTTCAAGCAACAAAAAAGGAGGGGACATCATACGATGCTCCCTCCGTGTTTCTTATTAACGCGGTTCTCGCGAGAATTACTTTCCGTGACGCTCGTCAGAAACTGTCAATTTCTTACGTCCTTTAGCGCGACGTGCGGCTAAAACCTTGCGGCCATTTTTAGAAGCCATTCTTTCACGGAAACCGTGTTTGTTCTTTCTCTTTCTGTTGTGTGGTTGAAATGTTCTTTTCATTGCGATATGTTTTTTACGTTATTTCGTCTGTGATTCGGGGTGCAAAATTAGATACTTTTTTTTAATAAAGCAAGAAATACGGCATTTTTACATTAAACTTTTGTGTTTTTCTCCTAAAAACCATTACCTTTGCACCCGTAAAAGTCAGACTAATCTCATTATTAAAATAATATTTGCAACTTATGATTAATTCACAAGACATTAAGAATGGAACATGTATTCGTCTCGATGGCAAATTGTATTTCGTTATTGAGTTCTTGCATGTAAAGCCGGGTAAGGGAAATACTTTTATGCGTACAAAACTGAAAGACGTTGTGGACGGATACGTGTTGGAGCGTCGTTTCAATATCGGCGAGAAGTTGGAAGATGTACGTGTTGAGCGTCGTCCTTATCAATATCTTTATCAAGAGGGAGAGGATTACATCTTCATGAACCAAGAGACTTTCGAGCAAATTCCTATCGCAAAGGAATTGATTAACGGAGTAGATTTCATGAAAGAGAGCGAAATCGTGGAAGTCGTATCTGACGCTTCTTCTGAAACCGTTCTTTATGCTGATGTTCCTACAAAGGTCGTTTTGAAAATCACATATACCGAACCGGGATTGAAAGGCGATACAGCTACCAATACTTTGAAACCGGCAACTGTTGAGACAGGTGCTACAGTACGCGTTCCTTTGTTCATCAACGAAGGTGAAACCATTGAGGTGGATACACGCGACGGTTCATATTTGGGACGTGTAAAATAATCCGAGAGAAATAACTCTTTATATGAGGGATGAATAATGGGGCAAGAATAGCTCTGTTATTCATCTTTTTTATTACCTTTGCTCGAAAAGGGACATGCAAATGGCGCGCGAACTAAGATATTCATTGATAATCCCCGTGTATAACAGACCTGACGAGGTGGATGAACTCCTATCAAGTCTGACGGAACAGACATTTACGAATTTTGAAGTAATTGTCGTGGAGGACGGTTCCAATCTGCCTTGTCGTGAGGTAGTGGAACGATATTCAGATAGGATTTCGGTAAAGTACTTTGAAAAACCTAATTCCGGACCGGGACAGACACGAAATTATGGTGCGGAACGTAGTCGCGGAGAGTATCTTATCGTCTTGGACTCAGATTGCGTGCTTCCTCCAACTTATTTGCAGGAGGTAGAAAAGGAACTGAATCGTATGCCGTCGGACGCTTTCGGCGGACCGGACAAGGCGCATGATTCTTTTACGAACATACAGAAAGCCATCAGTTATTCCATGACCTCATTTTTTACCACAGGTGGTATTCGTGGGGGAAAGAAGCAACTCGATAAGTTTTATCCACGTTCGTTCAACATGGGTATTCGTGCTGATGTTTATAAGCGATTGGGAGGATTCTCCAAGATGCGTTTTGGCGAGGATATTGATTTCAGTATTCGTATCTTTAAGGAAGGCTGTTCGTGTCGTCTGTTCTCCGAAGCATGGGTATGGCACAAACGGCGCACCGATTTAAAAAAGTTTTTCCGTCAGGTGCATAATTCAGGTATCGCACGCATCAACCTTCACAAGCGACATCCCGGTTCCATGAAGTTGGTACATTTGTTGCCTGCCGTGTTTACGGTAGGAGTCTTCATCTTGACGTTGGCGGTGTTAGTGGGTTGGATAGGTTCTACATGGATATTCCAAATGGCGCATGGCTATCTATATGCCCCCGAAATGCCGGGATTGGTACAGTATGTGTCATTGTTTCATCTTTTATCATGGGTTCCGCTTATACCATTGTTACTGTTCTCTTTGTTGATATGCTTGGATGCCACGTTCTCCTACCGCAGTATTAAGGTTGGAGTCTTGGCCATTGCAGCATCGTTTGTGCAGTTGGTCGGCTACGGAACAGGCTTTTTGCGGGCTTGGTGGTTACGCTGTGTATGTGGACGTGATGAATTTTCAGCCTTTGAAAAAAACTTTTATAAATAAAGTATGTCGGCGTTGAGATTAAACATAAAACAGCAGGCGGCAGAAGACCGTCCGAGGGAGAAACTGATGGCGAAAGGGCCTTCGGCTTTAAGCAATGCCGAGTTGTTGGCCATATTGATAGGCTCCGGAACAACCGATGAAACAGCTGTGGAACTGATGCAACGCGTACTTGCCGATTGTGGTAACAGTCTGATAACTTTAGGACGTCGTTCGTTGGACGAGCTGATGAGCGAAATAGATGTGAAGGACGATGTGGCCGGCAAAGTGAAGAGAATGAAACGCTACAAGGGATTGGGCGAGGCAAAAGCAGTTACAATTTTGGCTGCGTGCGAATTGGCACGCCGACGTTCCGAAGAACCGACACTGGTGCGCAAGGAAATTCATTCCAGTGTTGATTTGTTCAACTATTTTCTCCCTAAGATGCAGGACTTACCCCATGAGGAATGTTATGTATTGCTGATGAATCAAGCCTGCAAGGTGTTGGGTCATTTACTTGTCAGTAGGGGAGGATTGACGGAGACAGCGGTGGATATTCGGATGATTATGCGTGAGGCATTGTTGAAACGTGCGACGGTGTTGGCGCTTTGTCACAACCACCCGTCAGGCAGTTTGCGCCCCAGTGCGGACGATGACAGGCTGACCGACAGATTGAGCAATTCCTGTAAGATGATGGGCATTCGTTTGCTCGACCATATCATCGTGACCGACAGTGGCTTTTATAGTTATTGTGAAGAGGGTAGATTATAATAAAAAGAAAAGAGACATAATATAATATGGAAGACAGAGTTCAGATAGAGGAGCGGGTCATAGAGATGTTGAAGACGGTGTACGACCCCGAAATCCCCGTAAACGTGTACGATTTGGGACTGATATATAAGATCGATTTGGCGGATGACTATACATTAAGTATTGACATGACGTTGACGGCTCCCAACTGTCCGGCGGCCGACTTTATCGTAGAGGATGTGCGACAGAAGTTGGAGAGTGTAGAGCAAGTCAAGTCAGTCGAAGTCAATCTTGTTTTTGAACCAGAGTGGGACAAGGACATGATGACCGAAGAGGCTAAAATGGAATTAGGATTTTTGTAAGATGAAGAACGTATATTTTCTTTCTGATGCCCATTTGGGTTGTCGTTCATTACCCCATGACCGGACGCGCGAACGCAGATTGGTGAACTTCTTGGATAGTATTAAGGAGAGGGCTTCGGCAGTTTATCTCTTGGGCGACATCTTCGATTTCTGGTACGAATACAAAACGGTGGTACCACGAGGTTATAGCCGTTTTCTCGGTAAGATATCCGAACTGACGGACAAGGGCGTGGAAGTTCATTTCTTTATCGGCAATCATGACATTTGGTGTAGTGATTATTTGGTAAAGGAATGTGGGGTGACATTGCATAAAGAACCACTGACGTTAGAGTTGGGCGATAAGGTGTTTATGATGGCGCATGGCGATGGATTGGGCGACCCGGATCGTAAGTTCCGTATGCTCCGAGCAGTGTTCCGCAATCGTTTCTGTCAACGGATGTTCTCCTGTATCCATCCTCGTTGGGCTATGGAGTTTGGTTTACGTTGGGCTGCCCATAGTCGGTTGAAGCACGGACAAGAAGGTGGCGACCCGCCATACATGGGCGAGGATAAGGAGTTTCTGGTTTTATTTGCTAAAGACTATTTAAAGACTCACCCCGAGATAAACTTCTTTATATTTGGGCATCGTCACATAGAGTTGGACTTGATGTTAAGCCGTAGCAGTCGTGTCATGATTCTAGGCGATTGGATTTCTCAATTCACCTATGCCGTATTCGACGGTACGGAACTATATATGGAAAACTTTATTGAGGGAGATTCTCAGCCGTAGAAGTCTCAACAGATTATCATCTTTTTTAATCCAAAAACGGTCAAAAATGCCGAAAAAATTCAGTGAAACATAGTGAAACATCATGTTTCACTCTGAAAACCGCATCCACAAAGGGGGGTCGGAACAAAATGAAACATGAAACATGATTTAAAACTATATGTAATACGCGCGCGCGTGAGAAAGTCATGTATCTTTCACAAATTTTATTAGCCCCATCCCTTACTTCCGTTACCCAAATGACAGACGTCCGTCGTCACGACGCAAGACGTCTCTCGTTTCGATGCCGGACGTCCGGCGTTTTGATGAATTCAGTAGCAGAAAACGACTCTATTTTTATGCTGAAGAATAAGTTGTTTTTATAAAATTATCAATAGAAGTCACTTCACAAAAACTTTTTCTTATCTTTGTGATGTTCAACTTGTGTCGCTTCAGTCGAGAAGGACGTCAGCAAGTGGGACAAGACATAATTATGGCGTTTACTACGCTTTGGTTTTGACGTTCTGAAATCGTAGGAAAATTTCAAAAACTCTGTTAAAAACAAAGCAACGTGAATGTCCCTTAGGTGTGTTGTATACATACCTCATTGCCGTATAGCCATTGGTGTATCCGTACCCTCTGGGAACTATTGGTGTAGAGGTCGTATTATATACATATCAACGTGGGGCTTATGCGTTGCTCGTTTCTACAGAGTGGGCAACTTTCCTACGAGCCTCAGAACGTGAAGCGAGCGACAGTGCAGGGCTTCACGTCTTTTTTATGTCTGGACAGAGAATATACAATAACATTATGGTTATCTGAAGCCCGATATCCAACCTACTTAATGTGGGAACGGTATGGAGCTGATAGATAATATTAACAAGACCTTAAAAGGTGATTTTGTTACGGAGTTACGCAGTGGCAGTAAAGTGGCTATTGCGGCTT
>JAGBCQ010000005.1 GCA_017937925.1 Paraprevotella sp. | reverse complement strand
CTGTATATGTCTTTTTCATCTGTGTAACATCAGAATTTGCAGTAGCCTTTAAGTTTTCCAAGAAAAGGTTGAATGAATCTAAATCGAGATTGGCAGCTTTCTCAAATTCAATCTGCTGTGTTTCAAAAAACTCCTGAAATACAGTGTAGAGGTCTGTTCCATTCTCTAATGCCGCCATGATTGCGTTTACGGCCTCATTTATCCTATTTGCATCAAGCGCACCAAAAAACTTTCATCATATATTGTGTACTGAGTTACATCCTTGGCTGAGTAAGTTCCATCCCCGTTATCAATGGGGATAAATTTCCTTAATCCAACCCATACTGCATCTTTATAATCCGTTCTTAACGGTTCCCATGCCATTTAGAACACCTCCCGTCTCACTCCAAACATAAAGGTAAGCATCTGCCGCCCCTTATATTGGTTTACTAATTTGTTATACAAATCCTGAATTGCACTTTCGATTCGGTTTAACTCATTGAAATCGAAGATTTTGCCGTTTGCGATATAAGTCGGGTAATCTCCATAACTTGAACCTATGGTATTTTTTGCAATGATTTCTATGTTTTCTTGCAGTTGCACGATTTCATCAGCATAGAAATAATCTGTTTTTTCCTTGTCATTGCCTACTTGGTTTATCAAAAACTCAGGGTACATGGCTATTGCGACCTCTTTTAGATAAATCAAGTTATTTTTTATGCGGTTATAATCCTCGTTGTTAAACCTATCGCCTTTGTAATTTCCACCAGAATCCGTTTCTCCGTACCAATCTGTTTTTGGAGGTTCCCATGAAACAGAAAACTCTCTACTAGAAAATTCCATATTGCAGTCCTCCTATTCTTCTGATACTCTCCTCGCCACAACTTTGCCCGATAGCGATTGTGAGAAATTTATTATATGTCGATATATGCTTACCTTTAACTCTGGTCGGTATGTATTTTCCTGATATACAATGTCCGTTGCATCAATTTCAGGATTGCCTCTCGTGGAATACTCGTACTCTATTCCGGCATTGTAATAATCTCCTAACCATTCAGCGAGATTTGTAGCCGTTTCCATGTCACTTACTAATGGGTTTTTCCATGTAATAGTTTTTCCTCTGCTATTCAAGATTTTTGTCGCATACTGCTCGACAATTCCGTAGCGGTGTCCTATGATTTCAAACTGATATTTACCTGATATAAGGAATCTTACTGTTACATAGAAATCTCCGCTTTCTATAATCTCTACATTGCTTGAAGAACCGTTAAAAGTTGCTGTGCAATCATAAGTCGCATCCCCCATATAGTAGGTGGCTATATATCCCTCTATTGCCTCTGTTTCTTCACTAACAAGTGTTTCTGCCACAGAACCTTTAGTATAGGAATAACATGGTACTCTAACGGCTTTAACGAGTTCTTGCTTGATTGACTTCGGAGAGGATGTCATGTCTTTTCTTTCCATGGTAAAATCGGTAATATCTCCAAATGAGAAGTAATCGACAACAACTCTGTTATAAGGTTCTGCTGTTCCTGTGAACTCTATCTCCATGTAGTCGAAATCCTCAAACTCGTGCTGTACAATAAGGCGTTTAGTTATATTGGAAGTAATTTCATACTCTCCGACTTTTGAGCCATCATTGTATGTATGAAAAATTATTCCTGACGGGAGCATTGAACCGAACACTATTTGCAAACCGTAATACATACAGGCCGTCTCTTGTGTCACGTAGATTGTTGGATTCTCATTAAACAATCCGTTTTCATCCGATTGCTGTTCGGATATGTAACCGGTGTATTTATCTGCTGCACTCACATCTTCCGGGAGATAATACATTTCAGCGGAAACCGTGGAGTAATTTTGCGCAAGTGACGCATATTCTTGTTTTGGTTCGCTACTCTTAATATTGGCAATATGCGAATATTCCGTCTCTCCATTGCAAGAAAGCGTAAACTCCGGAGCAAAGGAAGATTTGATTTGCGGTTTCCCTTGTCGGTTTTGCGAAAGTACACACCGACAAGCATTTGCTATGATTTGCAAAGCCTCCTTATGTTTAACTCTTGGTATAGGGTTCTTTGTTGTCAATTTCTTTAAATACGGGTCTATATAATATTCTTCTATGCCCGCATCTTGAAATACCATTACTGCTGCCTCGTAATATGTAATGCCGAATGGATTATAAGTACCCTTGAAGTATTCTTCATCCATATTTCTAAACAAGTCCTGACAACGTATAGTTGCTGAGTAATCATCACTCTCCCAAGCACTACACAACAATTTTGCACCTACAATCCATTCAATGTTTTTAGATTGTGGAAGTTGGTAGCCATACCACACATACATTTCCTGTCCGGTTTCCAGAAAGTTGATTGCGGAATCAGGGTTATCCACATTAAAATATTGGTCGTAGTTTTGAAGTTTAACCATAAAGTCAATCTGCGGAACATCCTCGCAGATTGGAGAAACATAGGTGTCGAGACTAGAATCCAAAATATCGTCATTGTAGTAAGTCAATCCATATCCTAATTGAATTGAATAGATTCTGAGTCTTGCGTATGGATTCTTCATTTCATAGAAAACAAACTTTATATAGGTTGTGTTCTCCAGAACCTCCTCTGTGCTGAACTCGGATGTGTTGTTATCCACAATGTTTATGCACTGACCGGAACTTGTCATAATATCGAATTTGGTTGGGTAAATCTCTCCGAAATTGATTGTTAAGCCTTTAATATCAGTAGCGACAACATTGAGTTCGATTAGCAATTCATAGCCTGATGCCGGTATAAACGGACCGCTTATGAGACCTGTATCATAATAACTTCCTGACGCATTTTCTCTCGGAAGAAAATACATTGAACCATCTACTTTAGTGAAATCCTGTTCCAAGGTTGCGTATACGGTTGTCTCTTTCTTTTGTCCGAAAATAGTATTTTTCTTTGAATAATAAGAAAATTCTCCGTCCGAAACCGAGGCGTTCGCCTGCGCCTCCTGGTTTACAAGACCAAAAGAAATCATCATAAACGAACGCTCTCTGAGAGAGTTCTTCATACTGACTTTGTATTCATTTGAAACTTTTTGCATACATATCACTCTCCGCAGTCAATAAGGTTTACTTTACAATTTCTATAATGTGTAGGATTCCCAGAATCATCAGCGTAATATGGTTCCGCTGTTCTATCTCCGGGGTACATTTTTATTGTTATAGGAGCATTTGTTACAGGGTCCATAAAAGTAACATATACAAAGAAATCACTGAGAACTCTTAACATTTCACTCCATTTTTTTGCTGTAAGCCACGGCCATTCAAGTGTGTCTAGTTTGTATTGGTCGCGCCCAACTCTCTGACCCACCACAGTTCCGTTGGCGTTCCTGCCGGCATCCACCATAGTAGATACCGTAGGTTTAACACCACGTTTTG
>JAGBCQ010000033.1 GCA_017937925.1 Paraprevotella sp. | reverse complement strand
GTACAATATGGGACGCATATCACCACCTATTCCCTCTGCGGATATATGCAACTCTCTACAAGTGGAATTATTATAAAATTCAACTTTGGCAATACCGGTGGAGTCTGTGCGAACGGTCGGATTCCAATATAAAGTACGACGGAAATCTGAAATCGGTTTATTATTCTCATAATTCTGATTCGTGAACATCACAGACTTTGTAAAGCCTCTTACCAGTGTATAGCGATTTGTACTCACATTATTATAAATCAAATGTTGTTTCATGGCTTTCTCATGTATCTTAAAAGGCTCAAAACAGACGACGTAGTCAGGTTTACCCTCCTTCGGTGCACTTGTAGGTCCCAGACTCATTATAACACTATTGCCATCTATATTACTTGACCTATACTCAGGTTTGAACTTGTTATAGTTATAAGTGTTGCACGTTTGTTCGTCGGTTCTTATAATCATCCTTTTTGACAGGGGTATTGACCTCGCTGCATTTTCAAAAATCTTTTTTGAGATGGGTACGACAGAATCTCCTTCATAATCTCCATCTAAAATAAGAAATCTCACATGACCAACAGGATAGTCATAACGTTGGAATACCGCTGCAATAAAACTAAACAAATCTAAAGACATACCGGGATAGTTATCTTTGTACCACTCGATTTCTTCAGCAACATTTAAGGTCAACATTGAATGTTCGGATTCTCTCCAACCTCTACGCCTTTTTTTCTGCTTCACTACCAACTCCGGCAGTTTTTTATCTGCCTCATGACCAGACTCCTCTTGTTTGATTTGATGACGTATAAAATCATCATCAAACAAAAGAATTTCATCCTCGCGGTATGGTCGTGGCGGTGGACTAAACCATTTATCAATACATACACTGACATCACTATCATCTATAGAATAATTCATAGCCCTGACATTACTTAAATAATCTCCATAAAAATCGCCTAAGGAGAGCATAAAATAACCAGAAGAATCTGTTTTGAATATAGATGAATAACTGTTGTCGGGGGTTTCCATCGAAAATTGCAACGGTGTATTGGGTATTAAGGATTCAACATCACCATAGCCAAACTTAAACTTCTTCTTTACAACCTTTCCTATTATGGTAATATCTTTCTCTGGTGGCACTATAAAAGACTCGGAAGCGAAAATATTTTCACGCTTTGAACTATTAAGCTCAGATATGTCACTTTTGTAGTTTGCAAATAAGCGTGAAGAGGCATCTACCACTGATAATGAAAACACATCATCGGGACGCCCTTTAATTTCTAATGAAATCTTTTGGAACGGACGTATGTTTGTATCAGTTACACATATATTCAAGTTTCTAATAACGGTATCATTCTTATTACTTATACACTCTCCTTTTTCGGGAAAAACTTTATTTGGTTTTATTCCTCTTTTCCTAGTCAACATTCTCTGTATATGATAAGCACCATTACTTACTTCATCATACACCGGGAATACACGGGTATAGTAATTGTCTGTACCAAAATTGAGCATATAACGGGTATAAGCACGAATTTCATAAAAACCGGAATGTATCGTACGATGTAACTTAATGTGACCGTCACACATTCCGTCTTTTAATTTGTATTTCATGCTTTCAACTACATAACCTTCCGGAGACATGAGTTCTACATATAACACCTCACTCTTTTTGGTCAACGCTCTACTTTGTACATCAACAACGTAGGCTTTAAACCACATTGTTTCTTCCAAAAAGTATCCTGATTGATCAAAATGTAGATATACCCTTTCTTGCCCATTGACTGTTAATGACAATAGGTACACAAAGAAAAGATATATCCACTTTATTGATTTCATATTGCTTTTACCACTTTCTTACTATATTATTCTGTCTTATACACGACTGCGTTGCCTTTGCTCGTTATGCCCTCTGCTTCTATACTTAGAATAGATGGTTTACTATTGTTATATAGGCGAACTATTGTCTGACCGTTTTGATTGAATCGGATGCTAGGCAACCACAATAACGTACGACGATAGTCCTTCACTTCAGGAAGCGGTTTTTGACTGTAATCGGGACTGTAAAAATCATCACAAACAGAGTAACCCTTCAGAATGATACGGCGGTCGCGGAACGTATGTTGATAGCCGTCATTGGGAATCAATCGATAATCTACAACTACTTCCGGCTGATTGTCCTGACTGTATTTCCAACTGCCCTCATCACGAGGAGCATAATCGGTATAGATATAAATCTTATCCAAATACTTCAACAGATGATATTTGTTCAAATGCTGAGTTGAAGAACTATAATTGCTTTCACGAGGAACTTCAATCTGCACTACCGGTCGACTATCTTTAACCTCCGCATCGGCAATTCGAAAATCCACCCCTCTATTGGATTTTAAATTTAATGGCACACCGTCAAAACGTTCTTGTATAAAATAGCGTCTGGTCGTTCCCATATCAGCTACCAATGCCACTGCTATTTGTTGAGAAAAAGTCCGCCAATCATGTTTTCCTCCATTCATTCCCAAATCAGTTATCATATTATATGCCTCGTAAGCATCCAAAACAGCTACCGGTTTCGTCCTATCAAATTTCCTCAACCCACTTTTTTTACTTCTTACAGTTACTGCCGATAGATAGCGATTGGTAAAGGTGGCGGAATGATTAGCCACTTCGTTTTCTTCGTTATCATACCTATTGTTAATGACAGAAATATCTTGGTAAAAATTATATGGTTTGACAAAATTCGGATAAAAGTGATGTAACTTTACATAATAAGCCGGATAAGCCGTCTCATCCATAAAGTTTTTATTCCTTTGCATCGTATTACTTCCTGCACTCATAAACAACATACATTGGTCATAAAATTTGGGCGTTTGAAGATAGAACACACCACCCAATGTCTTTTGATTTAAATCCATGACACTACTACCTTGAGAAAAAGAAAAAACAACATTCACATCTTTCTTCATCTCACTGATATACATCCCATAAAGATGCTGTAATCTTTTCTCACGATAACGCCAATCGCAAATTTCCGTTGTATAGAAATTGATTGGTTCCTCAGCCTTAAGAGGATTGATAATCACACTGTCACCGAAATTATTATCTACATACAACGAATACGTATTATGAACACTGCCCATCAACGTCTGAAACTTCTCAGGCAGATAAGGCAACTCAAAACGCTCCACATCTGCCATCTTACGCCATTCGTAACGACGCCAACCCTGTACCATCATCAATAGGTCTAAATGACTGTGATGAATGCTGTCGTCCATCTCAAAGTAATAACCGGGACTCTCTACAAAGCCTTGCAACTCACTACCCAACAACATCTCCGTCAACATCGTTCCGTCATCGTGACTTGGCTCATCCGTCGAACGGTCGCGAACGGACAAAGAAACATGGCTGCCGGTTATTGCTGATGTATCGTTTAGGGATAACTTTAATTCTATTTCTTCATAAGGCGCGTATTGGTTCTTTAAGCCTTCAACCTGTAACGTCGTTGTCGGAAGTTCAGCATGGCGCACAAAAACTAAACGGTCCGCATAGATTCTACCCTCCCCGTCATATACGGTCAATTGGTTCACCCCCGTTGGCAATTGGGACAAGGGGATGGAAAGTTTCGTACTATCTGATTCGGGGAAATTGATATGAGCGAAGTACTTGGATACGCCACCACTCATAACGTGCAGTGCCAAACCACCGGGAAAAATGTTTAGGTGTTCAGTGCGTTCCATGCGCACAGTCAATGTACTGTCTTTTTGTTCTGCTATCAGACTGATACCTTCAGGTTCCGATTCCGGTAATTTAAACTCATAATCATATTCCTTATAGCGAAAACGGGCTTTATAGTTTCCAGACACTTTGGGGAGTGTAAATACTCCGCGACCTCTGTGAGCGGTACTGCTGCGTAATATTTCGTTGCCATGCCTGTCTGTTATAATGAGTTCCGCATCAAGGTGTTCTCCCTCATCGCTGTTCAGCTCGTATGCCACACGACAAGTCGTACCCTCTATCAAAGTTCCGCCTTCAGGGAAGAATTTAAGAGACAGTTCAGGTTTGCCTTTTCGCTCCTTAAAATAACGGCGGAGCGGACGTAATGTCATATCCTTGATATATTCACCGGTCTCAGATGGTTGGTCATAGACGGGAAAGACACGTGAATAGAGTTTGTCATAATCACGAAAGAAATCCTTTGCCATCTTCTTGTTATAGAAGGCATCCTCAACGCTCTCGGAATGGGGATGCTCGTAGCGTCCGAAATTCAGCATCCAACGCGTATAGGCTCGCAGTTCATAATAGCCGGCATACAAAGAATCTGTCAATACAAAAGCTCCGTGTGCCGTACCGTCGGGCATCTCCAACTGCTGACGCTCCACCAGAAAGCCATCGGGAGTGAGCAACTCTACGTATAGTATCTTGCTTAGGTCAGTCAGTGTTCCCTTGTCGCTACGTGTCACGTAACCTTTATACCATATCGTGTCGCCTATAAAGTAACATGTATTGTCTATGTGCAAATAAACCTTCTCTTGTGGCAAACCAATGCCGAAACCCTCTACTTTACGGTAAAGGGAATCGACATGACTCGCAAACTGGAGAATGGAATATAGCCAAAATATACAATATAGTCCGTAACGCTTCAACTTATCCCTATTTTATGACTTTAATCGTGATTCACGCAAATATACAAAATAAGTTTTCTTTATTTTTAGAGTACAACATTAATATTCGCATTTTTCTGAAATCACTCTAAATACATGAAATATTTTTAAAATTTGTGAGTTTATTCTGTCTTATACACAACTGCACTGCCTTTGCTCGTTATGCCCTCTGCTTCTATACTCAGTACAGATGGTTTACTGTTGTTATATAGGCGGACTATTGCCTGACCGTTTTGATTGAATCGGACGTTGGGCATCCACAATAACGTACGACGGTAGTCCTTCACTTCAGGAAGCGGTTTTTGACTATAATCGGGACTGTAAAAATCTTCACAAACAGAGTAACCCTTCAGAATGATACGGCGGTCGCGGAACGTATGTTGATAGCCGTCATTGGGAATTAATCGATAATCTACAACTACTTCCGGCTGATTGTCCTGACTGTATTTCCAACTACCCTCATCACGAGGAGCGTAGTCGGTATAGATGTATATCTTATCCAAGTTTTTAATACGCCAAAACTTCTTTAGCCAACCTGCAGAGATTGAAAATCCTGCAACATTATCAAATTCTGTATTATTACTCATAAATGTTATTTGCCCATTATTCCTCCAATTTTCCTTAAGATTTAATGGTTTTCCTTCAAACCTTTCTTGTAGAAAATAGTTACGTGTCAATCCCATATCGCCAACAAAGAAAGTAGATAGCTGAACTGAAAAGGTACGCCAATCATGCATTCCCCCGTTCATTCCATAATCTGTTACCAAATTATATGCTTCATACGCATCAATGACGATGGTTGGTTTTGATTTATCTAATTTTCTCAATCCATTCCTTTTACTCTTAATATTAACTTCCGGTAATCTGCGATTGGTAAATGATGATTGGAATGTATCATTTCTATGGGAATTTATTCCTTTCTGCTGTTCTTGGTAAAAAGAATATTGTTTTGGAAAGCGTGGATAGAAATAGTCCAACTTTACATAATATTCAGGATATGCCGTCTCATCCCGTGCATCTTTCTTCCATTGTTTCAACATATCCTTAACCGGATCCTCAGCATCTGTTGCAGCCAGGAACAAAGTACATTTATCATAAAATTTAGGTATTCTAAAATAGAATTGGTTGTTGAGTGTCTTTTGTAACAACTCTATTGATACATCATCTTGTGCAAAGGACGCAACTACATTCACCTCCTTTTTTAGAGTAGTTATTTGCGAACGATATAAATCTTGCAGAAAATTTTTTTTCTCCGGTATAGAATGGTAAGCAGTAGTATAGTAATTGATATTATCAAATGGATTCAAATCATATATATATGTCAAATGTCCAAATAAATTATCTTGAGGTAAGGAATACGTATTATGCACACTGCCCATCAACGTCTGAAACTTCTCTGGCAGATAAGGCAACTCAAAACGCTCAACATCTGCCATCTTACGCCATTCGTAACGACGCCAACCCTGTACCATCATCAACAGGTCCAAATGTTTGCGATGAATACTGTCGTCCATCTCAAAATAATAACCGGGACTCTCTACAAAGCCTTTTAACTCGCTACCCAACAACATCTCCGTCAGCATCGTTCCGTCATCGTGACTTGGCTCATCCGTCGAACGGTCGCGAACGGACAAGGAAACATGACTATTGGTTATTGCTGATGTATCATTTAGGGATAACTTTAATTCTATCTCTTCGTATGGGGCGTATTGATTCTTTAAGCCTTCCACTTGCAATGTCGTCAGCGGAAGTTCGGCATGGCGAACAAAAACTAAACGGTCGGCATAGATTCTACCCTCTCCGTCATGAACGGTCAATTGATTTACCCCCGTAGGCAATTGGAACAAGGGAATGGAAAGTTTCGTACTATCAGATTCGGAGAAATTGATATGAGCGAAGTACTTGGATACGCCACCACTCATAACGTGCAGAGCCAAACCACCGGGAAAAATGTTTAGGTGTTCAGTGCGCTCCAAGCGTACCGTCAATGTACTGTCTTTTTGTTCTGCTATCAGACTGATGCCCTCATGTTCTGATTCCGGTAAATTAAACTCATAATCATATTCCTTATAGCGAAAACGGGCTTTATAGTTTCCTGACACTTTGCGGAGTGTAAATACTCCGCGACCTCTGTGAGCGGTACTGCTGCGTAATATTTCGTTGCCATGCCTGTCTGTTATAATGAGTTCCGCATCAAGGTGTTCTCCCTCATCACTGTTCAACTCGTATGCCACACGACAAGTCGTACCCTCTATCAACGTTCCGCCTTCAGGGAAGAATTTAAGAGACAGTTCTGGCTTGCCTTTTCGCTCCTTAAAATAACGGCGCATAGGTCTGCGTGTCATATCCTTTATATATATACCCATTGTGTCCGGTTTATCATAAACAGGAAATACACGACCATATATTTTATCAAAATCTCTAAAAAATTCTTTACCCATCTTTTTAGTAAAGAATTTTTCTTCACTTGACTTTATATGCGGATACTCATTTAACCCGAAATTCAACATCCAACGAGTATAGGCTCGCAGTTCATAATAGCCGGCATACAAAGAATCTGTCAATACAAAAGCACCGTGTGCAGTACCGTCCGGCATTTCCAATTGTTGTCGCTCCACCAAATAGCCATCGGGAGTGAGCAACTCTACATAGAGTATCTTGCTCAAGTCGGTCAGTGTCCCCTTGTCGCTACGTGTCACGTAACCTTTATACCATATCGTGTCACCTATAAAGTAACATGTATTGTCTATGTGCAAATAAACCTTCTCTTGTGGCAAACCAATGCCGAAGCCCTCTACTTTACGGAAAAGGGAATCGACATCGTTTTGACTACTCTTGAGACAAGAAGAGTATAATATGAAGAGACATAAACATGCTATTACTTTCATTTCATTATCTTAATTCAAATAATAACTTATTACTAATCCGCTTACTAATAGTACAAATG
>JAGBCQ010000032.1 GCA_017937925.1 Paraprevotella sp. | reverse complement strand
TCAAGACGAAAACGGAGTTGTGTTTATGAACATCTATGAGTTCCTGCTTGACAGAGATAGTTTGAAAGTTTAAGCCAATGATAAAAAAACAAAGGCATAATAACTGCATTTGCGAAAATTATTATACCTTTGTACAACAAGAGTTATTTGAGAGTATTGCTACCGCAAACCGCAGAAATTCGCACGATTCCCAAATCGTTACCACGCTCTTTTCAAAATAACTTCAAGTGTTTATTCTTCAAACGATTATATCAAATCGATGAAACAATTATTAAAATAATACGAAATGATAGATAAACAGCAAATAGCGGCAAACAAAGAATCTGCTCCCCGCCCTTGTGGAGGGGTTGGGGGAGGGTCCACTCTTTTCGATAAAATTTGGGATGCCCATGTCGTTCAGAACGTGGAAGATGGTCCTACACAACTTTATATCGATCGCCTATATTGTCATGAAGTGACTACACCACAGGCGTTTGACACCTTGAGAGATAAGAATATTAAAGTATTTCGTCCCGAACAAGTGGTGGCGATGCCCGACCATAACACACCGAGCGACCAACAAGAACGCATTGACGACCCGATAGGACGTAAGCAGGTGGAGACACTTGCTGCCAACTGTGCAGAGTTTGGTATCAAGCACTTCGCAATGGGAACGAAGGATAATGGTATTATCCACGTTGTAGGACCGGAGAAAGCCTTGTCTTTGCCGGGTATGACGATTGTTTGTGGCGACTCACATACCTCTACACACGGAGCAGTAGGAGCTATTGCAATGGGTATAGGAACCAGTGAGGTAGCACAAGTATTGGCTTCACAAACCATTCTTCAAAGTAAGCCTAAAACCATGCGTATCAATATAGAAGGTACATTACCTGAAGGTACAACTGCTAAGGATGTAGCTTTGTACATCATGGCACAAATGACCACTTCCGGTGCTACGGGTTACGCCGTAGAGTATGCCGGTTCGGTGGTGCGCAATATGAGTATGGAAGGTCGTTTGACACTCTCTAACCTTTCTATCGAAATGGGATCACGTGCAGGATTGATAGCACCGGATGAAACGACGTTTGCCTATTTGAAAGGACGTGAATATGCACCGAAGGGTGAAGCTTGGGATAAGGCCGTTGAAGAATGGAAACAACTCTATTCGGATGCCGATGCACAATTCGACAAAGAAGTGACTTATTATGCAGAGGATATTGCTCCACGAATTACTTATGGAACGAATCCCGGAGCAGGTATTGCTATAGATGAATGTATTCCGACCCTTGAAGAAATAGCAGAAGCCGATAGAGGTCAATTTTTGGGGATGTTGGATTACATGCAATTCAAGCCGGGTCAAAAATTGGAAGGAACGCCTGTAGATTATTGTTTCTTAGGAGCATGTACCAATGGTAGAATCGAGGATTTCCGTGCTTTTGCATCAGTGGTTAAAGGCAAGAAAAAAGCCGATCATGTCGTAGCATGGTTAGTTCCCGGTTCATGGTTAGTACGCCAACAAATTATTGATGAAGGTATTGATAAGATATTGGAGGAAGCAGGATTTGAACTTCGTCTTCCGTCATGTTCGTCTTGTCTTGCCATGAACCCGGATAAAGTGCCGGCAGGTAAATTGTCCATTTCAACCAGCAATCGTAACTTCGTTGGTCGTCAAGGTCCCGGAGCGCGTACGATTTTGGCTTCGCCACTTGTAGTGGCTGCGTCAGCGATAACAGGAGTAGTAACAGACCCACGTAAATTGTAATGACTATGGCTAAACAGAAATTTGACATCATACAATCCACTTGTATTCCTATACAGATAGACAATTGTAATACAGACCTTATCATCCCCGCACGTTACCTGGCAAGCACTACGCGCGATCCAAAATTCTTTGGCGATGCTTTCATGCACGATCTTCGTTTTGATGCAGAAGGACAGCCTGTAGCAGACTTTGTAATGAATCGTAAAGAGTATGCCGAGGCACCGCGTCAGGGTGTTCACGAAATTATCATAGGTGGCCAGAATTGGGGCTCCGGTTCAAGTCGTGAGCATGCAGCTTGGGCAATTGCAGGCTATGGTGTGCGTGTTGTTATCAGTAGTTCTTTTGCTGATATTCATCGTAATAACCTTTTGAACTGCTTTGTTTTGCCGGTCGTAGTGAGCAAGGATTTTCAACAAGAATTGTTTGAGACGGTCAATACCAATCCTCAAGCAGAAGTCAAGGTGGATGTCCCCAATCAAACAGTGACCAATATGACTACCGGTCGCAGTGAAACTTTTGAAATAAATGGTTATAAGAAATATTGTTTGATGAACGCTCTTGATGATATTGATTTCTTGTTGGAGAACAAGGATAAGATAGAAGGTTGGGAAGCAAAATCACAAGGATAATATGAGAAAGAGTGAGCATCCTCGTATAGAAATAATGGACACGACCTTGCGCGACGGTGAACAGACCAGTGGCGTAAGTTTCGTTCCGCATGAAAAATTAGCGATAGCGCGTGCGTTGTTGCAGGATTTGAATGTGGACCGAATAGAGGTGGCTTCGGCACGTGTTTCGGATGGAGAATTGGATGCGGTGAGAAGTATTTGTCAATGGGCGAAACAAACCGGACGACTACATAGGGTAGAGGTACTAGGTTTTGTGGACGGACACACTTCGCTTGATTGGATAAACAGTTGCGGTTGCAAGAATATCAATCTTTTGTGTAAAGGGTCTGAGAATCACTGTACACATCAGTTGAAAAAGACACTCAAAGAGCATGTGGCGGACATTAAGCAGTCCATAGCCTACGCGCAGGAGTTGGGTATTGACGTGAACATCTATCTTGAGGATTGGAGCAATGGTATGAAACATTCTCCAAAGTATGTTTTTGATTTGGTGGATGCCTTAAAAGATGCCCCTATCAAGCGATTCATGTTACCTGACACATTGGGAATTCTTAATCCCTTGGATTTGTTAAGCTACATCCGTAAGATGGTGAAACGCTATCCGACCTTGCATTTCGATTTTCATGCTCATAACGATTATGACTTGGCCATTTCCAACGTGTTGGCAGCAGTGATGGGCGGTTGTCGTGGCATCCATACCTCAGTCAATGGTTTGGGCGAACGTGCCGGTAATGCACCGCTGGCAAGCGTACAAGCTGTGTTGAAAGACCAGTTTAATGTGCAGACTAGTTTGGACGAAAGCAAGTTGAATCAGGTCAGTCGAATGGTAGAGAGTTATTCATGTATTCCAATTCCGCCCAACCGTCCGATTACAGGAGATAGCGTCTTTACGCAGGTAGCAGGAGTTCATGCCGATGGCGACAACAAAGCAAATCTGTATTGCAACGATTTGTTGCCGGAACGTTTTGGAAGGAAACGTGAGTATGCGCTCGGTAAGAACAGTGGTAAAGCCAATATCTTGAAGAACCTTGAAGAGTTAGGTTTGGAACTCTCTCCCGAACAAACGAAAAAAGTGACGGAGCGTATCATCGAATTGGGTGATAAGAAAGAATTGGTAACACAAGAGGACTTGCCTTATATAGTTTCGGATGTGTTGAAACACGATACGCCGGATGAACATGTTAAACTATTGAGTTATATGGTAAGTACCGCCTATGGACTGAAACCTATGGCGAGCGTGAAACTAGAAGTCAATGGTGAGGTATATGAAGAGTCGGCTATGGGAGACGGTATGTATGATGCTTTCATGCGTGCAGTACGTCATGTTTATCGCGACAAGTTACAACGCCCCTTCCCTTGGTTGGAAAACTATACAGTGACCATACCACCGGGAGGACGAACCGATGCACTTGTGCAGACAAGCATTTTATGGACTTACAATGATAAGCAGTATCGTACTCGTGCGTTGGATGCCGACCAGACTGAAGCCGCCATTAAGGCAACCATCAAAATGCTCAACTTGATAGAAGGATAGTTAATATTAAAAAATACATAAAGCAATGGACTTTAAAATAGCAGTTTTGGCCGGTGACGGTATCGGCCCTGAAATATCCGCTGTCGGAGTGGATGTAATGACCGCCGTATGTGAGAAATTTGGTCATACAGTCAATTATGAGTATGCCATTTGCGGTGCTCATGCCATAGATGAGGTGGGAGACCCATTCCCCGAAGCAACGTATGAAACATGTAAGAATGCCGACGCGGTGTTGTTCTCAGCAGTAGGCGATCCGAAGTTTGATAACGACCCGACAGCAAAAGTTCGTCCGGAACAAGGTTTGCTGGCGATGCGTAAGAAGTTAGGTTTGTTTGCTAATATCCGCCCCGTACAGACATTCAAGTGTTTGGTACATAAATCACCGTTGCGTGCCGAACTTGTTGAGAATGCCGATTTTATTTGTATCCGTGAGTTGACAGGTGGAATGTATTTCGGAGAGAAATACCAAGACAACGAAAAGGCATACGACACCAATTACTACACACGCCCGGAGATAGAGCGTATCTTAAAGGTTGGTTTTGAGTATGCCATGAAGCGCAACAAGCATCTGACGGTTGTCGATAAGGCAAATGTTTTGGCTTCATCACGTTTGTGGAGACAAATTGCACAGGAGATGGCACCGCAATATCCTGAAGTGAAAACGGACTATATGTATGTGGACAATGCAGCGATGCGTATGATTCAAGAACCTACGTTCTTCGACGTCATGGTAACAGAGAATACGTTCGGTGACATCCTTACCGACGAGGGCTCGGTAATCAGTGGTTCAATGGGATTGTTACCTTCTGCTTCAACCGGCGAGAGTACACCGGTATTTGAACCGATTCACGGTTCATGGCCACAGGCAAAAGGCTTGAATATCGCCAATCCGCTTGCTCAAGTTCTTTCTGTCGCTATGTTATTTGAGTATTTTGATTTGAAGGAAGAAGGCGCATTGATTCGTCAGGCTGTCGATGCTTCTCTCGATGCCAATGTTCGTACACCTGAAATTCAAGTTGCCGGCGGCGATAAGTTTGGAACAAAAGAAGTCGGTGCATGGTTAGTTGATTATATTCAGAAGGCGTAAGCACGAACCATTATCGTTATAATATTAAAAGCGGCAATTTCTCCTTTGAGATTTTGCCGCTTTTGTGTTACAATGGAAAATCCCCCGTTAAGGACGAGGGAACCTATAGACCAAATGACAGAATTGTTTCAGCGCAATAAATCTACCATATCCAGGTATGTAAAAATGTGTTGGAAAGAGCTGAATTACAGAAGAATCGAGCTGTTGCATTTTTTGCAACAGCTCAAAATAAAGTATAAAACCAATTTCTTTCATGGCTCAAACTAATCCCTCTGAAGCTCCTATAATTGAATGTTTCACGATAAAAAATTATTGGAGTCCGATAAAATGTGTACTTTTGCCCATAGTTATTTGGATGAGTGTGGTAACCGTTAAATAACGAAAAAGGGCTGATTCCTCAAAATGGAATCAGCCCTAAATTTTATGCTATCAAAAAATGTTTTATCGGACACCAATAATTTGAAGAAGGCTAGTTGAATGTTGAGTTTGTCGTATAAATGTATAAGTGATGCTCAGTACGGTTGAGCAAATGATGTTTATTGAGCAAAATCTTTTGCGGTTTAATTTCTGTTCATTATCTTTGCACTATTGAGTTAGAAAACAATAGTAATAATTTTAATTGTATATTGCCGATGAAACATAGCGTATAGTTTGTTTACGCACATTTTAAATAATTGGAAAAGCGTTTTAGCTTTATTCTTCGTTCCCTAAAGTTTGGCGACTAAAATGGAACCAACGAGAATACTGCGGAAATGCTCGCGCTTTATAGCGTGGGCTTTTGGTTATTCTGTTGGTTAGGTTACGCCAAACACCTTGGGACGAGAATACACTGAAAAGTTCCGCGCTTTTTTTGTGCGTATTCTTAAGGTTTCTAAGGAACGACGGAGTATCTCGAAAAGCCGTTAAAAGAGTAGAGAAATAAATTAAAGTTTTAAAATTATGAAGAAGTTTATTTTATTTATTATTGTAATGTTAGGATTTGCCTTAAATATTGATGCTCAAGAAAAGATGTCTTATATGGTTACGATAAGTGTTCAAGTAAATTATGAATATTATGATGAGAATGGGAAGAAAGTTGGAGAAAATAGTGTTCTGGGTGTACCTCAAGTAATTCCAGTGCAAGCAAGAACTCCACACGAAGCATCAAAAATTGCATTAGACGAATGTAGTACAATGTGTCGTCAAGGGAAGGGTATTGGCAACGGTAAAGATGAAGGAAAAAAAATGTATAACGGTAAACTTTGTCAATGCTATTCTACTAAAGAACCGTATGAAGTGGTTGCTGTTAAACAAATAAAATAATAAAGGACTAAAAATAGTGAGGCTGACTAATTTTCTACATGAATTGAAGGCAGCCTCATTCATAACGAAGATTAAGTAGAAAGGAATATAGTAAATTGTTCTTCTAGGATAACTTACTCCGCCAAAAAATCATTATACCATTTAGCTGCTTCTTTTAATGTCTCTATGAGTTGTTTCGCTCTTTCACTCGCATTTGTTTGGTCGAAATCATAGTGCATCATGCACCCATTGAAAGTTAGTGCCATAGTGCGACAACCTACTTGTGTATGTACCCAATTGGTACTCTTTGCCAATGTGTCCATATATTCTTGAGTGTTTTTGAACTCATGCACTTGGAAAAAGCATTGTGGGTAGGTAAGTTGTAGTACGAACTTTTCCGGTCTTCCCTTTATTCTACATTCAACGAAACCGATATTTTCAGCGGATTCGTTCATACGGACGTTATTCATAATGATATTTTTCTACAAAAGTGTATATTCACTACAAAGATAAGCATTGGAACATTTATAAAGATACGGGTTGTGAAAAAACTTATCAAAGAGTGCAATTGTGCGTAAAAAGGCAAGGATTTATTTTGTTGTTTTCTCTGTATTCTTTTTCTTTGTAGGTAGAACACTACTTTTTAAATAATACTATGAGAAAAAATTACAAAATTTTAGTCCTTTTCGTGTTGCAAACATTATTGTTGAGTCATGTAGTATGCGCATACGAACGTCCGACAATGGGTTGGAGTTCATGGAACGCCTATGGATTTAAAATAAATGAAAACATCATTAAGTCACAGGCGGACGCTATTGTTTCTACAGGTTTGATGGATGCCGGTTATATCTATTTGAATATAGACGATGGTTTCTTTGGTGGTCGTGACAACGAGGGACATTTGTTGATTCATCCCACACGTTTTCCAAACGGTATGCGTCCGATTGTGGACTATATCCATGCCAAAGGTTTGAAAGCCGGAATTTATTCCGATGCGGGAAAGAATACGTGTGCTTCATATTGGGGTGGTGATGAAATAGGAGTCGGAGTGGGGTTGTATGGTCATGACCAAGAAGATATTGATTTGTATTTCAAGGAACTGAACTTTGATTTTATCAAGGTAGATTTTTGTGGAGGCGACCCGGGACATAATGTAGATAAGTTGGACTTGTCTGAGCAAGAGCGTTACACAGCTATTCATCAAGCGATTGTTAATACAGGACGCACAGATGTCCGGTTGAATGTTTGTAGATGGGCTTTCCCCGGTACATGGGTGCATGACGTGGCAACCTCATGGCGTATATCTGAGGACATCTATTTGGGGTGGAACTCAATAAAGAGTATCGTTGGTCAGAATCTATACCTTTCAGCATACGCTACTGAAGGAAAATATAACGATATGGATATGTTGGAAGTAGGACGAGGACTTTCTGCTGAAGAAGATAAAACACATTTCGGGATGTGGTGTATCATGAGTTCTCCTCTTTTGATTGGTTGTGATATGACAACGATTTCAAAAGAAGCGCTCGACCTGATGACCAATAAGGAGCTGATAGCATTGAATCAAGATACATTGGGTTTGCAGGCTTATGTTGTCAAGAAAGAGGCCGGTGCATATCTATTGGTTAAGGATGTAGAGAAATTGTATGGTAAGAACCGTGCCATTGCTATTTATAATCCGACCGATGCAGAAGTGGAATTTGAGGTGGACTTCTTAACGTTAGATTTAGGCGGTCGTGTTTTGGCCCGCGACCTCTTTGAGAAAAAAGATGAAGGGACTTTTGTCGGATCAATGAGTGTTAAGGTTCCGGCTCATGGTACACGTATTTATAAGTTGACAGCAGAACAACGTTATGAACGTACAAAGTACGAAGGTGAAACAGCGTGGTTGAGCGCATATCAGGAGTTGTTCAATAATCAATCAGCAGAAACGGGTATTTATGAGGAACTGGCAGTATGTTCCGGAGGAGCTAAAGCGGGTTGGTTAGGAAAGAGTGAAGCCAACGACTTGCAATGGCGCAATGTGTATAGTGAGAATGGGGGAGAATATACGATGACTTTGGCGTTTATTACCGGCGAAAGTCGAAACGTTAAAATACAAGTCAACGAGGAAGAAGTACAGACATTGTCGCTCAACTCCGGAGGATGGAGCACTTTGGCTACAATAGAAGTAGATGTTACACTGAAAAAAGGTAATAATATCATCCGATTGTCTAATGCTTCCGCTTGGATGCCGGATATCGACTGCATGGATATTGTTCCTAAAGGTTCGTTAGACCTATATAAGCATCAACTTGAAGCTGCTCAGGGTAAGTTGAGTATGTTACTAGAAAAAGAATTACCGTTGGCTGTAAAGGGAGCATTGGAAGAGGCTATCTCCGAAACGCAGAATATTGAGCCTGATAAGGATGCTTATGTTCAAGCAACCGAGCAGTTACAAAAGCTGTACGATGATGCCGTTGCGACGTTACCGATATACAAGAAAATACAAGAGTTGGCAGAGGTTTGTGAGGGGAATATTACACGCTCTTTGCCGGGAACAATCGTTGACGATTTTGCGAATGAGGTTGAAACATATTTAGGTGAGGTTGATGAGATAACGGTAGCAAAGGACTTTACGACTCTGTATAATAAATTAAAGAGTGCAGCGGTAGATTTTCATACTTCGGAAGCCGCGAACCCAAAGGTCGGAGAACAATGGGATGTAACGTTCTTGTTGGCAAATACCACTTTTGATGGGGATGATAGTGGATGGACATCCAAACCAACCATTAGGGCGAATGTCGCAGAGTTTTGGAATATGAACTTTACGATGTATCAGACCATCAGAAATATTAAGAACGGAGAATATACCGTTAAAGTCCAGGCTTTGTATCGAGAGGGTGAGAATGATGGTGGTGCGGCATTTAAGGCTGGGACTGAAAATATTACAGCTCAATTAAGTGCAGGTGTGTCGGTGACAAAACCTATAGTCTCTCTTTATAGTTATTTGTACGATGGAGATACTAGCACTTTCGGATCGTTGGATATGAAAAACGGTTATGTCAACAGTATGGCAGCGGCAGCAAAGTGTTTTGAGAAAGGAGAATATTGGAACTCTTTGGATGCAACGGTTACGAATAATAGAATTCGTGTCGGATTGTTGAATTCCGGAACAAAATATGACAGTTGGTGCTGCTTTGATAATTTCTGCCTTTATTATCGAGGTGGTGACCCATCGTCTGTGACGAACGTCATGAACAATACGACGGAGAAGGTAGATGTTTATACTATTGACGGAGTGCTATGCAAATCACAGGTTGAACCGTCAAAAGCATTGGATGGTTTACGTAAAGGTGTTTATATCGTTGGAAACAAAAAAATTGAAGTGAAATAGTGGTCAGGTATGAAAAAATGGTTTTTGATACTACTTGTAAGTGCAGTTGTAACAACAGTGCAGTCGCAGACTTATAAAGAATATGTGCGTCAAGCATTGGCTGCGATGTCGGTTGATAGTACAGAAGAGGCTGAAAAAATGTTTCGGGAGGCTATGCGTATTGAGCCGGCAAGTAGGTCGAATGCTATGATTTATTATCAGATTGGTCGCATTCAGGAGCGGAGGAATAAGTTGGAGAAGGCGTTAGAGAGTTATACAATGGGATTGAATATCTCGGCTCATGTATTGCCACTCCGTATAGCGAGAGCTTCGTTATATATGAGGTTGGGGAATTATGACAAGGCATTGAATGATTATAGTGATGTCTTAGATTGGAAGACGGACGAGCAGGAGGCTTTGTTTATGAGAGCTTATATCTACACGGAAAAGCGTTTGTATAAAAAGGCACGTGCGGATTACGAGGCTTTGATAAAGCTGAATCCAAATCATGAGGAGGCACGAATCGGTTTAGTACTGTTGAACGAGAAAGACAACCGTCCTCGTGAGGCCATGGAGCAGATAAATGTAATGATAGCAACGACTCCCAATCATGCCGTTTTATATGCTATCCGTGCAGGATTGGAGCAAACTCGTAAGTTGTATGAAGCAGCTGAGGATGATTTTAATAAAGCAATATCTTTAGACCCTGCTAATACAGATTATTTGTTGAATCGTGCTTCGCTTTATATAGAGACCAAACGCAATAAAGAGGCGCGTACCGATTTGGATAAAGCGTTGGAGTTGGGAGCGAATCCTGATGACATAGCTTCAATGCGTTATCTGATGAAATAAAAAAACAGGAACATCTTTTGAATGTTCCTGTGAATATAAAATTTAATCTTGTCCTTATTTGTTGCGCTCAATGGTTTGTGCACGGTCCGGTCCAACAGAAAGAATTGTGATTGGAGTTTCCAATTCAGTTTCTAAAAAGTTGATATAATCCTTGAATGCTTGTGGGAACTGACTCTCGTCTGTCATTTGAGTCAAGTCTTGTTTCCAACCCGGCAATTCCTTGTAAACGGCTTCGCAACCTTCTGTTTCGAAAGGCATATCTTCCATCACAACGCCATCCTTCTTGTATGCCATACAAACCTTGATGGTATCGAATCCATCGAGGACGTCGCTTTTCATCATGATGAGTTGAGTCACGCCATTGATCATGATAGCATATTTCAGTGCGACCAAATCGACCCATCCGCAACGGCGGTTACGTCCTGTCACAGCACCATACTCATGACCGATTTCACGGAGTGTGTCACCTGTCTCGTCAAACAACTCTACGGGGAATGGACCGGAACCAACTCGTGTGCTGTATGCCTTGAATATACCGAATACTTCGCGGACGTCTGTCGGACCAACGCCCAAACCTGTACAAACACCACCGCTAGTAGTGTTGGATGAACTAACGAAAGGATAGGTGCCATGATCGATGTCCAACATGGTGCCTTGTGCGCCTTCGGCCAAAACATTCTTACCCTCCTTGAGATAGCGGTTAATCTCTATTTCTGTGTCGGTCAATTGGAAACCACGCATATATTCAATACCTTCCAACCATGTCTTTTCTTCTTCCGTGATGTCATAGTCGGTGTAATGCAAGTCTTTCAGAATTTGTTCGTGACGTGCTTTTAAAGCAATATATTTTTCGCTGAAGTTTTCAAGAATGTCGCCGACTCTCAAACCGATACGTGCAGCCTTGTCGCTATATGTCGGACCGATGCCTTTTCCGGTTGTACCAACTTTTGATTTGCCTTTTGCGGCTTCGTATGCACGGTCCAATACACGGTGTGTCGGTAATATCAAATGAGCGCGTTTACTGATGTGCAATCTGCTTTTCAAATCGTAACCCGCAGACTCCAATTCTTTAGCCTCGCCCATAAATAAATCGGGAGCTATAACGCAACCATTACCGATGATATTGACTTTATCCTCAGCGAAGATACCTGATGGAATTGAACGAAGAACGAACTTCTTTCCTTCAAAAATGATTGTATGACCGGCATTTGGACCACCGGCGAAACGAGCTACCACGTCATAACGTGGGGTGAATACGTCAACTACTTTTCCTTTGCCTTCGTCACCGAAGACGATGCCTAATAACGCATCTACTTTTCCTCTTTTCATATATATAAAGAAACTTTTATTTTCTCAACCGTACAAAGGTAATCCTTTTTTATATAATAATAGAAATATAAACGCTCTATTTTCTTCGTTTTTTATTGCTCAATTTCTTTTAATACGATTTCGCCCTTGACAAATGTCTGTTCGTTCAATGATTGATACTTTTGTATAGCAGAAATAACAGCCTTTTGAATTGCAGAACCGGAAAATAAAGCTGCTCGGGCTTGGTCAAGAAATTCATTTTCTGCTCGTTCGTTAGGTTGAAGTCCTTGCATGAATAGGCGTGCAAGAATCAAATAACCGCAAATTTGTAGCATTTCCTCCTCACGAGCAATCCATTCGTATGCTTTTTCGGAAGCATAAGGCAGTCGGCAAAAAAGATTTTGGGTGGTATGCTGTGCTATTTCAACAGTGGTGATACTTTCAGCCCAAATGTCCGCTATTTCGGGTAAGAATGACTCTACAGGTTGCAACATTGCAGCCAGCAGTTTGCACTCTCTGATATTTTCTTTCCAAAGCGCTTGAGCTAATTCGTGACTTGCGGGGAACTCTTGAGCAATTGTACGCAAACGAGGCAGTTCTACTCCAAAATTCAACTTATATTGAAGTCCGTTTTCTCTCATATAAGAGGAAGCAATGCCGTTCATTGCCAATCTCAGTTCCTTTTTTATTTCTCTGATGGTAGCCTGTATATCCATGTCGTTTAATTTATGAATGGTAAAGTGGCGTAATCGCGACTGTACCGTAACATTTGTTCTGCGTATGACTCTCCGTAAGTGACTTTTACATCTATAATTTCTTTCTCCTTATTATATATGGGCGTATATACGGGATTGATAAATCCTTTGTATGGCGAGAGGTGTAATGCCTTGTAGCGTGTGAGAATCTCTTGATGAATCTCAGAGTTGATTTTCACACCATATTGCTCTACCAAATTGCGAGCGGCTTCATAATCGCCTTCACTCTTTATACGCTGTATCTCTTGCAACAAAATGCCAAACAACTCTCGTAACTTCTCGTAACAATTGATTTTGACATAAGTTTTATTTTCTTTGCGAACCAATTCCACGACTTTCATTTCTTGCCCGTGCTCAAGTGCCCAATGGGCGATAAGGGAACGATTACGCATGTGCGATTCCTCAATCTCTTTTCCAAACTCGATACGAACCAATTGAGTTAGTAATCCATTCATCATGTAACCATAATACTGTGCCTTATACGCTTCTTCATTGGGTGTTAATCCTAAATCTACCAATTTTTTATCGGCTAAGTAATATAATCCGAACAAGTCGGCTCTGGCTTCCTCAATTGTCGCACCATAGGCTTTCAGTGCGTCAGGGTCAACGCCGGGAAGAAGTTTGCCACTTCCGTGACCTAAACACTCGTGAAGGTCGGTATGCAGGTCGTCGCATATATCTTGATAATTTTCAAGCATCTTTAATGTTTCTTCGTCGATGACAAATTCTTTCTGGAATCCGTTTCCATGTGCGGCTTTGTTGTAGGCGTCGGTCAAGTTGCAGATGGTAACGCTTTTGCTGCCATATTCGGCGCGTACCCAATTGGAGTTAGGCAGATTGATGCCGATGGCGGATGCGGGGTAGAGGTCACCTCCTAAAATGGCTGCTTTAATAACCTTGGCTGAAACACCTTTGCAAACGTCTTTTTTAAAACGCTTGTCAACCGGTGAGTGATCTTCAAACCATTGGGCGTTGGAACTGAGTTTTTCCGTGCGTAAAGTTGCTTCTTTATCTTTAAAATTGGCATAACCTTCCCAACTTGCTTTCAATCCTAACGGGTCGCCATAGGTTTCAGTGAATCCGTTCGTAAAATCTACAATGGCCTCAGTTTCTTGTACCCATTGGATTGTATATTCGTCAAATGTCTTTAAATCTCCGGTATGGTAGAACTCTATCAGTTTTTTGATAACGTTTCTTTGTCTGTCATTTTCTGCAACCTGAGAGGCTTTCTCTAGCCAGAAAACAATGCGTTGAATGGCTTGACCATACATACCGTCCGATTTCCAAACCTTTTCTTTCAATAGACCGTTTTCTTTTACTAACCGACTGTTCATACCGTACATGACGGGTTGTTTGTCGTTTTCATTCTTCATAAGCGAGTAGAATGTTTCAGCTTCTTGTTGCGTGATGCCGTCCTCGTAATAATTGCAGGAGGATGTCAGTAAAAGGTCGTCGCCATCAGCTTGATTGACTCTTTTGGGCATGATGTCGGGATTGAAAATGACGGGACATAAGAGGTTGCATAAATCTTCTGATGTCTCGTCTTCGTCAAGAGGTAACAACTGTTGCGGAACTTGAAGGATGGCTTGTCTGAAGAAATTTTCAGAGAAGTCCGGTACGAACTTCTCGCATCCGTAATGGTGGTGGATGCCGTTCGAGAACCATACACGTTTCAAGTAAATTACAAATGCCATGAAATCGTCGCACTCTCTATCTCCGTTGTAGTGAGTATAGATGGTTTCCAAAGTTTTGCGAATACGAAGATTGTACTTGCCGTTTTGGTCCCAAAGAATATCTCTACCGGATAATGCCGCTTCCGAAAGATAATAAATGAGTTCTTTTTGTTGTAAAGACAATTCATCAAAACCATCTACCCGATAGCGCAACATCTGCAAGTCCGCAAATTGTTCGTCGTTGTATGTAAAATCAGTTGTCCTCATTCTCTTATATAATAAATAAAAGGGATATATCGCCAACGATGTATCCCTTCTTGTTCTATTGCTTTTTAGTTAGCCTTTTGCTGTTTCTTTTTCTTTTGCAAGAAATTCCATTCGATAGGTTCGTGGTGTTACGCCTATATTCTTATAGAATGCGGCGTAGAACGATTGTCTATTAGAGAATCCTACCATAGCGGAAATCTCTTCCATTGTCTTGTCCATATACCTCTTGTCTGTCAGCAAATGTTGTGCGTCTTTCACACGGTATTCATTGACAACACTTGAGTAGTTCTGTTGGAAACGAATGTTCACAACAGCGCTGATGTAGCGAGTGTTCGTGTTAAGTTCTTCTGCCATTTTCTTTGCAGAATAGTCAGGGTCACGATACTTTTTATCTACGACAAATATTTTTAAGATTTTCTCGTATAGTTCATCTACCAATTCAGCTCTTACCAATGAACGATAAGCAGCAATCTTGTCTTTCTTCTCTGTTAAGTTGTATTTTCCCATACCTTTTGTGTTGTTTACTTTTTGTGAAGATTTAGTTAGCTCAATTAAAAGTTGTTTTATACTTTGTCAAGTTTTATTATATCTGCAAAATAAGAGTTTTTTTAACTTATTGGCAATACTTTTCGTTTAAAATGATATGAAAAAAACTTATTTTTGTAATATTTTAATAAATGTGTTGAGAATTGTGTATGCAAGAGACTTTAAAGCGGTATTTCGGGTATGATACTTTTAGACCTTTACAAGCGGATATTATCGAAAAGGTTTTAAATAAAAGAGATGTCATGGTGTTGATGCCTACTGGAGGGGGCAAGAGTTTGTGTTATCAAATTCCGGCTTTGATGATGGATGGTACGGCAGTGGTCGTTTCACCTCTTATATCGTTGATGAAAGATCAAGTCGAGGGATTGGTGGCGAATGGCATTAGGGCTGCTGCTTTGAATAGTCTGAATAGTGATGCGGACAATTTTAAAGTAAGGTCGGCGTGTTTGCGAGGTGATTTGGATTTGTTATACATTTCGCCAGAACGTTTGATTTTGGAAATCCCATTTTTGCTCAGTGATATGAAAGTCTCTTTGTTTGCCGTTGATGAGGCGCACTGTATATCTCAATGGGGGCATGATTTCCGACCGGAATATGCACAACTTGGTTTGTTGCGTGACTCTTTTCCGAATGTACCAATTATCGCATTGACAGCAACGGCAGACAAACTGACGCGTGAGGATATACAGAAACAGCTTAAGCTTTCAACTCCATCGGTGTTCGTATCTTCTTTCGACCGTCCGAATTTGAGCCTAGAGGTAAAACGTGGTTATCAAAAGCGAGAGAAAGACAGAGCCATATTGGAACTTATCAATCGCCATCCGAACGATTGTGGCATCATTTATTGCATGAGCAAGAAAACAACCGAGAAAGTTGCGGAAATGCTGATGACGCATGGGATTGTTGCCGCACCGTATCATGCAGGACTTCCTACAGAGGAGCGAGAGAGGGCTCAGAATGATTTTATACACGATAGGGTACAAGTGATTTGTGCGACTGTTGCTTTTGGTATGGGAATAGACAAGTCAAATGTCCGCTTTGTTATTCATTATAACTTGCCGAAAAGCATTGAAAGTTTTTATCAAGAAGTCGGTCGTGCCGGTCGCGACGGATTGCCTTCCGAAACAGTTTTGTTTTATTCTTTATCGGACATTGTTCAACTTTCCAACTTTGCGAAAGAGAGCGGTCAGCAAGAAATCAATATGGAGAAGTTAAAGCGGATGCAGGAATATGCAGAGTCCGATGTTTGCCGTAGGCGTATCCTATTGAACTATTTTGCGGAACGTACGGAATGTGATTGCGGTAATTGTGACGTCTGTAAGAATCCGCCACAGCGTTTTGATGGCACCATATTGGCACAAAAAGCCTTAAGCGCGATAGCCAGAACTGAAGAGCAAGTGAGCGCACGAACCGTCATTGACATTTTGCGTGGGACATACAGTCCGGAAATACATCACGGCAATTACGATAAGTTGAAAACATTTGGCGTGGGGCGTGATGTGCCGGCTCAAGATTGGCACGATTATATGATGCAAATGTTACAGCATGGGTTGTTTGAGATTGCTTACGATGAAAAGAACCATTTGAAACTGACAGAGGGTGGTAAGCAAGTTCTATTCCATGGCAAGAAAATTGAATTGGCTGTGATTCGTAAGGAAGAGAAAAGTGCGGAAAAAGCGAAAAGCAAAAGTCCTCGTTCCAAGACTCCGATGTTATTTCCTACTTCCACAGGTTATGCTTTGCCGTCGGATGAGCGTAAGGAGTTGTTTGAGAAATTAAGAACATTACGCAAACGATTGGCCGATGAACAAGGCTTTCCGCCATATATCGTAATGTCCGACAAAGTGTTATATTCTTTGTGTGAGGTTTGCCCGACGACCGTTGAAGCCTTTGGTATGGTCAGTGGTATTGGTGAATTCAAGAAAGAACGTTATGGCAAAGATTTTGTCCAAGTTATACGGGAATACTGTGAAAATGCTTGAAGAAGTTGCTGTGACATAAATTTAACTTATAACAGAAGGCAAACGTAATCTTTTTATCTATCTTTGCAAAACAATACAACTCATGGTGTTGACTAAACTAAAAAAATAATATATGATGAAACACATTACTATTTGGAAAGGAGTCTTTTCTATCTTAATGATGATTGTTGGTTTGCAAGCAATGGCGCAAACGGACATCACGAAGTATTATCTGATTAACTATGGTTTCGATGCCGATTTTGACTATACGGCTGAAAGCACGGCCGAGGTTAAGGAAGAAATCAAGGAAATCAATGGTTGGACCCCGGAACTGAGTGCCGATTATACTATTACCGGAGTCTATGAGTTCGGATTTGGTGGTACATTTAATGGTGCTAAGGTACCTGCAACCGGTTACACGGAAGGAGATGGTGGCGGTTTGGCGCTTTCTACGGGATGGGGACAGACTTTCTGTTATTATCAAACCATGACTTTGCCGGCCGGAACTTACACGGTCAATGTGCCGACTTATAATGGCAAATCAGTTACAGCCGGAATGTCAAGACTCTCTTGGATTCCTGATGGCGGTACGGCGGTGACTTCAACTTGCAGTAAATATCCTGCGAAAAAATGGACTTTGGACCAAATTACTTTTACTTTGACCGAAGAGACTTCAGGACGCTTGCAGATTGGCTACAAAGCTACATCCGGTAGTTCTGCCAATTCGGCTAATATCGTGATTGACTATGTTCAAATATTAGGCGAGAATATGGTGGTGGATAAGACAAATTTGAGTACAAATATCCGTGTTGCCAACCGCCTGTATGGAACAGGAACAGGTAAGGGCGCTGATGTGCTGAAGGCTGCAATTGACTTAGCGCAGGGTGTGTATGACAATGCGGATAGTAGTATGCCCGATATCTTAAATGCCAACAGCACCCTTGAGAGAGCCATTGAAGAATATGAATTCTTGAACGCTTCTCCCGACGATCCGCTGAATATTACGGACCGCATCAAGAATCCTTCGTTTGAGACGGATGGCACATCTGGTTGGACCGTTAAAAACATGGTGCCTCAAAGCAATACGGTCTTTAGTCGTAAAGTTGGAACTTACTATATGGAAGCCTATGCCGACATGGGCAGCAAAATTGCTGAGGCATCTGTGACGCAAACCATAAAGAGACTGGCCAAGGGGAAATATAAACTCAATGCCAATGCGTTGCATATTCAACAAACAGGTGCCAACAGCACGACCAACAAAGGAGCGGCACAGACAGGAGCTTACCTCTTTGCCGGAGTAGCGAAAGTTGCTGTGACGTCAATGAAGGGTTACTCTCTTATCTTTACAGTTGTTGAGGATTTAAGTGATGTAGAAATCGGTCTGAAAACAGAGGATGCTACAGGCAATTATCTTTGTGTTGATAATTTCCGTCTTCAATATATTGGTGCGATGGATTTGGCGGATTATGCACAGGAGGTACAGACGTTGATGGACGAAGGACAAAAGTTCCTCGATGCCGGTATTCAAAACTCGGTTGCAGCGACTTTGTCCGAAGCAATGGAATTGGGGCGCAAAGCTGTTCAAGGTACGGGGACTGATGCCGATGGAAATATTGTTTATGACGAAGATGCGTTGAGTGAGGCGAGAACGAATTTGTTGAGTGCGTTGGATTTGGCACAAGCATCACGCGGTAAGTACGAAGAGCTGGAAGAACGCCTCGTTTATGCAAAGAAAGTTGCCGGATGGTGGCAAGATGAACCGTACAAAGCTACAGCGATGAATGATTTGAACGCTTGTATTCAAACTTCAACTGAGAGCCTGACGGATTACACAATGACCGACGCACAATTGCAGGCAGCAGTAAATCTGTTGAATACAAAGGTGGCTGCCGTTGATAAGAAAATTTATTGTAGTGGCAGTGCTTGCGGTACGGATGCTCAGTTGAAAATTCCGACCAACCAATGGTGTTATGCTCGCAGTATGCAGTCTAAACATTGGGTGCTGTTCTGGGAACCGGGTTATGGTGAGGTGGCACCGAGTGCAGTGGAAAGTATATTGAATACTGCCGACAAGGTGTTTGAGTATTATGCTAATGACTTGAAGTTCATCACCATCAATCAAGGAAAGTCTAAGGCAGACAATTATAAGATGATTATTCGTCTGCGCTATACTGACGAGTGGGAAGCATCCGGTAGTGGTATTGACAACATGATAGGTCTTCTGACACTTTCTCGTTGGGCATACACTTCACGTGGCGGTCAGACAGTGGCGCATGAGATAGGACACTGTTTCCAATATCAGGTGCATTGCGATAACAACAACTGGAATGGTTGGATGTATAATTGGGGAACGTCCAACTACAATGTCTTTTGGGAAATGTGCGCTCAGTGGCAAGCTTATAAGTTCTATCCGGAGATGCAGTTCAACAACGAGTGGTTGAACAATACGCTAAACGGATTGCACAAGCATCCGCTTTGCGTGGAATTGCGTTACGAAAATTTCTTCATTCAGGATTACTTCTGTCATAAGTACGGTTTGGATTTCATCGGACGTTTGTGGAATGAGTCCTATAGTCCTGAGGACCCCTTGCAAGCCTATATGCGATTGACGATGAACGGACTGACCAGTGCGCAGAAATTAGACCGTTTGAACGATGAGATGTGGGAGTTTGGTGCGCGTATGACAACATTCGATATGGACCCGATTCGTGATTATGGAGCAGGTGTCATTAACAGACGCAGTCAGACCCAACTCACGAAAGACAGTGAGGGGTATTGGACACCGACCGCATCAAATTGTATCGAGAACTTTGGTAATAATGCAATTCGTTTGAATGTACCGACCACAGAGAAAATGGTTTATGTAGAGTTCGTCGGCGAAGCAGGTAAGAGTGGTTATACGGCTCACAACATAGCGCGAGCTGGTTGGAAGTTAGGCTTCGTGGCTCTGAAGAAAGACGGTACACGGGTTTATGGTGACATCGGTTCGGCGACATACAGCAATCCTGAAAAAACGGTGGCGTTTAAATGTCCTGCCGACTGCTCATATCTATGGCTCGTTGTCAGCGGTGCACCAACAAGTTATTGGACACGCGATTGGATTGATTGGAATGGTGTTGAAGGCATACAAGAGCAATGGCCTTATAAAGTGAAGTTGCACCAAACCAACGTCTATGGCAGTGCAAACAATAATACTTATCCTGATGGAATAACTGACGTCAAGGGGGATGGAACCGCAGTGGCCGACAACAACGTTTATACATTGACCGGACAGATTGTTCGTCAAGGTTCGACATCGCTTGAAGGACTGCCTAAGGGTATCTATATCGTTGGTGGAAAGAAAGTAATGAAATGATTTAACAGATAAGCGGACAAGATAAACGGCGCGTCGGAGATTTGCTCTCGGGCGCGCCGTTCGTTATGTACAGATAGTTCTTGCTTTAAGGAATATTGAACCCTTCGTGTTCTATGGCCAATTGTTGCTTGCTCAATTCGTGCTCGTCTATTTGAGCTTGTAATTTGGCTAATTCTACGAGGATATTGCTACGCTCTCTTTCCATCTTTGCTATTTCTACGTTGAGTGCAGCTGTACGGTCTATTGTGTCATTACCTTGTGATAGCGCATTGATTTGATGGGCTGCCAAAGCCAATCGTGCTTCTTCTGCTCTTGCTTCTGCCACAAGGTTATCTACCGTGACGCTTCTGACTATTCTTCTCAACTCGTTCCAGTCGGTCGGAGCGTTGAAGGTTTGTTCCAGTTCGGCAAACTGAACGGGAGAATTGGTGGAATTGTACTTCTTAATCCAGAAGTCGAGTTGTGAGCGTTCCTCAGCGATTTTTTCTTCCAAGGCGTGTAGCACATCGTCCTGACTGGAAACATAGCCACGTTGTGTGGTTGCTTTTAGTCCTGCTTCCTGCGCTTTGGCGTCCGACTCTTCATATTGTGTCTCAAGAAGGTCAAGTTGTTTAAGGATGTCTTTACTATATCGTTCTACATCGCCATTGTCAAATCCTTTTTGCAGAAGTTCGTTCGCATGTTCTTTCTGCTCGGAGGTTTGACCAATTCTTTCAGTGATGACTTCCTGAATCTTCTTAATGTGAGTCAGGCGGTCGTTCAAGGTCGTCAATAAGGTTTCAAGTCTGACTTTTTCTGTGTTCTTGTCGGTATTACTCCTTTTGAGTTCTGACCATTTGGCGGTTTGTTGTCTCAAATAGATGTTTAAAGTTTCGGGGTTCTCCGTCCATTCGTTGTACCATCCGGCAATGACAATCATACTGTCCAAATCTTCGTATAACTGTTGGATGTTTTTGGTGTTTCTTGCGATGGATTGCTGCAATTGCTCTATTCGGAATGCGAGTACTTGGCAGGCAGTGTTCACCTCGTTGATTTGGGTTGTTATTTCGTTCTTCTCTTGTTTCTTTTGCGACAGTTTCTCATTGATGTTGTTAATGTTGTTCTGATGAAAACTGTATAAGTCTAGTTCCTCCTTTGCTTGTTCCGCGTCAAGGGTCGTCTTTTCCATGAGTTGTTGCAACATGATGCGTCTTGCTTCAAAGTTAGAACTGGAAGAACAGTCCTTGAATGAGAGATCCAACGAAACGAAATTCTCCCAATGGGCAATATTGTCTTGTAACGTTTTCTTGTAAACCTCCAAAGATTCAAATGCCGATTCTATCTTTCCTGATTCATTGGCGTATTCTTGAAGCAGTTCCAATAAAGTAGCTTTCTTGTGGCGTAACTCCGTTTCTGTCTGCTCATACTCCTGTTTCATCTCGCCAATTAACTTACTTTGCTCAAGCAAGGTGTCTGAGTGAAAAGGATGGTGGGTCGCTCCACAAACGCTGCAGCTTACGCCCTCATGTAGGTCTTGTCGCAAGTACATCACGTCCTGACTTTTGCTGAGCGTGTAGGCATACTTCAATTCTTCCACTTGCTTGTCTAAACCCTCAACTTCAATTTCCAATTGAGAAATTTGATTTTTTACAGCTTCACTGTGGTGCTTCATGCGCATGATTTCCTGTCCCTGACTGTCAACACGTGCGTAGCCCTCAGTGATTTGTTGCCACAAGTGGGTGGCGTTGACAAGCATTTCTCTCTTACTCTTCAAGTCAATGGCACGTTGCTGAAGGTTGTAACTGCTTTGCCCTAAAATGCTCTTTTGGTGTATTTTTAATTCGTCTTGAAGCGTACTGATTTGCGCATCAATGTCCTGTGATATAAGGAATAAATGATTCAGTTTCTCGTTCTGCTCATGTTGCTGGCGTTGGGTCTGTTCAAGGGCAGTCTGTATATTGGCCTTTCTGTTGGTCAGTGTTTGGAGGAAGTTCAATTTGGCCAGTATGACTTCGCCCTTTTCAAGCATCCATTGTTGCGATTCCAAACCTTGTGCTTGTTGTTGCAGTGCTGCGATTTGTTCCGCATTTCGTTTCAGTTCTTCGTCGGCGTTGTGACATTCTGTTTTGAGACTTTCTACATCGCGGTCTATTGCCTCTTTGTATTGCGTCAGTTCGTTACGTTCTATTTCATAGTGTTGGATGTGTGCTTGTAGGCGATATCCTTCGGCCAGTGCGTCTTGAATATGAGGCAAACGAGAGCGAATCTCTTTGTATTTCTTGCTGTCCAGTTCCGCTTGTTCCTGAAGTTGTTTGTTGCTTTCTTCAAGTTCAGTTGCCGTTTGTGCGGACTTGGAACGTTCTGTTCTCACATGATGCAATGTATCTTCCTTCGCTTTGATACGTTGGTAATTGTTTTGAATTTCTTCGAACGTCTCAAAACGTTCCAACTCCTTGATGTCTTGCAACCGTTCGTTGTACTTCTTGTTTTTCTCAAAATACGTCTGTTTGTATTTTTCGAGTAGTGATTTCAGTTCCTTGAATTTATGCAACCATTCCTTTTGTGCTTGCAGTCCGCTGAGTGTCTGATTGACGTTCGTGAGTTTCGTCTGTTGCAAGCGAATGGCCTCTTCCAAGCGTTTCAATTCGTTGGCATCCAGCATGTGTTTGCCCACCTTTTGACGTTTAGCTTCGGTTTGCGCCATCTTGCGGAACATCTGTCTGACTTCGTTCGGCATATCTGTGCCAAATCGTTCGGAGAACCAACGTTGAGCGTTTTCTTCCGGACTTAAATCGTCCCTCATCTGAAAGGGTTGTGGCGCGACTTCTTCCTTTATGATAGGTTTTGTTTCCTTTGGTGTTGCTTTACGGAAAAAATTCATAAGTCTTGAAATGATTTTAAGTGAATGCAAAGTTAAGAATAAAAACGAATCATGCCGTGCGTAGGACTAAAAAACGCTGACCGTTCGTCATGAAAATTTCGGACGTCCGAAATTGAAACGCAAGACGTCTGTCGTCGCGACGCCGGACGTCCGAATTTTTGGCGTCTGCAACTCGTTGATTATGAGATGTCTTTTTCGTAGTGTCTTTAACGCGTTTTCCCGCTGTTTCAACGACATTTTCTTAACGAACCAATAGCTTTTTGTGTCAGAAACTAGACTTTGTCGGATTTTTAAGAGATTTTTTAAATAATGCGACTCCTATAAGTCCCCATAACGAAAAAAGTAGTAATTTTGTGCCGAATTTAAAATTAGGTTATTTAGAATATGGCAACAAAACCGGGAATACCAAAGGGGACGCGAGACTTTTCACCTATTGAGATGGCGAAACGTAATTATATCTTTGACACAATTAAAGACGTATATGCTTTATATGGCTTTCAACAGATAGAGACACCATCGATGGAAAACCTTTCTACATTGATGGGTAAGTACGGAGAAGAGGGAGATAAGTTGCTTTTCAAAATACTGAATTCCGGGAATTTTATGTCGGGAGTTGCCGCGGATGATTTGGCTGAAGGCGGAACGAATAAATTGGCGGCACGTCTTTGTGAGAAGGGATTACGTTATGATTTGACTGTCCCCTTTGCTCGTTATGTGGTGCAACACCGTGAGGAATTGACCATGCCATTCAAGCGCTACCAAATACAACCGGTTTGGCGTGCAGACCGTCCGCAAAAGGGACGCTATCGTGAGTTCTATCAATGTGATGCCGATGTGGTGGGCAGTGACTCTTTGTTGAATGAAGTGGAACTGATGCAAATAGTCGATACTGTATTCTCTAAATTTGGAATACGTGTGTGCATCAAACTCAATAACCGTAAAATCCTTACAGGAATCGCCGAGATGATAGGTGCGGCAGATAAGATTGTGGATATTACGGTGGCTATTGACAAATTGGACAAGATAGGATTGGAAAATGTCAATGCTGAGTTGGCAGCTAACGGCATCAGCGAAGATGCTATTCAAAAATTGCAACCCATCATTAATTTGAGCGGTAGTAATGCGGATAAGATGGCCGTGATGCGTGAGGTCCTTGCCGACAGCGAAATTGGTCTGAAGGGTGTAGAAGAGTGTGAGTTTGTGTTGAACACGCTTGCAACTCTCGGACTAAAGAACGAATTGGAATTGGACTTGACGTTAGCGCGCGGTTTGAATTATTACACAGGTTGCATTTTTGAAGTCAAAGCTCTTGATGTGCAGATAGGAAGTATTACAGGAGGTGGACGTTACGATAACCTCACCGGAATATTCGGAATGCCGGGTGTCAGTGGTGTGGGTATATCATTTGGTGCCGATCGTATTTTTGATGTACTGAACCAATTGGAACTCTATCCACAAGAGACTGTTACAGGAACAGAATTGTTATTTGTGAACTTCGGAGCAGCTGAGGCGGCTTATTGTCTGCCGATATTGGTAAAGGTTCGTGAAGCCGGCATTCGTTGCGAAATCTATCCGGACAGTGCGAAGATGAAAAAACAAATGAGTTATGCCAATGCCAAAAACGTTCCCTATGTAGCCATCGTGGGCGAGAATGAAATGAATGAAGGTAAGGTAACTTTGAAGAATATGGCGACAGGCGAGCAACGTATGGTTACTGCTGAAGAGTTGGTGCAACAAATAAAAAATAAGGCATAGTTTACTTTATATATTATATAATGTGATGATAGGAGAGAGTGATTTCGGTCACTCTCTCTGCTTTTTTTGTTTAGGTCTTTAAACTATTTGGATTTTCAAGCGTCATAAACTATATACCTTTATTAACTTTGGCTAAGCATGAATAGACTTACATCGTTTTTACTTTTTATACTAGTCTCTTTTCTTATACAAGCGCAGGTACCGGTGCAATCGGATAAATTCTATTTGGAAGTGCGCGGAACTGTGTACGACCGTGAATCGTTGGACCCAATGCCGGGAGCAGGGGTACAGTTATTAGACAAAGAAAGTAAGGTCGTAAAAAGTGCGACAACCAATGATAAAGGTTTGTTCCATTTGTCAAAAGTAGAAGCCGGTAACTATACCGTAAAAATCTCGTTCATGGGATTTCAAACGCAAACTTTCACTTTAAAACTTCCTCAAAAAAACGGGAACTATCGAACAGCAGACGTTATGATGCGTGAATCCACCAAAATGTTGGCTGAGACAGTGGTGACTGCGCAAGCGGTAGAAATGACGGTAGTGGAAGATACCATTCAGTTCAATGCGAGTGCCTTTACTGTGCCCGAAGGTTCTGTGGTGGAAGAATTGATTAAGAAACTTCCCGGTGTGGAATTGGACGATGATGGTACTATCACGGTGAATGGAAAGAATGTATCGCAGATTTTAGTGGACGGAAAGGAGTTTTTCGGAAACGACAGAAGCATCACGTTGAAAAATTTGCCTGCTGACATCGTGGATAAAATCAAAACATTTGAGAAGAAAAGCGATAATGCTCGAATAACAGGCGTTGATGACGGCAACGAGACGACAGTATTGGACTTGACAATCAAGAAAGACAAGAAAAAAGGTTGGTTCGGCAACGTGAATGGTGGATATGGTACGCACGAGCGGTATGAAGGCAGAGTGATGGTAAACCGTTTTGTCAACGACAGACGCTTCTCATTGGTGGGTAATGCCAATAATACAAGGCGTGGTGGGCGTCAGGCCAATCAGTCCGGCGGCTTTAATTATAACGATAAAACCGACAAACTGGAAGTGAGTGGTAATGTCCGTGCCAATGGCAGACAAAACAAGGAAGACTCATGGAGTATCACGCAATCGTTTGAGAATAAGGATGCGGCTTTTTCCAATCGTCGTTCGTCCAATCGCGGAAACAATGCCGGATTTAATATGGACTTTAAATTGGAATGGCGACCGGACACGATGACACATGTATTGATTCAACCGAATTTCAGTATTAGTCGCAGCAAATCTCGTTCAACAGGGGAATATGCATCGTTTAGTGACGATCCTTATGCTGTGGATGGAATTGTGGACCCGTTGTCACAAATGGATGAACTGAAGGACCTTATAGGAGTCAATCATAATGTCAATGCTAATCGAAATAAGGGGCATTCCATGTCGGGTAATCTCTCAATGCTCTATAACAGACGTTTGGCAAAGCAAGGTAGAAATATCGGAATCAGAGTGAACGGAGGTTTTGGAGAGAATGAAAGTAGCAGTAGTTCATATTCTCAAATTGACTATTACCAGATTCTCTCAATTACGGGCGAAGATTCAGTTTATCACAAGGCGCAATACAACAATTCGCCGAACGACAATCATAATGTTGGAATGAACATAAGTTATAATGAACCGTTGGGCAGAAATACGTTCTTGCAATTCTCATACAACTTTAACTACCGCTATCAGAACAATAATCGTGAAGTATGTTCTTTGTTTGACCCGAAAATAGGTGAGTTAGGAGTCTCTGTTTTTAATTTCCCGGACTTTATAGACTATGCTACAGATGATGTGGAACAATGCCGTTTTGTGGAAAACAAGTATTACAATCACGACATCCGTTTGCAAGTCCGTATGAACAGAACGAAGTATAACTTGACGTTTGGTGTGAATGTACAACCTCAAACATCAAAGGTTGAATATACTAAAGGATATAAGGATTACGACATTAAGCGGTCGGTAGTGAATGCCGCTCCGACGATAGACTATCGTTATCGTTTCTCGCGTCAGGAGCAGTTCAGATTTACTTATAGAGGAAATACGGGACAACCGAATATCATGGATTTGATTCCGGATACATTGGATAATGCGAACCCACTGAACATCCGTTTAGGTAATGCAGAACTGAAACCGTCGTTCACTCATAACATTGGTGCCAACTATAATAAATTTGTACAAGAGGTGGAGCGGAGTTATACGGCTAACATCAGTTTCAGAACGACACAGAATGCAGTGAGCAATAGAACGGAGTATAATCCGGTGACTGGCGGCCGTATAAGCAAACCTGAGAATATCAATGGTAATTGGAATGCCGGTGGCAACTTCAATTTCAACACGGCCTTTACCGATAAACGTTTCCGTATCAATAGCAATACTAGTGCTAATTATACCAATGCCGTGGGTTATGTTTATCGTAGCGAAGAACAAGAAACCGTAAAGAACAAAACCGGGAACTTATCGTTGCACGAGTCTGTTAGGGCTACATTCCGTAATGACTGGTTAGATTTGTCCGTCAATGGTTCCATACGATACAACCATTCCAAGAGTACGGCAACTTCGGCCACTCAGTTGGATACATACTACTTTAACTATGGAGGCAATGCTGTAGTAAAATTGCCATGGGATATGGAAATCTCTACCGATATTACGAATAATAGTCGTCGAGGTTTCAGTGAATCGACAATGAATACGGACGAACTTTTATGGAACATGAGAATAGCTCAACGTTTCCTTAAAGGTAATGCGGCAACCATCAGTTTCAGGTGGTATGACATTTTGAACAAACGCAGTGACGTGAACCGTAATATCACAGCTTTCTCCCGAACGGATTCAAGTAACGAAGGTGTTTATAGTTACTGTATGCTGAATTTCTCATACCGTTTCAACTTTTTCGGCGGAAAACGACAGGGTGGAATGGAGGACGAATCCGGTAACAGATTTGAAAGAGAGCGTTCGGAAGGTCGGAACCGTGGGCAGGGTGACGGACCTCGAGGCGGTTTCGGAGGTGGTCGTTAAGTAGCGATTGTGAAGTCCTAAGATTGCAAATCAATTCTTTTCTTATGCTGCTCATGAAGCATTTGTAAGAGTTGTTGGAAAAGGAACAAACTCCAGAACATACAGAAGAAACAAACACCGTCGATGGCATTGTCTATTCCAAGTGGGGCAAATGGAACGGCACAAAAAGAATAGAGCAGACAGTAGGTCAGTAAACGGTGTTCTCTTGATATCATCCAAATTCTTTTGCGTCCTTTACGTGAGGAGATGAAGTAGATTGTCAGAAGTATTGCAAAGATGAAAACTTTCGTATTCCATAACTGAATGAAACCGTTTGCTGTTTGTGATGATAGGGCTGTAAGACTGCTCCATGAGGCGGGGTCCCAGTAAGCTGAACGAATAATGGCAAGTGTCGTTCCCACTACGAATCCAATAACCATAGGCCAACAAGCCAATCGGAATAGGCGGTTGCGTTGTAGGTAAGATAAAGTCAAAAAACTTGCACACAAAGGTATTGTGATGCTGTTGTGCGTATAGCTGCAGAATATTCCCATCAACAACATCAGCAAGTACCCGTATTTAAAATTCTTTGTAGAAATGCGGGTGTATTGTGATATGAAGAATGGTACGATGCAAACGGAAGATAGTTGCATGATGGCCGTTTCATCACGGTTAAAAAAGTCCGGAGAGTCAGGGCAAAAGAACAGAATAAAAAAGGCCGTACAAATAATGCCAATAGGAGTGTTCGTTGAGTTGGCAATGCGTCCGGTCAAGAACACGAGTAGGGTGAAAAGCATTGCCGACAACGGATTGATGACTTCCGGTTGCCAAATATAACCTCCTGTTTTCGGTATCAGGCTTAAAGCCAAAAGCATTAAAAGGAATATAATCAAATAGGTTATTCGTATCTTCATAGTTTTGATGCTTTATGCAAATGTACGAAAAAGTTTCGGTAATAAAACGTTTGTAGGTAGATTTGCTCAACCGAAGAAACAGAAAAAAGTGACAAGAAGTCTGTCAAGGAGGTGAAATAAGTCAAAAAAAATAGTGACAAACTGTCATGTTATAATAAGTTGGCATGTTTTTCGTTTAATGAGAAGTAACAAAGAAAATTATGTAAAACTTTAAAAAGATATTTATTATGAGTATTAAACCATTGGCAGACCGCGTTCTGATAGAACCGGCACCGGCAGAGACTAAAACGATTGGTGGAATCATTATTCCTGATACAGCGAAGGAAAAACCATTGCAAGGAACAGTCGTTGCAGTTGGAAAAGGTACGAAAGATGAAGAGATGGTATTAAAAGAAGGCGATACCGTGCTTTATGGAAAGTATGCCGGAACTGAATTGGAATTCGAAGGAAAGAAGTATTTGATTATGCGTCAGAGTGACGTTGTGGCTGTTTTGGCATAATGTCAGGGACATAATATATAATAGGTATAATAATATAATAAGGAGATATTATCATGGCAAAAGATATTAAATTCAACATAGAAGCTCGTGAGGCTATGAAGAAGGGCGTTGACCAATTGGCTGACGCAGTAAAAGTTACATTAGGTCCGAAAGGACGTAATGTCATCATCGAAAAGAAATTTGGCGCACCACATATCACTAAGGATGGTGTGACAGTAGCGAAAGAAATTGAGTTGGCTGATGCTTTTGAAAATGCCGGAGCGCAGTTGGTTAAGAGCGTAGCCAGCAAGACAGGTGACGATGCGGGCGATGGAACAACAACAGCTACAGTCTTGGCACAAAGCATCGTTAGCGTAGGTTTGAAGAATGTTGCTGCTGGTGCTAATCCTATGGATTTGAAACGTGGTATTGACAAGGCTGTCTCTAAGGTGGTAGAACACATCAAGTCTCAAGCAGAGCAAGTTGGTGATGACTACAACAAGATAGAGCAAGTTGCAACTGTCAGTGCAAACAATGACCCTGAAATAGGTAAATTGTTGGCAGAGGCAATGAAGAAAGTGAGCAAGGACGGTGTGATTACTATCGAAGAGGCTAAGGGTCGTGACACAACAATCGGTGTTGTAGAAGGTATGCAGTTCGATCGCGGTTATTTGTCAGCTTACTTTGTGACAGATACAGAGAAGATGGAGTGCGTGATGGAGAATCCGTACATCTTGATTTACGATAAGAAGATTTCAAACTTGAAAGATTTCTTGCCTATCCTTGAACCGGCAGTGCAGAGCGGTCGTCCGTTGTTGGTGATTGCTGAGGACGTAGATAGCGAAGCTTTGACCACTTTGGTAGTGAACCGTTTGCGCAGTCAATTGAAAATCTGTGCAGTGAAAGCTCCCGGATTTGGCGACCGTCGTAAGGCCATGTTGGAGGACATCGCAGTATTGACAGGCGGTGTGGTCATCAGCGAGGAGAAAGGTTTGAAGTTGGAACAAGCTACTATCGAAATGTTAGGAACTTGTGACAAGGTGGCTATCTCAAAGGATAATACTACCATTGTGAACGGACATGGACAAACCGAGTTGATTAAGGACCGTGTCAACCAAATAAAGAATGAAATCGCGAATTCAACCAGCGATTACGATAAGGAGAAGTTGCAAGAGCGTTTGGCTAAGTTGAGCGGTGGTGTGGCTGTCCTTTATGTAGGTGCTCCGAGCGAGGTAGAAATGAAAGAGAAGAAAGACCGTGTTGACGACGCATTGTGCGCTACTCGTGCGGCAATCGAAGAGGGTATTATCCCCGGTGGCGGTGTAGCTTTGATTCGTGCAATCTCCGCTTTGGAAGGCTTGACAGGTGTTAATGCTGACGAGACTACCGGTATCAATATCGTTAAGCGTGCTATTGAAGAGCCGCTTCGCCAAATCGTAGAGAATGCAGGTTTGGAAGGCTCTGTAGTGGTAGAGAAGGTACGTCAAGGAAAGGACGACTTCGGTTACAATGCTCGTGAAGACAAATACGAGAACATGAAGGCAAGCGGTATCATTGACCCTGCTAAGGTAACCCGTGTAGCTTTGGAGAATGCTGCTTCTATTGCCGGTATGTTCTTGACTACCGAATGTGTGATTTGCGACAAGAAAGAGGAGAAAGCAGATATGCCGATGGGTGCTCCCGGAATGGGTGGCATGGGCGGCATGATGTAATCTTGCTCATTGAGATAAAACTAAACCTAATGCGGGCGACACGTCATAACGGATGTGTCGCTCGTACTTTTTTATATGATTTTAAGGGAAAGAACACTTCAAGTTCAAATAAAACTTTATATCTTTGACTTCCAAACATATATTGACGATTATGGGATATGGTAAATGGTTAGGCGGTGCCTTAGGATTCATGACGATGGGACCTTTAGGAGCTTTGGCAGGTTATTTTGTCGGCTCTTGGTTTGATAAGGTATCGGAATCGTACGAATCAAGCAATGAGGACGGTAGTCAGTATTCGGCGGAGGGACAACGTAACAGTTTTTTCTTCTCTATGATGGTGCTAACATCGTATATCATTCGTTCCGATGGTAGAATCATGCACAGTGAGATGGAGTTCGTCCGTAGATATTTACGCAATAACTTCGGTCCGGGAGCGGCCGAACAAGGCGAAAGAGTCTTGTTGATGCTTTTTGAAAAAGCGAAAGAACTTGACCGTCGCTCACCGGATGCCTTTCGTAAGATGATTTATGATTGTGGTACACAGATAGCTGATAATATGCCGGAAGCACAGCGACTTCAATTGCTTGCATTCTTGATACAGATAGCAAAGAGTGATGGTTATGTGAGTCCGGAAGAGGTGGAAGCATTGAACGAAGTGGCAGCGGCCATGAGACTTTCAATGCAGGACTTTGACTCCATGTATAACCTGGGAGGAAAATCCTTGGCTGAGGCTTATAAGGTGTTGGAGATAGACGCTTCGGCTACCGACGACGAGGTTAAAGCGGCCTATCGAAAATTGGCGTTGAAGCATCACCCCGACCGTGTGGCAACGTTGGGCGAGGATGTACGTAGAGCAGCCGAAGAGAAGTTCCAACAAATCAACAATGCGAAAGACCAAATTTATAAGGCACGAGGCATTAAGTAAAATTCAATACACAAGAACAATGAGAAACTTTAAACTTTTAATTTTAAGCTGTTGCACATTTTGCGCAAGTGTAGTTGGTGTGTCAGCCCAACAAGTAGAACAAATAGAACCCGGTAAAGAATGGCCGGATACAAAAGGCGAACACATCAATGCACATGGAGGTGGTGTACTATTTTATGAAGGTAAATATTATTGGTACGGAGAGAACCGTCCCGAACGTGGGTTTACGACCCGTGTCGGAGTAGAGGTTTATTCATCGACCGACTTGATGAACTGGACCGATGAAGGGGTGGCTCTGTCAGTAACAGAAGAGGCGGGTCACGACATTGAGCGAGGTTGTATCATGGAGCGCCCGAAGGTGGTTTACAATGACAGTACCAAGAAGTTTGTCATGCTCTTCCATTTAGAGTTGAAAGGCAAAGGTTATGCTGCCGCACGGGTAGGATTCGCGGTAAGCGATACGCCTACAGGTCCGTTCCGCTTCATTCGTTCTTTGCGCCCTAATGCCGGACAATGGCCCAAAGATTTCTCAGAGAAGGATATCAAGAAAGCGAAGAAGCTCAAGCAATCCGACTATAAGGAGTGGTGGACACCGCAATGGAGAAAGGCTGTCGATACGGGCTTGCTCTTGGCACGTGACGTTCCCGGCGGACAGATGAGTCGTGACATGACCGTCTTTGTGGACGATGACGGCAAGGCATATCACATTTACTCGGCAGAAGAGAATCTGACGCTGAACATCGCTGAGTTGACAGACGATTATTTGGATTATACCGGAGATTTTATTCGTATCGCTCCGGGTGGTCATAACGAGGCGCCAACGATATTCAAACGCAACGGGACGTATTGGATGATTACGAGCGGTTGTACGGGATGGGACCCCAATGAAGCCAGAATGTTCCAATCGTCATCCATTTGGGGACCATGGAAACAGTTGCCGTCACCATTTGTAGGGCATGGTGCTAACAAAACATTCCACAGTCAAGGCACATTCATCTTTAAGGTGCAAGGCTCGCAAGACGATTATGTGTTTATGGCAGACCGTTGGAAACCTCGCAGTCTGAAAAATTCCCGTTACATCTGGTTGCCTATCGATTTCAAGGAGGACGGTACACCGGAGATTCGTTGGCGTAATGAATGGCGGTATAAAATAAAATAAACATAAAGTGGAGTAGCTAAAAAACTAAGTTGCTCCATTTTATGTTTTTTGATGAAAAAGTTGTAAAAAGCATTCATTCAAAGTTTTTGATAATATTTTTTGTGTAAAGGAGGTGTGATATAGAAAAAAATGTATCTTTGTAATGTTCTTTCTGAATGTTGAAAGCCCTTGGGAGTGATGATTGGTGGTCTGCATTGATTTTTGGGTAATCGCAAAAGGGGAGACATACATATATAAAGGCGTTTTCTGAACGCTTTGGGTTTGGCATCCTGAGAATCTCGCAAATTCAAACTGATAGTCAAAGCTAAAGCAGCGGGAGCGTCCCTTGAGATGTAGTAGTTATGCCTGCCTTTGGCAGTTTTATACTATATACATCGGCATGGGGCTTTCAGCGTTGCTCGGTTGGACTATCAGGGCAATGCGAGAGCCTTCAGGATGTGGACCGAGTGCAGAACTGGCTCCATGTCTTTTTGTATGTATATCAATGTCAAGTATTAAACGTCGATAAGGGAGCCATCGACATAGATATAATAGCCATGAAACGATTACTATTATTGCTTTCTGTGTTACTCCCCATGACTTTGCTTGCACAGCGTGAGCGAAACTACGTATATTTGCTTGACTGTACCAAGTCGATGACAGGTTATGGAGGAAATCGCAATATATGGAAGTCTACTAAAGATTATTTAAAAGCAGAGCTAGAAAAGCATTCTCCCGGTACAACCATCCATGTTATCCCATTTCAGGGGAAAGTACATCAAAGTTTTGATTTTGATGCAGCAAACTTTGGAGGTAAAAAATGGCAAGAAATTGAAGATAAAATAAATGTGTATGTTGAAGATATTACTGGTACGAATATCTGTGATGCATGGGATGTCACAAATAAATATATAAATCTTCATAAGGACAATTATATTATCTTATTGACTGACGGAAAGGATAATGTTAAAGGGATGACTGCTGTTGCCAAAAAGATGAGTGAATGGTGCGGGAAATACCCTAATACCTATGCTTTCTATGTGCAACTAACGGAAGCTGCAATAGACCAAGGAGTTTCTGAGGTAATTGATATTTGTGATAACGAATTCGTTGTTGATGCATCCAATGGAATACCTGTTTTTGGAAGTTTTGACAATGACCTAATAGTTTATGCAAACACACTAAATCTAGATAAAACTCACAAACTTTCATTGTCATCAACTGGAAAATATGGTGCTAATGTTGTTTGTGAAGACCCTTATTTTGATGTAAATGTAGTAAACAACAAGATAGATGGAGGTATTGTACCTATACAAATTGTTGCCAAACAACCAATAGCCCAGATTAATGCGTCAATACCTCAAACTTATTACTTCTCTTTTTATGTTAGGTCAAATGAAATCAACATCATTAATCCGATAGTGAAAGTACAAATGACCAATAAGCCCGAGCGTACTTTAGAGATGCTTTCCGAGGAAACAGACATGGGTAAAGCTACTTGGTATGACAGTTTCCTATTTTGGGGAACAAGCAATCCTGATACACTAAGCATTGATTTGAAGACTGTTTTTAATGGCGAGGCAAAGAAAGATGGTTCTGCAGTTGAACTCAATTTTGCAGACCCAGACGGAGGAAAAGATTTCCAATTGTTTTATAATGGTCAAGTCTTGAATAACGGGAATATAATTCTTCGTAGTAATGATAAAACAGCAAGTGTACTTTCGATAGTTTTCAATTCTGCGGCAAAAGAAGGAAGACGTTACTTGACAGGTAAGGCTATTACTAAACAAGAATTAGACAATATCAATGACCAGCCTATTGAACAATATCAGCTGACTTTGCGGTCTAAGTATGTGGTCAAATGGAATCCATTGAAGACAATATTGATGTGGTTAAGTTTCTTAACTTTGACATTTTTGCTGTTGTGGTTTTTTTTGATAAAATACATTGTATATCCAACCATTAAGGTCAAAACCATTCAGATTAACGACCCCTACTTTAGTAAGGTTAATATAAAGGGCAAGCGCAGAGTGGTATTTACTAATAGACAACAGAGGCAAAGTTTGCTCAACAGAATTTTTACAGGTGAGATACTCTATAAGATACATGATTGTTGGACTTCTCCTTTGATTTTTGAAGCAGGTGCTAAAAAGAAAACACTAAGAGTAAGGAGAACTAAAGATTATGTATTTGATTCATATACTTCTATGCTGAAAGCGCCTAATGATTATGTAGTTGAGAATACAAATGATAATACTAAAATAAAAATATCTATCAATTAGCTAAATCTGAAAATGTAATATTATGGCAAACAAGATTAAAAGATGCCTCTATGTAGGTCTTGGCGGTACTGGTATGAATGCCTTACTGCATACAAAGAAAAAATTCGTTGAAACATATGGTGAAGTTCCTCCAATGATAGGTTTCCTCGGAGTTGATACAGATGGTGATGCTTATAAGAAAGAGTTACCTAGTAAGTATGGTCCAGTATCTTTGGCTCCCAATGAGCAGACACCTATCCAGGTGGAAGATGCTCAGGCAGCCTACATCACGAGTCGTCAACATTTTGGTTGGGTACATCCTGACAATGTTTTTGCACTTACCTCTATGACGAAAGGTGCAGGACAGATTCGTAGCAACGGACGTTTTGCACTTACCTGTAATTATGAGAATCTTGCTAATAAGGTAAAAGACGCAGTTCGTAGAATCACCGATGCCAACATTAAGACCAATCCAAACTACGATGCCGATTTTGTCGGTGATGTTGAGGTTCATATGGTGTTCTCAATGAGTGGCGGTACTGGAGCAGGTACATTTCTCAATATGGCATACGTCATTCGTGAGGCTTTAGGTAAATGTAAGCTTACGGGATATGCTGTTCTTCCTGATGTGTTCGAGTCAATGACGCAGTATGGGATGGAGCGAGTTAAACCTAATACTTATGGTAGTATTATGGATCTTGATTACTTTATGCATCTTAATGGAACAGAGGGATTGCAGTTTAACTATGTGACAGGAACTCAAGATGTCAAGAATAGACCATTCTCAGCATTTTTCTTTATAGATAACAAGAACAAAGAAGGGGATTCCTATAGCAATATTGACCAATTGGCAGAAATGATTTCTTTGGCTCTTGTTACCTCATCTGGTGAACTTTCTGGTTCCGTTGATTCTGTTACCGACAACGTTGAAAAGAGTATTATGAATGGCGATGGTAAGGTTGGCAATAAGCGTGCATGGGTTAGCGGAATGGGAGCTTGCGAGATTCTTTTCAGAGGTCAAGATATGTGTGAAATTAATGCCCTTAAGAATGCACAACGCATCATTCAACGCATGATTAGCAGTTGTAATGATGCCAATATAATTGTCAACACTTGGATTGATTCGCCAGAAGTGAATATCCGTGAGAATGGTGGCTCTGCAAATGATAATGTCATAGATTTCTTATTGTCTAAAAATCCAAAATATTCGTTGGAAGATATTGAAGATGACGAATCAGCAGAGGGGGCGATAAAAGCATTTATTGAAGCCGATCGTCCCAAGGATAACGATGTACAGAAGAAAATTTTAGAACTTAAGAGACGCGTATTACGTGAACTACACAACTTGGTGGTAAAGAGTATCAATCAGGAGTGTGGTGTAGGTCTTGCTAATGATGTACTTGATGAACTTCAAAGTCAAGTAGCACTCTTCCTTAGGGAGATGAACGATGAGAAAGATAAATTAAATGAAGCACAGCCTATAATAGAGAATTCCATAAAGGTAGCTTGTGCGGATTTGAAAGATTACAGCGGACGCTTCTTTAAGAAAAAGAGTACTCTAGAGGACTTCCGTCAAAACGTTTGCGAAGCTGTTATGACTTTAGCTATTAACATTCGTGAATTGAAGCGCAGAGATGGTGCGATAACTTTCTTTAGTGCTTTGATGCAAGCAATCAATGAGGAAAAACTCAAGATAAGAAATATTAAGAACAAATTGAAGGCTGTTAATACTGCGTTCACGAATAGGATTTCTGCACTACAGAATAATGTAAATCTCAACAATTCCGCATCATTCCAGATAGACCTTGCCAAGCAAGCTATCAATGCCATTGGTATTAATGATGATGAGATTCAAATTGTTGATTTCCTAGGAAAATTGCCTTACACAGAGAAATTCTATGATATTGACACTAAACCAACAGAGGAAATCGAAACGTTACTATTGAGTTATACCTATACATTACCAACTGCTAAGAAATGGGCCAATACAACCATTGATGATGTTATGAAGAAGATGGATAAGGAGAATCATGAAGATTTGGATAGAATTCTTCGTATGGCTCTAGGTAAAGCAGCTCCACTTCTGAGCATTAACACCCGTGGCGAAGTTGGCTATCGAGTAGCTCACTTTACATACGTTGGTGTACCAATGAATAGTACTATATTGAGTGATAATCATAGATTAGAGAATCTTGCCGGAGGAGAGAAAATCAATTTTACTCGCCTTGGTATGAAAGACCGTATTATTATCTATAATCAAATAGGTGTTGTTCCGGCTTACTTTATAGGTTCTCTTGAGAGTTATCGTCAGAAGTATATTAGTAGTACTATCTTCTCACATTTTGACTTTAACTTGTTTAACAAGATGATGAAGGAGAATTTCTCGCTAGAGCCTGTTAAGGATGACGGGGCAAAAGATATTGAACTATGGGTTCGTGGTTTTATTTTTGCTCTAATTAAGAACGAGAACGGTAAATACTATGTCAAGAACAAGAAAACAGGCAAAGCTTTACTTGACTATTGGGTAGAATTAGCTGCATATCGTGATGATGCTTTCAAGGCATTTGTCGCTGATATCTTTACTCTTCGTCCACAATTCAAGGATTTTATTGTTAATTGGCATAAGGCTCACGGTCAAGATGCTATTAAGCAACTTCGTGCTGATGTAAAATCAAATTATCGCGAGAAGTACTCCCAATTATTTATGGACAATGAGGAACTTCTGTCAAAAGGAAACGAACAGATTGCCGATTTGATGGAGAAAGAGCTGAAATTCATAGAAACCTTGGAATAAGAAATGTGAGGCTCAAATTACAGATTGTTTATGAGACATACTGCGACAATACTTATTGGACAGGATTTAATGCTGTTTGCTGCTCGTCTTGGAAAATATATTATGAAGTATGGAGAGGTAGATGCTTCTTCATATTTCACTTCAATGACTTGGTCATACGAAGATGGAAAGATAGAAATCAAGAAGGCTGTTAGAGACGGAGTCAACACTTTTGACTTTGTTTCTACTATGAAAGATTTGTATAACACAAAATTGGAAGAGATAAAAACATTGGTGGGTGCTGATAGAGACCTAAATATGCGTCATTTCTTTCAAGAATTGCACCAGAATTCTGTTACTATTAACAACCCGGGAGATACCAATAGCTTACTTTTGCCTCTCGTTGTACCCATGTATGATGCTAAAGCATGCGAAGAAGCAATTAGCATCATTGGAGCTACGAGCAATATCCAATCTCGCTACACCATAATGCTAATAGGATTGTGTGAGAATCTTGGAAGCATTATCTCAAAGGAAGAATTTGGCAATATATCTTTAGAGGAGGAAACAAAGAAGAAGGACATTCAAAAGCAAATGCTGAAAAAGTTTGCAGATTTGAAATTGGAACAGAATACATTGGAACAGATTGTTATTTTGCAAAATACCAATAGTGATGGATATGCTTTGAATCTTGATTCGGACTCCTTCATTCGTATATTGGGAGAACTTACTTTAATATGCATTGAGAAGTACAATGTGGTTTTTCCGCAGGCTAGTATCTTTGATAGGGAACACTTGACTACAGCCCTAGGATTATCGGTTATGAACCTCGACAAATATTATTTTGAGAACTATCTGTTACGTCGTGCTTATCTACGAATCATGGAACGAGAAGACGTTACAGCAGAGGAAGTCGATTTAAATAAAGTAGCTATTATCGCTAATGCATGTTTGGCAAAACATAAGAACTTTTTTTCTAATTTCTATCAACAAACCATAACACCATTATGGAGGAAGAATATATCGCAAGATACTATTATATCTCAAACGGCGAAGCCACTAGATGGCAAATGTAAAGAAGTTTCAGACGACTTGACATCTTATATATTAGATCCACAATATTCCTTGCCAGAGAAACAAGCTATTATGGCAATGCTATTGGGCTATGACGATGCTTTTTTGAAAGGCAATCTGTTTACAGATGAACAGTTAACCATTGATAACCTTGATGAAGAAGTTGCGAATCAATTTATTGAGGCCAATAATGCTTGTGTCTTGATAATACCTTCAGAAAACCCTGAAAGAGAAGATTCTGTCATATATGGTCCTCTTGGCGATTTGTGTGCAGATGCAAAAGGTCACGTAACTTTGCCTATAGATACATTGCAAAAACTCCGTAATGAGATTCGCCAGTCAACCAACTATATTCGAGAAAAAAGTAAAGAATTGGATGAAATAGACACGATGATTCAAAATGCGGAAAATAGTGCAAAGCGTCTAACGGAGAGGGGCTTTATGGTGGAGGGTAATGAATATCATTTCGATATTAAGCATGAGGAGTTAAAATTCAACGAGACTTACGAAGCTAAAGAGATAAAAGAAAAGAGTGTCAATCTTAAGAAATACTTTACTAAGGTAAAAGATCAGGGACAGATAGGTGCATGTACAGTATTTGCAATCTCTTCAATTTATGAGTATATTCTTAAGCGTAACTCAGAAAAAGAAGTAGACCTTTCCGAATCGTTTGTCTACTACAATGTGCGTCATCTTGAAGGTAAGGAGCAGGAAGATACAGGAAGCAGCTTCCAAGATGTTATTGCAAGTATGGGTAAACAAGGTATCTGTACGGAGTTGTTGCATCCTTATACACACCTGCTAAGTGACATCCCATCTGATGGGGCTTATCAGGATGGGAAAAAACGGCGTATTGTGAAGGCTCTAAATGTTAATGTCGCTTTGGATGATATCAGGTCAGCCATTCAAGATGGCTATCCTGTTGCTATATCATTAAAGATTTTTGAGTCCTTCAATACCACTACAGGATTTGTTAAACGTCCAACAAAAGAAGAGGTTGATTCCGAAGATTTTGGCTATCATGCAATGGTTGTTGTAGGCTATTCTGATGACACCAAGTTCTTCTTGGTACGCAACTCGTGGGGAGAAAAATTTGGCGAAAAGGGCTATTGCTATATACCTTATTCTTATATAAGCGACCCAGATTTGAACCGTATGGCATGTATCGTTACAGAAGTTTGTTATCAAGATGATGTAAAGATTACGTTTAGCAGTGGTAATAGGCATATAAAACAGACAGTACAATTCAATATGAACGATGCAGTTATTAAAAACTGTGTAATTAGGAATCTTGTAGACGAAGAAAATGTTTATTTAAAGAAAATGCAAGAAGAGGATGCAAAGGTAAAGATGGACTACGAGAAACTCATGCAAGCGCTTGGCAAACAATCTGAGCGTACGAAAATTACGAAAAGATATATGGGTGTATTGGATGATAGGATAAAGGAATTGGAGAAGGAACGTGATAAAATAAATGAAACAGAAAGAGTTAATGCTCTTCGTAAACACGACTTTAGCACAATGAAGATAAAGTTATACTTGATTATTATTGGTATGATTCTTGCTATTATTTGGGGGGTGGCATATTCTTTCTATGACAATTTTATTGATTGGTTCCAAAATGAATGGTGCTATATTTTGACAGGAGTATTTGGGTTGGTGACCATTATTCTGATGTTTTATTGGTGGTGGTCTAAAGGTCAGCGACGTAGGTTAGAAATAGAGTATGAAGGAATGACGGCTGAGTTATCGGAAAAGATTCATAGCTTACAAGAATATAAAAATGAGCAGAAAATGAAGATGCACGTTGCCGGAATGGTTATTGACAAACTATTGGAACTAAAGGTTTCTATTGACAAAACCTATCAAGTAATGAAGGCATATATCGGAAATCTTGCTATTTGGTATAAAGAAGAACGGAAGGGGCTTGATATCATGGAACCTTTAGTCAAAGATCCGTTTATCCCATTGCTATCCAATAACCAACTCAATAATTATTTTGAAGAAAATAAGGATGAGATAACCGCAGGAATGCATTTGTATGAATACTTTAAAGACTTTCAATTGGACGAAGAGATGATTATCGCATATAAGTGTAAGTTGAAGAAGAATATATTAGCTCATATTGAAGCCTTATTGAATAAGTTTACCGTATTTCGTCATATCTTCGAAACAATGGATTATCCGTATTTAGACAAAGAATATGCTTCTGCGAAAAACCTACTACCAGTATTGGACACTAAGTCAGTGCCATTCTGTCAAATACGGAGAACAGCTTTAATAAAACCACAAGCTCGTTTTTTGTTTATACATACGGATGCAGCAGAACAGTATGAATGGAATGCTACGTATCCATTGTATTTCAATATGGCACCAATATCAGAAAATATCGCCTCGGTCTATAAGATTGTTGCTTTAAGAGTTCAAGATTTAACTATAGAAGAAGTTATTTTAGATTAACTATGGTAAAGTTCTGCTGTTGATGAGTTCTATAAATAAAAAAAATGAAAAACAGGCTCTTTGATATATACCTTTTCAGTATAATATCACAGAGTTATATTGGCAATACGAGTCTATATCATAAGTCATTATTCGAAGATTGAAGTGTATAAAAGCACTGTAAACTTCTTATAAAGAGTTTTTCATAAAATCTAACATCTTAAATAGGTATCTTAATGATATACAATAATAAAGAATATGTTCCTAATCGGCATAAAAAAAAGAAAGCACATCATAGTAGTGTGTTTATCATAGGAATGGCTTTTCTTGCTTTTTTTGCAGTAGGATTTATTGTTTCAATTTCTATACGAGCATGTGTTTACGATAAAAATCATATTTCTAAGGAATCTTATACTAATGATGTAAGTTTAAGGTTGAAAAGTTCAGATTCAGAAAAAACAATAGATGTAAGACCTGATTACATAATATCGGATTCCGTTGTTAGAACTTGTGAGTCTGAGACTCTAAAAGGAATATCAGAACAGATTATTCGTAAGACTTTTTATATAGCATCCTATAATAAAGATACAAAGATACCAAATTGGGTTGCATGGCATTTGAAAACTGAACATACAAATGGTCCATACAAAAGGTTGAGTAATTTCCATGAAGAAGAAAGTGTTGCTAGTCCGCGAGCAACACTTGAGGATTATCGTGGAAGTAGGTGGTCACGTGGTCACATGTGTCCTGCAGCTGATAATAAGTGGAACGAAGTCGCAATGTATGAAACTTTTAGTTTAGTTAATGTCTGTCCTCAAAATCCCAATCTGAATAGCGGGCTGTGGAATAATCTTGAATCTGACTGTCGTAGGTGGGCAAAACAATATGGCGATATATACATCGTCTGTGGACCGCTCTTCTTAAAACAAGAACATGAAACGATTGGGGTTAATAATATTTTTGTGCCTGAGGCATTCTTCAAAGTGGTTCTTTGCTTAAATGATGTCCCCAAAGGATTTGGTGTTGTAATAAGAAACACTGAAGGAAATAAAAAAAGGGACCTTTATTATAATTCTATTGACCAAGTGGAACATATTACAGGCTATGATTTCTTCCCAATATTACCAGATAATTTGGAAAATAGTGTAGAATCAGTCGTCGATATGAATTTATGGTAATTCAGTGTCAGCGATAATATCAAATTGTGATGCTAATACGGCTTGTAACTTTTCTCCTGGAGCAACTCTAATTTCTTTGTATTTTAAACCACGAGTACAAAGCATTTCGACCCCTTTATATTCATTGGTAATAAAATGCTTTGAACTTGGTTCCCTAAAATAGAAAAGCAGAATAGTGTATCCTATGCTGATTAAAAGAGCAAATGGGATACTTAACCAATAGAATGGTGGTGTTTTTTCCTTTGAAATGCCATAACTTCTTACATCTCCAGTTTCTTAGTCATTTTCTTCAAAGTCTTGACATCTGCGCTTGTGGCTAGGACGGTTTCTGCTTCCTTAATCAGGGCAGGGCGTTGTTCCAATTGTTTCAAGGTCAGTGTCGGAGTGGAGCGGTGGCGCAACTCGTTGACAGCAAGGCTCAGTGCCGACCATGCTTCCAAACGTTCGCGCTCGGCTTTTGTGATGTGCATCACCGAACCATGACGAGGCGTAAAATTACCTTCGGTCTTGGTGTTCTGTACGAATGTAAAGTTTTTCAAGTCAGTACTCTTGCAGAATTGATAGAACCCTTGCGCATAGCAATCGTACATGAGGATGTATTCATCAGAACCGATGAGGGGGAATACGCTGGAACCCTCTACCGGGAACTGTCCCTCTTTATGAACGTGTCGCCATTCTATTTTGTAAGGTCCGGTCAGGTTCTTGCTGGTGGCGCGCATCACACCTTGACGGGTGCGGAACCCCTTGTTCATCACCGAGCGACCTTCGTCCTTGAAGAACAACACGTATTCATCGTTCTTTTCGTCATAAATAATATCACCGTCAATAGCTGCCTTTCCGAAGTCGAACAACAGTTTGGGCTCGGTCACGTCCGTGAAGTCCTCGTTGACGTAGGAGTAGAAAATTTTGAAGTAGGGTTGATTGAAACGAGGGTCGTCTGTAGGATATTCCCAATCATGGCGTCCGATGGAGTAGTAAATCATGTACTTGCCAGCTTTCTCATCCCATATCAGTTGTGGCGCCCATACGGCATGCAAGTTCTTGCGGTCGAAACCTATCAGGTTGGGGAAACGGGTGGGGAAGTCAATGGCGGTGTGTTGCCAATGAATCAGGTCCGTACTTTTCATCAATATCAGTCCGTCGTTGCTTTGCCATCCTTCGTCCGAGCGCATATCGGTCAGTACAATGTAAAAGGTCTTTCCGTCTTTACCGCGACAGATGTAGGGGTCGCGTATGCTCTTCTTCAGAGCGATGCTGTCCGATGCCACTACGGGACGACCGTCATTAAGGGACGTGTAGTTAAAGCCGTCGTCGCTCACGGCGTAGCGGATTTGTTCGCCATACGGAGAATTGTTGGAAAAGAAAGCGAACAGATAACTACTGTAAGGCGATTCTGTATTCTGTGCCGTAGCTGCCATTGCGAAGCATACCGCCAATGCGGTGCTTGTACCTTTAAGCCATTGTTTGATGTTCATAGTATATTTAATTAGGGTTTAAATGCTTTTTAAATACTTCATTTGTTGGCAAAGATAACGAGAATAACCATTCAATCCATACGTGAAAAGAAAAAATGCAACGCTGTATGCATAAAAGCGTGTACCGGAAGGAATAAAAACGTCCAAAAGTGTACGCTGAACTGTCATCTGGTGTACACAAAAATGTACTCAGGCGTACACAAAAATGTACTCAAGTGTACACAAAAATGTACGCACGTGTACATTTTTAGTGCTCTTTAGGGCGGATGTCGAGGCGGTAGATAAGGCGAATCATGCCGTAACGAGGAATGTTGTTTTTCCACGTTTCGTAACGTCCTTGTCCGTTCAACGTTTGTGTGATGTTGGATAGTTGCCCAAGAATGTCAAAACCTTCGGTTGCGACTATCAGTTTGTTTTTCAAGAAACTTTTGGTCAGGGTGGCGTTCCATACAAAGTCGTCGGTGTTCAAGGCAGTGTCACCGTAGCCTCTGCGACTGTACATGGCTAGTACGTGTGTCATTTGCAGTCCCCATGGCAGTTCTGCCTGACTGCGAAGAGCTATCCTATAGTCGAAGCTGTTGATGTCAGTAAAATCTGTTCGCCTACTAGTCAGATAGTTGTGTTGCGCTGCCCCATCCAAACGGATGTCGGCTTTCTTCCACCTGTAGGCGAGGCGTAAGCTCAAGTTGCCGGTTAGTCGTTTCACCGTGCTGCGTTGTGGGACACTCCCTTCTGTCCCTATCAAATCTACCGAGTTGTTGAACCCTGTTCCAGCATTCAGTGTAAGGTCGAGTCGCTTGGCTTTGTCTAATGGCTGATAGTAGTAAAGGTTTGTTTTTACGTTGTAGTTGCCATTCACATTTTCCGGTCGGTAAGTTCTTGTCCCGGTGTTTTTGTCGTAGATGTAGCCTTGTGCCACAGCATTTTGTCTTGTCGAACCACTGAAGCTGATGCGGGTCATTCTGCCTTTGTCCTTGTTGCGGAACGAGAATGTCATCCATGCTTGATGAAGATAGGAATTCTTCAATGCGGGATTGGAGTATCTGATATTCAAAGGGTCGGACGTATTCTTGAGATTGATGAGATTGGTCATGTCGGTGGTGGAACCTTTTCCGGAGTATTCGAAATAGAAAAACTCCTGAAGATTCTCCCGCCACCGTCCCCGAATCAGGATGCGGGGCTCAAAAAATGGGGATGTCCTGCTCACGGTGGTATCGATTCGTTCTTGTTTGTACTCCAAACGGTCGATGTGTACGTTCATGGGAAGCCATGCTTCGATGTTCCAATAGGTCTTGCTCAAACGTTTGGGTTGTCCCTCCCATTTCATGTATAGTTGGGCGCAATGTGCGTTCCATGTTTTTGCCGAACGGTAACTGTTTGGCGCATCTAATGTGCTTTGCAGTAGGTCGATGTCCGACGGTAACATGCCCATTTCGGGAGTGTCGGTAGCTCCCCAGTCCGCCAATTGGTCCAAACGGAACAGTTCATAGAGGCGAGGTGTGTGCTGATAGTGGTAACCGTATGACGGGACGATGGCAAGATTCTTAGGCAACCATAACCAATATTCGGCGGCGGTATAGATGTGGTGGTCGCGTTCCGGTCCCTGATTGTTGATGTACCGATTGCGGAAGTCCGCTGTGCCATTGATGGGATAGTCGAGCAGGTAGTGTTCGTACCATTTCTCCGAGCGGTCGGAATAGTCGTGACGTGCTTTGATGTATAGTCCATCTGTGCCACCGAATAGTTTGATGTAGCTTTCGGCATAGACGGTACTGCGCAACCAATTGCCGACGTTGTTCTGACGGCTTTGTCCGCGATTGATGGCTATGCGACGCATGACGTCGTCCAAATTGGTAGCGCCGAGACTGTCCCAAACGTGTTCGTTGAAGTAGTCAACGGGGTTCTCTTTGAACGTTCCCGACAAGTAATCGTTTCGGTCGTCCCAATTTATGAAACTTACCGATGGCTCAACTTTTAGACGGACATTCTTGTTGATGCTGAAAGTCCAGTTGTGCCAAGTGTTGAGGTATGTTTGACAGAATCGTTCCGTATGGGCGTTGTAGTTGAAGGTGTTGCCACCGGTCAGGAAGTTCTCACCGAAAGTTCTGGTCTGTACATCACTGTCGAAGTGACGAACCGTGATGCCACCGCTCAGTTTGTAGCGTCCGTCCTTCTCATTGACAGCGTAGGTGAGGCCGCCTGTTTTGCCGGCTTGCAGACCGACATTCAGCTGACTGCCGTTCCAATTGCCATTGTCTGCCGGCTGACCATTCTCGCTCAGATTGTTCATGTTGCCGAACAATGTGACTCTGCTTTGAGGGGAGAAACGCGTCCCAAAGAATCTGCCCCGATAGCGGTTGGCTGTTCCGTAGGCTCCTTCCGCATTGGCGAGCCACCCGATGGAATATTCCTTTTTCAAGCGAACGTCCATAACGTATTCTTTGTCGTCTTCGCCTAAACTCTTACCGATGAATTCGCTCATTTCGCCCATTTTGTCGTACACTTTCACATCTTTGACGTAGTAGGACGGCAGGTTTTGCAATAAGGTCTGCGGGTCGGTGCTGTCAAATTCCTCGCCGTTGAGTAAGAGGTTGTCCACCTTTTTCCCTTCCACAAAAATTTCGCCGTTCTCTTTCAGTTCCACGCCCGGCAGTTGCTTGATAAGCTCACTCAGCATGGACCCTTCAGCCACGTAGAACGCATCGGCATTATATACGATGGTGTCGTTCTTGGTGTAAATCTTTATTTTGGTGGCTTGGACGGTTACTTCGTCAAGGTTCATTTTCTTTATTTCCTTACGCATGAAAACGTCTTTTACAAAACTTATCCTCTGTCGGCGCATGAATTTAATAGGACGTACCGGGATGTCCTCAATTTCGTAACCCTTCATTTTGAACCGAACGATATAAGGTGTGTTAGATTCGACGGGGAGATACCAACCGTTCATTCTGTCGCCAATATTGACATTGCTTTGGGTATGCATGCTGTCCAACGTAACGTAGTTGGTGTCCATTAGCTCAACTTTTACACCGATGAGACGTTCGCGTGTCAGGTCGTCGAAAATACCGCCGTAAATGTAGTGTTTGGTGTTCTGGGCCGACAGAGCGGACAGGCACAGTACTATTAGGATGATTGTGGTAACAGTGTGTTTAGGAAATGCTGGTGTCATGGTACATGTTTTTAAGTTTCACTGTCCTTATTACGCATGATACGGATTTTTGCAACACACAGTTGTGCTTTTCTTTTCGTGAAAAATGAAAAAAACTCGAAGACCACACGCTGGTCATCGAGTTTGGTAAAACCTATATATAAGGTATGAAAAACAGTTGTGTTCTTAACGGGTCTTGAAGTCGTGGTGCTTGTTGGCATCCCAAATAGGGTCGTCCAAAGCCCATGCTCGTGGCACTATGCCTCTGTTTTTGGCGGTGTCTTCAACACGTAACAGATAGAGGTCGGTTCCGCGTAGGGCAGCACAGAAACTGAGGGAACGTCCGTCCGGTTGAATCAAATGGAGGCAACTTTCTTCGAACTGCCAATACACGTCGTTCTCAATCAGGTAACAATGATCTTTTTTGATGTACTTGCGAAACTGATTGCGGAACAGGTCAAAGTCCTTCTGTGTACAGTTGGGCACGATGTATTTGGTCCCTTTTGTAAGAATGTCAGGACTTCCGGAATGCCTGTTTATATTGATGTCCCAAACGCTACGAATATATCTGACGTTGTTATAATATGCCACCGGTTGTTCTTTCACGCCTTGACGCTTGATATATTGCTTTAATAAGGCTTCTGCTTCTGACTTGATGTTTGGATTCTGTGCGGCATATCTTTTTTGTCTTATGATGTCATTGGACGATTCATAATGAAAGATAATCTTTTTACGGTCGTATGTCAGATGTAGTTTGTCGGTCTGCCCGATGAGTGTGGAAGGGATTGAAAGCGTATATTTCTGTGACACTACATCCGCACTGTCTGTGATGTCCGACATAAAGCGGGTAGTTTTGATTTCTTTCATTTCTTTGATAATGTCATTGATGGGCGCTTGATACTTTTCGTAATCCTTGCTGTCCTTGAAATAGTATTCCAAATGATAGAATGCGTATTGCAGATTGGTGTGAGTCAGGTAACGGCGCGGAAACATTTTGTTCAAGCGGTTGAACAGACTTATGGCTTTTGGATTTTCCTGATAGTATTCCTGTGAGTTTGCTTGAGTATAGCCCAATGTGAGCATGAGCAAGAAGATGAGGCGAATGGAGTGAATACGTGTTTTCATATCAGTATGTTTTTACGTTATAAGGATAGTTCTAAATCACTGAAATTATTGATGTCGTTGTTGAAATCGCGAATCTCTTTCTCTAGGTCGAAGTCCTCGATGAGCGTGTTCATTTCCTCTTCAATGTCTGAATGGGCGAGTGTGCCGGATGCGATGTCGGTCGTTTGTTCTTTTTGAGCAATGTTTTTCGTGATGTATTTTGTTACTTCAATTGGTTTTTCAACGAATACGGTGTCCGTTTGTGTTACTGTTTGAGTGATGTACTTGGTTTCTGTTTCGGTCGGTGATGTTTCACTAATTCGTGTTCCTATGAAGAAGGATAAAACTACAAGGCAAGCCACTGCTGTCCATTTGCCGATAGTCAACCATTTGGATGCCCGACGTGGAACAAGGACTGCAGGAAGCGAAGCGATGTCATTGAGCTCCTCTTCGCTGAATGAGGGTTGACTTGTAGCAAAAGTATCGAACATCAGTTTGTAGTCGGCGAACTCTTCTCCTGCTTCCTCCGACTGCAGGAACTGAGTAATGAGGCGTTCTTCCTCTAATGAGGTCGCTCCCTCCATGAATTTGTCAAGTAATCTGATTGCTTCTTCTTTTTGCAGTGTCATATTTCAGTTCCTCCTTTGTTTAAGTTCTTCCATCATTTGTTTTCTGGCTCTTGAAAGCAATGAGCGTACCACCGCTTCGCTTGTTCCCATTACGATGGCAATCTCTGCGGTTTCCATTTGTTCTACTTGTCGCATGTGCAATACGGCACGGTGCTTGTCCGACAAGCAACTGAGAGCATGGACGAGCCATTCTTCGTTCTCTTTCTCTACTAAGATAGTGTGTGCTGTTTGGTTGCCGGCGCTGTCTGTTCGTTCGGTTAAAGTAACGTCTGTATGAGTGCGGAACTTTCGAAGTCGGTCGATGCACAGGTTCTTGGCTATTGTTGAGGCTATGGGACCGACACCTTTGTCGGCTTGCAGTTTGTGACGAATCAACCACAACTTGAGCAACGTTTCTTGTGCCACGTCTTCGGCTTCGTCCTTGTCCGAGAGGTAGAATAGAGCCGTTTCCACGAGTTTGACTCGCAGTGTGGGAATCATTCGTTCAAAGTCTTTCAATCCTGTACTCATTGCAATATTCTCGGTTGCGTTTTTACCATATATACGGATAGTAATGCAATTCGCAACACCTTGGCACACATTTTTTTCGTGTCCCACTCAAAAATACTAAATTATTATTCATCACTGATATTTTTTTGATGAAAAAGATACTTCTTTGTTTAATTTATATTAAATTTGCCCAATAACTTTGTATTAACTGTAAAAATGATTTGCCGATGACAAATAGCGTATAATTTGATACGCACAATTTAAAATATATTGGAAAAGCGTTTTAGCTTTATTCTGCTACCTAAAAGTTTGGCGACTATAATGGAATCAGCAAGAATACTGCAAAGATGCTCGCGCATGATTGCGTGGGCTTTTGGTTATTCTGCTGATTAGGTTACGCCAAACACCTTAGGTAGGGAATACACTAAAAAGTTCCGCGCTTTTTTTTGTGCGTATATATTACTATCTATAAGGAACAAAGGAGTAACTTGAAAAGCCGTTAAATGAGTAAAGATTATTATAATTAAGAGTAAATATGAAACATTTATTTTTTGTGTTAATAATGCTTGTTTCTTTCACTTATCCCTTAGATTCAGAAGTAATGGGAAGTGAAATGAAAACTGTATCTACGGATAATTATGTTGTTTTTCGTAGTACCCAAAAGTTAAGAGCGAAAGATGGAAGAGAAATCTATTTATATTCAAATAGAACTTGCGAACTTTTTCAAGGAGATAGGTTAGAAGTAAAATGCACCTATACGTTGCAAGATGGAGAAGTTAGATTATTAGACGAAAACGGAAACACTGTATATAAAGGAAGATATCGAATGGCTTCGGATGGAAGAGGTCTTGTGAGCTTAACTTTAGCTGGTACGACTTTTTATAGAAAATAAGAGAACTAAAAGAATAGAATAATATGATATATTAAAAATTAAAAGAGGATAATATGAGAAAGTATTTAATAGCATTATTCGCAATGGTTTGCGTTTGTTTCATTCTACCCAATGACGCACAAGCAAAAAAGATAAAGATTGTGACTACTCCTGAAACTGCAAAAATTTATGTAGATGGGAACTATGTAGGAGACGGAGTGTATATGTTAAACTTTACAAGAAGAGATGAATTTTTTAGTATTAAAGTAGAAGCTCCTGGTTATATTGAGAAACAATTACGTGTATATAAATATGATACACGCAAATCTATTCCAATTGATTTGAGAGAGGATGAAACAATGAAAGCTTCAGTAGAATCGGATTTAGCGAACAGATATTTTACGATAAATGTTCGTGAGGGGGTAGATGAAGATTTAGCCTGGAAATTGCTGTCACAAGTTATGTTGAATTATTTCGACGAGATGAAAACTTCTGATAAAGCTTCAGGATTTATGAATACAACTTGGAAAGTTGATAAGTTTACTGAAAGTGAGTTGAAGGTACGTACTGCGGTCCAAATTAAGGAGATTACCAATGAAGGTTTAGCTTATCAGATTAGAATAAGGTCTGAAATTGCACCATTGGACGCATGGGGAGAACAAGGTTATAAACCTTGGGCACGTGTATTGAAACGGTATGAACCTTTAATTAATGAAATGCAACAACGATTAGGAAAGAATTAAATTATGAGAAAGAATTTATTATTACTTTGTTTATTGATATTCTCTTCTTCTGCCATTGCTCAAATAAAGATTACAGATACCTTTGACGGAATGGGCTCTTTAGATTGGTCGCAATATGCAGACAAGGATGTAAGCGCTCTAACAAGTATGGGATTCCTTGAGTTAAAAGTAAACAAAGAAGGTTTCTATGTAAATAGTAGTACAGATTTGCCGATTCTCCCTGAATATGATTTTAAGATTACTATAAAGATGGTAATTCCAAAATTTGATGAAAAAGAAAAGTCGGCGATACTGTTCGATATGGATGAGAATTTTAAAAGATTAGCTTTTATCTTTCAGGAAAATAGGTTTATAGCTTGTACTTATAATAATGGTAAATTTAGTCTGGATGAGGGAGATGTTTCACGTATTAAACTTCCTAAAAAGAAAAATCGTGAGATTGAGGTAACGATAGAACGCAGGGGAGGTAAAATTATCATTTCTTACGATAATATTGAAGTATTCCGTTGGAAACGTCCATTACATTCTCCTTATCTTGGATTTATTACTTCTTCTCATCTTAAAATAGATGAAGTAATAGTAGAACAGGAGTATACTGGAGATAATTTTTAGGTCAAATGATTAAGAGCGGTTGTCAATTAGGCAACCGTTCTTATTTTCCAAACAATTGGACGAACTCGCTTTCAAAATTGGGTGTAAAAACGCCTTTACCCATGTTGTCGTGAATCTCTTTCATGCTCCAAAAACGGCCGCCATCGGTTTCCGGACTGGGGGTAATGGCGTTGTCATAAGTGCAGCGGTGTGGAAAGACCAATTCGCGTTCGCGTTCAGACTCAAAAACGTAATGTGGCAAACGTTCGGCGGTAAAATCGCTAATTCCTAATTCTTCAAGAGTCTCACGATGGAGCGCCATTTCAACGCTTTCGCCTAAATCAATATGTCCGCCAACGGCTGTGTCCCATTTGCCCGGTTGTATGTCTTTCCATTCAGGGCGTTTTTGCAAATAGATGTCTCCTTTACTATTGAAGATGTGCAGGTGGACTACGGGATGTAATAGTTTACTTCCATTATGACATTCGCCTCTTGAGGCTGCGCTGATGATGTTCCCTTCCTCATCGACAATAGGGAACATCTCCTTGTTGTTGTCTTTATTGATGGTAGTCATGGTTGTAATTTAAGGTATGAGCAAAGAGCTATCACCGTAACTCAAGAAACGGAAGTCGTGCGAAAGTGCATAATCATAAATCGTGTGCCAATCGCCATTGACGAATGCGGATACCAATAATAATAACGTACTTTGCGGTTGGTGGAAATTGGTGACAATCATTTTGACAATGTGATATTTGTAGCCCGGTGCAATGATGATTTGCGTACTGGTATGTAGCGCCGGCAGGTCATTTCTCTGCAGATAGTCTAAAATGAGTTGAAGCGCTTGCGTAGTAGTGAGTGCTTCAGATTGGTCGGCGCGTGTCCGTTCTGCATATTCATAAGGCATCCACTGGCGGATGTGTAGTTCTTCTTCCGTAGCATCAGGATGCTCGTTCAGTATGACGCCTATGTAGTATAAACTTTCCAAAGTACGAACGGAGGTTGTTCCTACAGCGATGCACTCGCCACCATGTGCAATGAGTTTTTCAATGGTTGAACGGTGTACGCAGATGTATTCCGTGTGCATCTCATGGTCGGCGATTTCTTCGCTCTTGACAGGTTTGAATGTACCTGCTCCAACGTGTAAAGTCACCTCTTCGCGTTCGATGCCTTTACAATCAATGTCGCGTAGCACTCTTTCTGTAAAGTGAAGTCCGGCAGTGGGAGCAGCCACGCTCCCTTTAATCTTTGAGTAAACTGTTTGGTAGGTTGTCTTGTCACTTTCCTGTGTGTCCCTATTTAAGTAGGGTGGTATAGGTAATTCGCCAACAGCTTCCAAAATTTCTGCCCATGTGATAGAGGTGCTGTCCCATTCAAAATGAATCAAGTGGCTGGTGCCTTTGTTCTCGCTCCGGGAGGCTTTCAGTGTTATAATTTGTCCGTTGACTTCCACTTTTTGAGTCAGTTCGCCCCCTTTCCATTTCTTTAGATTACCGACAAGGCATAGCCAACTGCATTGGCGCGTTTGTTGGAACATTAGCACATAGTCGTGGGGCGCAATGGGTCCCAAACAAAAGACTTCTATCAGCGCTCCTGTTTCCTTACGAAAATGAAGTCGTGCCTGAATCACTTTGGTGTTATTGAAAACCATCAAAGCATTTTGCGGCAAATATTGAGGAAGTGATGTAAAATTGTCTTCGCTTACTATACCTTTATTATATATTAGGAGTTTTGAACTGTCGCGTTCCGGAAGTGGGAACTTAGCGATGCGCTGTTCGGGCAAATCGTAATTATAGTCTTTAATTTGTAGATGTTTGGTTGCTTCCATGTCCTATGCCTTTTGCGGTTGTGCAAATTTACCTATCTTTGCTGAAACTAAAAAAGGAAAGCAATGAAAATAGGAGATAAAGTAAGGTTTTTGAGTGAAGTCGGTGGCGGAATCGTTAGTGGATTCAAAGATAAGGATACGGTGTTGGTTCAAGATGCCGATGGTTTTGATATACCAATGCCAATACGCGAGTGTGTTGTTATTGACACCAACGATTATAATATTGCAAAGGTCAATACCGGAACGCATGATAAAAAGAAATTGATGGGAGGAAGTTCCATAAGTGAGCATGAAACGGAAGACGACCGTCCTGTAACGTTTGTTCCAAAACCGCTTGAACGTAAGGAAGGCGAGAAGTTGAATGTATTGTTGGCTTTTGTCCCGATGAATCCGAAGGAAATGACAACGACCGCCTTTGAGGCTTATTTGGTAAATGATAGCAATTACTATCTGAACTTTTTGTATATGAGTGCTGAAGGAGCAGGTTGGCGTGTCCGTTTCCAGGGCATCGTCGAGCCAAACACAAAATTGTTTATGGAGGAGTTTGACCGTTCGGATTTGAACGATATAGAAAGAGTATGTGTGCAGTGTCTGGCTTACAAACAAGATAAAACATTCTCAATGAAACCAGCGGTAAATGTTGAAATGCGGATAGACACGGTGAAGTTTTATAAACTGCATGCTTTCCGCCCTTCTGATTTTTTTGAGGAAGATGCGTTGGTGTATGATGTCGTGAAGAATGATGTGCCGGTTCAAAGTGTTTATGTCAATGCCGGACAAATGAAGGATGCCCTTTTGAAGAAGAAGGCGGACGAGAGAGTTGTGCGACAACCGGCTCGTAAAGAAGAAGGAAAGAAAAACAATATACTGGAGGTGGACCTACACATTCATGAACTTTTGGACAATACAAATGGTTTGAGTAACAAAGATATGTTGGACTGCCAGATGAAAGAGTTTCGTCGGGTAATGGATGAGAACATTAAGAGCAAAGGTAAAAAGATTGTCTTCATTCATGGAAAAGGCGAGGGCGTGTTGCGCAATGAAATCATGAAGGAGTTGAAACGCGTGTATAAAGGTTGCACTTGGCAAGATGCCTCATTCAGAGAGTACGGATTTGGGGCGACAATGGTCGTAATTCATTGATAATAAGGAATTGGAAAAGTTAAAATAACGAGGTCCTCTTGGTGAGAACCTCGTTATTTTGTAATTTTGCGGGCAAAAGTAGAATAAACCTTATAATACTGATACCGATTTGAGACCCTACGTATTACTTTTTTTGTTAGTCTTCAGTTTATGCCGAACTACAGTCCATGCCAATGATACTGTGCAAGTGGTGGCTGATACCATGTCGGTGACGGGAGTAGATGTCATAAACGTGGCAAAAAAGTACATGGGATTGCCTTATCGCTATGGGATGATGAACCCCAAACGCGGATTCGACTGTTCCGGTTTGGTTCATTATGTGTTTAAGCAACTGAATATAACACTGACACGCAACTCTCGCGCTCAATATCAGGAAGGAGAGAAAGTGGAAACTCGGAAAGAACTGCGTACCGGGGACTTGGTGTTTTTTACCGGTGTACGTTCAAAAACAACCGTTGGTCATGTCGGTATCGTGACGGAAGTAAATCCCGAAACAGGAGAGTTTTGGTTTATTCATGCGGGCAGAAAAGGCGTTTGCATCAATTCCTCTTCCGATGGGCATTATAACAGACGCTATGTCGGCGCACGCAGAATTTTAGTCAGTATTTAATGGAATAATGTGGGCGTGTTGGTCCTTTATTTACTCCTATTATTCCGGATTCTTACCCATAACCCACCTGTAGAGGTTGCATCCTATGAAGTTACCTACTACGATGTTTACATAAAACAGTAAGATACTTCCTAAGTTTTCCATCCAAAAGTCTAATGGCGCAGTTAGGTAGAAAAAGGCGTCCGCTGCGCAATGGGGAAAACCGCACGTGATGAAAAGAGGTACACCGATGAGAAGTGGCAAGTTGTTCCCTTTTCGTGCGAATGTCACTGCTGTTGTCATGATGAAACCACATCCAATGGCAAGCAAACCGCCCTTTATCGGTCCTATATTCAATCTACCTTGTAACAAGTTCTCGGCAGAGGCTTGCAGTTCCATCGGTGAACAACGTGCTAAAAGTGCCATCAAGAAGCAACCTATTAGATTTCCAAACAATACTAATAATAGATAGGGCAATTCATTCCGTTTGATGAATCCTGCAGTGCCGGTGTATAATTTTAATTTGTAATTGACAACTGTGAGTAAGGCAAAAGCAAACAATATGCTGCCTACAATGTCGCGAGTAGCTAAGAACCCGAACCCGGCAATACCTACTGCTATACCGGATAATATGGCTGATTTTAAAGTTTCTATCATTGTTTTGTGTGTTAAAAGACATTGACTTCGACAGGACAATGATCGGAACCAAAGATGTCGGTGTGTATGCTTGCACCGGTTAGTTGCTCTTCCAGGCGTTTTGAGACAAGGAAATAATCAATACGCCACCCTGCGTTTTTCTGTCTCGCTTGGAAACGGTATGACCACCATGAGTAGATGTTTTCCATATCAGGGTTGAAGTAACGGAACGTATCAGTAAATCCGGCGTCAAGAAGGGTGCTGAACTTTTCTCGTTCCTCGTCGGTAAACCCGGCGTTTCGGCGATTGCTTTTAGGATTTTTCAAGTCTATTTCTTTGTGTGCCACATTGAGGTCGCCACATATAATGACAGGTTTCTGTGTGTCTAATCTCATGATGTACGAACGGAACGCGTCTTCCCATTGCATTCGGTAGTCCAAGCGTCGTAATTCGTCTTGTGAGTTGGGGACATATACCGTTACCAAAAAGAATTCAGGCATTTCGAGCGTGATGACACGACCTTCATGGTCATGTTCTTCAATACCTAATCCGTAACTAACATTCAGAGGCTCGTGCTTGCTGAATATGGCAGTTCCCGAATAACCTTTCTTCTCGGCGTAATTCCAATAGGATTTGTAACCTTCAAACTCCAAATCCAATTGTCCGGCCTGCATCTTTGTTTCTTGCAGACAAAAGAAGTCTGCGTCAAGTTCTTTAAATATATCTTTGAATCCCTTTTCGCAACAAGCTCTGATGCCGTTGACGTTCCATGATACGAATTTCATAATCTTTAGTATATAATAGAATAACTCTTTTGGACAAAGATATGTCTTTTATCGGGAATATGAAAGTGCTTAAACGTAAAAAGCGCTCATTGCCGGCATTGCTTATCCGGTCGTAAAGATTTTGTGCTTTCCACTTGGTCGTACTCTCATATTTGCTAACTTTGTAGAAATTTCCAAAATCAATATAACAAATATGAAAAACAAACTAAGTGCAGCAATTCTGTCTTTCTTCCTTTTCGGGAGTGTCAGTGCGCAGACAAATCAAAGCGGTTATCCTTATTCTCCGGTTCCATTTACATCGGTTAAAGTTACAGATCCTTTTTGGGGACAGCGTTTAAAGGCGAGTCGTGAAGTGACTATCCCTTTGGCTTTCAGTAAATGCGAAGAGACGGGGCGGTATGAAAATTTTGTCAAAGCGGCCAACCCGAGTGATTCGTACAAGGTAGAAGGTTTTTCATTTGATGATACGGATGTTTACAAAACGATAGAGGGCGCGAGCTATTTATTGCAGACTTATCCCGACGAGAAGTTAGAAGCGTATATAGATAGTGTCCTTGCAATTGTGGCGAAAGGACAAGAACCGGATGGCTATTTATATACGAGTCGTACCATGAACCCGAAGCATCCTCATAATTGGGCAGGAAGCAAACGTTGGGAGAAAGTGGAGGACTTGAGTCATGAGTTCTATAATTTGGGACACATGGTTGAAGGTGCTATTGCTCACTATCAGGCCACAGGCAAGCGCAACTTTTTGGATATTGCCATTCGGTATGCCGATTGTGTCTGTCGGGAAATTGGCGATGGTGATGGGCAGTTGGTACGTGTGCCGGGACATCAAATCGCAGAAATGGCTTTAGCTAAGTTGTATTTGGTGACGGGCGAGAAAAAGTACTTGGATATGGCTAAGTTCTTCCTTGATAAGCGTGGTTATACATCGCGAAAGGATGAATACAGTCAGGCACACAAACCTGTGATTGAGCAAGACGAGGCTGTCGGCCATGCGGTGCGAGCTGTATATATGTATGCCGGAATGGCTGATGTGGCGGCTCTGACCGGCGACTCGGCATATATCAAAGCCATTGGTAAGATTTGGGACAATATAGTTTCCAAAAAGTATTATATCACCGGTGGTATCGGAGCAACGGCGAGTGGTGAGGCTTTCGGTAAGAATTATGAGTTGCCCAATATGTCGGCATACTGCGAGACGTGTGCTGCTATAGGGAATGTGTATGTAAACCATCGTTTGTTCCTTTTGCACGGCGAATCCAAATATTATGATGTTTTGGAACGTAGTTTGTACAATGGACTGATTTCGGGAGTTTCGTTGGATGGCGGTGCTTTCTTCTATCCCAACCCGTTGGAGAGCATGGGACAACATCAGCGCCAACCATGGTTTGGATGCGCATGCTGTCCGTCTAATATCTGTCGTTTCATCCCTTCTTTGCCGGGCTATGTTTATGCGGTGAAGGATAAGGAGGTTTATGTCAATCTGTTCATGTCAAACAGCGCGGACTTGAAAGTGAAAGGTAAGGATGTGTCATTGGAACAATCCACCGTTTATCCTTGGACCGAAGATGTTACTATCACTGTGAAAAAGAATAAGGCGGGAAACTTTGCCATGAAGATTCGTATACCGGGATGGGTGAGAGGCGAAGTGGTGCCGAGCGACTTGTACCGTTACAGTGATGGTGAGCGTTTGACTTATTCGGTAAAGGTGAATGGCACGCCGGTTGAGGCCGAATTGCAGAAAGGCTATTTCACGATAGACAGGAAGTGGAAGAAAGGCGACAGGGTTGAAGTTCACTTTGATATGGCACCGAGAGTGGTCAAGGCTCATCGTAAAGTGGCTGCCGACAGAGGTAGAGTGGCTATCGAGCGCGGTCCTATTGTTTTTTGTGCCGAGTGGCCCGACAATGACTTTGATATCATGACGGTACTGATGAACCGCAATCCGCGATTCAATGTGAAGTTTAAACTTGATATGCTTGGAGGGTTGATTCTGTTAGAGACAAATGCGCAGACGTTGAACTATGACAGAGAAGGCAGACTACAGGCTAAGGACGTAAAACTGACGTTGTTGCCGTACTATGCTTGGGCGCATCGCGGTGCAGGCAAGATGATGGTATGGTTCCCACAGGATTTGAGTGCGGCGAAACCGGCAATGCCGGCATCTATCGCTTCAAAAAGCAAGGTGGATGCATCTCATCGTACTACGGCTCTGACTGCCATCAGCGACCGCTTGGTCCCTGCCGACGAGAGTGACCGTTCGGTACCTTACTATCATTGGTGGCCCAAGAAGAACAGTACGGAATGGATAACATATACATTCCAAAATCCGACGAAAGTGGGGGCGTCAACAGTCTATTGGTTCGACGACGCGCCTTGGGGCGGTTGCCGTGTCCCGAAAGCGTGGAAACTTTATTATCAGGATGAGCAAGGCGAATGGCAACCTGTGACCGGTGTCAAGAATTACGGAACAGCAAAGGGCGTGGCTAATACGGTCGATTTCGAGCCGGTAATAACACGCGCCATGAAACTTGAGGTGGTGCTGCCCGATGACAATTCTGCCGGCGTGTTTGAGTGGGAGATGAAGTAATATTGATATATAATAAAGTATAGGGGATGTGTCGTCGCTATAGGGACACGACAAAACATAACGCAAAGATAAACAAAAATATGCCGTTTGTCAAGTGCGGCATTAGGGGGAATAAATCTGTTGATGTGTGAGAAGTGTGGCGGTCAGTCCAGTTTTAATGTACGGGTTTCCGGTGTGATGATGCTGTTGCGGTGGGTAATGAATATCAGTGTCATGTTCTTGCAGTGTGACGTGATGTTTTGCCACAGCTCTTTTTCAGTCTGACTGTCCAATGAGGAGGTGGCTTCGTCAAGTAGCAGGATGCCGCTCGGACGTAGCAGTGCTCTTGCGATGGCGATACGCTGGGCCTGTCCTTCGCTCAGTCCCACACCTTGTTCATTACACTTGGTGTCTAATCCGTCGGGCAGAGAGAACACGAAGTGGGCGCAAGCCTTTTTGAGTGCTTCAATCATTTCTTCCTCCGTAGCGTCGGGATTGCCGTACAGCAGGTTCTCGCGGATGGTTCCGCTGAACAAGGTGTTGCCTTGAGGCACGTAGGTGAAGTGGGTGCGTGTGGTGGCACTGCATGGCATCTTATTGTTGTCGTTGTAGATGAACACTTCTCCTTCCGTTGGGTGTATCAGCGAGAGCATCAGGCGTATCAGTGTAGTCTTGCCGGTTCCGGTCTCTCCGATAATGGCGGTGTGGCTCTGTGGCGGGAAATCGAACGAGAATCCTTTCAGTACGTCCCTGCCACCGGCTACGTAAGAATAAGTGACATTGTCAAAACGTATGCCCGGTGCGTGGCTTTCAATGTTCCCTTCTTGCCCCTTTTTCTCCAGCGGAATTTCCTCTAACTGCATCAGTCGTTCGCCGGCGGTGAATGTGTTGACAAAAATAGGGATAAACTTTGTCATGTCGCGGAATGGACCTTGTACTTGTCCCACCAATTGGATGAAGGCTATCATCATACCGTAAGTAATGGTCCCTTCGTACAGCCGGTTGGCTCCCCATAAGAATGCAACAAGGTAGCACGTCATAAATCCGGCACCCATAAACGCCGCGGATACTGACGAAAAACGAGTGCGCTCCTTTATCTGTCGGTGTAACTCCTTTTGAATGTTGACTAAACGTTTTACAACGGTGGGTTGTTGTTCTAATGTCTGGATAATCATTTGATGTTGAATACCTTCTTGCATCAGGCTTTGCACTCGGCTGTCGGTTTGTCGAATCTCGCGAGTCAGTTTCCTCATCTTTTTCATATATGCTTTGCTCAAGAGCATAAAGAGAGGGATGATGGCTATGGTGATGCATGCCAATGTCGCATCCATTGAGTATAGAAAAAAGAATGCGCCCATCAGTCGAAAACATACTGCAATGATGGATGGAGTTGTTTCAGTAACAGTGGCTACCACGTCTCTTACGTCACGTTCCAATCGGTTCAATATGTCACCGCTGTGTCGTTGGTTGCGCTCTTTCCACTCGCTATGCAACAGATGGTCGAAATAAGATTGTTGCATATAATTTTGTGCCTTGATACCTAAGAGGGCTTTCACCCACTTGGAGGCAAACGAGACCATCAAATGTGATAACAATACTCCGACCAATATCGCGGCAGCCCATTTGATGTCGCCGGTTGTACTATGGGTGGCGATGTCAATGGTGCGCTTCGTTGCCCAAATAAACGTGAAATCCAAACCTACCGTCACGCAATAAAGCACAGTGTTCAAGCCAACTTGCAGTCGGTGGTGCCGAAGGATATTCCACAGCCAACGAAGTATCTGTCGTGTGGAGTAGGTTGAGGTTTTAGGTTTAAACACTTTCCACATGATTATTCTCTCGGGTCAGCTCCCCACATCAGTTTTTCGCGTAATGTGGAGTAAAAAGAATGTTTTTTGCGTTGTATGACTTTGATATTGTAGGGCGCACGGCGCAAGATGAGCTTCGTAGTGTCCGAACACGCTTCGCTACGTCCGTCGATGGCAACGAGGAAGTTGTGGTTGCGCGATTCGACCGTAAGAGTCAGTTCTACTTGGTCACGGAGTGTGATGGGGCGGGCGTTGAGGCTGTGTGAAGCGACCGGTGTGATGCAAAACGTACCGGATTGCGGAACGATGATAGGACCTCCCACACTCAAGGCATAGCCGGTGGAACCCGTAGGAGTGTTGATGATGAGACCGTCGGCTTGATAAGTTGCAAGGAATTCTCCGTCCACTTCAACTCTAATGGATATCATGGATGAATTATCCCTTTTCAGTACGGCTACTTCGTTCAAGGCAAATGGGTAACCTTGCAAAGACGAGGCATTTCCTTCTGTTTGTACTTCGATGACGCTGCGTTCATCTATCCTGTAAGTGTGACTGTAAAGGTCGCTGATACATTCTTTGATTTCTTCGGGCGTGATGTCTGCTAAGAACCCTAAACGGCCGGTGTTGATACCAAGAATAGGAATGTTTTTGTCTCTAATTCGTGCTGCAGTAGCAAGGAACGTTCCGTCACCGCCCATGCTGATAGCGATGTCTGCATTGAAATCTTCGCCTTCAAATATATTGGTTGCTTTGATGTCAATGCCTTGCTCTTGAGTGAGATACTTGTAAAAGGTGGCATCAACGTACAACTCCGCCTCATACTCCTTTAATACAGAAATCAGCTGTACTACGGATGAGGACTTTTTGGGTTGATGTATATTGCCAAATAAAGCGAATTTGACCTTTTCTGCCATTTTCTTCTTATTTATTAAGACATTTGCCATGTTAAAGTCCGCAAATATAGTATTTTTTTCTAACTTTGCCTATCAAGTCCTAAGTATAAATGAAATAGAAATGACTAAACTCAGTGTAAACATAAATAAAGTAGCCACGATTCGCAATGCACGTGGCGGTAATAATCCGGATGTTGTAAAGGTGGCATTGGATTGCGAACGTTTTGGTGCGCAGGGAATTACGGTACATCCACGTCCGGATGAAAGACATATCCGTTATCAAGACGTCTATGATTTGAAAAGCGTATTACGTACAGAATTCAATATTGAGGGCAATCCTGTAGATAAGTTCAACGACTTGGTGCTGAAGGTGCGACCGACACAAGTGACGTTGGTTCCGGACGAACCGGGGCAAATAACTTCTAATGCAGGGTGGGATACTAAGAAGCATCAAGACTTTTTGGTGGAAGTCATCAATGAGTTTAAAGAAAAAGGAATCAGGACCTCTGTGTTTGTGGGAACCGACCCGGAAATGATAGAATATGCAGCCAAAGCCGGAGCAGATAGAGTGGAACTTTACACCGAGCCTTATGCTACAGCGTATAAGGCAGGTCCGAATTTAGCAATTGCTCCTTTTGTAGAGGCGGCAACAATAGCCCGAAAGTTAGGATTGGGTGTGAATGCCGGACACGACTTGAGTCTTGAGAATTTAAAATTTATGCATGAGCAGATACCTTGTCTGGATGAGGTAAGTATCGGTCATGCTTTGATTTGCGATGCGTTGTACTTAGGTTTGGAAGAAACAATCAAACAGTATTTGGAATGTTTAAAATAAAAATGTCGTATGGATAAAGTATATTTGTTTTTTGCGGAAGGAACGGAGGAAGTAGAGGCCTTAACCGTTGTGGATATATTACGTAGAGTTGGCATAGATACTCATATTGTATCAATCACAAACGAAAAAATGGTGACCGGAGCGCATGGCATAAAAGTGACTGCCGATATGCTGGAGGAAGAAGTTGATTATAAAGAGGCCGCCATGTTGGTTCTGCCCGGTGGACTTCCCGGTGCGTATAATTTGGCTGAACACCAAGGTTTGGCTGAAGGTATTATGGAACAATATAGAGCAGGTAAACCGTTGGCTGCCATTTGTGCAGCACCATTGGTTTATGGACGTCTTGGTATTTTGAATGGTGTAAAAGCAACTTGTTATCCTGGTTTTGAGGAAGAGTTACAGGGAGCAGTTTGTACATCAGCTTTAGTTGAAGAGGACGGGCAATTCATTACCGGAAAAGGTCCGGCAGCTGCTTTTGAGTTTGGATATACCATTGCGGCTAAATTGATAGGCGAAGACAAGGTTCGTCCGGTAAGGGACGGAATGCTATATAGCGAACTTGTGAAATGAAGAAATATGCGGTAATAGTTGCCGGTGGTAAAGGCTTACGTATGGGTGGGGATGTCCCCAAACAGTTTTTGCCCATTTGCGGACGTCCGGTTTTGATGCGAACAATGGATGCTTTCCGTCGGTATGACGAGCAGTTGGAGATTATTTTGGTGCTTCCGTCGGAACAGTTGGAGTATTGGCAAGAGTTGTGTAGGACTTACCGTTTCGTTTTGCCACATCAATTGGCAAAAGGTGGCGCAACGCGTTTCCATTCTGTAGCGAATGGTTTGGCGATGATACCGGATGCCGACCGTGATGGTTTGGTGGCTGTTCATGATGGTGTCCGGCCTTTTGTGGCACAGGATGTTATTGCTACGTGTTATGAAGAGGCAAGAACAAAAAAAGCAGTTGTTCCCGTAACGGAAGTTATAGAAACATTGCGACAATTATTACCAAGCGGAAGTAGTCGTACCGAGAACAGAAGTGATTATCGTTTGGTGCAAACTCCGCAAACGTTTCAGGTAGGTTTGTTAAAAGACGCATATGCACAAGATTACAATCCCTTGTTTACCGATGATGCCTCTGTCGTTGAAGCGTTTGGGCAACCTGTATGTTTGGTGCAAGGAAACCGTGAGAATATTAAAATAACAACGCCATTTGATATAAAGGTAGCTGAGGCTCTTTTGTCCGATACCAATGATTGATTTTGAACATCATGACATAAAGTTCCTTCCCGGAGTAGGTCCACAACGGGCAAAACTCTTGGCTGACGAAATGCAAATCCATACGTTGCATGATTTGTTATATACCTTTCCTTATAAGCACATTGACCGTACACGTTTATATTATGTCCATGAATTGACGGCGGATATGCCGTACGTTCAAATTCGCGGTCAAATACTGAGCTTTGAAGTTGAAGGCGAGGGGCGCAAGAAAAGGTTGGTGGCACATTTTACAGATGGACGCGGAATCGTTGATTTGATTTGGTTTAATGGCTTGAAGTATATAACTAGTCATTATCATCTTCGTACGGATTATATTGTTTTTGGACGACCGAGTATGTTCAATGGTCGGATAAACATAGCGCATCCGGATATAGACCCGGCTGATGAGTTGCGTTTGAATACGATGGGACTTCAACCTTATTATTCGACTACCGAAAAAATGAAACGCGGAGGATTAAACTCTCGTTCATTGGAACATTTCACTGCGACTTTGTTCAAATTGGCAGATGCGGTCATACCGGAAACCTTGCCTCAATATCTGGTGGATGCTCTGCACTTGGTCTCTTTAGATGAAGCCTTACGACATATCCATTATCCCAATAATGCTGAAGAACTCCGAAAAGCGCAATTGCGACTAAAGTTTGAGGAACTGTTTTATATCCAATTGAATATAGTGAGATATATGCGTGATAGAAGACAGAAGTACAGAGGTTATGTTTTCTCACGTGTAGGCGAAATCTTTAATGGTTTCTATCAAAACTTTCTGCCTTTTGAACTGACGGGAGCACAGAAGCGTGTAATTCGTGAGATAAGGCAGGATATGGGTTGTGGTAAGCAGATGAATCGCTTGCTACAAGGGGATGTGGGAAGTGGTAAGACTTTGGTGGCTTTGATGAGTATGTTGATAGCGTTAGACAATGGTTACCAAGCATGCATAATGGCGCCTACGGAAATACTTGCTGAGCAGCATTATGTCACTTTTACTAACTTCTTGAAAGGAATGCCAATTCGAGTAGAGTTGCTTACCGGTACGGTGAAAGGTAAGCGTCGGCAAGCAATATTGGATGGGTTGGAATGTGGCGAAATAAATATTTTAGTTGGTACGCACGCTGTTCTGGAGGATACTGTGAATTTTAAGTCCTTAGGAATGGTGGTGATAGATGAACAGCATCGTTTTGGCGTGGCTCAAAGAGCGCGTATGTGGACTAAAAATGAGAATCCGCCTCATGTTCTTGTGATGACGGCAACACCGATACCGAGAACTTTGGCAATGACATTGTATGGTGATTTGGACGTTTCTATTATTGATGAGTTGCCTCCGGGAAGGAAACCGATACAGACTTTACATCAGTATGATAACCGTCGGGAAAGTTTGTATAGCGGCATACGAAAGCAATTGAATGAGGGGCGGCAGGTTTATGTGGTTTATCCGCTAATAAAAGAGAGTGAGAAAATGGACTTAAAGAATCTTGAGGATGGTTACGAACAATTGTGTCGTGATTTACCCGGATACAAGATTAGCAAAGTACATGGCAAGATGAAACCGGCAGAGAAAGAAGTTGAAATGAATGCCTTTGTAAGTGGAGAAACACAGATATTGGTGGCAACGACTGTAATAGAAGTGGGCGTAAATGTACCAAATGCTTCGGTGATGGTTATAGAGAATGCGGAGAGGTTTGGCTTGGCACAGTTACATCAGTTGCGTGGAAGAGTCGGTCGTGGTGCCGATCAATCCTATTGTATTTTGGTAACAAAGTACGAATTAAGTGCGGACACAAGGAAGAGAATTCAAATAATGACTGAAACGAACGATGGGTTTGAAATTGCAGAAGCTGATTTAAAACTTCGAGGTCCGGGTGATTTGGAGGGAACGCAACAAAGTGGTGTGTCTTTTATGTTGAGATTGGCGAACTTGGCACGCGATGGACAACTTTTGCAATTAGCTCGTGAAACAGCTGAAAAGGTACTTGATGATGACCCAATGTGCGCTGCGTCAAAGAATGATATTTTGTGGAAGCAACTCACGAAATTAAAAAAGGAGAACGTGAATTGGGGCGCGATTTCATAAAAAAGCACAATAAAACGTTGATTAAGTGTTAATTTTCTTGCAGTTATGTTATTAAAGTCTTATCTTTGCACCCGTTAATTAGGGCAGTCGCCCTTGAGTGTCACTTTAATAGCTAATCTAATTTCATGGAAAAAACTTTAGTCTTGTTAAAACCTTGTACTGTACAAAGAGGATTGGTTGGTGAGATAATCAGTCGGTTTGAAAAAAAAGGACTAAAGTTGATAGGCATGAAGATGATGCAATTGACTGACGAAATCTTGTGTGAGCATTATTCACATTTGCGTGAAAAACCTTTCTTTGGAATATTGAAAGATTCAATGAAAGCCACTCCGGTGTTAGCGTGTTGTTGGGAAGGTATTGATGCGGTAAGAGTGGTGCGCACTATGACAGGTTCAACAAATGGTAGAAATGCAGATCCCGGTACTATACGTGGGGATTACTGCATGAGCAACCAACAGAATATCGTTCATGCTTCTGATTCATTAGAAACGGCAGCGGTGGAGATAAAACGCTTCTTTAAGGAAGAGGAGTTGTTTGAATATACGCCCTCTAATTTAAACTTTATGTACGCGTTGGACGAGATGTAAAATAAAGGAACAAACGAAGAAACTATAAAGCAGATGTTTTTGAAGTTTAATTTAAAATCAGTATTGGTAGCGACGTTAGCAGTCTTCAGTGTCTCTGTGCAAGGGCAAGACTTATTGGCGCGTCAAGCTCCTATTGACAAAAAAATGAGAGCAATTGATTCTGTCTCATTGCAACGTTTGATAGGTAATGAGTTGCTTGACAATCCTGCAGGTGACCTTTATCAGGAATGGAGCAATCAGCATGTGCATCACTATAACGTGAAGTTGCCGGAGGAATATAAGATAGACTTGCGTAACTTCTGTATGCCTACACCAAGTCGTAAGATTACTTCAAAATATGGTTGGCGCCGTAGTTTTGGACGTTTTCATTACGGTATAGATGTGAAGGTATATACCGGTGATACCATTTTTGCTGCTTTTGATGGAAAAATTCGTGTTGTAAGATATGAGAGAAGCGGATATGGAAAATATGTAATCATCCGCCATCCGAATGGCTTGGAGACAGTCTATGCACATTTGTCAAAGCAATTGGTGACAGAAGATCAAATAGTAAAAGCCGGTCAGCCAATAGGTTTGGGAGGAAATACCGGACGTTCGTCTGGTTCACATTTGCACTTCGAAACCCGTTTCTTAGGACGTGCAATCAATCCGGCAGAAATGTTTGACTTTGAAGCACAAGACATTGTTCGTGACTACTATGTGTTCCGTTCTTCAAAGAACAAGTCTGTGGCGAAATCCGGAGGTGGCGTTCATCGCGTGAAATCAGGCGAAAGTTTATCTTCTATCGCAGCTAAGCGTGGTACGACAATCGACCGTTTGTGTAAATTGAACGGTATTACGCGTAAAACAATTCTTCGTCCCGGACAAATATTAAGATATTCTTAAAGGAAGATACTGAATATAGTTACATACAAAAATAAAGGGTTTTCTAAATACCACGTCGGGTTCTGCTCCCGAAGAGAGAGGGTTTAGAGAACCCTATTTCTTTTGCGCTGCTCAAGTCCTTTAAAAGAGTAATATAAAAAGGTGTATTGTCTTTGCTTAATTCGGTGAATTGTGCTAATTTTGTACCGTATATAATGATAAAAATCGTTTGGAATATGAATACGAAAGAGCAGTTTGAACAAATTATGCAGGAGTGCCGTGAGATTTTTGCTAAGAAGTTGCACGACTATGGAGCGGCATGGAGAATTATGCGCCCTTCATCAGTTACCGATCAGATTTTTATCAAAGCCAATCGTATTCGCTCATTGGAGGTAAAAGGAGTATCCATGGTAGGCGAAGGTATTCGTCCGGAGTTCATGGCAATTGTTAATTATGCGATAGTCGGACTTATTCAGCTGGATTTGGGATATGCGGAGAAAGAGGATATGACGGCAGAGAAAGCATTGGTCTATTATGATAAATATGCAAAACAGTCGTTGGACTTGATGCTTAAAAAGAATCATGACTACGACGAAGCATGGCGTGGTATGTTGGTTAGTTCATATACAGATTTAATATTGATGAAGTTGTATAGGACGAAGCAGATAGAGGCGTTGGATGGAAATACTTTGGTGTCAGAAGGTGTGGATGCCAATTATATGGATATGATGAATTATGCGGTATTCGGACTTATTAAACTGACGTTTGGTGAGTAAGATTAAGAATAGGTTACATTGGGTATTGGTAAACGTCTGTCGTCTGGTGTTGGCGGTGACGTTCGTTTTTTCAGGATTCGTAAAGATTGTGGATCCTAAGGGAACGCAATATAAATTTGAAGACTATTTTACCGCTTTTGGTTGGGAGTCTTGGATTCCGCAATTCTTACCGTTATGCTTGGCTATTGTATTGGCAGTCTTTGAGTTTTGTATCGGTATTTATATGTTCTTTGGCATTCGGCGCAGATTGACCACTTGGTTCTATTTCCTTTTTATGTCTTTGATGACGCCGTTGACCCTTTATATCGCAATAGAGAATCCGGTATCGGACTGTGGCTGTTTTGGCGATGCCGTTAATTTGAGCAATTGGGAGACCTTTGGAAAGAATATTGTCTTATTATTGATGGTTTGGTATGTTTCCCGAAACAAGCGTCTTTTGACTCGTTTCATTACGGAACGTAATCAATGGACCGTCTCACTATATTCCATGCTTTTCGCTTTTGTTCTATGTACGGTGTGTTTGTATAAATTACCGGTGTTGGACTTTCGTCCTTACCATGTCGGTTCCGACTTAAGAGATAAGATGAACCAAGTTGGGCAAGCAGAGTATGAAACAACATTCATATTAGAGAAAAACGGACAAAGGGAAGAGTTTACGTTAGAGAATTATCCGGATGAAACTTGGACATTTATAGAAAGTAAAACTGTAGAGGTTTCAGCAGTTAGCGAGTCTCCGTTGCAGGATTTTTCTCTGATGTCATGGCCGGATGAATCTGATATCACGCAAGAAATTTTGACTGATAGTGGTTATATTTTTTTGTTAGTGGCTCCTTATTTGGAAAATGCAGACGATAGCAATATAGACCGAATAAATGAATTGTATGATTTCTGCGTGGCGAATCATTATGCGTTCTGGTGTTTAACAGCGTCAAACGATGAGACTATTTTGCGTTGGCAGGAGATGGAAGGAGCGGAATATCCATTTGCGCAAGCTGACGATGTGATGTTAAAGACAATTGTACGTTCCAACCCCGGTTTGCTATTGTTAAAAAATGGTGTTGTATATAATAAGTGGAGTTGTAACGATATTCCCACAGAGGAACAATTGACGTTACCGCTTGAACAGTCTGTTTTAGGAACAATGCAGATTGAGTCAAGAATGATGATTGTTTTAAAAGTCTTACTTTGGTTCTTTATCCCATTGTTGATTGTTGTATTCTTGGATAGAATATGGGTGGGGAGCAAACTATACAGGAGAATGAAGCATAGAAATAATATTATCAACCTTTTAAAAACAAAGAAAATGAGAAAGAAAATCGTAGCAGGAAACTGGAAGATGAACCTGAACCTGCAAGAAGGTGTAGCTTTGGCTACAGAGTTGAACGAGGCTTTGGCAGCAGACAAACCTAATTGTGACGTTGTAATCTGTACTCCATTCATTCATTTGGCAACAGTTGCAGGCGTTTTGGATGCAAATGTAATTGGTCTAGGTGCTGAGAATTGTGCAGATAAGGCACAGGGCGCATACACTGGTGAGGTTTCTGCTTCAATGGTGAAGTCAACAGGTGCTCAATACGTAATTTTGGGTCACTCAGAGCGTCGTGCTTATTATGGTGAGACAGCAGAGATTTTGAAAGAGAAGGTTAATTTGGCTTTGGCTAACGACTTGAAAGTTATCTTCTGCATTGGAGAAGTATTGGAAGAGCGTGAGGCTGAAAAGCAAAACGAAGTAGTTAAAGAGCAATTGGCTGGTTCATTGTTTGATTTGACTGCTGAACAATTCTCAAATATCATCTTGGCTTACGAACCGGTATGGGCTATTGGAACAGGCAAGACTGCTACAGCAGAACAAGCAGAAGAAATGCACGCATTCATTCGCGCTACAATTGCTGAGAAGTTCGGTGCAGAAGCTGCAGAAAATGTGTCTATCCTTTATGGTGGTAGCTGCAAACCTTCAAATGCAAAGGAAATATTTGCAAAGCCAAATGTTGATGGCGGTTTGATTGGTGGCGCAGCTTTGAAGTGCGCTGATTTCAAGGGAATCATCGACGCTTGGAAAGCATAAATTTATTCATACTCTCCCGATAGGTTGCTGTTACTTGTCGGGAGAGAACCTATTAAAATTTATAAGGTTTTATTATGGTACGCATTTATCTTTTAATTAGTTTCAGCATCTTCACGAGTGGCGTTTGGGCGCAACAAACATTCACGGAACGATTGACCGAAGACGTTGATGGTCAGGGAACGGTGTCAGTTTTTCAAAGTGAAGAGATTACTCGTATGGTTAATGGCGAAACGGTTAATATATCATTTGACGAACCAAAAATAAATGGTAATCAAGGTTTGTCGGACGAAAGTGGAACGGGGACTAATGTAAATGCATCGGTTCGCAAAATGAAAATTGTCGGCTACCGTATTCAAGTTTATGCGGGAGGAAATTCTCGTGCTTCTCGGGACCAAGCTAAGGAGATGGCAATAAAAGTCAAAGAAAGATATGCGGATTTGTCAGTATATACGAGTTTTCAAAGTCCGCGTTGGTTATGTCGTGTTGGTGATTTCAGGACGATAGAGGAAGCCGATAGTATGTTACGCAAGATGCGTGAGGCAAATGATTTTGAGGAAGCTTCGATAGTAAAATCATATATACAAATTTCATATTAATGGATTCACAGGTGACAATAAACGAAGAAGTGCAGGGAAAGCTTGAGGAACACTATAAAGAAATTCTTTCCTTGCTGGGAGAAGATGCCGATCGTGAAGGTTTGCAACGTACGCCTTACCGAGTAGCAAAAGCCATGCAAACCTTGACTCGTGGTTACAAAGAGGACCCGAATGCAATTTTGAACTCGGCAAAGTTTAAGGAAGACTATCGTCATATGGTCATCGTGAAAGACATAGATTTTTTCTCATTGTGCGAGCATCACATGTTACCCTTTTATGGTAAAGTTCATGTCGCATATATTCCAAATGGGTATATAACCGGTTTGAGTAAGATAGCCCGTGTGGTGGACTGCTTTTCTCACCGTTTACAGGTTCAGGAGCGCATGACTTTGCAAATTAAAGAGTGTATTCAAGAAGCATTGAACCCATTAGGAGTCATGGTAGTGGTTGAAGCTAAGCACATGTGTATGCAGATGCGTGGAGTTGAGAAACAGAACTCCATAACAACAACCAGTGATTTTACAGGTGCGTTCAATCAAGCAAAGACCCGTGAGGAGTTCCTTGATTTAATCCATCGCGATTCTCTGTAACGCAATCTTAGTACTATATATATAATAAGGTATATAGGATTAACTTTATCAACCTTTTCTTACGATTAAATAAAAACGTTTGAATCCTTTCTTGTTTCTTACGTTTGTGTTATCTTTGCCTTTAGTAAAGACAAAGGGGTGCCTTGTATGGCTGAGATTATACCCTCGAACCTGATACAGTTAGTACTGTCGTAGGAATTGGAATTATGTCCTTTATGTAGTTGCACATCGGTAGCACTTCTTTGTACTTTCATTATTTTATATAAAAAATGGGATAGAAATGAAAGTATGGTTGAATAACAAAGAGGTAGAGACAGATTCAATTACGGTATCTCAATTCTTGGAAGAACTTTTGTTACCTCGTTATGGTATTGCCGTAGCGTTGGATAATAAATTGTTGCCTCAAGGTCAATGGAGCGAAACCTTGTTGTATGAGGGGATGCGATTGGTTGTAATAAAAGCCGCTTGTGGCGGTTAGTCGGGAATATTTAAATTCATTATTTAGATGGAAAAATTAGTTATAGCAGGACGTGAGTTCCGTTCGCGCTTGTTTTTAGGAACAGGGAAATTCAGTTCTAACGATTTAATGAAACGTGCGATTAACGCTTCAGGTACAGAGATGGTAACTTTGGCGATGAAACGTATTGAGTTAGATGATAAAGATGATGATATGCTACAACATATTATCAACCCGAACATACAATTATTACCCAATACATCCGGTGTTCGTAATGCGGAAGAGGCTATTTTTGCGGCGCAACTGTCGCGTGAGGCTTTTGGTACGAATTGGTTGAAGTTGGAAATCCATCCCGACCCGCGTTACCTTTTGCCGGATTCTACAGAAACATTGAAAGCAACGGAGCAATTGGTTAAGATGGGATTTGTAGTATTGCCATATTGTCAAGCCGACCCGACGTTATGCAAACGATTGGAAGAAGCCGGTGCCGCCACCGTTATGCCCCTTGGTGCTCCAATAGGTACGAACAAAGGACTTCAAACGCGGGAGTTCCTTCGTATTATCATTGAGCAGTCCGGTGTTCCTGTGGTTGTAGATGCAGGTATCGGTGCGCCGAGTCATGCTGCAGAGGCAATGGAAATGGGAGCTGCTGCGTGTTTGGTGAATACAGCCATTGCCGTTGCCGGAAATCCGGAACGTATGGCGATAGCATTCAAGCAGGCAGTTGAAGCCGGCAGAATGGCTTATGAGTCAGGGTTGGGATTGCAAGCAGATAGTTTGGTGGCCGAAGCAAGTTCTCCGTTAACGTCATTCCTTAACGACTAAGCCTATGTATTCCGAAGAGTTGGAGAAAATATCGTGGTCGGAAACAACGGCACGCATTTATGCAAAAACAGAGGCAGATGTTTGTCGTGCGTTGGGTAAGGAACGTTGTGATGTAGAGGATTTTATGGCGTTGATTTCACCTGCAGCCCTTCCTTATATTGAAACAATGGCTCGACGGAGTCGAAATTTGACAGAAGCGCGTTTCGGAAAGACCATATCCATGTTTATTCCCTTATACATCAGTAATGCGTGTACTAACTCATGTGTGTATTGTGGTTTTCATGTCAGCAATCCGATGCCGCGAACCATACTTACAGAAGAGGAAATTGTAAAGGAGTATAAGGCTATAAAGAAGTTAGCACCGTTCGAGAATCTACTTCTTGTGACCGGTGAACATCCGCAGAAAGCCGGTGTTGATTACATTGCCCGAGCTCTTGACCTTGCAAAACCTTATTTCAGCAATCTGAAAATAGAGGTGATGCCTCTTAGCGCAGATGAATATAAAGAATTGAAAAAGCATGGTTTGAATGGTGTTGTCTGTTTCCAAGAAACTTACAATAAAGAACATTACAACCTGTATCATCCACGTGGTATGAAGTCAAAGTTCGATTGGCGACTCAATGGGTTTGACCGTATGGGAATGGCAGAAGTACATTCCATTGGGATGGGCGTCCTTTTGGGTTTGGAGAAAGAATGGCGTACCGACCTTGTAATGATGGCTTATCACTTGCGTTATTTACAGAAGCATTATTGGCGAACGAAGTATAGCGTAAACTTCCCCCGTATGCGCCCATCCGAGAATGGCGGGTTTCAACCGAATGTAGTTGTCAGTGATAAGGAACTGGCTCAGGTAACATTCGCCATGCGTATTTTCGACCATGATGTAGATATTTCGTATTCTACGCGTGAGGCGGCAGCATTTCGCGATAATATGGCGACGTTGGGAGTTACGACAATGAGTGCTGAAAGTAAGACCGAGCCCGGAGGTTATTCATGTTATCCTCAGGCATTAGAACAATTTCATGTAAGTGATGAACGGACTGCACGTGAAGTGGAAAGTGCATTGCGTTTGTTAGGAAGAGAACCGGTTTGGAAAGATTGGGATGCCGCTTTTGATTTGAAAGTATATTAGACTATTACTATATGACCATTAAAGAAAGATATGCTAGGCAAGTATTGTTGCCGGAGATTGGCACAGAAGGACAACTACGTCTTGCAAAGTCACGTGTATTGATTGTTGGTGCGGGTGGATTGGGTTGTCCGATTGCATTATATTTGGCTGCCGGAGGTGTTGGATGTATCGGACTTATTGATGGCGATAGGGTGAGTGTAAGCAATCTGCATCGGCAGGTGCTGTATGAGGAAAAGGATGTAGGCAACTATAAAGTAGAGTGTGCCGCCGCTCGTTTAAAGAGTATCAATCAGGAAACGGACGTGCAGACATATCCTTTTAATATAACAGCAGAGAACGCGCAAACAATAATTGCCGATTATGATATAGTTGTTGATGCGTGCGACAACTATGCAACAAGATATTTAGTTAGTGACGAGTGTAAGCGACAGGGTAAACCCTATGTTTATGGGGCAATACAAGAATTTTGTGGGCAGGTAACCGTTTTTTTAGGGAGGCAAGGTGATAAAACCTATCGCGACTTGTTTCCGGACGAGCAGAAGTTAAGTAGTCTGCGACAAGAATACAAAGGGGTAGTTGGAATGGTACCGGCTGTTGTTGGCAGTGTACAAGCACATGAGGTAATGAAACTGATTTGTGGTTATGGCGAAAGTTTGGTGGGACGCTTGTGGACCATTGACTTATTGACGATGCAGTCGTTTGTGGTTGAGTTTTAAGTTAGCTCTTTTATCATTTCTCAGAAAACAGAGCGGTTGACAGATAACGCTCTCCGGTGTCGGGAAGAATGACAACGATAGTCTTACCTCTGTTTTCGGGTTCTTTTGCCAATGTAATGGCGGCGTGTAGTGCGGCTCCTGAAGATATGCCGACCAATAATCCTTCCTTTAGTGCTAAAAGGCGTGATGCGTTAATAGCATCCTCATCGTCTATTTGTATAATACGGTCTATCAGTGTCGCGTCGTAATTCTTAGGAATAAAACCTGCGCCAATCCCTTGTATTTGGTGCGCACCGGGCTGCCCGCCGGATAGAACAGGTGATTTGCTAGGTTCTACAGCTACAATTTTTATATCCGGTCGATGTTCTTTTAACCCTTTTGCTGTACCGGTTATGGTACCTCCTGTACCAACAGACGCTACTAAAATATCTATGTTCCCATTCGTGTCATTCCAAATTTCCTCAGCTGTTGTTTCAGCGTGAGCCTCCGGATTGGCTGCATTGTCAAACTGTTGTGGAATAAAAGAGCCTGCAATCTCTTTGTTCAATTCTTCTGCTTTACGAATAGCGCCATTCATGCCTTCTTCTCCGGGTGTGAGAACCAATGTGACTCCAAGTGCCTGAAGTAATTTCCTACGTTCCATACTCATGGAGTCAGGCATGGTAAGAATAAGATGGTAGCCTTTTATTGATGCTATCCAAGCAAGTCCTATTCCCGTGTTCCCGCTTGTCGGTTCTATGATGGTGCTCCCCGGTTTAAGAATACCTTTTTGCTCTGCGGTTTCTATCATGCGAAGCGCAGCTCTATCTTTGGTGCTGCCTCCGGGATTGAAACTTTCTACTTTGGCAAGAATACTTGCTTGTAGTTCTTCGTGTTGTTCTATTCGATGCAGTTGCAACAATGGGGTATGTCCCACAAGTTCAATGAGCGAGTGGTAAATATTTTCGGATGATGCACTGTGTTGTTTCATGAGGCAGAATTTATGAAATTACGCGGTCGCCCCGTTCTTTGGAAAGGGTACATTCTATGTCTTTCAGTTCTTTGTAGTGTTGCATCACCTTCATGTATTCTTCCGGATTGGAAAGTATTCCCGGATTTCTTAGTTGCAGTAATAACTCTTTGAGCTCTTCTTTAACAATGGCCAACTTAAAATCTTCCATTAGGTGTGAAACCAAATCCATCAGGCGTTCGTCATCTTGTAATACTTTTTGCGCCTTTGAATGGTATTTGCTGAGCTGGTATTTATCATCATTTAATTCAAAGGCCAGCATACTGATGCGATTGTCTTCGTGATTCAAGAAGAAGCGTTCCGCAGTAAAGCCTTCTTCATGTAAGTGCGCCATACCCTCATCAAGAATCATGCGGTGTAGTTCTTGTCGGAAAGACAAACCGTCTTCTTTCAAGGCGTAATAAATATATTCCATTACTGTGATGGGACGGTCTTCTCCTTCTTCACTGTCCGTATAACACATCACTTTCTCCCCATGTCTTGTTATGACTTGAATCAGCAACAATTCTTTTTGGTAGAAAACCATGTCTTTGTTACCCAACTTTGTGATGTACGGCACCTCCGTTGCGGCTTTTGCTTCTTCCTGTGTCGCATCGCCCTCAGCTGGAATATCGTTGGGAGTAGGGGTAAATTCAGGTAGGTCGTTGATACCGATAGGAACAGCATCTTCCGAGGTGGGGAACGGAGCTGTTGGGATGTCCGATACTTCTACTGTTGGAGGCGGGACATCATTTCTGGTAGGCACTTGTGCCGCCTCTCTGTTGCGCTCGTTCTCTCTTTGTTTCAGTTTCTCCTCTTTGGCTTTTGCTATTTCTTTCGCTATGGCTGCCACCAAAGTTCTCTCTTCCAACCCCAGCATGGAGGCTGTCTCTTTGGTATAGACCGAACGTGTAATTTCGTCCGGGATGACGGATATGCTGTGTACAATGCTGTTGATGAGTCGCGACAGTTTGATAGGGTCGCCCTGCGCTTCTTGCAGTAGCAGTCCGGTTTTGAACTTGATGAAGTCCGTTTGATGCTCGTTCAGGTAGGCCTGATAGCTTGTGGCATTGTGCTTACGTGCGAAACTGTCCGGGTCTTCGCCGTCAGGCAAGAGCAGCAGTTTAACGTTCATGCCCTCTGCCAATAGCATATCAATGCCTCGTTCGGAAGCCTTGATGCCGGCGGCGTCACCGTCGTACAACACCGTGATGTTATCCGTAAATCGGTGTATCATCCTGATTTGGTCATTGGTCAGTGCCGTGCCCGAAGATGAAACCACGTTTTCCACACCCATTTGGTGCATGGATATGACGTCTGTATATCCCTCAACGAGGAAGCATACATCCTGTTTAACGATGGCTTGCTTGGCTTGGAACAATCCGTAAAGTTCTTTTTTCTTTGAGTAGATAGCGGACTCCGGTGAGTTTTGGTACTTCACGCTGACACCTTTAGTCGCTGCGTCCAACACACGACCACCGAATGCCACCACCTTGCCACTCAAAGTGTGAACCGGGAAAATGACACGCCCGAAGAATCGGTCTTGCAGTTGTCCGTTATCTCTTTTATAGCACAGTCCGGTGGAGAGCAAATAGTCTTGTTTGTATCCTTTCGCTTTGGCTTCTTTAGCTAAAGCGTCGCGCTGCGACGGACTATAACCTAATTGGAATTTCTTGATGATGTCATCACGAAAACCGCGCGAACGGAAGTAGGTCATTCCTATGGCGCGTCCGTCCACGGTGTCTGTCAATTGTTCTTGGAAATAATTGCAAGCCCATTCGTTGACGATGAACATACTTTCGCGCTCGCTTTGCGCTTGTTTCTCCTCGTCCGACAGTTCGCGCTCTTTGATTTCAATGTTATATTTCTTTGCGAGATAGCGCAGAGCGTCAGGGTAACTGAGCTGCTCATGTTCCATAATGAAATGTACGGCATTGCCACCCTTGCCACAAGCGAAACATTTGCACAAACCTTTTGTGGGTGACACAACGAATGAGGGGGTGCGGTCGTCGTGAAACGGGCACAATCCCTTGTAGTTGACACCGGCTTTGCGCAAGGTCACGAAGTCCGACACGACATCAACAATCTGTGCCGCATCCAGAATCCTTTCCACTGTAGCTCTGTCTATCATCTTTTATTCTCCTATTATCGTAGCGACAATCTTTCGTCTGCCACCGTAGTCACGAAACTCACACAGATAAATGCCTTGCCACGTTCCCAAGTTCAACCTTCCGTTGGTGATGGGGATGTTGAGGCTGACGCCTGTCAGACTGCATTTGGCGTGAGCCGGCATATCGTCTGCTCCTTCCATCACATGATCATAATATGGCTCGTTCTCTTTGACCAAGCGGTCGTATATCTTCGCCATGTCTGTGCGCACATCGGGGTCGGCATTCTCGTTGATGGAGAGGGCGCAACTCGTATGTTTTACGAACAGGTTGAGTAGCCCGATGCGAGGCAGTGCCGGCAGTTGCTCCGCTATCTCTCTCGTTATGAGGTGGAATCCGCGTGTGCGTTCTTTCAATATGATTTCAACTTGTTGGGTCATGTGATTTGTTTTCTTCCCTTTGGTTACAAAGATACACCTTTTCCCTCAAAGCCTCTCTTCCTTTTATGCTTTTATTTTCCCTTAGATGATATTTTCATGCTTTTCGTAATAGCAGGAACTTAAAATGTTGTATATTTGCAATATCCGTGGCGGAGTGCTACGGAATAAGGAAGCATTTTGCGAAGTCCAAAGCCGAAAATTCGCCAAATTTAAACAGAGGACAGAAGCAAACGATGCTCATTTACTGTTTTGTATATGCACGATGCGTTTGTCGTATCATCATATATCAAAATGGACGTGAGAATATTGTTTCTTCTATGTTCATTCTGTGAGGGCGTTTGGCGATGCCTCGGTTTTGTGGACGTTGGGCAAACAAGTCTCACGTCTTTCTTATATACGTAAGTTTATAATAAAAGGTATTGCCGACTTCGGGGACTTATAGGCAGAAAGGAGAAACAAAAAAATGAAACAAATGTGTACTTTAAAAGTGTTACTGGTAGCGCTCTGGTGCCTGAGTGTGTCAGTAAAAAGTTATGCCAAAGTGTATAGCGGTTCTTGTGGTGAGAGTGTGAATTGGTCTGTGGACACCGAAACAGGTTTGTTGGAGATTACGGGTAGTGGGAAGATGGAGGATTATAGTACTGCTGGTGCGCCCTGGTATAGCGGTAGAACCAATATTAAAGAATGTGTTATTGAGAACAGTGTGACAAGCATTGGAGACCATGCGTTCTTCGATTGCACCGGACTGACAAGTGTCACCATCCCGGAAAGTGTGACAAGCATTGGAGAGTATGCGTTCTATAAATGCACCGGACTGACTAGCATCACCATCCCGGAAAGTGTGACAAGCATTGGAGAGTATGCGTTCTATGGTTGCACCGGACTGACAAGTATCACTATCCCGGAAAGTGTGACAAGCATTGGAGCTGGTGCGTTCGAGGGTTGCAGAGGACTGACAAGCATCACCATCCCGGAAAGTGTGACAAGCATTGGAGTTGGTGCGTTCGAGGGTTGCAGAGGACTGACAAGCATCACCATCCCGGAAAGTGTGACAAGCATT
>JAGBCQ010000031.1 GCA_017937925.1 Paraprevotella sp. | reverse complement strand
ACCCCTCCACAAGGGAGAAAAAGACCCACCCCCGTCCCCTCCACAAGGGAGGGGAGAATGTCATCCCGATAGAGCGAAGCGATGAGGGATCTCGTTGTTGTGAAGGAAAGAGATTCTTCCTCCCTTTGGTCGTCAGAATGACAAAGAAAAAGGTGGTCGTCAGAAAGACAGATTGTGTACACAATCTTTTTCCTTTTTAAGAATCACGGTGATAATTTGTTCGAGTTTGACTTTTAGCGTATCTTTGTGATGTAAGGAAATCAATAGAATTATGATAAGAAAATGCGTGAGTTTCTTCGCTGTGTTACTTTGTGCTTTTTCGCTTTACGGACAAGCTGAGTATTACAGCAAGATAGAAGGTTTGAAGAAAGCGGCACTTAAAACAGGGCTTCATGAATTGATACAACCCCATAAGGTTTTGAATTATGGTGGAAAAGGTGACGGTTATACTTGGGCAGGTTTTGCTTGTACCGATAGTATGCCGGGTGGTTATGTGCGCGACCGATACAGTCATACGCTCCGTAAATTCAGCGGTTTGAATGCTGTGGATGGCATGAACATCGAACACGTATTTGCCAACAGTTGGTGGGGACACGTCGTGAACAATGCTTATTGTGACTTATTTAATCTGTACCCCAGTGATGGTTCGGCCAATGGTAGAAAGAGCAATAATCCTGTAGGTGTGGTCACTGAGATCGGCGGTTACGATAATGGTTCAATCAAAGTTGGGAAGTCCAAATCCTACCGTGCCGATTCGCTCATTACCGTTTGGGAACCGGCCGATGAATGGAAGGGCGACTTCGCGCGTACCTATTTCTATGTAGCGACGTGTTATGAGGATTATACCGACTTGTGGCAGACAACAGAAGGTCTTTTGATGGTCGAACAGAATCGTTATCCCACACTGCGAGCATGGGTGAGTCGGTTGCTTCTGCAATGGAACGAAGACGACCCGGTAGATGACATCGAGCGTAGGCGCAATGATGCCGTTCAAAAAATACAAGGCAACAGAAATCCGTTTGTGGATTACCCTCAATTGGCTGAACATATTTGGGGCGACAATGTGGATGATGCCTTTTACACGCAACCTGACGACACAAAACCACAACTTTTTGTACCGGCAGCAGGTGAGACCATAGATTATGGTTTACAGGCTTTGTCGGTAGGTCTGAACGCTGCGTTGACTTTACGAGGACGGAATATAGAAGGGGGACTGACGTTGAGATTCGATAATTCCCAGTTCCGTTTAAGTCGAACGAACCTTACAGAGGAAGAGGTAAGAGCGGGCGTGACATTGGATATTGTTTGTACCGGTAGCAAAGCCGGACCTTGTACTGCCAACTTATACATTACAGGAGAGGACTATGAACAGACCAACAAAGTCAGCGTAGAGTTTGTGGATGGTATTCCTGCTTATCCGGCACAAGACGTGGTGTGTACTGTCAATACGAAAGCCTTTAAGGCAAGTTGGATGGCTATGAGTAGTGGAACGTATTCACTTGATGTCTATACCAAGACAGCACAAGGCACTCCAACGTCCGTGAAAGGTTATCCTGTGACCACCACAGAACACAGTATGACCGTCAGCGGACTGAAAGCATCTACCACCTATTATTATAAGGTAAGTTCTTTAAGTAGCAACGGTACTATTTTGATGACTTCCAATGAGGTTGAAGTAACGTTGCCGGAAGTGAAACCCGTCTTTACGGCAGGAGTGTCGGAACTGCACTTTACGTCAGCTCCTAATGTTCCATCCAAAGAGCAAACCGTCAGTGTAACGGCTCTAGAAGTGCCGAAATACGTGACTTATGTATCGACGACTTCACCCTTTGAAGTGAGTGCCGATGGAACAACATGGTCGCAGACCTTGACACTGAGCGGATTCGACCAAACGATGTTCGTCCGTATGGGCAGTGTAACAGCAGAAGGAGATGTTGAGGGCGAGATGATACTCTCTACTTCCGGAGTTGATGATATAGTGGTCAGTCTGTCCGGTGAGGTGAACAGTTCGAAGGCTTTTTATGAGGATTTTGAGACTGCAAGTAAGGCCGCCTATAAAGAGGCGGAAGTAGAGGGGGCAGCTACAAAATGGCGGATGGCGCAAAGTCTAGTCGGAACGACCGGTAACGATCGTTGCAATGGGGCGAAGGCGGTGCGAATGCAAGTGAAAAGCGGTGTAGTCACAGAAATGGAGATGTTGGAGGACAAGGCAAACGGTTGTGACTCCCTCTCTTTCTATGCCGGATTGTACGGAACAGATACCGGTGTGAAGCTGACGGTCAGTTACTCTACCGACGGCGGTATGAGTTGGAAAGATATAGTCAAAGAACAGACCTTCGTAAAAGGCGAGTGGAAGCGCTATGCCTATTATCTTCATGTGGACGGTTTGGTACGTTTGAAATTCACCTGTACCGGAACATCAAGCAAACGTTTGAATGTAGATGACATACAGATGAACGACTACCTAAAGGGTGGTGTGAGTGTCAAAACACCGAAAGCCGAATCGAAAGAAATAGTCAGCGTCTATACCTTGAGCGGTATCAAGGTGCGCACAGCACAAAGAAAGGACGCCCTTGAAGGTTTGAAACAAGATTACTATATCGTGAAATAAAAAATACGTATCTTTGTATCCTGTAACAACAAAAGGGATGCAAAGATATTTTTTATACTTCGCTTACGACGGCGCACGTTATCACGGTTGGCAAATTCAACCTAATGGTATCAGTGTGCAGGAAACTTTGCAGGATGCTTTGGCGGTGGTTCTCAGGCAATCCGTAACCGTCACAGGAGCAGGACGTACCGATACGGGAGTTCATGCACGGTTGATGGTGGCACATTTTGACTTTGAATATGCTGACGATGCGGACAAACGAATTGACGGGGCTTGGCTTACAGACAAACTCAACCGATTGTTGCCACCGGACATCGCTGTTTCCAAAGTCATCCCTGTAGCACCGGATGCTCATGCGCGTTTTGATGCCTTGTCGCGTACCTATCATTATTATCTGCACGTTGGCAAATCGCCCTTTTTGCGTGCCTATTCCTGTCGGTTGTATAAAGCGTTGGATTTTGAGCGTATGAACGAGGCAGCGAAGGTGTTGTTCGATTACATAGACTTTACAAGTTTCAGTAAGGTAAATACCGATACCAAGACGAATAACTGTAAAATCATGAAAGCCGAGTGGGTACAGATTGGAGAACAAGAATGGCGGTTTGAAATAAAGGCAGACCGTTTTCTGCGCAACATGGTGCGAGCCATTGTAGGTACGTTGGTTGAGGTGGGACGAGGTAAACTGACCGTAGAAGGATTCCGTGAGGTGATAGAAGGCAAGAACCGTTGTGGGGCAGGAGAGTCTATGCCGGGAAATGCCTTGTTCCTTGTAGATGTGGAATATCCGGAGCGTTGTTTTGAACTAAAAGACTGATGACGGTATGTGGTTGATATTCGCATTTGTTTCCGCTGCTCTGTTGGGATTTTACGATGTGTTCAAGAAAAAATCGCTGAAAGAGAATGCCGTAATACCGGTTTTATTCCTGAATACACTATTCTGTAGTTTGATATTCCTGCCTTTTATTATTGGGTCGGCATGTGGCACTTTTGGGGCGGACAGTATGTTCTACATTCCACCGACAGATTGGGTGACACAGAAATATGTCCTTTTAAAGTCCCTTATCGTTTTGTCTTCATGGTTGTTCGGTTATTTCGGTATGAAGCATTTGCCTATCACTATTGTCGGTCCGATTAACGCCACACGTCCTGTCATGGTATTGATAGGCGCATTGCTCGTTTTCGGTGAGCGATTGAACACTTATCAATGGGTCGGTGTGATACTGGCAGTGTTCTCATTCTTTATGCTCAGCAGAAGTGGTAAGAAAGAAGGGATAGACTTTAAGCATAACAAATGGATTTATTTCGTTGTGTTGGCAAGTATGCTCGGAGCGGTGAGCGGTTTGTACGATAAATATCTGATGGCACCGCCTGAGAATGGTGGGGTAGGACTGGACCGCATGACGGTGCAGAGTTACTATAATATCTATCAGTTCTTCATGATGGGAGCGATGATGCTGTTGTTGTGGTATCCTCATCGTAAGCGGACGACAGCATTTCGGTGGGACTGGTGCATTCTTTTGATTTCACTATTCCTCTCAGCCGCTGATTTTGTTTACTTCTACGCCTTGAGTCTTGACGATGCCATGATTTCCATTGTTTCTATGATACGTCGTGGTAGTGTAGTCGTGTCCTTCCTTTTTGGTGCCATGGTGTTCAGAGAGAAGAATCTGCGGAGTAAGGCGGTGGACTTGATATTGGTATTGTTGGGTATGTTGTTCCTTTATTGGGGGTCGCATTAGTAGAATTTAAGTATTCGTTAGCCTTTAACGGTAGGAAGTTTGAAGAAAAAAAACTAAGTTTGAAGCAGTAAAATGAAATTTGGTATGAAACTAAAATACTTCTTTCTGTTGTTCTTTCTTTTGGTGGTGTCATTGGTACAAGCTCAGAAGATGCGTGATGTGTTTGCGGAGATGCCTGACGATGTGTTGAGAGTGATGACCAAGAACAATCGTTTGGACTGTATCGATTTTATAGAAAACAACATGACTGCCAAAGTTCGCAATCGTTTGGAGGGCTTTTCGGAATTGAAACGTCTGACATCCGATTATTTGGATTTGTCATTGACGGAACGCACCAGGGTAGAGATGAAGTTGCTACCGATAGCAGATTCTTTGAATATCATTGCCGTTGTGAAAACTTTTTCCGGACCGATGAAGATGAGTACATTGACACTTTACGATGCAGAATGGAAACGTTTGCCGCAAAAAGATTACATTACTTTCCCCCAATACGAAGCGTATTGGGTGCTGAATGACACATTGGGGCATGATGAAGTGAAACGTCTGCAAAGTTTGCAGGATATGCATTTCATTACAATGAGTTTGGAGGAAGCGTCATGCCGTTTGGTTTTTGAGTTACATTCCGGAGACGTAGAAAAAGAAGATGCGGAACAAATGAAAAAGGTCTTGCAACCCATCGTTTTTGTGTGGGATGGTAAGAAGTTTCGTCGATTGGAATAGTCTTCCACTCTGTCATTCTGACGACCAAAGGAAGAAAGAATCTTTTTCATTCCACTTGTACTTTTTTAGATTCCTCGTCGCTTCGCTCTGTCGGGATGACGTAATAAGAGGATAAAATCTCCCCTCCCTTGTGGAGGGGTCGGGGGTGGGTCTTTTTCTCCCTTGCGGAGGGGTCGGGGGTGGGTCTTTTTCCTTGTGCACGGGTCGGGGGGCATAAAAAAATAAGAGAACCTTTAAAGGTCCTCTCATTTTTAATATCTTGATAAAACGATATTCCGAATTACTTGCGAGTCTTAGCGTAACGGCTCATGAACTTGTCAACACGACCTGCAGTATCCACCAATTTGCTCTTACCTGTGTAGAAGGGGTGTGAGCTGCTGGAGATTTCAAGTTTTACCACTGGATAAGTTTCGCCTTCGAATTCTACAGTATCATTTGTCTTGCAAGTAGAACGTGAAAGGAACATGTCACCGTTGCTCATGTCTTTGAATACGACCGGACGGTAATTTTCTGGATGAATATCTTTCTTCATTGTCTTAAAATTTAATCAATTCAACTTATAGCTGGTAACTATATGTGTAATGGTTCGATTTACGAGGTGCAAAGTTAGGACTTTTCTTTTAATATTCAAAGAGAATAGACTTATTTTTCTTTCATTGCATAAAAAAGAGAGGATGTGTAACCCTCTCTTACTATTGTATGTTCAATGCTATGAATGTTTATTTACCGGAGTCAATCATCCATTTGCCGTCTATCTTGACCAATTTAACGGTTTCGTTCTTCTCTTTACCGGTGCTGTATTTAATAAGGTATTCAACTTTGGCTTTTTCACCACTCTCGTCTATCGTTTCGCTAACAAGTTCGTAACTTTCGATAGTTCCGTCTTTTTCAATACTCTTTTGTGCTTTCTCCTCAATCATGGATACTAAACCTTCTTTTTGTTCGTCTGTAACTTCACTTTTGAAGTAAAGTTGGTCGATTACAGCCTTCCAATCGCCACTCTTAACGTTTTCAAAATAAGTTTCTGCTTCATTGGCAGGAGTAGCTTCACCGGCGCAAGAAATCATAATCAATGCGCAAAAACCAGCAAAAATGCTTAAAACTAACTTTTTCATGTTTTTTTGATTTTAAGGGTTAATAAATAATTCACTCTTTAGTACTTTTACATATTGTATATATTGACTACTAAGAATGTCAGATGGAAAAATGAAATACCCTTCCGTTCCGGGCATCGGTAGTTCGTGGCGTCTGTTGTCCGCAAGGTCAATCCCTTGTGTGAGGAAAGCCCTGTATATGAGCTCGGTGCAATAGAACTTCGAACTGTCGGCAAGTTCATATTTATGGTCGAATTCAAATTTTTGTTCTGCTTTGTCAATGGCATATTTTAAAGAAGCTTCGGCTTGGTGACCGGAACAATTGACTCTGGCAATCGCCCCGCTACGCGCTCTATCCGGTTTATAGAAATCTTTTATGGATTCGATTTTCAAGAAATCCGTATCTCCTGCGTTCTCCGTTTCTCCGGGGACTGCGTGTACTGCCATCCACCCATTCTCGTTCCGGTATGCCATGGCGATGTGCGAATATTCGCCTCCTCCAACCCTTGTCACGAAGCGACTTTCCACACCGTTACCGTTTCTAAACAACAAATCACCGTTACGGAGTTCTGCCGTATCGATGATGACACGCATTTGTTCGATTTGTCCTTTTGAGGCAAATAAATAAACCGTCAATGCTACTATTATAAGGATGATTGCCGTTAGTGAAGTAAAACGTAACGTTCCCTTAGACATTATATTGTTCCTTTAGTTCTGTTGTTCACAAATGTAGTAAAAAAGAACACTTATGCAAAATTTAAGGGAGATTATTTTATTTCAGACCGGTCCACTCGCTGATGTTGAAGATGCGCTCAACACTGTTCTCCAAACCGTCGGGAAGGTTGCAGAAAAAGTCTATGCCGGTTTTGGCTTCCAACTCGTCGATACTGACAGCCCAATTGCTCAGGACAGGGCGGCCGCCATAGGATTTATGTTCCACCCAAAAACCGATGGCTTTATAGGTGTTTTGTTTGCCATTGTGTTTCTTGCAGAGCAGTGCCATGAAATAGTACTTCGGTACGGCAATCTTTTGTCCTTCAACGGCATCGTAACTGGCGTTGTCGATATACTTTATAATTTGGTCGTCGCGGATGGTACCGCCTTTCACAACGAAAAGGGTGTCACGGAAACTGCTGTTTCTGCCCCAATTCCTAACCTGATTTTCCAAGTCGGACCAATCGTTGCTATTGAAACTGCCTTGTTGCGGACTCATGTTCGACATATAGAAGGTTTGTTCGTTACCTTCCTTTGAGAACAGACGGTCGGCAGATGCCAATAAGTGTCCTCTATTGTAGCCACTACCTTTATAGGAGTATTGATCCGTCCTTTCGTCGGCGGGAATCAGCGGGTCCGGTTGGAAGGGGTCGCCACCCCATTCTGTGTTCTCCCAATTATTTCTGTTCCAACTCTGTCCTGAGGTGGTAGAAGTAAATGTGAAAGCCACCCAGCGAGAATGTAGCTTATCCTTATGCCAATCCACTACGAAGTTGAGAACTTTTTGTCCTTTATAAGTCACATAGTGTGCATACACATCGCCGGTTTCGCTATCCAATTTGGGTATTTCAAGGTTCGTCACCTCATTGGTTATGTTGGAGTTGCCATCATTATCCCCATTGCCCGGTCGGTTGTTTCCATTGGTGTTCTCAATAGTGATATACACCGGTCCGTCGTTCTTTTCGCACGAAGACAAGAGGAAGCAACACCCCAATATGGCGCAGAGTCGGAATAGACGAATGTGTAGATGTTTCATCATGTGACTGAATATAAATATTTAGAAGAGTGTATCAAGTAGCACTTATATTGTCATTCTGACGACCGTCTGGGAGGAAGAATCTTTCCTCTGCTTTCGAGATTCCTCGTCGCTTTGCTCCTTCGGGATGACAGGTGGTCCTTCTCGGTCGTGACGGACAATGACTTCATCCTTGATACACTCTCCTAATAATTATTTTTAGTTCTTCTTATATAAACTTGGAAGTATGGCCTTGACAGTGTCGTACGCACCATAAGACGTGTATGCCGTGTCGTACTGCAAAGTCTTGTTCATCGTTGTGTTCGTAATGTTCACAGTGCCGTCAGCATTGAAATCAATAGTCCAGACACCACCTTCGCTTGGCAGAGAAGTGCCTACGTTGAAACTATCGTATGTTCCTGTCATGTAGTAATACTTATTGTTACCATCCTTGATGGTGTAACCACCGGTAGTACTTTCGATAACGAACTCATTGGCAGCAGAAGTCAACTTAATATTGTTACCGTCGGCAGTTGCATCCACCGGGTTCTTCAAATAACCGTAGTTGGCTGTTGCACCAAGTGGAGTAGCTACCTTGTAGGTTCCATCAACATTCGCAGCGATGATGTAGGTACCTGCGCTGATACTGTTCACTTTCGTGTAAGTAACACTTACTGCCGGTGTATCTTCCTCCTCGTCGCCACTGCCGTCAGCCAAACCGCCGTCGGTTGTAGTCAGAGAAACGTCATCAATCAAGACGTCCTTACCGGGAACTTTAGAGTTCATGATAACCAAGCAAAGTGTGGTCTCCTCAGACAATGTAAACTCATGTGTTACTTCTGTCCAATCAGTATTGCTGAGGTCGTTGACATAGTCGCCATACATATAACTACCTACCTTACCATCTGTAACCGGAGTGTAACCCGGACGAACACTTCCGCCTTCGGCAGTTGAAGCCTTAGCATAGAACTTCAAGGTGTAAGTACCAGCCTTGAGTGTTGTTTCTTTATAACCTAAACGAGTGTTCTTAGTACTTCCTGCGATGCAGATAGAACTATTACCGGTGTGAGCGACGGCAGATTTTGACAAACTACCATTGCCGGCTGTGCTGGCTGTTGTCCAATTGGTAGGAACAGTACCGCTCCATGTCTCAGCGTCGCCATTCACCAATAGGTTACCTTCAACAGGTACAACCGGTGCTCCGGGTTCGCTTGGAGTTTCTTCCTCCGTCTTTTCCTTAATGGTCAAGTTCTTCAATTCGTAAGTTCCTGCCTTGCTCTCGCAGACGTACTTGAAACCAATCTTAACCGACTTACCTACATAGCTTGTCAAATCAATATCGCCAGAGTTGACGAATGTGAAGCTGGTTGGGTAGGTTGGTACATCCAATTTTACCCAATTTTCAGTAGTTGCATCAGTAATCCATACCGTTACGTCATTAGATACATTGGTGAAGTAGTTGGCTGCATGTTCAAATGCCAATACAGGACTTGTTGCAGTGCTCAAATCAATAGCAGGAGAAATCAACCAACTTTCGGTCGGGATGTTTTGTCCGCCTGTACCGCCTGTGTATGAAGTAGCCTTAGCACAAGTGTATTGGCTTGAATATTGCCATACTTCTCCGTCCAAACCGGTTGCTTCTTTCACATTCTTAATAGTAAAGTTACCCAAACTGTTATTGAAAGACTCGCTGAATAAACCTTCGGTTGTTTCGGGGGCTTCGGGTTCATTGTCTTCAGTATAATCGCCAATACCTTCTTTTACGACTACATTTTTCACTTCCCATGTAGAGGATTTTTTACCACAACTATGTCGGAATGCTATAACTACATTCTTTTGTCCTATGTAAGTTGAAGGGATGTTGATTTTACCGGATGGTACAAATGTAAAATCGGCATTCGTTCCGTCCGTATTGAATGGTAACACTTCCCATGTAGCAGTATTTACATCTCCTTCATAGTCTTTAGAAATAACAAGTTGATTGTTGTCCTTAATACTATTTTTTTCATAATTGATGGCGTGTGAGAATGAAATATGTGCGCCACTTGAATAGGATAAGTCAATATACGGACTTACTAAATAAGTAACTCCTGCATTATTAACCTGATTTACTCTATCATAACCTGTGATACAAGCACTGCTATAATCTATTATCCAAGCTAAATTACCTTCAGCTGAGTTTGAGGTAAATGACCCTAACGTAGAAGAGAATGATTCTTGTAAATAAATTCCATCTTCTGAATCGGAATCTTGTCCCGGAATACCGTAAGGTGCGGGAACATCGCTACAAGCGTTGAATGCAAATACGACGCTTAATGCAAATAAGCAAAGTGATAAATAACGTTTCATATATTTGTCTTTTTATTTTATTCGTTGGTCTTAATATCTCTGATTGTTCTCACAGTAAACTGCCATGTGCCGTTGTAAACGGTCAGCATACCGGTCATGGTCAGGTCGCCCTCCGGCATAATGTCGGTGGCGAAGTTGGCATACGTGCTGATGCGGAATGTCATACTTGTACCGCCAATCTGAATTTTGCGATTTACTCCATAACCTTTATCAGCCTCTTCTTCCGGTGCATAGATGGCTTCACCGTCGGCTTCCTTAATCTTAACGCTGTTGAAACGAACGAAATAGGGAGCAGAAGTTTCTTCTGCCGCTTTCAACCATGCTTCGTCCACTTCGATAGGATTTTTAACGACAGGATGTTCCATGACGGGACGACCTTCGAGTCTGACATGGTTCAACCATGTGATTTCCGACATACGGCCGATTTCGCCTTCGTACAAACTACCAATTTGCGGCATGGTGCCGTAACCACCAATGTATAAGCCTTTACAATCAACTACAATGGTCTGTCCCACAGGGAATGTGGCATAAATACCGGACGTGTTGATGGCAATCTGAATGGTAGCCGTACCGTCGTTGATATAAATGGATTTGTAGATGTTACCGGATTCGTCATCGCCTACTACCACACCGGAAATGATGATGTCGTCTTCTATCATCTTGACACCGTTGGCAGATGTGACGCTCAGGAATTTGGTCTTGAGGTCGGCAATGGAAGTGTTGGCTGCACCAATGCTCGGGTTTCCCGGAACATAGTCCGCAGGGTATTCGTTGTTGTCCATACAACCGATAAGGAAGCATGACAGCAATGTTGCGAATATAATACTTAACTTTTTCATTGTCTTTTCTTCATTTTAAATGGTTAGAAACGATAACCTATATTCATGAAGGCATTGATGCCTTGTGCATAATAGTACTTCGAATGTTTAGAGAATTGGTAAGAGCGTGCGCTACCGTCGTCGTAGTTGTCATCACGGTTCTGCTCATAACCACCAGTCTTCATATTCGTATTGTTCAGCACGTTGTTCACTGTGAGGTTGATGCTCAGGCTTCTGCCTTTCTTCATACGGATGTACTTACCGATAGAAAGGTCGAGCATGAAACCACCGTCAAACTCTTCCTGTTGCGGTTGCTCAACGGTAATGGTCTGTCCGTCCTCGCCCACAGTGCCACTGGTAGCGTCAGCTGCCAATACACTTGCTAAACGGCGGTAGGACGAGAAGTCAATGAAACCGCGATGGTAGTAATTACCGTTGATATTGAAGAACCAACCATTGATACTGTAGTCCAAACCGATGCTGTAAGCAGAGAGCGGTGTACCGCTTTCTTTCATTCCTTTAGCGTAAACCCGGTCTGTTGAAGTCTCGGATTCATTTTCAAACGTCAGTTGTGCATTAGGATTGTTCATATATTGAGCATCGCTGTATGTTCCGATAAGGTTCAATTTCAAATCAGATGTAATCTTGACTTGGGCCGCTACCTCAACGCCCATGTATTGTTTTTCCACACCTGTCATGGCAAGGTAGGTGTAACGAGCCTCTTGGTCGTTGTAGAACTGATCCAACTCGGTCACGTCGTTCATACGGGTATAGTAACCGGTGACTTTCGCAGAGAATCTCGCACCATTGAAAGCATAGCTTGCTTCAGCGTTGATGACCTCTTCATTCTTCAGCCCATAGACGAAGTCGTTCTTCAAACGCGGAGCGACGAATGCGTTGTATGCTAAAGGAGCATTCTCCTCGTAACCTAATCCTAAGTTGAAGATGTGCTTACCACCGATGCGGAATGTCGCGCCCGACTTGAATCCTGCTTCAAGGAACTTAGCCACGCCACTGCTACCTTTGGAGTTGTTGGCTGCACGTCCGTTGCGCATCAAACCCTCGCGTTCGATGGTCGTACCACCCAAACGACCGGCGAAGAACATCGTCAGCCAGTTGCGGTTGATTTGATAGTGTGTCCAGGCATGTGCCTTGTTGACAAAAATATTGTAGTCGTATCCGAACTTGTCGCCCTCTCCGATTTTGCGGTTCGGATTGTCCAAGTCGTTCTGAATCATGGATGAACTGTAACCATAGTCACGAACGGAGAACTTATCGACGTCGGTGAACGAAGATGCTCCCAACATATCTTTCATGGTCTTGTAGTGCATGCCCTTTGTCGTGCTGAGGTTGACACCCGCAGTGATATTGCCATGCTCGTTCATGGAACGTTTCAGGGTTGAAGCCAAGTTGAATGCCATTTGGTCGTTGTGACGGTTCTCTACATAGTAAAGTGCCTCGCCACCCAATGCTTTCTGTTGTGCGTTGGCGAAATACATGGCATCCCAGTTGATTTGTCTGTTGGCTTTGGAGCTTGTCCAATAATTATATGCGTTCCACCAAGTAGTAATGTCATCCTCTGTCATTTCGTTACCGAAGACGTTGTTGGAAACCTGTCCACTCGGTAACTTTTTATAGTAGTCAGGTCGTGGGTCGGCAGCATTACCGCTCCAACTCAATGCACTGCTGGCATACATTCCGTATTTACCGGACAAAGATGTAGAGAGCGACGTGCGGTCGTCAATGTCAAAGTCCCATGTCACGATAGCCGTCGGTTCGAATGTTTCCACCACTCTGGCATTACGTTTCTCGCCGTTTTGATAACCCCAGTTCGGGTTGTAGTAGTGGCTGTTTGCCAACCAGTAAGCTTCCTCAGTAGAACATCCTTGTTGTGCGCGCTCTGTCGGTGAACCATAAGTATTGAAACTCAAACTATGTCGGTCATTGAACCTTTTTTCAAATCCGAACATGTAACTGAAGGAGTTATAGAATGTACCTTCGATGTTACCTTCGTTCGCCCAGCGGTAACCGATAGAACCGGTGAACGCCCAACCGTTGCTCATCAATCCGGAAGAGTAGGTGTACATACCACGCAAGCGGTAGTTACGGTTGGTACCTGAGAGAACCAACTTGTGTCCTGTGGCGTATTGTCCCGGGCGGATATTGATATTGTCGCCACCACCGATAGACGTATAACCGAAATGGTTCATATAATAAAAAGGTGAACCCTCTCTGTTACGTGTCACATCGTTCAAACCACCGATAGAAGAGTAGTTGAATGAACCACGTTCGGCATCGTTCATTGGTATGCCGTTGATGAACATGTCGTTGTTGGTGTTCAGGTATGCTCTCATTCTGAAACGCATGGGACTGAACAGATAACCTACTTCCGACAGATACAAATCGTTGCTGATGCCGGTAACGGCTGATACTGCCTGTCCACGGTCATCGTCCTCGTTAAGTTGTGATTCTGTAAAAGAAAAATCGGCATTTTCGTTTTGCGTCCTTTGTTGGTACACAGTCATAGTGTCTATCTCCTGTGCACAGAGAAAGGAAGAAGCGAATAACGCCGTCAGAATCAATGTCGTCTTTTTTCTCATTCTCCTTGTTTTTTAAATCATAACTACAAAGTAAGTGCTTTTTTATAAAACAAAGGGTAGGAAAACGCATATTTTTGCTGTTTTTTTTGGACGTGCGACCGAAAAAGCGGATATTTGTAAAGTATTTCTAATGTACGACGATATGAAGAAGATACTTTTTATAGTAAGTGTTTTGTTGGCGTTCAACCTTGCGACGAGAGCACAAGAACGTAAGTTGGGACTGTATGCAGTGGGATTCTACAATCTTGAGAATCTCTTTGACACGATACATGATGAGGGGAAGAATGATTTCGAGTACCTTCCGGACGGTAAGAACAAGTGGGACGGAATGAAATACTTCTCGAAGTTGAAAAATATGTCGAAAGTGTTGAGCGAAATCGGTACGGATATGTTGCCAAAAGTAGGAGCGTCCGTCATCGGTGTGTCGGAAATAGAAAACAGTAGAGTGATGGAAGACCTTGTGAACCAACCACTCTTAAAGGAAAAAGGCATGAAGTTCGTTCATATTGAAGGACCGGATAGGCGCGGGGTGGATTGTGCCTTGATATACAATCCTCGTTTCTTTACACCTGAGAAGACATTCTTACAACCTTATATATATGAGGAAAAGGACAGTGCAAGTCGTACACGTGGCTTCTTGACAGTTCAAGGTAAGCTTGCCGGCGACGATGTGACTTTCATCGTTTGTCATTGGCCGAGCCGTTTCGCTGTGTCCTACTATCGCGAGAGAGGCGGTATGCAGGTGCGTGCATTGCGCGACAGTATCCGCCAAGCCAATCCCGATATGAAAATCATTGTGATGGGCGATATGAACGACGACCCCTTTGACCCCAGTATGTCAAAAGAACTAGGAGCGAAGCGTGATATAAATAAGGTAAAGGAAGATGAAATGTATAATCCTTGGTGGAACATCCTTGTGAAGGAGGGACGCGGTACGTTGATGTACGACGGCAAGTGGAACCTGTTCGATCAAATTGTCTTGTCGCACAACCTCTTGAATCAGAAAGGACACAAAGACTATTCCCAACTTAAATTCTTTAAGAGTGAGATATTTATGCGTGACTACCTGTTCCAGACCGAAGGACGTTACAAAGGCAACACCAAAAGAACCCATGCCGGTGGCGTTTGGCTGAATGGTTACAGCGACCACCTCCCTGCAGTGGTTTATCTGGTTAAGGAGTTGCGCTAAAAGTGAAAAGAAACGTTGAGAATAAAAAAGACGAAAGAATAAGTAAGTGATTCAGATAAAATACTTATCTTTGTCGTCTCGAATCGAAAGATACATTTGTTTAATTAAACGAAAATAGAAATGGTAAATTACAAAGATTTAGGTTTGGTGAACACTCGCGAGATGTTCGCTAAGGCTGTTGAAGGTGGTTACGCTATTCCTGCGTTCAACTTCAACACAATGGAGCAAATGCAAGCTATTGTACAAGCTGCTGTAGAGACTAAGTCTCCTGTTATCATGCAGGTTTCTAAAGGTGCTCGTAACTATGCTAACGCTACTATCTTGCGCTATATGGCACAAGGTGCAGTAGAGTATGCTAAGGAATTGGGTTGCGAGAATCCTCAAATCGTTCTTCACTTGGACCACGGTGACAGCTTTGAAATTTGCAAAGACTGTATCGACTCTGGTTTCTCTTCAGTGATGATCGACGGTTCTCACTTGCCTTACGATGAGAACGTTGCTTTGACTAAGAAGGTAGTTGATTATGCTCATCAGTTCGATGTAACAGTAGAAGGTGAGTTGGGTGTATTGGCAGGTGTTGAGGACGAAGTTGTTGCAGCTGAGTCACACTACACTAAGCCGGAAGAAGTAGAAGATTTCGTATCTAAGACAGGTTGCGACAGCTTGGCTATCTCAATCGGTACTTCTCACGGTGCTCACAAGTTCACTCCGGAACAATGTACTTTGGTAAACGGTGTTTTGGTACCTCCTCCATTGGCATTCGACGTGTTGGCTGAAATCGAGAAGAAACTTCCCGGATTCCCTATCGTTCTTCACGGTTCTTCATCAGTTCCTCAAGACGAAGTGGCTACTATCAACAAGTACGGTGGTCAGTTGAAGGCTGCTATCGGTATTCCTGAAGAGCAATTGCGTCAAGCTTCTAAGAGTGCTGTTTGCAAAATCAACATCGACTCTGACTCTCGTTTGGCTATGACTGCTGCAGTACGTAAAGTGTTCGCTGAGTCTCCGGCTGAGTTCGACCCACGTAAGTACTTAGGTCCTGCTCGCGACAATATGAAGAAGATGTACGAGCACAAGATTATCAACGTATTGGGTTCTGACAACAAGTTATAATCTGTCGAGAAACAATAAAGTTAGGGGCTGCTTTGAGGCAGCCCCTTTTTTTAGATTCCTCGTCGCTTCGCTCCGTCGGAATGACATCTTTATCGTTCTGGCGCTCCCTTTATCTGTCATTCTGACGACTGTATAGGAGGAAGAATCTCTTTCTTATGTTCTTTTTAGATTCCTCGTCGCTTCGCTCTGTCGGAATGACATTTTGTCCACCTTGCCTGTTGTTCAAACCAATGTTATACAAACTGTAATCCTAAATCATTTTTTTCAGGATTCATTGTCTTTATCAAGATTTCTTTTTTCGATCTTCTCCAACCCTTAATTTCTTTTTCCCTTGCGATTGCGTCATCAATATTATTAAACTCTTCAAAATATATCAGTTTATGGCATTTGTATTTAGCTGTAAAGGTGGAACCTTCTCCACGTTTATGCTCTTGATAGCGACGAAATAAATCATTCGTTACTCCAACATAAATAACATTGTGGTTATGGTTTGCCATAATGTAAACCCAATACTGATGAATATTTGTCATTAGAGATTAATTTACTTTTCTTTATTTTAGATTCCTCGTCGCTTCGCTCTGTCGGAATGACATTTTTATCGTTCTGGCGCTCCCTTTTTCTGTCATTCCGACGACTGTATAGGAGGAAGAATCTCTTTCTTATGTTCTTTTTAGATTCCTCCATTCTGTCGGAATGGCATTTGGTTGTTTTGGCGACTGTGAAAGTCTATGATGCGGTAGGATTATTCCGCTAGTTCGTCCGTTAGTTGCTTGATGCCACCATTGTCTTGATGGAACGTTACCTTAGTGGTGGTTTTCTTGTCGAACAAAACGTTGCTCAAGATTTCTACGTTACCGAACTGTCCCATTGGGTATTCGCCCTTACAATAGGTCTCGGTAGGTGTGAAAATGCTGATTCCCACACGTTCGGGAACGTTGTAATAAACGCCTTGTTCCATTTTACTTTTCTTTTTCTCGGTCTTCTCATCCACAACAGGTTCCGGAACGACATTCATATCCTTGAGTGAGAGATATACCGGTGTACCGGAAAGGTCATCCTTGTCCACCACACCCAATCGCTTAGAGAAGCGGAACAAGATGGTCTTGTCAGTGAACTCGGTCGGTGTAATATCGATAGTGAACACTTCGGTGCATGTGTCTATCGTACCTTTGAATAGTTGCGCCAATGCCTGTTCTTGTAAGTTTAACTGGTTGAGCATGATTTGCAACTGTTCGCCGTCCTTTGGTGTATTGTCCGCTTCGCCTTTTATCAGTGCCGACTTGCTCTCTCTGATATCGTAGATTTCTTCTGCCACCAATTCCGCGATTTTAGCGTTGCTCTTGGCTGCAAGAATTTCCTGATTCATGAAATCTCTTGGATTGGGATGTTTGGACGACTCGCTACCTTGTGGTACAGGAGGCAACGCCGTTTCTGTCGCTTCCGTATTGATACTTAGCAGTATGCCGTCGGTGGTCAGGCTGACCAACGGAGCTATCGTTCTTTTCTCCAACTTGATGCTATATATCTTGTTGGGATCGGGCGTTCCGTAGGTGGTCATCTCAATGTTTTTGATGCTCCACTCAGTAGTTGTTTCCGAACCGATATTCGTCAAATGTAAGTATCTGTTGGCATACTTGCGGTATTCGCCCGGTGTATAGACTGTCTTTTGGGTGGTGACTATCAATCGTATGGCAGTTTGCGGTAAATAGTAAGTTACGCCTTCTACTGTCACACCTGGTTGGTATGTGCTGACTTCTGTTTGAGCGTTTGCTCCCATTGCGAGGAACACCATGCCGCATAATAAGTGTCTTGCTTTCATATTCTTTGTTTGTTCAATGTTTCTTATCAATTCTTTTGTAAGCCTCTCCCAATGCGTTAATGATGTCGGAGGCTGTCAGGCTTTCTTCGCCCCACTGTTCGCAGGCGATGTCGCCCGCCAGACCATGTAGGAAAGTTCCCATGATGGCAGCGTCGAGTGGTTGGTATCCACGTGTCAGCAGACCGCAAACGATGCCTGTCAGAACGTCGCCACTGCCGGCGGTAGCCATACCCGCATTACCGGTAGGGTTGACGAAGACGTAACCTTCGGGTGTACAGATTAAACTGTGATGTCCTTTTAATATTATATAAATATGGTATTGTCTGGTGGCGTTGAGCGCTTTTCGCAGTCGGTCGTCGGCATTGTCGCACTTACCCAATAGGCGTTCCAACTCTTTGGGATGAGGCGTCAGAATGGTGCCTTGTGGTAACAACTTCAACCAATCGGGGTGTATGGCAAGGAGATTTAAGGCATCTGCGTCTAAAACCAACCTTTTACAGTCGTTATATAAGAATCTTAGCAATGCACCGGCAGTTTCTTCGTGTGTCCCTATGCCCGGACCTATCGCCATTGCGTTAAAGTCGGCAGTCGGTATGGCGCCGGTGATGCGACACTCCGACGTGTCGTGACTCAGTATGGCTTCGGGTACCGAACATTGCAAGATGTCGTTGTTGCGCCCGGCTGTGTGTACTGTCAGTTTGCCTACGCCACTCCTCATACAAGCCTTTGCTGCCAAAATGGTAGCTCCAGCCATTCCATATTGTCCGCTCACTAATAAGGCATGTCCCATTGTTCCTTTATGGGAATGAGGCGGTCGGGGTTGGTACGTCCTCCTCATGTCGTCCGTTTCTATCATACGGATGGTGGTGTCGGCCTCTTCTTCGGTAAAGTTCAAGCCTAACTCTTTTATTTGCGATGAGGTAAGACGTTTCATTGTGTTTCAAATAACCTAGAACAGTACCTTGGAAATGAAATAAAAAACTGCGTTTTTCTTTTCTATTTCTCTCGGTTTGCACTATCTTTAGATAACATAGGCTTCACCTCGGAAATGAAATAAAAAACTGCGTTTTTCTTTTCTATTTCTCTCGGTTTGCACTATCTTTAGATAACATAGGCTTCACCTCGGAAATGAAATAAAAAACTGCGTTTTTCTTTTCTATTTCTCTCGGTTTGCACTATCTTT
>JAGBCQ010000030.1 GCA_017937925.1 Paraprevotella sp. | reverse complement strand
CAATGGCGTGGACGAGTACTATAATTGGAACTTCATTTTACAGGACCGTGGCGAGTCGCCTTGGGGATGGAAACAAAACGCACTGATACAAGTAGATAGTAAAACACGCAAGATGCGCTATACCGCAGAATATTTTGCTTACAAGCACTTCTGCCACTTTGTTGGAAATGGAACAAAGATGGTGGCGTACAGTGGTCGTGAGAACAGCAGGGTGCCTGTAGTGGTATTTAAGAACGATAACCGATATGTGGTGACAGCCGGCAACATGACGGATGAAGCGCAGAAAGTCAGCGTGAAGTTAGGTAAGAAATACTTGAATATGACACTGCCAGCTCATTCTTTCAATACGTTCGTACAACGATAACCAAACATCAACTTAATACAGAGGTTGTTTAAAATAGAATTTTGCTATTATCCTGTCATTCTATTTTAAACAACCTCTATTTATTATAGGTGTCGGTAAGAAAAAGGACCGATAAATGCCGACGGAACGACAGAAATGTATAATTTTGCAGTCGAAAAAGTCAATATACAGAACGATCCTAAGGCAAGAAAAAGAGCAAGAGGCTATATTGAAGGTATTATTGCCTCAGTGAGTTACGGATTGAATCCGTTGTTTGCGTTACCATTGTATGCTACCGGACTTTTGGTCGATTCGGTATTGTTCTATCGCTACGCTTTTGCCATTGTCCTATTGGCGGGTATGATGGTGTTGAAGAAACAATCGTTCGCATTGCGTCGCAACGAGATTCTGCCTTTGTTCGTCATGGGACTTCTGTTCTCTTCTTCCTCATTGTTCCTTTTCCAAAGTTTCCGCTATATGGATGTGACAGTCAGGTTCCTGAGTGTGCTATGCGACAATGGCTCTCCACTCGCTGTTACACACAAAGAAGCAAAACGACGCTCGATATAGAAGGCGCAATCATCGTTGCTGTAAACCTTGCCTTTGCCAAGTCCTAACCTAATGGCAATGCTCCATACCAGATGACGGACATCGAAGTTGCTTAGTTTGGTCTTGAATCTCTTCCACTCAATTTCAGGGCGGTAGTTATGATCCATGGCAAATCTCAACAGGTCTGTACAGAACTCGTCCATGTCTTCCTCATAAATAAAAGGGGACATAATGTATAGAAGATATACATGAATGGTATCCAGCTTCTTCTGGCTTGCTGATTCGCCATGATACGGATGCCGACAAGTTCAGAAAGGGCATGAAAAAAGCCGCCCAGAAATGGACGGCTTGTATATGATACATGAGATCAAATGTGTTGGTGGTAGTACTATCAGAAAATGTTTGTGTTTAATATCTCCCTCCCATCGCTCTATATAGTTCTAATGCTCTTTTCATGTCTGATATTTGATTTCTTGTAATCGTTTTGATGTCATAATACTGACGACCTATGAACTTCATTTTAGCAGACTTTGCCTCTACAAGAGCATAGATAAGGTCTCTGTCACTACCTGTCAATGCCTCATCAAACCATTCCCAAATTTTGCCACCATTTCCACAGTCCGTTTCAGTATTTGATGGAATATATTCATAAGCATTCTCGTCTATTGAGAATTGTATTTTCTTAAAGAAAAGCCAATCGTCAGAATAGTATTGTACTCTGAAACGTAATGCAGCGACCTTTCCATTTTGGACAGCGAAGTATAAGTAAATTCCATTGCGATTAGTGTACTGAGGAGCAGACTTTGGCTCATACCATGTTTTTCCATTGGGGTCAAATTCGTCTTTCTTAACTTTGAAAAATGGTAGTAGTTCTTTTATTTTGACAGAATCGATTTTTGTTTCTTCGGCCTTAGCCTGCTTACTATTATTAGAACGCTTTACAACATTGTCCATTGCAAGAATGGAGGATTCGATAGCTTCTTCTTCTGTTAATTTAGAATTAAAATAAATGTCAGTTATATCTTCACCATCTGAGTTGTACAATTTAAAGCCAATAGGTATATCCAGATATTGTCCCATACCCTCTTTGCGCATATCATTATATACTTTCAAGGATATACAATACTTTTCGTATGCTTCTAAATATGCAGCACTATCAGAAAAAGCAGAGATTGTTTTTTCCTCTTTTTCTTTGATTGAAGAGCCACCTAGCACACTCTCTACATACTTGTAATTCTTTTTAACTTGCATATTGCAAGCAGACAAAATAATTGTCGCAGTAACCAATAAAATGACTTTTTTCATTTCTCATTATCTTTTAGGTTCGACTTACAAACGTTTTTCAATGAAAGAGGCGCAGACTTTCGCCATACGTCTCACGGCTCACCACAAGCCACTCCTATATATGGGAAAGCTGCGCCCGTATGGGTAGCAGTCCCAATAATAGGAGTTTGCTCTTTTCACGTGGTGATTGTGAGACTATCGAGCAATATGTCTTGCACTCTTTGTGGAAAGAGTCTTCAAAATTACAAAAAAGTCTTCAAACTGTGGCCTCGGAAGTGTAAAAACTGCTAAAAATGGTTCAATTGGAGGCGATTTTGTAAAATTCTGGATGAAATGGGGCTGAAATTGAGGATTATTTGCTAACCTCGCACTCAGATTGACAGACGAAGCCGCGTGCCGAGGGGTCGGCAAAGGGAAATGTCGGTGAAAGTTGGTTTGCCGATGGGTCGGCAAGGGCAAACGAGGACAAAAAGTCTGTTGCCGACGAGGCGGCAAGGGAAAACGGATGCTCCGAGAAGGTTGCCGACGGGTCGGCGCGAAGGAAATGGTTCGCAGAGAAGGGTGCCGACAGGATTATTTCATTCAAGACCCTCGTTACCTACAATGTTATGCTGATATGTTCTGTCGTTTCATCGACTTGTATGCAGAGCAAGGTTTGCCAATCACAAAGGTGATGTATCAGAACGAGGCATATTCCTACACACCGTATCCGGGTTGTGCTTGGACGGCAGAAGGAACGTTGAGATTCAATAATGAGTATTTGGCTCCGACATTGGCAAAGCGTCATCCTGAAGTCGAGTTGTGGATTGGTACATTCAATACGAACCGTTTG
>JAGBCQ010000029.1 GCA_017937925.1 Paraprevotella sp. | reverse complement strand
CGTTCGTCCACTCGAACTCCATGCTGCCATAGGTCAGGACGTTCCCGTTAGCATCATAGGTCAGGCTCGTGCCGTTGACCGAGGTCAGCTCATCCGGCCAGGCGGAATTGCCATAGCTGAAGTTCGTAGTTTCCGCAGGAAATGATGTATCATCGTAAACTTTGGTCTTTGAGTTGGGCGATTTACAAAAGAGGGATTTCGCCTACCCGAAAAGTATCCGAATAGTACTGGTCACTTTCTCACTGCACTCCATGATTGTTCGATATAATTTTTTTGGTTATAGAGCCAACAAAAGCTTCTGAGCCTTGACCTTGAAGATAATAGCCCCTTAGAGTATGGTTGTTGCTCTTCAACCTTCCCTCGCATACATGCCTGACAAAGCCGGAGCGGGGTCAAGAGAGTTCACAGATTTTTTCTAATATCTAACAGCGTGTTGCTTTGAGCTTCATAAACCAACCAGTAATCACCTTGTTCCAGTTCTTCCACTCCCAGATAAGATTCAATTGTATTTCTCTTTGGCGAAAATTCCAATCTATTTCCAGCCTCGTCCACAAAATCTATTTCAATCCAATCAGATGCAAGTTCTTCATTAACCGCTACCAGATATGTTTTGGTTTCGACGATTACAGGATGATTTACAATCTTGATATAATGGATTCCTCGAGACGTAGAGAACATGATAATAAGAAGTCCCAACAAAAGGATGAGAGCCCGCTCTCTTTTCGTGTCTGCATTAATTCCAAATAGTATCATTGCAATTAATGCTATGCCTGCAAGAGAAAAAGGAAAGATCGAATCGTTTAGAATGGAACTCAAGGTTGAATACTGAGAATCTTTTTCTGCATATGTATTCGTTATTATTTTTTCAGTGGATGAACTAGCTGAAGCGTTTTCTTTTTTGACAACAACAATAATATCCTCGTTGCATTCATACGTTATTGAGTATTGGTTTTCGGGCAATAGCTCCTCCTTCATAATAGTCTTTTGACTTACAAAATAGGGAAATCGGAGTAGCATTTTTTCGCCGTTTTCACTAACAAACAGATATTTTTTTGAAAATGAGAGTCGCTCAATACTCTCTCCTTGATATGTAACTTTTTCGGTCGTTAATTTTGGTGAATTCGCAATAACACAATAGCGGATACCTACAGCCAAACATAAAACCGATGCCGACGCAATGATAATAAGCCCAAGCATACTGAATACTTTTTTTCGAAAACCAATTATCGATGCCAAAGCGAACAAAAAAGATAGAATCAGCAGGCACAAAGGAAACACCCATAGCATGGGCCATTCAAAACAAGCAATCATTGTTTTCACCATAACTTAATCGTGTTATTCAATCTACCATCCGTTGCCACATCAAGCCATATTGCAATAAAGCCAGAAACTGACAAGAACTCAGCAGCAAAACCTATTAGATAGAAAAAAGTGCCAACCTTCTTAATCGATAGATTTCTTGCTGATTTTAAAGTGTTTATTGCTTGATCCGTTGCTCTTTTCAGACTATATGTTGTTAAGGCTTTGATAGTAACACCGGTTGCTCGCCATATGATTTTTCGAATTCCTGTTAGCAATTTAGATCCCATTCCAAGAACTCGTGGAACGAAGCCTTTTACCAATTTATTTATAAATGTGTTGTATTGGGAATATGCTTTTTTAATTGTAGTTGCATATTTGCGTATCATTTTAGTGCTTTTTGCAATATTTCGAATGTTCTTTGGAAGTAAGCGTCTGGAAACATATAAAGCTGTTTTTGCCACTCTATTTGCGACACTCAATTGAGATGCAATCCACGGAGCAACAACATACATGAATGTCTCAATCAATGTTTCTGCCGTCCATCTAGAAATAGTCCTTTTTATGGACCCGGTTGGATCTTTATGGTTAGTAGGGCAATTACTACAATAAACAAAAATGTCAGTTCCGCCTGCGGCCTCTTTTTCAAAACTTGCAAATTCAAGCATATCGGCATTTAAAAACCTGCAAAGATTTGAACTATAATACCTGCTCTGCAGATAATAATACCCCGTCTCCTGATCGAGATAATACCCTCTATAACGCAGTGGGTTCGCATTGGCGATGGCAAGCTGGGTAGCATTGCCGGTGGTGGCTGGAGTCACCGCAAGGACTTCGCCCCATGCTCCATAAGTGTAGGTTGCAACGAGGGAACCTGCGTTGTCGGCAATGCCAATGACATCACCCATCTGGTTGGTCAGGTAGAAATACTGAGTTCCGTTATAGAGGAACCCGGTCGGGTTGCCGGAGTTGTCATACTGGAAATACATGGTGTTCGTCCCGTCGGTCTGAGACAGGATGACGCCATCTTTTGTTGTGAAGTAGGTGGTGACTCCATTGATGGTTTTGCTGGACCGGATGCCACTTTCGTCATAGGTATAGCTGTAGACATCCGCTGTTCCGTTCGGGTCTGCAGGGTTCACAGTGATCTGAGAAAGCACCCGTCCATTCGTCCACTCGAACTCCATGTTCCCATAGGTCAGGACATTGCCGTTGGCGTCATAAGTAAGGCTTGTACCATTGACACTGGTCAGCTCATCCTGCCAGGCGGAGTTGCCATAGCTGAAGGTCGTAGTTTCTGCAGGTAATGAGGTGCTATCACGTCTTCTTGACAGCGCAAAAGGTACTGGTCATTTTCACCGCATTCCAATTAAGCCCATCCATAATAATATTTAATTAAACAATAATTCTACATATTATTGGAAACCCAGCCTTCTAGCTTGTTAACTATTTTATCATATTCCTTTTTTTTCAATATTATTGAGACTATGTCTATCATAACAATACTAATAATGCCAACCCCTGAAATAAGCGTATAGTCTGAAACAAAAAACAATATGACACTCGCAAGAATCAATATAAAGCTATAGAATAGCAAACCTCTGAATGATTGCAGAAGGTGGTTATAAAGGCATTCTTTTGAGAACACAACTTCAATATTTTCATCCATCCCAGAAATACCCGTCACTTTTACCTTTGGCAATTTGGGGCCTGATTCATACAAGTTGATGGATTCACAATCAAATGGATAATTATGAATTATTATCTTTGTTGATGTAGGTTTTACAAAGTCCTTTATCGAATATGTAAAATCAAACAGATAATTTTGTCCAGGCCATGGATCTTCGGCAATCACCTCAGGAAACAGAATTCGAGATAGAAGCACTAAAGGGGCAGGCATAGTATCTCTATGTTGGAATTTGTTTGAGAAAGTAATACTTAAAACATTTCCATTTTCTGTAAAAACATCAGAAGGTATTTCTAAGACAGAATCATTTGATGACAAGGAATATTCTTTATCATTAACGATTACTTTATATTCTAAAAAGGAATCAGATAAGTGAATGAAATGAATAATTTGTCGCTCCATTATCTGCCACCTCCACCTTTGGATGTGTTTACATTAACGAGTATAATGCCATTTAGTGATCTATCAGTCGCGTAGTCCAGTATGCCCCCTATCAAACCACCTATGGATAAGAATATTTCTATATTTTTAAACATAATATTGATTAGTTTGCTTACAACGGTATTTATAGCTGTCTTTCTTACTGCACTATAAATTGCTGTAGCAGTAATTTTATCGGCATATTTTTTGAATAATGGAAGACGTTTGGTGGCTTTTTGTAAAGCATTGGCAAGCCGACCCGCATATCCAAAAACTTTTGAGACAGCTGAAGTCAATGATCCACGTACTTTATTTTTCAGCACATATGAACTGGTTTTTTTAACAAATTGTTTAATCCCTATTTTTAACGGATAGTAAACCGCTTTTAGTCCTGGAATGGCTGAAGCCAATAAATTAAATAGTGTTATTGCAATCCAACGAGGTATTCTTATTGATATAGTTCCCGTTGGATCCGACGAATTGATAGGGCTATTGTTGCAGTAGACAAAAAGATTGTTGCCAGAAGCATAGTCTTTTGAAATGCTTGCAATTTCGCCTTTGTCTGCATTAAGAAACCTAGTTGATAAAGGATTATAATATCTACTCTGCAGGTAATAATACCCCGTCTCCTGATCGAGGTAATAGCCCCTATACCGCAGTGGGTTCGCATTGGCGATAGCAAGCTGAGCAGCATTGCCGGTGGTTGCCGGCGTTACAGCCAGGACTTCGCCCCAGGCACCATAAGTGTAGGTGGCAACGAGAGAACCCGAGCTGTCGGTGATGCCAATGACATCACCCATCTGGTTGGTCAGGTAGAAATACTGAGTTCCGTTATAGAGGAAACCAGTCGGGTTGCCGGAGTTGTCATACTGGAAATACATGGTGTTCGTCCCGTCTGTCTGAGACAGGATGACACCATCTTTTGTTGTGAAGCAGGTGGTCACTCCGTTGACGGTCTTGCTACTCCGGATGCCGGACTCATCATAGGTATAACTATAGACGTCCGCGGTGCCGTTCGGGTCGGCCGGATTCACGGTGATCTCTGACAGTACTCTGCCGTTGGTCCACTCGAACTCCATGTTACCATAGGTCAGGACATTGCCGTTGGCGTCGTAAGTCAGGCTCGTGCCGTTGACCGAGGTCAGTTCATCCGGCCAGACAGCGTTGCCATAGCTGAAGGTCGTAGTTTCTGCAGGTAATGATGTATCATCGTAAACCTTTGTTTTGGTGAGAATGTTCCCTCTCTGGTCGTAGCTGTAAGTTTCAGTGAACCCGTTCGCGGCATCCACGGTCTGCGTCAGTTGGCCATACTGGTCGTAAGTATAGGTCTGCTCCGCAGAACCATAACCTGTACTTGTGATCCGGTTCTTGGAGTCGTAGGTGTTCACCACATTGAAGGTGGTATTATCCGCCAGTGTGATCGCCTTGCTCGTGATGTTCTCTTTCGAGTCATAGCTGTATGCCGTCGAGAACGCCTGTGAGTTGTTGTAACTTACCGATTCTGTGGTAACGTTATTGCTGCTGTTGTTCGTGAAGCTGTAGACGATGGAGTTGTTTCCAGAGGTGAAAGTTGTGCTGTACTTCGCGACCTGGCTCGAGTAACTTGTGCCGAAATGGCTTTCATTGATAGTGGTGACAACTGCATCTTCGCTATCGACGGAGTCTTCGTTAGAGGACTGGGTGTAAGTCTGGACCACCGAGTCATCGCTCAGCTTTGTAACTGTTACGCTATCATTGTTGCCATAAGTATACCTTAAACCGGTGTCATAATTCACCTTTTCGGTGAGCTCGTTATCGGAATTGTAACTGTAAGTCACATAGGCTGCATTGTTATCGTTCCGCTTTTCAGAAATCAGGTTCTTGTTGGAGTCGTAATAAT
>JAGBCQ010000028.1 GCA_017937925.1 Paraprevotella sp. | reverse complement strand
GTTCCGGGAAGACCGCTTTCTTTCATTTCAGTGCATTCAAGTATTACCTGCACTCTATTGCCTTTAGCCTTTTTTGCCATAAGTCTTTTCTCCTTTTATTAAGCAATTACTTTAATGCTTTTCCAATCACAATAACCTTTTTCAACCGCATTTACCAACGCAGCATCAAGGCCTACCTTATTAATATAGCGCAGACCAGCAGCACTAATGTTCAGGCTAATCCAGCAATCCTGCTCTACATAGTAGAACTTCTTAGTAAACAAGTTTACATTAAAGTGTCTTTTTGTACGACGCTTTGAATGAGAAACGTTGTTGCCAATCATGGCTTTTTTTCCGGTAATTTGACAAATCTTAGACATTTCTATCTTCCTTTTTGATAATTTCTATTAGCTTCCTTCAAACAGGGTGCAAATTTAAGGCTTAAAATCCAAACCTACAAGTATTTTTGCTAAAAAATCACTTTATTTTTTGTGCTAAGCGTTTTTTAAGAAGTTCAGGAGAAGTTGGAGAGCAGAAATTGTCGCTTCAGTAAGGTTTTCTTCTCTTTCCTTATCAACTTGCAACAATTTTACTCTGGCATCTTTTTTATTTCCTACAACAATCCATATCGTTCCTACCGGTGCTTCTTTGCCTCCTAAAGGACCCGCAAAACCGGTAATAGCAATCGCACAATCTGTATTCATCACCTTTAAGATGCCTTCATGCATTGCACAAGCCACTTCTTTTGAAACAGCACCCTTTGTTTCTAAAAGTTCATCGGAAACGCCCAATACATTTCGTTTTATTTCATTACAATAACTGACTACACTACCGTTAAAATACATCGAACTACCTGATACTGCAGTAATGGCCGCCGCAATTCTTCCCGCCGTACAACTTTCCGCCGTGCTAAGGGTGAGTTTTTGGGATTTAAGCAATTCACCAATCTCTTGCGAGAGTTTTATCAAAGCCGCATCCATACACACTCTTTATTATTTTAAAGTCACTCTTGAATACGCCGGCAAATCTATGGTACAAAAATCATTGTCCATAAATTTATAATAACCCGTTATAGCAATCATAGCAGCATTATCGGTCGTATAACCGAATGGCGGAATAAAAATCGTCCAACCATATTTTTTGGCATATTGATGAAATGCGTTACGCAATCCATTATTGGCAGAAACACCACCGGCCACAGCAACCTGTTTTATTTTTAAGTCCTTGGCAGCCAAACGTAATTTCTTCATTAAAATCTCCACGATGGTATTTTCCAACGACGCCGCCAAATCCTCTTTGTGATGTTCAATAAAGTCAGGATCTTCTTTCAACCAATCTCTTAAAGAATACAGAAAAGAAGTCTTGAGACCACTGAAACTGTAATCATAACCGGGTATATTGGGCTTGGCAAATTTGAAAGCCTCAGGATTGCCCATGCGGGCAAGTTTGTCAATAATAGGACCGCCCGGATAACCTAATCCCATCACCTTCGAACATTTGTCTATCGCTTCGCCGGCGGCATCGTCAATGGTCTGCCCTAACACTTCCATATCATTGTATGCCTTAACCAATATAATTTGTGAATTTCCTCCACTTACCAACAAGCACAAGAATGGATATTCCGGTTGATGATTATCATCTTCATTTTGTTTAATAAAATGTGCTAACACATGACCTTGCAAATGATTGACTTCTATCATCGGGATACCCAAAGAGCGGGCAAACCCTTTGGCAAACGAAACTCCTACAAGCAAAGACCCCATCAATCCCGGACCTCTTGTAAACGCCACAGCCGACAAATCTTCCTTCGTTACACCGGCTTTCTTTAAGGCTTGATCCACTACCGGTACTATATTTTGCTGATGTGCACGCGACGCCAATTCGGGAACAACACCACCATACGCTTCATGAACAGCTTGACTCGCTGTTACATTACTGAGTAAAACACCGTTTTTGATAACAGCTGCTGACGTATCGTCACAACTTGACTCTATACCTAATATGATTATATCTTTTTCTGCCATATTCATTTGTTCTATCATCAATATGTCAAAATTTCCAGTCCTTGTTCTGTCATCAGGAATGTATGCTCCCACTGCGCACTTGGCAACTCATCCTCCGTCACAACGGTCCAATCATCATCCTCATCCACAAAGACTCTCCAATCGCCCATATTTATCATCGGTTCAATAGTGAACACCATGCCCGGAACTAACAACATTCCTGTACCTCTTCTTCCATAATGGTCGATATCCGGTTCTTCATGAAACTCCAATCCTACACCATGCCCGCTTAAATCCCGGACTACACTAAATCCGTTCTTTTTGGCATGTCGTTCAATGGCATAACCTATATCACCGACAAATCCGTATGGCTGGGCTGCTTTCATTCCTATTTCCAAACACTCCTTAGCCACGTCCACCAACTTTTGATTCTCGGCAGAAGTCTGTCCAATGACGAACATACGTGAGGCATCGCTGTAATACCCATCCAAAATGGTCGTCACATCTACATTGATAATATCCCCCTCTTCTAATATTTCATATTCACTGGGAATTCCATGACAAACCACTTCATTAACGCTAGTACATACACTCTTAGGAAATCCTTCATAGTTAAGTGGAGCCGGAATGCCTCCATGCTTTATGGTATAGTCATGCACCATATCGTTGATGTCTTGTGTGGACATACCGGCACGGATTTCTTGCGCTACAAGATCTAACGCTCCGGTTGTTATCAATCCGCTTCGACGAATCCCCTCTATCTGCTCTTCCGTTTTAATCAAGCTTTTCTTTGGCACCAAACAACCTTGCTCTTGAAATGCCAACACTTTTTTATCCAGTTCCGTCAGTTCAACACCCTGAGGCACTATCCAATTCCTTTTTATTCTTTTGACCATTACCTTAAAGATTTCATTGCAAAGTTACGATAAATACATAGAAATACACAGACAAACGTTAGTTTTTTATCGTTACTATAATTAAGAAAGTCAAAAAGAGGAGCTTTCAACTGATTCGTTTACTAACACCTCTTTTTTAGGGTTTCCCCATCCTTTTTTCTCTTCAAAGAGAACGGACAACAATCTGTTCAATTAGGAGATCCATCCAAACTGAGCTAAAGGGAGGCAAACAACACGAAAACCGGTATTGTTGTTACGGTTGGAAGGTGTGTTATAGTTACGATTAGAAACACGACAGTTACTAGCTTTGTTGTTCCAACTACCGCCGCGAAGCACCCTCTTAATGATTGTTACCCTCAATTGTTGCACAGATAGTCTCTCGTAAGCGCCTTGTACGTGCTTTACAAGCAAAAGCCATCAGCGGAATAACATGCTGCATATATTGTTTTTGGGTCCACTTACCCTCATCAACATTTTTAATATAACGCATCATCTTCCTTTTAAACCTTATCTTACTACGCCTGTTCAGCAAGATTTTGTCTGAACGCACTAAATAACCAAGAAATGAAACTCCATTTAATGTACGCACAATTTGCGGTGGTTTAAGATTCAAAAAAAGTACATCATTTACATAATTCAAAACTTCCACCATGTATTTTTTTATCATGGCTCTATCCGTAGCAAATAATAACATATCGTCCATATATCGGACATAAACGGGTACGTGTAATACCTCTTTTATATAATGATCCAACTGAGATAAATAGAGATTGGCAAAATATTGACTTGTAAGATTTCCTATAGGAATCCCCTTATTGGGTTCTGTTTCATAAGAATCTATTATACAATCAAAAAGTCTTAATAGTTTTTTATCCTTAAACAAATGACACAACTGCTTTTTTAAAACATCATGAGATACAGAGTCAAAGAATTTTCGTACGTCAAGCTTAACAACATAAGGATATTTACTTAATCCATATTTAGCCCTATCAATAGCGGCATATACACCCTTACCCTCTCTTGAGGCGTAAGTATCGTAAATTAAATTAGATTCAAAACGTTGTTTACAAACATTTATGACAGCATGATGTATAACACGTTCTTGAAAAGATGCGGCACATATCTGTCTTTCCTTTGGATCAAATATTTTAAAATAATGGTAACGACCCACTACATAAGATTCATTACACAACTCTTCCCTCAACTTCAATATATTTGAATAGAGGTTTTTTGAATAATGAATTACAGGTTCCTTACTTTGTTTTCCTCGTCTTGCTTTATAATAAGCCAACAAGAGATTCTCAACCTCAACAATTCGAGGCATTAAATCACTTGAGCGTTTCATGTCCCTGCTCTTTATACATTTCGCAAAGAACTTTTCCGTACTTTTCTATCCTTTTCTCACCTATACCGGAAATCCTTGCAACCTTTGTTGCATCTAAGTCTGCCAATTGAGCTATTTGAGCCAACTCAGCATCTGTAAAAACAGCATATGCTGGCACAGCATCATCGGCTGCTAGTTTCTTTCGAATAGCACGAAGTTTGACAAATCTATCAAATGCAACAGGGTCAAGAATCTCTCTATAATCAATTTTTTCTTTCTTTTCTTGATGACCATTTGATATATCCGAGGACAAAAAAGTTACCACAATAGACCAATGTCCCACATTATCCGAAGATACATAAAACTGTCTATCTACATCAAGTATTTTGTGCCCTCTTAGGAACTTATTCAAATCCTCTACTGCTTGCTCTCCTCCTCGTGAGGGCAAATCAAATATTTTTATTTGCATACATCATTTTATCACACACATTTACTCGCATCGCAGGATTAGTCCCTTATCCTGCTCTTACTCCTAAATGCTCCTAATTGAACTTAAGGGAGGCAAACAACACGAAAACCGGCAGCGTAGTTACGGCCGGAAGGCGCGTTACCGTCACGACGAGAAACACGACAGTTACCAGCCTTGCTGAGCCAACTACCGCCGCGAAGCACCCTGTAGGAACCGGAAACCGCACCTGTCGGATTGCTCTGCGTTGCGGACGAATAATTCCCAAACCAATCACTACACCACTCCCATACATTACCACTCATATCATAAAGACCCAATTCGTTGGCACGTTTCTGCTTAACCCAATGAGTTGCGCTACCACTATTGCTACTATACCATGCAACAGCATCAATAGCATAGCTCCCACTATATTTATACCCTCTGCTTTTCTTTCCACCACGTGCGGCATACTCCCACTGCGCCTCTGTAGGCAACAGATAAGTCTTACCGGTCATCGCACTTAATTCACGACAAAACATTTGAGCCTCTTCCCAACTGACATAATACATCGGATTATTATCTCCAACACCATAAACCGACCAAGAAGCATCACTTTTATCACGTTGTTGAAAAATAGTTGTTCCCATAATCTTTTGCCACTGTGCCTGTGTCACTTCACATTCTGCAATATAAAATGACTCTAACTGCACTGTATGTACGGGGCTTTCATTACTCTCCGCCTCTCCATTTTGTTCAGGTGTGGCTCCCATTTGAAAAGACCCACCATCTACATAAATCATTTTCATGTTAAGTCCAACTCCTGCATCTTCAACAAAATCCTGAGACTGCTGTTGATTTTCTACTTGTTGATTTATTTGAACTTTATTAGAATTTGTATCCGATGATTCTTGTGTTTGAGTTGTGGTAGTATTTATGGCTAATAGATTCTGCCTGTTCACTTTCACGCCCAATAACGTTTCTATCAAATCAGCAGTAGCCAACTGTAATGATTGTGAATTTGAAAAGCACCCTACCGTATGACTTCTCATTTGCGAAGCTGTTTCTATCCTAAATAAAGTTCCATCGATATACACTTTTATATCTTTGGCATTTATATCAGTGGTACTCAAACGTACTTCAGGAAAAACTATATATTTAACGTTAGCTTTTTTACCTATCATCTCACACATATTTTGCGGAGTATGCGGTTTGCCTAATTTAGTTAATTCCGTTTTTATATCATCAATATTTACTTCGCTTATTTCATAACCTTCCGCATTAGTGCAAGCATCTATAATACTCTGACGGATAAGTTGCTTTGTGCCCTCATTTAATTTTCTGTCGTTTCGGTCAATTACACCGGCTACCATTATTTGTTCATCTGCAAAAATATTGAAGGTTTGTGCTAATAGAGATTGTGGCAGAAAAACAGCTATAGATAGGAGCAACAATAAAAAGTTATTCTTATTCATTATCATATCCTATTTAGATGGCACCAACTAATTTACAAGCTAAGTTTCTGCAAGCCGGATTCAAATAATCGATATGTGCGTATGTTCTCACAGAGGAAGACGCAACAATCTTACCTGTTGAAGCATTTACAATACGGGCACTTAATAATACGGTCTTTTTATCCAATGGAGTAATCTCTGCAACTAGAATATAATCCATCAACTGCTTTTTTACATAAGTCAGTGTTGCGGTTGAGATACTTCCTGTCTTATCAAAATTCATTTCAAGCGTCATAAAGCTAATCTTATCATAGCCTTCATACCCATCTGAATTGGTTATGGCATCGGTCAACGCGCTACGCACAAATACTTTTGTACCGTCGGAAACATCACCGGTTTTGTCAACCACTTCTGTAATCGCTACTTTCTTACGTTTGTAAAACTGTGCTGAAACTGTAGAACATGAAACCAATGTAAATAACATCGCAAAAAGAAAAATTTTCGTCTTCATAACAAATATATTTTACGTTAATTAATATTTAATGCCTATAACGGTTTATCTCATATTAAGAGAGCAACCGAAATATATAAATCGTTCTCTTTGATTATATTTGCATATATCTACGTTTACAGATTTAAAACATTTATAACACATTTACCAACAAACGAATGTTTTATAAACTTTCTTTTGTTATTAGATTTTAAATAATTACATTTGCATTTGAAAATTGGTTGCTCTCTTAATATGAGAACAACCAATTTTTTATTCATAGTTAGCTGATTGGCAACGTCCTATTTACTAAAATAGACAAGGGGTATAAGTTAACATTCATCCGCTTTATTTAATCACTAAGATACTATCGGGGAGTCATCAAAATGACGGACGTCCGTCAACAAAACGCAAGACGTTCGTCATCGCGACGACGGACGTCCGACATGAAACACCTCTCGCGCGCGTGCGCGCATTTACATATGTTTTCAAATCATGTTTCATGTTTCACTTTCTCTTGCAACCCCTCTGTAAATGCGGATTTTGAAGTGAAACATCATGTTTCATCATGTTTCATAAAATGAAGGACGAATTTTATAGTACAAAAAAGAGAAACTACCTTTCAGAAGTTCCTCTTTTACTTTTGTAGCGCCTACGGGAATCGAACCCGTGTTCCATGCGTGAGAGGCATGTGTCCTAGCCGCTAGACGAAAGCGCCATTTCTTTGCGGAAGCGGGGGGATTCGAACCCCCGGTACGGTTACCCGCACGTCAGTTTAGCAAACTGGTGGTTTCAGCCACTCACCCACACTTCCTTACCTCCAAATGAGCAAGCTCCAAACGGTGCGTTCCTCAAATGCGTTGCAAAGGTAGTCTCTTTTATTTAAACGTGCAAATGATTAAGAAACTTTTTTCAAGAAAACTTCTATTTCATTTGCTTATCATTTACGCATTGTACACCAAATAAGACAAATAAATCAGATAGACTATTACTAGTAAAGCTCCCTCCCATCGTTCTATCTTTCGTTTACTGAATGAGAAACCCCACAACATCAACATACTTACAAGCATCAGCGCCAAGTCAATATAAGAAATATTACCTACTTTCATCGGAGCAATAGTGGCACACATACCCATAACAAAGAAGATGTTAAAGATGTTACTTCCTACGACATTACCGATAGCAATAGCAGAGCTTCCCTTACGCGCTGCCACTACAGATGTTGCCAACTCCGGTAATGATGTACCTGCAGCCACAATAGTCAATCCTACTACTGTTTCACTAATACCCAAACTCAGTGCAATTTCGCAAGCAGACTCGACAAATAAATTTCCGCCAAGAACCAATCCTGCCAATCCCAATATTATAAATAAGAAGATTTTCCAATACGGCATTTGTTTCACCGGTACATTACTTTCATTCGAAGTTGAAAGTTCTTCTGTATTGCGCGCCATAAAAAAGGTATATGCCATAAAGACACTGAAAAAACCTAACATCAACAAACCGTCTGTTCGTGCCAGAATATTCATGGCAGCTCCGTCTAAAGCGACATCAAAAACCACAACAATCAGCATGATAGATGCCAAGACAGAAAAAGGAATATCCTTAGTAACAGTTGATTTTCTAATAACAATCGGATAAACCAAAGCTGATGCACCAACAATAACTAAAGTATTGAAGATATTACTACCAACGATATTACCAATTGATATATCGCTACTTCCCTTCAACGTTGACATAAAGCTGGTCACAAATTCCGGTAACGATGTACCAAAAGCAACAACGGTCAAACCGATCACCATTTCAGTCACGCCAAAACGTCGCGCCAAAGCAGTAGCACCATCGGTCAACCTGTCTGCACCAAACAGCACCAACGCACCACCGACAATCAACAATAGAATCGAAATTATCATATCTAATGTTTTTTAATCACGACGACTCATATAAATCATTACGTAGTACATCAATGTTGCCAAAGAACTCAACGCTGCAACAACATAGGTGTAAGCAGCTGAACGCAAAGCAGAAACAGCAGCACCGCGATTATGATAGTTTACAACTCCCGACTCTGTCATCCAACTTACAGCCCTTTTACTTGCGTCTATTTCTACCGGCAAAGTCACAAAACTGAATATGGTAGTGAGGGCAAACAAACCGATACCAAAAAGCATGATTTGAGGGAATGTTTCAAGAGCCAACATACCGATAAGTAATATCCAACTTACCCAACTTGATGCAAAAGAAACCATAGGCACCAATGCACTACGCATCTTAAGCGGAGCATAAGCATAAGCATGAGCATGTTGCACGGCATGACCACATTCGTGAGCAGCCACGGCTGCTGCAGCAATGCTACAAGAGTTATACACATCGTCACTTAGGTTCACAGTTTTATTCTGAGGATTATAATGGTCGGTCAACGAACCGGGTGTACTAATGACTTGTACATCATAGATGCCATTCTCATGCAACATTTTAATAGCCACTTCACGACCGGTCATCCCGTTTGAAACAGGCATCTTCGAATACTTCTCAAACTTACTTTTCAAATTGTATTGCACCAACCAACTAATTAAGGCAATACCAATAAATAAAATCCAATACATATTTTAATTTTTTAATGTGTTTATTTCACTACGATACTCTTCAAATATCATGCCAACAAGTGCAAAATTAGTGAAGATAAATGGAATTTCGTAAAAACGTCCACAAGAAGAGTTGGCTTTTTTGAATTTTTAGTACTTTTGTATGAGAAAGAGTAATATTAACCGATAAGACTAAGAAAGATGGCTGCAAATAAGGAAAGAATGATAAGATGTCTTGAATGTAAACATGGCAGATTTATGCAATGGATGAACAACCCCATCATTTGCGAATGTGCCATAACCAATGAACGACAGGTAGCCGAAGCTTATAAACTCTGCAACCTCTTTAATGAGAATTACTCACAAGAAGCTCCTTCAATAACCCACTACGACAGTTATTAAAGGAGCCATATTACAACTATATTTTTTGACTATTACTTGGTTGCGATACATTCAATCTCTACCAATGCGCCTTTAGGTAATGCCTTAACAGCAACTGCCGAACGCGCCGGGAATGGTGCATTAAAGAAGGTGGAATATACCTCGTTCATCGCAGCAAAATCAGCCATATCAGCCAAGAATACTGTTGTCTTCACAACGTGTGACAAATCCACGCCGGCAGATTCCAAAATGCGAGATGCGTTAGTCAACGACTGACGTGTCTGTTCTTTCACCCCACCTACTGCAAAGTCTCCTGTCGCGGGGTCAATGGGCAACTGACCTGATGCAAAAATAAATCCATTCGCTTCAATAGCTTGACTATAAGGACCGATTGCTGCCGGTGCCAAATCTGTGTGTAATGCTTTCATTTGATTTAATTTTATTGGTTTGTTCTTAACTTAAATATTCTATTTATATTCTAATTATCGTGTGAACTACATACGCGAATCACGTACTTTTTTGCTTTCCGACTACAAAGTTGCGAAAAAAACTTTTCTACTGCAATCTCACACGTCATTTTATCATTTAAGTTCACGATACAGCCATCTTTTTATAATTAAATAAGGTATAAGAGCATACATTTAGCAGTTTTTATATTTATTCATAGCTTTCACATAGAATTATTTTGTACCTTTGTCGGTTGAAGTCATACCTTTTGGTAAGCACGAAACAACTTTAGAAAAACATATAAAAAGAATAGACATGAATTTAAAGAAGATTTTAGCGGTTCTTAGTTTTGCCGCTGTCGGTTTATCATCAATGGCTCAATACGAAGGAACAAGTGTTTACGACCGTATCGGACATGGAGATGATAGTATCAGTACATTAGGTAACATCGTTCTTTACAAGGACTACTACAAGGCTCAAGATTTTCAGAATGCCTACGAACCATGGAAGTTGGTATTGACTAAGGCCCCATGTGCAGAAGTCAGCACCTATGCTTACGGAGCTGCCATCCTTGCCAATGTGCTTGTTAAGGAACAAGACATAGCCAAAAAGAAGGTGTACTTCAATGAATTGATGAACCTTTATGAAACACGTTTGCAAAATATGGAGGCTTTGAACTCATTTACAAGAGTGAGCAAGCGCGCCACAAGAGGCGACATTCTTGCACGTAAGGCATTCGACTATGCCTATTATGGTGCAGGCGTGGCAGACAATTACTCTTTAGACACTGCTTACGTTATGTTCCGTCGAGGTATTGACCTCATCAATGCCGAAGGAGCGAAGGAAGTTCCGGGATTCGTTTTGGACAAGTTCTTTGAAGTGTCTTATCAAAAATACCTTGCCAACAACAATGGTTTCCGCGAGCAATTCTTGAAGGACTACATGGAGAGCCAGGAAGTTTGCCAGAAAATGTTAGGTTTGGCTAATGAAGCTACCGATTCTGTTGCTGCACAGAAGATTGTGTCTCAATATGACCCTACTCTGAACAGAATAGAAATCATGTTCGCTCAATCAAAAGCTGCCGACCCAGCACAACTTATTGCCATCTTCGGTCCGAAGGTTGAGTTGAATAAGGATAACTTGGCATACTTGAAATCAGCTCTGACTCTTTTGGCTGCCAACGATTGTGATACGACTGCTGTTTATTTCAAGGCAGCAGAATACGCTTACAACATTGAGCCTAGTTACGAATCTGCTATCGGTACAGGACAGAAATACTACAAAGAAGGTAAAGTTGCCGAGTCCGTACAATTCTTTGACAAGGCATTGGAGTTGTGCAAGACCGACCAAGTAAAGGGTAATATAGCACTTAAAATCGCTAACGCACTTACAAAAAGTGGCGAGAATGACAGGGCTTTCTCTTATCTGGACAAAGCTGTAGGATACAATCCTTCTATCTCAGGAAGAGCCAATTTGGTACGCGCTCAGATTCTTGCCTCTACAAAGAAATTCTCTGAAGCTATTGCTTATTGCGATAAGGCAGCAAGCGAGGATGTCAGTATCTCAGGTACAGCCAATCGTCTAAAAGCCAAGATCCAGGAGGTTCAACAGAAGACAGCTGAATACGAACGTCAGAACGCTGCTTACGAAGCTGAGAAGGCAAGACGTAAAAAAGAAGAAGACTTCTGGAAAGCAGGTGGCGCTCAATAAGCCCCTGCCCAAAGAAACACATACAATAAAGGCGCAAGTTCAACCTTGCGCCTTTATTATATATATGTATCTACTTTTATAAAAACTATCTGTTAATATCGGATATTCAATTCCTTCAAGATGGCTGAAATTTTTTCCATTGTTGTCAACCTTGTAGGAACCAATGGTAAACGAAGTTGGTTCTCAATCATCCCCATGGCGTGAAGCATCGCCTTAACGCCGGCAGGATTGCCATCAACGAACAACAATTTGAAAAGTTCGGTAAACTTATGATGTATCACACGGGCATATTCATAATCTCCGTTTAATGCCATACGCACCATACGACTGAACTCAGCCGGCAACGCATTACCAATGACTGAGATAACACCGACGGCTCCCAGTGTGATTAACGGGAACGTAATACCATCGTCACCGGAGATAACGTCAAAATTATTAGGTTTGTTCTTGATAATATCGTCCATCTGTGTGATATTGCCACTCGCCTCTTTTATCGCTACAATGTTTTCAAAATCGCGAGCAAGGCGCAATGTAGTTTCTGCACTCATATTCACTCCGGTACGTCCCGGCACATTGTACAATACCACAGGTACCGGCGAAGCCTCTGCTATAGCCTTGTAATGCTGATACAATCCCTCTTGTGAAGGTTTGTTATAATAAGGACAAACGGACAAGATGCCGTCTATACCTCTCCAATCACCCTCTTTCAACTCTTTGACAATGGCTGCGGTATTATTACCTCCACAACCCATCAACAAGGGAACTCTTCCGGCTACCCTCTCGATAAAAAACGATTTAAGTTCGGCTTTTTCTTCGGCAGATAAGCAAGGAGTCTCGGCTGTCGTTCCCATAATACATAGGAAATCCACACCGTTTTTTATTTGATACTCCACCAATCTCACCAACGCCTCGTAGTCAATGCTTCCGTCCGATTTAAAAGGAGTAACCAATGCGATTCCTAACCCCTTGAATTTATTTTGTGCCATATTTTTAGTGCTCTTAGCTAATTCGCGACAAAAATACAAATAATCTCACAATCCACCAACAATCTTCAACTATTCTATGATATTTAAGAACTCTTCTTCTGAAAGGATAGGAATACCCAACTTTGTCGCTTTTTCAAGTTTGGCAGGTCCCATGTTTGCTCCGGCTAAGACAAAGGACGTCTTGGCGGATATACTTCCCACGTTCTTTCCACCATGTTGTTCTATCATCGTTTTATATTCGTCACGCGAATGTAATGTAAAAACGCCACTGACCACAATACTCTTGCCTGACAACTTATCAGATTGCGCACTCATCGCCTCTTCCGACAGCTCCATACTCACTCCTTTTTCTTTTAGACGACGAATCAACTCAAGATTGTCGGGGTTGGCAAAATATTGTATCACACTTTGTGCTATCACCTTACCAATACCGTTTATCTGCAACATCTCATCTTCGGTCGCTGCCGCCAAAGCATCCATTGTCTTGAATTGGCGTGCCAATATCTTTGCCGCTATTTCACCAACGAACCGAATACCCAAAGCAAACACGACCCGTTCGAATGGCACCGCTACCGAATCGGCAATCGAGCGCACTACTTTCTGCGCTGATTTCTCACGTGTACCTCCTACTCCGTTTATTTGGTCCACTTCTATATCATACAAGTCCGCCACATTGCGAATCAACCCCTTACGGTAATACTCATCAACGGTCTCAGGTCCTAAACTGTCTATATTCATCGCCTTACGACTGATAAAGTGCTCAATTCGTCCTTTAATCTGCGGAGGACATGCCGTATCATTGGGACAATACCACGCTGCCTCGCCTTCATAGCGCACCAAACGGGCTCCGCACTCCGGACAATGGGTAATGAACACCGCTTTGGGAGGCATCATAAAATCGCGTGCCGAAGTATCTACGCCAACGATTTTTGGGATGATTTCTCCACCTTTCTCAACGTAAACCATATCACCAATATGCAGGTCCAACTGCTCCATGACGTCTGCGTTGTGAAGCGTGGCACGTTTCACAATTGTTCCCGCCAAATGAACAGGGTCCATATTGGCAACAGGGGTAACAGCACCTGTACGCCCAACTTGGAATGAAACGGAATTCAAACGGGTACATGCTCTTTCTGCCTGGAACTTATAGGCTATCGCCCAACGCGGACTCTTCGCGGTATAACCCAATGCACGTTGTTGACGCATTGAATTGACTTTCAGGACAATGCCATCCGTCGCCACCGGTAAATTCTTTCGTTCTACGTCCCAATAATCGATGAAGTCATAAATCTCTTGAAGGGTTGTCACCTTTTTAGTACACTCCGAGATTTTAAAGCCCCATGAATTGGCAGCCTGCAAATTCTCATAATGCCCATCATTAGGCACTTCGTCACCTAACAAATAATAGAGATAAGCATCCAATTTACGTTGCGCCACCACCGATGAGTTTTTGCTCTTCAAGGTTCCCGACGCTGCATTGCGCGGATTGGCAAAAAGCGGCTCTTCCTTTGCCTCACGTTCTTTGTTCAAGGCGTCAAAACTGCTCCACGGCATCAATATTTCTCCGCGAATTTCAAATTCCTTTGGATAACCTTCTCCATTCAATTGCAACGGAATACAACGTATGGTCCTGACATTTTCAGTCACATCGTCGCCATGTACACCGTCGCCACGAGTCACAGCTCTAACAAGTCTGCCTTCATCATAAATCAACGAAATGGACAGTCCGTCATACTTCATTTCGCAACAGATTTCAAAAGCTTCGCCTTCCAAACCTACTCTGACTCTCTCGTAAAACTCGGCTACCTCCTGTTTGTTATAGGTATTGGATAGTGACAACATCGGATATTTGTGCGCCACTTGTACAAACTCATTATTCAAGTCGCTACCGACACGTTGAGTGGGCGAATTAGGGTCGGCAAATTCAGGATGTGCCTCCTCAAGTTCTTGCAATTCGCGCATCAAACCGTCAAACTCCATATCGGATATTTCGGGAGCATTCAACACATAGTAGTTATAATTATGACGGTGCAAATCCGCCCTGAGTTTCTCAATCTGTTGTTTTACGTCCATGAGTTCAATCTTTATGATTTGGATTACTTGACACAAAAGTAAACATTTAGGTTTGATTGGCGTCATAAAACCTATAAAGAAATTACGGTTAGAGCATTGTTTTTTATTATAATGTCGTACAAAAAGACTAATTTTGCAGCCGTAACTTTGAAATAAGTATTTATGAAAGTAGCCATCATCGGTGGCGGCGCTGCCGGATTCTTCATTGCCGCCAACTTAAAACTATTAGCACCGGACACTTCAGTTACCATCTTTGAGAGGCAGACTGACGTCATGAAAAAAGTGCTGATTTCCGGTGGCGGCAGATGCAATGTAACCAATTCTTTCGAGGGTGTCACCGACCTGAAACAAGTGTATCCTCGTGGGCATAAACTCCTAAAGAATCTGTTTAACATATTCAATTATCGCAGTGCTTATCAATGGTTTGAAAAAAACGGCGTCAAACTGACAACACAGGACGACCATTGTGTTTTTCCTTTATCTCAAGACGCTCACAGCATTGCCAATTGTCTCAAGAATATTGCCACTCGGACAGGCGTCGTAATCAAAACCTCTCATTGCGTGAATAACATCCTCAAAACAGAAAATGGCTACGACATTTCATTCAAGGAGGAGCACTTGCCCGTTCAAGCGTTCGACTGCGTGGCAATCACAACCGGCGGTTCGCCTCAAAGTCGCGGATTGGACTACTTAAAGGATTTAGGACATCTGATTGAAGAACCCGTCCCCTCATTGTTCACATTCAACATTAACGATGCGACGCTACACGACCTGATGGGAACAGTTGTCGAACCTGCAACAGCCTCTATTGCCGGTACTAAATTCAAGGCCGAAGGGGCACTCCTTATCACACATTGGGGCATGAGCGGTCCTGCCATCCTCAAACTTTCCTCACACGCAGCGCGTTATGTCAACGAACAAAACTACCGATTCCCACTACTCGTCAATTGGGTGAACGAAAGCAACAACGAGAAAGTGGCGGAAACACTGCGGACTATTGCCGACAACAGTCCTAATAAACAAATTGGCAACGTGCGCCCTTACAACCTACCGACACGCCTTTGGGAATACCTCATCGGCAAGTGCGGACTGACCCTTGAGCGCAAATGGAACGAATTGGGCAAGAAAGGCATCAACCGACTGACGAACACTTTGTGTAACGACAGTTACGAGATTGACGGACGCGGCGTGTTCCGTGACGAGTTCGTCACTTGCGGCGGCATCAGTTTGTCATCCGTCCACCGAAACACATTAGAGAGTAAAACCTGTCCGGGACTGTTCTTTGCGGGCGAGGTTCTGGATATAGACGGTGTGACGGGCGGTTTCAATTTTCAAGCCGCATGGACTACGGGTTACACTGTAGCAAAGGCTATCAGCGAGAAAACATAACATCATTTTTATCACGAACGCAAAAAAAGAAAATGCAATGGGGAGTACATTTTTGTGTACGCCTGTGTACATTTTTGTGTACACTTGAGTACATTTTTGTGTACGCCTGAGTACATTTTTGTGTACACTTGGAGGTATAGGAACTGTACACTAATAAGAAAAAGGTGGCACCCGCTTTGAGGCGCCACCTTGTTAAACATTAACTTAATTTCTCTGCTTGTTTTACTGCAAGCGAAACTGAATCGGAAATGAGAAAACACTGCTTACCGCCTTACCTTTAATCTTTCCCGGTGTCCATTTGGGCATCATACGCGCCACTCGTAAGGCTTCTTCGTCCAACGAAGGATTTACCCATTTAACCACCTTATGACCGGTGGTAGTACCATCACTGCGGATTATCATTTGAACGACCACCTTTCCTGAGATACCCTTCGCAACAGCATCCTTCGGATACTGCACGTTTTTAGCTAAAAACTCCATCATCTTGGCTTCGCCACCGGGAAATCTCGGCATCTCCTCGACCAACCGATATACGCTGTCGCGCACCATATCATCGGCAGACGTCTTAGGAGCATATGCGTAAACCGTTACAACTCCCTCGCCATTCGGTGCTTCGCTGGATACCGCAACCACCTCATGCGCAATATCATGCGCTTTTTCTTTCATGGTTTCGGATAAATCCGTAACTTTGACGTCGGAAACGGACTTCAACGGGTTACTTACTCGGTTCTCGAACTCCGGATGTGCGAATGCCACTGTGGCTATCGCCCCTACGGGTAGCACGTACATATACTTCAGTGCCGCCCACTTGTTTGACTTTTTGTACATCATTGCAATACGTTTTTTAAGTGTGCTTTGATTCAAGCCGTTGGCAAAAGATTGCAGTCGAGAGCCAACGGCCTTTTTTATTAAATACATTTGATAGTTTTTTGAATTGACGCCTTGTGACAAGACGTAGTCATCGGCTTGATACTCATGGATGCAGCGCAAATCCATTTCGATAAGCCATACAATAGGATTGAACCACATGACCGTCTCTGCCATCAAAACCAAGAGTGTATCATACGAATGACGATACAGAACATGTGCTGTTTCATGCGCCATAATGGCACGACCGGCATCACTCTCATAATCAGCCTCTGAGATAACAATGCGATTCATCCAGCTGAAAGGCGACACGTCATGAGCATGACAATAGAGCGTCCAACCGTTAATATTGCGCTCTTCCCATACACAACCATTCGGCATGAACCTATACAGACTGACAAATTGCCACCCGCGTACCAATACCGAAAGTAATATCCCTGTGATATAAAGTCCGACTAGGAACAGGGGCCATAACGTACGCTCTTCAACGTCGTTCACGATGAGAACAGACGCAGTTTCGTCAAAAGTCTCATTCAGACTTACCGTAATCGCTTCGTTTAATGGCATTTCCGCCATGCCAAACCATTCGGATTGAAGCAATGGGATGACAAATGAAAGCGACAAAATACCGAGCAACATGATACGGTTCAAACTGTGCCACTTCTCATATCGCAATAAGAGCGCATAAGGGAGGTACAACAATGTCATACACAATGACGCCTTAATGATATAAACTAGAAATAGTCCCATTTATCTTATATTTAATGCTTGTTTAATGCTCCTTTAATACTCCTTTCAAATCATTCATGTTGTTTTTCAATCATATCAATCAGTTCTTGCAAATCTGCGTCTGATATGCGCTCCTCTTTGATAAAGAAACGCACCAAGGAGGAAAAAGAGCCACCGAACAAATCATCCTTTACCCCATTCAGTACATGTTTGGTATATTCCTGTTTCGTTATCAAAGGATAATACCGTAGAGTTTTTGTCCCCGAAATTTTCTCAAAAGAAACGAACCCCTTATTCAAAAGAATTTTCATAAAGGTGGCGACTGTCGTATAAGCCGGTTTCTTATCTTCATAACATTCCAACACTTCATTGATGGTACCTTTGGAAGAAGGCAATGACCATAAGATATTCATGATTTGCATCTCTGCTTTTGTCAATGTCGTACTTTTGCTCATAATTTCTAAACTTTTAGTTTTCTGCGAGCAAAACTATATCTAAGAATTTAGAAAAGCAAAACAAACAGACCGAAAAAGTCCTAAAAACCCATTATTTAACATTCATTTTTAGTAATAGCCGGCTTCTGTCTGTTATATCTTAGGCAAAATGACTACATTTGCAAAAAGTTTCAGAAAATCACTCTGCGATGAGAATAGATATTATTACCGTACTACCCGAACTCTTAGAAGGGTTTGTCAGAGAAAGCATATTGGGACGCGCCCAAAAAAAAGGTTTGGCGGAAATCCATTTACACAATCTGCGCGATTACTCCACCAATAAATTCCGACGCGTGGACGACTACCCATTCGGCGGTTTCGCCGGTATGGTAATGCAATGCGAACCGATAGACCGTTGCATTTCGTCACTCAAAGCAGAACGCGATTACGATGAAGTGATTTTTACGACTCCCGACGGAGAGCAGTTCAATCAACCAATGGCGAACACGCTGTCATTGGCACAGAATCTGATTATCCTATGCGGACACTATAAAGGTATAGATTATAGAATACGCGAACATTTGATAACAAAGGAAGTGAGCATTGGAGATTATGTACTGACCGGTGGCGAATTGGCTGCGGCAGTAATGACCGATGCCATTGTACGTATCATACCGGGAGTTATCGGTGACGAGCAGAGCGCCTTGTCCGATTCATTCCAAGACAATCTATTGGCCGCTCCTGTCTATACACGTCCTGCCGAATACAACGGCTGGAAAGTGCCCGACATTCTTTTGTCAGGTCATGAAGCCAAAATCAAGGAATGGGAATTACAACAATCCTTTGAGCGCACCAAAGCGTTGCGCCCCGACTTACTTAAAAAATAACCGAACGTTTATTAAGACAAATAGTCTCTGAGCATATCCCACACTGCAAGGATATGACAAACAGAACCAAGAAGTACAAACACATGGAACACCGTGTGCATATATTTCTTTTTATGTAAGGTATAGAACAAAGCACCGGTAATATAACAAACGCCCTCGCCTATTATCCAACCTACCGCTTCGGGACTTACGGCATCCATTAACGGTTTGAATGCCACTAGGACCGACAACCCCATCAGCACATAACAGATGGTTTCAAAATTACTATGCTCTTTGAGCTTGATAAAACTCATTACTGTTCCAAAAATGGCACACGCCCAAACAAAGATAAAGAGTCCCCAACCCCAAGGTCCTTGCTCGCGCATCGCCAATAAGGTGATAGGTGAATAGCTACCGGCGATATGCCAATAAATAGCAGCGTGGTCCCATTTGCGTAAAACATTCCTCACCTTTGTTCCCATCGGCCATGCGTGGTATAATGTAGAACAGATGTACGACCCTAACATACCCGCCATGTATAACCAAATGCTTAATTCCGCCCATGAATTGCCGCGTGTATAACAATAAACAAGAAATAAAATGCAGACAACCAGACCTAACAATATACCGAATCCATGCGTGATACTGTTAGCTCGTTCTTCACCTTTTGTATAGAAAATTCCCATTACCAATTTCATTTAAAACTTGTGCAAAGGTAAAGATTTATTTTAGACTACTTCCGTAATTTTTCAAAAAGAAATCTTAAAATATTGGAAGATTCACAACCAAATACTATATTTGCAACACGGATGTCAACACACAGAGATGTATGAACGACAAGAAGCATAATTTATATATTATAGCCGGGTGTAACGGCGCCGGTAAAACAACAGCAAGTTTTACGGTGTTGCCTGAGATGCTCAACTGTCAAGAGTTCGTCAATGCCGACGAAATCGCAGCAGGGCTCTCTCCCTTCAATCCGGAAGGCGTTGCATTGCAAGCCGGTCGTCTTATGATAGAGCGCATCATACATTTGCTGAGAGAAGGAGAAACATTCGCCTTTGAGACAACGCTTGCCACACGCTCGTATGTCAAGTTGATTCAACAAGCACAAAAAAGAGGTTATTTCGTTACACTATTATTTTTCTCGCTGAGCACACCGGAACAGGCTGTGAAACGTGTAGAAAAAAGAGTCAGTGAAGGCGGACATAACATACCGCTAGATGTGATTTACCGTAGATACGAGAACGGTTTGAAGAACCTCTTTAACCTTTACATCCCGATTTGTGATTATTGGGCTTTGTACGACAATAGTGTCTGTCCTGCCAATAAGATTGCAAGCGGATGGAAGGACGAGAAAGTAAACATTGCGGAACCAGCCGTTTTTCAGAAACTTCAAAAGAAATACCGGAATGAGGACACGGATGACTGAAAAGGAAGTTTACGAGATGCAACGCAAGATTGACGAAGGTATCCGCCTCGCACAAAAACGTCTCATCGCTCGAGCTAAGCACAACAATTCAACGCTTATCATCGCTCGCGACGGTATGGTTGTTGAAGTGAGCGCCGACGAACTATAAAAAAAGCCGCAATTGCGGCTTTTTTCTTTTTATCTCTATATAATTATTGTTTCCATGCTAACGCAGCAGCGCCCAATACGGCAGCTTGCGCATCGTCCAACTGAGAAATCAAAATCTGTGCCTTACCCTTAAAGATGTTCAACACATTGGCATCGTAAGCCTCCTTTATAGGATTCATAATCAAATCGCCGGCTTTTGTCAGTCCGCCAAAGAACACATAGGCTTCAGGACTTGAGAAGGTAGTAAAGTTAGCGCATGTACGTCCTAACAATTCACCGGTAAACTTATAAATCTCACAAGCCAATTGGTCACCATGTCCGGCTGCTATCGCCACGTCCTTAGAAGTAATTTGCTCCATTGGAATACTTCTCAATTCACTCTCGTCACTTCTCTTCGCCAAGAATTCACGTGCTGTACGCGCCACACCGGTAGCAGAACAATAAGCCTCCAAACATCCCTTGCGTCCACATCCGCAAAGACGGGCATCGTCTGAAGTATCAACAATCACATGGCCCAATTCACCGGCAAAGCCATCACTACCGTACACCAATTCTCCATTAACAACAATACCACTGCCCACTCCCGTACCGAGAGTTATCATTATAAAGTTCTTCATGCCCTTGGCTGCACCATATATCATCTCTCCTAACGCAGCAGCATTAGCATCATTGGTCAGCACAACAGGGATACCCAAACCATCGCTGAAAAGCTTTGCCAAAGGTATGATACCCTTCCATTCCAAATTCGGAGCGTGCTCAATCGTTCCGGAATAATAATTTCCGTTGGGAGCGCCAATACCCATACCTTTAATTTTATCTATACCTCCAACTTGTTCAATCAGAGGACGCAATGCCTCGCAACAACATGCAACGTACTCATTAACATCGGCATGTCCCTTTGTACGAATAGAAGTCGATGCCACTATCTTTGCGTCAGCATCTACAATTCCAAAAACGGAGTTGGTACCTCCTAAATCCAGACCTATAACATAAGGTTTGTTTTCCATAAGTATTATTATTTAAAAGTTATTGTCATCATCGTACAAAGATAGATAATTCTGTCATAAAGCAGAAGAAAATCTTTCCTTTTTAAAGAAAAGCAAAAAAAGAAAGCGTATTTCTTTACTATCTCGTAAAAAAGTGCCAAATTTGCAATAATTATGTGGTTAGAACCTGTTAGTACTTTAGATTTAATTATAAAAGGATTACTTATCGGCATTGTCGCATCAGCTCCAATGGGTCCCGTAGGTATTCTATGCATCCAACGTACACTGAACAAAGGACGTTGGTTTGGTTTCGTAACAGGTATAGGCGCAGCATTCAGCGACATCATATATGCGATGATTACGGGATTGGGCATGAGTTTCGTAGTCGATTTCATTGAGGACAAAACAAATATGTTCTATCTTCAACTCATCGGAAGCGTCATGATGTTTATTTTCGGAATTTATACCTACCGCTCCAATCCAACAAAATCCATAAGACCTACTTCACCAAAAAAAGGGACATTGGTTCACAATATGGTCACAGGATTCTTCGTCACGTTCTCTAACCCCTTAATTATATTTTTATTCGTAGCGTTGTTTGCACGCTTTACATTTGTAGTTCCGGATTTTCTCGTTCAACAATCCATTGGTTACCTCTCTATAGCGCTCGGCGCTTTGCTTTGGTGGTTTACTCTTACATATTTTATCGACAAGGTAAGAAGTCGTTTTGATGTGAAAGGCATTTGGATATTAAACAGAATTATCGGTAGTATCGTCATTGTCGCTGCTATCGGTGGTATCATCATTACACTGACCGGATTATCATTCTAAAGCAATTATGTATATAGCAGAACAACTCAAGAAAAAAAATATAGCAGAATACTTGCTTTATATGTGGCAAGTGGAAGACATCGTTCGGGCGCACTCTTTAGATATAGAAAAATTAAAAGAGAGTTACTTGAAACAATTCCAAGCAGAAGGTGAACAGGCGAAATCATTGGAAGAATGGTACAAGAACTTGATTGACATGATGCGTGCAGAGGGAATACAGACTCAGGGACATCTACAAGTAAACAAGAACATTGTCATCTTTCTAACTGATTTGCATAACGAACTACTGAAATCAAGTAAGTTTCCTTTCTACACGGCAGCATACTATAAAGCACTTCCGTTTATCGTCGAACTTCGAAACAAATCCCAAAACAAAGAGGTTCCGGAATTAGAAACTTGTTTTGAAGCTTTATACGGTGTAATGATGTTGCGCTTACAACAAAAGCCCATAGGCGAAGAAACACAACGCGCCATTGCCGACATAACGAAATTGGTCGCAATGTTGTCTGACTACTACAAACAAGATAAAGAAGGAACTTTAAACTTTGAATAAGTATAATATAATATGAAGAATATTCTCATTACGGGCTGCAACGGTCAATTGGGCAACGAAATACAACTGATGGCCAAAGAACATCCTGAGTTCAATTATTTTCTTACCGATGTCAATGAATTGGACATAACGAACAGTGACGCCGTAAATACTTTTGTCAATGAACACGAGATTGATTGCATCATCAATTGTGCCGCATATACTGCCGTTGACAAAGCTGAAGAAAACGAAGAACTATGTGACATACTGAATCACATCGCTCCCGGTTATCTAGCCAAAGCCGTTGAAAGCAGAGGTGGCTGTATGATTCATATTTCCACTGATTACGTGTTTGACGGAACAGGACATATTCCTTATAAAGAAGAGGAACCGACTTGCCCGAACACGGTTTATGGTCGAACAAAACTTGCAGGCGAACAAGCCGTAATGACAGGATGTAAACAATCCGTCGTGATACGTACAGCATGGTTGTACTCTACGTTTGGCAATAACTTCGTGAAAACGATGATTCGCTTAGGAAGAGAGAAAGACAATCTTGGTGTGATATTCGATCAAGTAGGCACACCAACTTATGCAAGAGATTTGGCACGTGCAATATTCATAATCTTAAAGCAAGGCATCACGCCGGGCATCTATCATTTCAGTAATGAAGGATGTATCTCATGGTACGATTTCACGAAAGCCATTCATCGAATTGCTAACATCACAACATGTCATGTACGTCCGTTGCACACCGAAGAATACCCTACTCCGGCGGCACGCCCCCATTATTCGGTACTTGACAAAACGAAAATCAAGAATACCTATAACATAAACATCCCTTATTGGGAAGATGCATTAAATGATTGCATCGGTCTATTAGAAAACAATTAAACACAACAAGACTTCAGATGAACGAAATTGAAAGAAGAAGGACTTTCGCTATTATATCCCACCCGGACGCAGGAAAAACCACGCTGACTGAGAAGTTACTCCTTTTTGGAGGCCAAATTCAAGTGGCAGGAGCGGTAAAAAGTAATAAAATCAAAAAGACGGCAACCAGCGACTGGATGGAGATAGAGAAACAGCGCGGTATCTCTGTAACCACCTCTGTCATGGAGTTTGATTACGATGATTATAAGGTGAATATCTTAGATACACCGGGACACCAGGATTTTGCTGAGGATACATTCCGTACATTGACCGCTGTTGATAGTGCTATTATCGTTGTAGATAGCGCCAAGGGTGTTGAGACACAAACACGTAAGTTGATGACTGTTTGTAGAATGAGAAAGACCCCTGTCATCATATTCATCAACAAGATGGACCGAGAAGGTAAAGACCCATTCGACCTGTTGGATGAATTAGAAAACGAATTACAAATCAAAGTACGTCCACTGAGTTGGCCCATCAATCAAGGACAGCGCTTCAAAGGGGTTTACAACATATACGAAGAAAAATTGGACCTCTTCACTCCTGACAAACAAAAGGTTACGGAAAAGGTTGAAGTCAACATCAACAGCGACGAGTTGGAAGCGCACGTCGGCAATGATGATGCTGAAAAATTGCGTATGGACCTAGAGCTTGTTGACGGTGTATATCCCAAATTTGATGTCAATACCTATCTGGATGCTGAGGTGGCACCGGTATTCTTTGGTTCTGCTCTAAACAATTTCGGTGTAAAGGAACTGTTGGATTGCTTTGTCAAAATAGCTCCAAGTCCACGACCAACGAAAGCAGAAGAACGAATGGTACAACCGGAAGAACCTAAGTTCAGCGGATTCATTTTTAAGATAACAGCAAATATTGACCCCAACCACAGGTCATGTATCGCATTCTGTAAAGTCTGCTCAGGTAAATTCGTTCGTAATGCTCCATATCTTCACATTCGCCAAAATAAAACTTTGAGATTCTCGTCTCCCACACAATTCATGGCGCAAAAGAAGAGTACTATCGACGAAGCATACCCGGGCGACATCGTCGGATTACCTGATAATGGTATCTTCAAGATTGGAGATACGCTGACTGAAGGAGAAAAAATACATTTCCGAGGATTGCCAAGTTTCTCTCCGGAAATGTTTAAGTACATTGAAAATGCTGACCCGATGAAGACCAAACAACTTCAGAAAGGTATCGAGCAGCTCATGGACGAAGGTGTAGCACAGTTGTTCGTCAACCAATTCAACGGTCGCAAAATCATCGGAACAGTCGGTCAACTGCAGTTTGAAGTCATCCAATACCGTTTGGAAAACGAATACAACGCTAAATGTAGATGGGAACCACTTAGCTTATACAAAGCTTGTTGGATAGAAAGTGACGACCCGGCACAATTGGAGGCTTTCAAAAAGAGGAAATTCCAATTTATGGCAAAGGATCGTGAAGGCAGAGATGTCTTCTTAGCGGACAGCAACTACGTCTTGCAAATGGCACAAAATGACTTTGAACATATTAAGTTCCACTTCACAAGCGAATTTTAAACAACTTTTACTCAAAGATTTATGTCTATTGAAGAAGATATCAGAAACGCCGTCGAAGTTCTAAGAAAAGGTGGAGTCATACTTTATCCGACGGACACCATTTGGGGGATTGGCTGTGATGCCACCAACGAAGAAGCCGTCAAACGTGTATATCAAATCAAGCAACGTGAGGACAGCAAAGCACTCATTTGTTTGGTTGATTCGGACAATAGACTTCAGCGCTACGTCAGCGATGCTCCCAATGTCGCATGGGACTTGATTGAATATGCTACCAAACCATTGACCATCATATTTGACAATGCCAAAAACTTAGCGACAAACCTTATAGCAGAGGATGGCAGTGTAGGAATGAGAGTCACTCACGAGGAAGTTAGCAAACAAATTTGTTATAGATTTCAAAAGGCCATTGTATCCACCTCTGCCAATATAAGTGGTGAACCCTCACCCGCTAATTTTTATGAAATTTCGGACGAAATAAAGAGTGCTGTCGATTATATTGTCACTGCCAGACAGAAGGAAAAAAGTAAAGGTGTTCCTAGTAGCATTATCAAATTAGGAAGTGACGGCGAAGTAAAGATTATTAGAAATTGAAGTATCAATGGATACGTTAAAAAGTAGATTTACATTCTTCGAACGTTTGTTTATATGGCGACGTATGAACTTCAGCGAACGCAAGTTCGTACTGATGATTAGTTTTATTGTCGGCGTATTGACTGCGTTTGCCGGCCTATTTCTTAAATGGCTCATACACCAGATTCAATATTTACTGACCTACCACTTTAATGCCGAAGGGTCCAACCCCTTGTATTTGGTATATCCTGTCATCGGTATATTCTTAACAGGGTTGTTCGTTCGCTACATCGTAAAGGATGATATCAGTCATGGTGTAACAAAAATCTTGTTTGCCATTGCCCGCAAACAAAGTAAAATCAAAACTCACAACACCTATTCGAGTCTGATTGCAAGTGCTATTACCATCGGATTTGGTGGTTCGGTAGGTGCCGAAGCCCCTATCGTTCTGACGGGTTCAGCCATAGGGTCTAACTTAGGACGGTTGTTCCGTATCAACAGCAAAACATTGATGTTACTCGTTGGTTGTGGTGCTGCCGGTGCCGTTTCGGGTATTTTCAAAGCACCCATTGCCGGACTTGTCTTTACATTGGAAGTCTTGATGATAGACTTGACAATGGCGTCATTGCTTCCACTTTTGATTTCTTGTGTTACAGCTGCCGGTATCACATTTGCTATCTCCGGAACAGGTTCTGTTTTTGAGTTCCACTTGGAAGACGCATTTGCCGTCAATAAGATTCCGGCATATATCCTTTTGGGACTGTTCTGTGGCTTGGTTTCATTGTACTTCACACGTACCATGAATTCATTGGAAGATATTTTCCGCAAGTATTCTAATCCATATATAAAACTCGCTATTGGTGGCATTATGTTAAGTATCTTGATATACCTCTTCCCGTCGTTGTACGGAGAGGGATATGACCTTATACATTTGCTCCTTAATGGCAATGGCCCTGAAGATTGGAACGCCTCAATGGATAAATCTCTATTCTATGGGCACGGCAACCTTTTATTACTTTACCTAATTTTGGTACTTATATTTAAGGTATTTGCCTCTACTGCGACAAATGGTGGCGGAGGATGCGGTGGTATCTTTGCGCCTAGTCTGTTTTTAGGTTGCATCTCCGGGTTTGTCTTTGCCCGCATCTGGAATATTTACCATTGTTTGGGTATTCAGCTACCGGAAAAGAACTTTGCCATGATTGGAATGGCAGGATTGATGAGCGGTGTGATGCACGCTCCACTTACCGGTATATTCCTCATAGCAGAACTAACGGGTGGTTACGCCCTATTCATGCCCTTAATGATTGTATCGGTTTGCGCCTACTTGACGATTATAGCATTTGAACCTCATAGCATTTATTCGATGCGGTTGGCGAAAAAAGGACAGCTCCTTACTCACCATAAAGACCGCTCCATCCTTACCTTAATGAGTATGGATACTGTCATTGAGAAGTATGATGAATATCTAAATCCGGAAATGGACTTGGGGGAATTGGTAAAAAGCATATCATCGTCACGACGTGATGTTTTTCCGGTTGTTGACCGTCAACACCGATTAGTCGGCATCATCTATTTGGACAACGTGCGACCGATTATGTTCCGGCAAGAGTTATACCACCGCTTTATCATCAGTGAGTTGATGAGCGAACCTGTGGCACGCTTGAACATCAACGACTCTATGGATGTTGTGCTTCTCACATTCGACAAGACAAATGCATGGACGTTGCCGGTGGTTGATGCGGACGGAATATTTATGGGATTTGTAAGAAAGTCGCACGTTCTAACGAACTACCGTAAAACGATGGCAGACTTGTCAGATGAATAAAATAGGAAATATGAAAAAGGAAGATTTACGGATTGTATATATGGGCACTCCCGAATTTGCAGTGGAGAGCCTCAAATGCCTTGTTGAAGGAGGATATAACGTCGTAGGTGTCATCACCATGCCCGACAAACCAATGGGTCGCCATCAAGACGTCCTACAACCGAGTGCAGTCAAACAATATGCCGTTGAGCATGGACTAAAAGTTTTGCAACCGAGCAACTTAAAGGACGAAACTTTTATTGAAGAATTACGTTCGCTCAATGCAGACTTACAGATTGTAGTCGCTTTCCGTATGTTACCCGAAATCGTATGGGCCATGCCTCGTTTAGGCACATTCAACCTTCATGCCTCTCTACTTCCTCAGTATCGCGGAGCTGCGCCAATCAATTGGGCTGTCATCAATGGTGACACGGAAACCGGCATCACGACGTTCTTTTTGAAACACGAGATTGATACGGGAGAAGTCATACAACAAGTACGTATTCCTATTGCCGATGAAGATAATGTAGGCATTGTTCACGATAAACTGATGCTACTCGGAGGAAAATTAGTAACGGACACCGTTGACAATATAATAAAAGGTAATATACAACCTATTCCTCAAGAAGAGATGGTTTCATCAGAGCCACTTCGTCCCGCTCCAAAGATATTCAAGGAGACTTGCCGTATTGATTGGAACAAGCCGGTCAAAGTAATTTATGATTTTATCCGTGGATTGTCTCCCTACCCTGCGGCATGGACTGAAATGAAAGACGCTACAGATAAAAAATACACCTTAAAAATTTACAGTGCGAGCAAGGAGTTCTGTCAGCATGAAGAAGAAAACGGTTTGGTTATCAGCGACGGAAAAACATATATGAAAGTCGCATTGCAAGATGGGTATCTTCACTTAAACGAGATTCAACTTGTTGGTAAAAAGCGAATGCAAATAGAAGAGTTTCTTCGCGGTTTTAGAATAACTGAAGAATTGCAAATGATTTAATAACATACCAACCTATAAATATAAGACGCCGCAAGCAATCGCTTACGGCGTCTTATTATTTGATATTACACGAATCAATACGAACGGGCGATTAGTACACGGTATTTGGCCGGTTTGCCACTAACCATATCAACACCCGGTGTCTGCTCAACGTCAAACGGCACGCAACGAATCGTTGCTTGTGTATCTTCTTTTATCTTAGCTTCAGTCTCGGCTGTTCCATCCCAATGACATAAGAAGAAACCGCCATCCTTCACACGTGCTTTGAAATCCTCGTAATTATCGCACTCATAAATATGTTCATCGCGATAAGTCTTGGCTTTCAAATAAATATTCTCTTGTATCTCATCCAACAGGTTCTTGACGTATTCAACAATACCGTCACAAGTACGCGTTTCTTTTTCCAATGTATCACGACGCATTACCTCAATGGTGTTATTCTCCAAATCTCGAGCTCCCATTACCAAACGTACTGGCACACCTTTCAGTTCATAATCGGCGAACTTAAATCCGGGACGCTTATTGTCAGCATTGTCATACTTCACTGAAATACCTAATGCACGGAGTTGCGCAACAATGCCATCCACTTTTTCGTCAATAGCTTTCAGTTGTTCTTCATTCTTATGAATAGGAACAATAACGACTTGTATAGGAGCCAATTTCGGAGGCAAAACCAATCCGTTATCATCAGAATGGGTCATAATCAACGCTCCCATTAAACGAGTAGAAACGCCCCATGACGTTGCCCAAGCGTACTCCAACTGATTCTCTTTATTGATGAATTGCACATTGAAAGCTTTTCCGAAGTTCTGACCAAGGAAATGTGACGTTCCACTTTGCAATGCCTTACCGTCCTGCATCATCGCTTCAATGGTATAAGTATCCAACGCTCCGGCAAAACGCTCTGTTTCGCTCTTCACGCCTTGTACTACCGGCACTGCCATATATTTTTCAGCAAAATCGGCATAGACTTTCAACATCATCTTTGCTCTATCCTCAGCCTCCTCGCGAGTTGCATGAGCAGTATGACCTTCTTGCCACAAGAACTCAGCCGTGCGTAAGAACAAACGGGTACGCATTTCCCAACGCATCACATTACACCATTGATTGCAAAGGATGGGCAGATCACGATAGCTTTGTATCCAATTCTTATAAGTATTCCAAATGATTGTTTCCGATGTGGGGCGGATAATCAGTTCTTCTTCCAACTTCGCTGCCGGGTCAACTACAACACCGTTCTTTTCCTCATTGGTTTTTAATCGGTAATGTGTTACCACAGCACATTCTTTGGCAAATCCTTCTACGTGCTCAGCCTCACGGCTCAAGAATGACTTTGGAATCAACAATGGGAAATAGGCATTCTGAACGCCGGTCTCCTTAAATTTATCATCGAGCGCACGTTGAATCTTCTCCCAAATGGCATATCCATAAGGTTTTATTACCATACATCCTCTCACGTCTGACTGTTCTGCCAAGTCAGCCTTTACTACCAACTCATTATACCATTGAGAATAGCTGACACTTCTCTTGGTTAAGTCTTTAAGTTCTTTTGCCATAATTAACTTCAAATATTCGTGGATGCAAAATTACTAAAAACTTTCCTTTTTGTTAGATTATTACTAAGAAAATCTCTATTTTTGCTTTTGATTAAACAAATAAAAACTGAACAGAATGAAAGGGATTAAATTTAGCGCAATATTTTTAAGCGCATGTATGGTATTAAGCAGTTGCGGTGGTTCTTTGAACAATACAGCTAAAGGTTCTATGATTGGCGCAGGTGGCGGCGCGGCTATTGGAACTTTGATTGGTACATTGGCTGCAGGCAATAAAGGCAAGGGTGCAGGTATCGGTGCCGCAGTAGGTGTTGCGATAGGTACAGGTATCGGTGCTTTAATTGGAAAGAAAATGGATAAAGCCAAAGCTGCCGCTGCACAAGTTGAGAATGCACAAGTTGAAAGCGTGACTGACAATAACGGTCTTCAAGCAGTTAAAGTTACATTCGACTCAGGCATCCTTTTCAAGACCGGTAGTTCTACGTTGAGCAGCAACGCTACTGCTTCTTTGGCGAAATTCGCCAGCACTGTATTAAATGTGAATAAAGATATGGACGTTGCCATTAAGGGCTACACAGACAATCAAGGTTGGAAGAATAGCACTGCTGAACAAAGCGCACAAAAAAATATCGCTTTATCTCAACAACGTGCAGGCTCTGTGTCCAACTATTTGACACAATGCGGTGTTTCTACAACACAAATCAAGTCGGTAGAGGGACTTGGCGAGGCTAACCCTGTAGCAGACAACAACACTGCTGCCGGTCGCGAACAGAATCGTCGCGTTGAAGTCTATTTGTACGCAAGTGCAGAAATGATTGAGGCAGCTCAAGCACAAGTAGGCAACTAATTCGTAGGAATGAAGAAAATTCAAACTATAGCTCGTTGGATTGTACTCTCCTTTTTGGGGAGTACAATCTTTTTCGTACTTCTCTATCGTTTCGTGCCCGTCCCATTGACACCTCTCATGGTGATTCGTTGCGCGCAACAAGTGGGGCGGGGTGAGAAAATAAGACTGAAACATCATTGGGTACCACTTGAAGAAATGTCCTCAAAGTTTCCTGTTGCCGTCATGGCTTCTGAGGACCAACTCTTTTTAAAGCATCACGGTTTCGATTTCAAGGCTATCAAACAAGCCTCAGACGAGTATTCTAAGGGAAAACGTCGTAGAGGCGCAAGCACCATTAGTCAACAAACTGCCAAAAATGTCTTTTTGTGGCCTCGTTCATCATGGTTTAGAAAAGGTTTGGAAGTTTACTTTACAGTACTTATTGAACTCTTTTGGAGTAAAGAGCGTATTATGGAAGTTTATTTAAATTCCATTGAAATGGGTGATGGAATATATGGTGCTGAAGCCGTTGCACAACAGCATTTCAATCGTTCGGCAAAGGAACTTACAGGAACCAACTGCGCACTGATAGCCGCAACCCTTCCAAATCCGATTAAATTCAGTTCGAAAAACCCTTCAAGATATATGCTTAAACGTCAGACTGCCATTATGCGCCAGATGAAGAATGTCAGATGGATAGAATGACCGGTTATATACTTTTCATCAACTGAAGTACAATCATATTATAATATCCTGATGACACGGATGCCCAACATGGTAGGATATTGGTTCAGATACTCACTCAGTGGTTTTGGTTCAAGTACAACTTTTTGATGTTTGCTCGAAGCATTCAATAAATGTAGCCGACCATTTTTCCATACCGCAAAACCTACGTGCGAAATGTCAAGTCCGTCAATACGGGTCACTATTGCCAAAATATCACCATTCTCAATATAACCTTTTTTCTCGTTAAGCATTTGGAGTTTACTTTTAGGGACATACACCACTTTGCTCCCGGTTAAGGAATTTTCACATGCTTTTATTTCATTCAACTCCTCTTTGTTGTTTTTCAACATCGGATACCGCTCAGGATGTTTGCTCATAAAGTCCACTTTCAAACTTTGGACTTTCGTTAAGGATTTATCTTCATCGCTCCATGTTGCTGGTACTTCACGCACAAATCCTTGTTTGGCGTTACTTTCTATCCATGTGGAGAAATAATGATTCCTTGACGCATATCCGTCAATCACACCATCTTGATACCTTACACATTTAAGATAATGACAAAATCGCTCAAATGAAACCGAATCTTCGCCTACTGATAAGGACAAAGCCAATACATATTCAACAAAAGTTGTACAGTCCACCTCACGCAGATTTACCACCAGATTCTCTTTTTCATTGATTTCAAGAGTCTCACTCACGTATGGAGTTCCTTTCAGATGTTGTGCAAAAAACAAAGGCATATTTATCGTCTTACTTTGAACCTTAGCCTTTGTAAGGAGGTTCATTACAAGTAAAGAGTCCGTTGGCGTATAACACTGAGAAAATAAGCGCACATTCGTTACTGACATTAAAATAACGAATACTACGAAACTTAATACTATGGTAGGACGTCCGACTTTTATGAACATTCTGCTTGATTTCATTCGTTTTATTGAGACAAATATACGAAACTCATTCGTTAAACTCGGTATCTTCTTGCTTTTTCAAAGAAAAAAGTATTGACGCAACCGAAAAAAAAGTAATTTTGCAATATGAGACGCTTTAAATTGCTGATAATAGCGACACTCTCCACAATTATCGCCGTCGCACAACAACATGAAATACTCGACAAGGAGATTCACTCCTTGCAAGTCATTGTCAACAACGACCCTCTCTTACCTCCTATCATGAATTTAGGTGGTGGCAATCATGTGGAGATTAGTTTTGATGAGTTCACTCACGAATATCACCGATATATATATAAGGTTGAGCATTGCAACTCTGATTGGTCCGTCTCGTCAGAGATTTTTGAATCCGACTATATGAATGGATTTAACAACCAACCCATTGAGGATTTCGAAAAGAGCTTCAACACAACTATGCTCTACACACACTACTCGCTTAGAATTCCTAACGAGGACATCTCACTTAAACTATCGGGCAACTATAAAGTCACCATCTTAAATGATGAAGATGACGAACCTGTTCCTGTTCTGACAACTTGTTTTAGTTTGGTTGAGCCGGGCGTCGGCATCGGAGCTGAGGTCAGTTCCAATACGGATATAGACTTCAATAAATCTCACCAACAAATCAGTTTTTCAATCAATTACGGTTTGATAAACATTATCGACCCACATCGTGAATTAAAAACCGTCGTCATGCAGAATAGACGAACTGACAACTGTGTTATCAATCCTCGTCCGAACATACAAACGATGAAGAAGATAGAGTTTACGCATAATCGTCAACTCATATTTCCGGCAGGTAACGAATACCGAAAATTCGAAATTTTGGACGTCCATATCCCTACTCTCAACGTTGATTTGATGCAATGGTTCGACCCGTACTATCATGCGACACTCTACACTGATTTGCCGGGCAGGAACTATATATACGACGAGGATCAAAATGGAGCTTTTATCATCAGGAACAGCGATGACTATGACAACGAAATTACAAGCGATTATATCTTCACGCATTTCAGTCTGCAATGCCCTGAAATTCCTAATGGCGATGTTTACATCAACGGAGCATGGACATATAACCGCTTCTTGCCGGAATATAAAATGACGTACAATCACAGCAAACAGATGTACGAGGCTACCGTTTTACTCAAACAAGGCTATTACAATTACAACTACCTCTTTGTTCCTAATGGAAGTACTACCGGCAACACTGTACGTACGGATGGGAACTTCTATGAGACTGAAAACGAATATATCATATTGGTTTACCACCGCCCCAACGGTGGACGTTATGACAAATTAGTGGGTTATCGCCGCATGAATTTCAAAATCAACAATTAAGGGAATAGGATGAAAATAGTAGTATTGGACGGATATACCTTAAATCCCGGTGATATATCGTGGGACGGGTTAGAGCAATTGGGTGATTTGAAAGTGTATGACAGAACGCCTGAGAAAGAAGTCATTCAACGCTCCATCAATGCCGAAATCATCCTGACCAACAAGACCATCATAAAAAGTGAACACATCAGTCAGCTCCCAAAACTGAAATACATCGGTGTTCTTGCTACCGGTTACAACGTGGTTGACATAGAAGCCGCTAATGAAAGAGGCATATATGTTTGTAACATTCCGGCATACAGTACTCCATCGGTAGCACAGATGGTTTTCGCTCACCTACTGACTATCACAAACCGAGTGGAACATTACACTTCGGAAAACAAGAATGGTCGATGGAGCTCCAATATAGATTTTTGTTATTGGGACTCTCCGCTGACTGAATTGTCCGGCAAACGCTTCGGTGTCATTGGCTTGGGAAATATTGGTAAGGCTGTCGCACGCATCGCAAAAGCATTCGGTATGACAGTTTGCGCATACACCTCCAAAAGTCAGGAACAGATAGGTGCTAACGTTCAAAAGGTGGAACTTAACGAGTTGTTCAGGACTTGCGACATTATCAGTTTGAACTGTCCGCTCACACCACAAACCAAAGAACTTATCAACAAGGAAAGCCTTAAACTGATGAAACGTGAATGTATCATCATTAACACAGGAAGAGGTCCGCTAGTCAACGAAAAGGATTTGGCAGACGCTCTCAACGAAGGACACATTTCTGCTTATGGTGCAGACGTGCTGACCGTCGAGCCTGCCTCCGATAACAATCCTTTGTTGAAAGCCAAAAATGCCTTTATCACACCGCATATCGCATGGGCAAGCAAAGAGGCACGTCAACGACTGATGAATATCTGTGTTGAAAATGTGAAAGCATTTATAAACAACCAACCACAAAACGTAGTGAACAAATGTTAGAAGAAATACTAAACATCCTGCAAGTCATGGGGAATACCCTTCGCATCCCAACCTCATTTGTCATCATTGAGTCTATCGGTACTGTGGCATTCGCTATTTCCGGTATTCGTTTGGCTTCTGCCAAGAAGTTTGACTGGTTTGGCGCATACATCGTGGGTATGGCCACAGCCATCGGAGGCGGTACACTTCGTGACGTCATGTTAGGCGTCCCACCCTTTTGGATGACCAACTCATTATATATGATATGTTGCGCCATGGCATTGTTCTGGGTCATACTCTTCGGTAAGAAACTTATCAATCAGAAAAACACATGGTTCATATTTGACACCATCGGATTGGCGCTTTTCAATATCATCGGTTTGGAAAAAACCTTAAATATGGGTTACCCATTATGGATGGCAGTAACAATGGGAAGTATCACCGGAGCAGCCGGTGGTGTGATTCGTGACATTTTGATAAATGAAGTACCGCTCATCTTCCGCCAAGATATTTATGCTATGGCTTGCATAGCAGGTGGCATCGTGTACGTAACGGGCTATTCATTAGGTTTACAGGCTGAAGCAAATGCCGTACTCTCTGCCATTGTCGTTATTTCCATACGCATATTGGCGGTAAAGTACCATTGGCAACTCCCGATATTAAAAGGCGAAGAAAAGGAAGAGGAATAAAGATCGTTCAATCGTCAATAGGTAACTGGTCGCGCAATTTACGAGGCAATTTCTTTACTACTTCCGAATAGGAATGGTCTATCAAGTCCCGAATCAAAGCATCCGGCACATCAGTTTGTGTTATGGCTATTTGATTCCAATATTTTTTGTTCCAATGCCATGCGCCTACAATTGATGAATATTGATCACGCAGTTCGATGGCATAATCCGGATCACACTTCAAACAAAACCAATCAGGGTCGTCCAATGAGATACATGCAAAGATTTTATTCATAACACGAAACACCAATGTGGTTTCGTCAAAAGGAAAATCTTCTGTCGCACACGGTTTACTGAGGCAATATTCTCTGATGCTCTCAATATTCATGATTTTATCAGTTTACTCTATCAAACCTATTTCTTTCCATTGAGAAACGACACGCGCCACATCTTGCTCCGCTGTTTCACGATCGACCTCATACGCCTCACAAAGCGCATCTGCCAACATTGCGTTGTCAAAGTCCTTATCGACAACTGACTTCCACATGTGTGCCGCTGTCTCATTCAAACTGATAAGTTTACTAAAATCTATATTATCCACACCATGTGAGAGGATAACAAACTCACCACAAATCTCACGCAGTTCAAAACCGTCCTTTATTCTCATCGTTAAAATAATGATTTAATCTTTACTCCTACCTTATATATATATAATAGGTATCGGCGTACAGGTAATAGCTTACGCCAAATCCTAACCTTTCTCTGCAAACATTTATCGGTTGCCGGAACCGTCTTTTTTTCATAGATGTAGTGTGTTACTACTCCGATGACATCATCTTTCGTACATTTCTCGGTTCCGCGAACATTACCATCGCCCATCAAGGTAATGTTATCACCCTCGATAGCGATGATACGATGTAATACGAAAACCCCTGAATTGACCTCTGCCATTATCGCATCACCAACCGCCAATTGTCCGACCTGCGCCAAACGTACTTTATGACGGGAGTTATCCAAGAAAGGACGCATACTATAACCCTTAACGTTTATAGTCGCCGTTTTACCATTTCTTATGACTTCTTTTACCTGCTCCAATAATATGGCATTGGGGATTTCTATTCTCCGTACTTCCATCCTACTTATCACTTTTTATCAGAAACCGTTTGATAAGATAAATTCGCAGCTTCCTCATTCGGCAAACAACCCAGATGGAAAATAGGAGTGAACTTGATTACATCAGCAATCGTATCACAATTTTCCGTATAGATGCGTTTATCCCATTTCATAGTAGAAATGGACGGCAGTAAATAAGAAAAACTCTCCAACACGTTGAGACGTCTGATGACATTCTCCGGTTTCTGTTGCAACTGAACGAAAGCGCCTATGGGGGCGACTATATTACGATAGCAAGGTGTCTTTCCACTCCACGGCGAACCATAAACAAACACCTTTCCATCAATGACACGCACTACGGGATTATCATCATTCATTAAGTCACTGTCCGGAATGTGTGAAAGCCAAAGTTTGGTATGCGTACTTTTTCCTGTTCCGCTTTTACCGAGGAACAAATATCCTTTATCTTGATTTCTGATGACGGACGCATGTACTAAAAGTGTTCGTAAAGGAGCTGAAGCAAAAGCATATACTAACATCAGGGCATTGTTCAGTCCGAAAATGCGGTCCGGCATATTCTCTGCTACAATCGCTACTTTACATTCTGAAAAATCAGTATTGGTTTGCATCAAACAACACAGTTCGCAACGCGGATTCTGTATCTCAAACTGATATGAGCCGTCAGACAAACGATAAACACCAAAGTTATTGCCACCACAATCAAACTGTCCGACTTCGTCTCCTTGAATATTCCAACGGAACTTATCATCAACCTCCATACGAAACAGTAATGGTTTTTGCTCTATTGAAACAAACGGAGCAAAAGACGGTATCAAACTTTCGTCGTTATAAGAATCGTAAAAGTTGATTTCACAAAGATGCCCTGCAATATTGTATTTGAATGTTCTTACCATTTTTCGGCTGTAATGTGTTCTATATATAGGCTACTTTGCTTATTGCTTCTTTGAAGATTTCTTAGAACCTTCCTTTGCTTCACCTTTATTTTTGGCAGCTTTCTGTTCTATGTATTTGGGTGATTGAAAACGAAAGCCCTCACCTGCTATTGACATCAAAACAACAGTTCTATCCTCAGCGTATTGCTTCTTGAGTTTATTAAACTCATCTACGAGTTTGCTTCTTTTCTTATGGAAGAACACTACGCAAGTACTGTTCTCAACGCCTTTCATCGCCTCAATGAAAGTTTGCAGTTGGTCGCTATACACTGCTCTATCTACCAAGAAGTCCGTTTTACTGTCAATATACGCACTATCCAATTGTTGTATGTCGGTAATGTATGCCAACGAATCCGTAAACGACGCAGAAAATCCAAACATATAAACGGTCGTCAAATTCACTTTAGCGAAAGTCGCTGTTGCCACGAAAAAGAGAGCACCCAAAACCGTGTTCAAACGTTTAAAATTCAAGTTCATGCCATTGTATTTATTGCTTGCAAAGATAGGTATTTATAAAGTAATAAGGAAGTGAAAATGACAAAAAAAGCGGGACTTGTTAGTCCCGCCCGTACTTATTATTGGTTCTTTACTACCCTAGATATGATTTCAGAACTGTACTTTTTGAATTTTGACGCAATCTGCGTATGGCTTTCTCCTTAATCTGACGAACACGCTCACGTGTTAGGTTAAACTTGTCACCAATCTCCTCCAACGTCATTTCCTGATGGTTGATTCCGAAAAACATTTGAATGATTTCTTTCTCCCGGTCAGTCAATGTTGACAAAGCACGGTCGATTTCCTTTGATAAGGATTCGTTCACCAAAGAACGGTCAGCCATTGGCGAATCATCATTTACCAATACGTCCAACAAACTATTGTCCTCACCTTCCACAAAAGGAGCATCCACAGAAATGTGACGTCCGCTCACCTTCAATGTGTCGGAAATCTTATCAACCGGTATATCCAATTCTTCTGCCAACTCTTCAGGACTGGGGCGACGTTCATTCTCTTGCTCGAATTTGCTGAATGCCTTGCTGATTTTGTTCAAAGAACCTACTTGATTCAAAGGCAAACGTACTATACGACTTTGTTCTGCCAACGCCTGAAGAATAGACTGACGGATCCACCATACTGCGTAACTGATAAACTTAAAACCACGTGTTTCGTCAAATTTCTCTGCGGCTTTAATCAAGCCCAAGTTACCTTCGTTAATTAAGTCTGGTAAGCTCAATCCTTGATTCTGATATTGCTTCGCCACCGAAACGACAAAACGCAAATTGGCACGTGTCAGTTTTTCGAGTGCTACACGATCACCTTTACGGATACGTTGCGCCAACTCTACTTCTTCTTCAACTGTAATCAGGTCCTCACGACCGATTTCCTGTAAATACTTATCGAGCGACGCGCTCTCACGATTGGTGATACTTTTGGTAATCTTTAATTGTCTCATTCCTAAAAAACATATTAAACGCACAAAATTACAACAAATTTCTCATTTAATATAGTCGCAAGCGCATAAAAATTCAAAAACAAGTCGTTTTTCTTCAAAAAAAAAGCCGTCCTTTCGGATTTTTCCAAAAGGACGGCACTTCTCTATTGTAATTTATTCACTGAGGTCAATTACCAAACTCTTTTTAATACCGCTTTGTGTTATAGCACGAATCCAGAGCGTGCGGTCGGACGAACGATTTGTTTCCTTCACCACTTCATCAAAGTCTTCCATGGTTCGCATCGGACGGTCGTTGATTTGCAAAAGTATCAATCCTTTGGTCACTCCCGCATCCGCCATTTTTCCTTTCTTTACAGCCACTACTTCCAGTCCGTATGGCAAATTCAATTGTTGCTTGGTCTGTTCCTCAATGGGGCGCAACGCTGCACCGAATTGATCCATATCCAATTGTTCCAACACCTTCGTATTACCTTGCGCATTGCGAAGTACCACCGTTACGTTCTCTTTCTTCTTGTTACGCATATAGGTTATTTTTACTTTGTCACCGGGACGCAACATACTGATAGCCTCTTGCAATTCAGCCATTTTCTTTACATCCTTGCCATTGATAGCCACGACAACATCACCTTCTCTCAGTCCGGCTTCATCGGCAGTACCATTTTCCACAACTTCAGCCACATATACTCCGTTTACCGTTCCTAGGTCCACTTCATTACCTTTGGCTTTTTCATTGTCAATATATGCCGACACATCGTTACCTTTGACACCTAATTGCGCACGTTGTACAATGCCAAACTCTTTCAAATCGGCTACCACCTTATTCATGATAGTTGTAGGAATAGCGAAACCATAACCTGTATAAGAACCTGTCTGTGAGTAAATCATGGCATTGATTCCCACCAATTCGCCTTTTGCATTCACCAAAGCACCACCGGAGTTTCCTTTGTTAATGGCAGCATCGGTCTGTATAAAACTCTCTATTGAGTTGGCTCCCATAGAACGTGCTTTTGCACTGACGATACCCGCTGTCACGGTTGATGTCAAGTTAAACGGATTACCAACGGCAAGCACCCACTCGCCCAACTTCAAATCATCGGAATTACCAATAGGCAACGTCGGGAAGTTCTTTCCTTCTATCTTAATCAGTGCCAAGTCCGTCTGCTCGTCGGTTCCGATGATGCGACCTTTGAATTCTCTGTTATCATTCAATTTTACCAACAACTCATCAGCTTCGCTTACGACATGGTTATTGGTTACAATATATCCATCTGCCGAGATAATTACTCCCGAACCGGAACCTTCACGCTTGGGTGTTTGAATCTGACGGCGTTGTGTTCCGCCACCTCCGAATCCGAAGAAGTCACCGAAGAAATCAGAGAATGGGTCCTGCACTCTGACCGTTTTGGTCTTGCTATTGGTAGTTACCTTTATATATACAACGGCATTGACCGATGTTTCAGCCGCATAAGTCAAATCCACCAACCCTGATGGTGCGGCCACAGGTGCCGGTTGTGCCTGACAGGGAGACTCCACACAACTCATCACACAAAGACTTCCCAAGAATAAGGAAGCCGTTCCTAATACTTGTCTTGCTGTTTTGTTCATTGTTTTAATTGTCATAATATTGTTTTTAATGTTACTATTCACGTTTGTCATACACAAAAATAACTCCAAAAATGTTTTATTTGTATGAAAGCGTTGTCCTTTTTGCCATCTTTTAACAGAGCCACCTATGGGATTAACAGCGATTAAAACCCTACCGCACGTTTTTTACATTCGTTTACCATATTATTTTGCAAGCTCATGAAAAAGGCGTAATTTTGTCGGCGAAACAAGAAACAGTTGACCGGCTTGTCGCTGCTGACGCACGTCAGTTGAGGAAAGTCCGGGCAACACAGGGCATTCCACTTCTTAACGGGAAGTAGTCCGTGAGGGTTAGACCATGCAGAAGAGAACGACCGCCTTATATTATTTAAGGTAAGGGTGAGAAGGTGGGGTAAGAGCCCACCGGTCGGATGGTGACATCCGAGCCGTGCATTCTGGAAGTTGAAAGTTCGCGTAAACCGGCGCACAAAAGAGAGGGTAGCCCGCCCGAGCCGGAGGGTAGAACGATAGAGCCATGCGGTGACGTATGGTCCGGATAAATGACAAGCACTCTGCATTACAGAGTACAGAACCCGGCTTATAGGTTGACTGTTTCTTCTTTTTATTACCTAAAAACCAACTAACAACGATGTCCGCTTATGATGTTTAACTTCCACCAAATAGAATCATTCTTCACCCGTCAGATTTGGCTCATTCACGACCAAAACCTTTCGCCATTAAAACGATTCGCGCTTAACCTCTTACGCAGGATTGTCATCACTGTCGAGTGTTTTCTTTCCAAACACATCAATAGTCATGCCTCTGCACTCACCTACTCTACTATGTTAGCCACCGTCCCCATTTTAGCCATCATTTTTGCCATCGGTCGCGGATTGGGATATGGCAGCATCATCGAACTGAAGATAAAGGAAAATCTGAGCGCGAACCAAGAATTTGCGGACATCATCCTGAATTTTATCAACACTTATTTGGACTATACCAAAAGTGGCATATTCATCGGATTCGGTTTGTTATTGTTACTATATACGGTAATCCAACTGACGTCAAACATAGAAACGGCATTGAATACCATTTGGGGAGTTAAAAATCAACGGTCCATCTACCGCAAGATAACAGACTATGTCAGCGTTTTACTCCTACTCCCTATCCTTATTATCATCAGTAGCGGTTTGTCCTTGTTCTTCGCCACCATAGCCAACGACTATGTCGATTATATGGTTCTCAGTTCGACTGTAAAACTCATCATCACCCTCTCACCTTACGTGTTAAGTGGTTTGATGTTTACTGCCCTCTATATGTATATGCCCAATACGGACATCCGTTTCAAACATGCCGTCCTACCGGGTTTTGTAGCGGGTGCCGCCTTTCAATTACTGCAGTACTTATACATTCATTCGCAAATCTGGGTAGCAAGTTATAATGCCATCTATGGTTCATTCGCCGCGTTGCCGTTATTCATGCTATGGGTCAACTTATCGTGGATGGTCTGCTTGCTTGGCGCACAATTGTCGTATGCCAATCAGAATATGCGCACGTATTTCTTCTCTAAAGGACTGAACAAAATCAGCAGAAGTTCGTACGACACAATCGTCCTCCTTCTTATGTCAAAAATTTGCAAACGCTTTGAGAAAGGCATGAGCCCTTACACCATCAACGGACTGACTACAGAAACAGGACTTCCGATAGGCATTGTTTATAGGGTTATACAAGAACTTGAAAAAATGCAATTGATTGTGATTGTTGAAGATTCTAGTCAAAGCAAACCGGACCGATTCATCCCTGCTGAGGACATCAACCACATTACCGTTGGGATGGTACTGAACAGAATTGACAATATAGGTATTGATTTTGCTCCCGTTAATCAAGACAATACTGAATGGAAGTGTATTCAAAATATTCGCAAGAGCCTCACTAAAAATGAAGATTCCGTACTGCTTAAAGACATCTAAGACAGTACGGAACCTAAAATATCACTCTTTTTCTACTACCTACTCAGACACCAAAGAGTTCATTCGGCTCAAATACTTGCCGATAATATCGAACTCTATGTTTACGAACGAGCCGGGACGGAATGTGTGGAAGTTGGTATGCTCGTAGGTATAAGGTATGATGCACACTTGGAACGTATCATCGGTCGGATTACAAACCGTAAGACTGACGCCATTGACTGTTACCGAACCTTTATCCACACAGAAGTACCCGCGTTTTGCCATCTCCTTATCGAACGGATGACGGAAGGTATAGACATGACTTCCTTCGGCATCCTCTACCGAAATACACTCTGCCTTGCAGTCCACATGACCTTGAACAATATGGCCGTCCAAACGTCCGTTCATCATCATCGAACGTTCGACATTTACTTTATCTCCCACCTGCAAAAGTCCTAAATTAGAGCGCTCTAAAGTTTCCTTCATGGCCGTTACGGTGTAGGTACCGTTCTCAATGCGCACCACTGTCAGACATACTCCGTTGTGGGCAACACTTTGGTCAATCTTCAACTCATCTACGAACGAACATTTCAAAGTGAAATGCAAATTCTCCTGCTCTTTTTCTATCGCTACCACATAAGCGAACTCCTCTACTATTCCTGAGAACATAATTATTTCTTTATTTCATTAAAATTCCTATTTCAGGCAAAGATAGCGCAAAGGGCGTGAAGACGAAAAGAAAACTTATAAAAAAAACATAAAACATCGCAAAGGACACCCCAGATAAACTTTCTTTTATTAAATTTGCCGAGAACTTATAAAAACAAAAACATGAAGAAGATACTATTGTTAGCATTGCTTTGTATGCCGTTCACCCTTTTCGCTAAGGAAAAGAGAGACGATAGCAAATATTTGGCAGGAGCCGTTCCCGAAGTAAACGGACAGGTGATTTTCCAACAGACCTTTGCCGCTGAGAACAAATCACAAACGGAAATTTACAATGTGATGAAAGCCTATCTGCAAAAACTCACCAAGGAAGAGAACCAACTCCGTCGTACCCAAATCATCCTTGACGACTCAGTCAAAGGACAGTTGGTAGGACGCTTTGAGGAATGGATGATTTTCAAAAAGAAACCATTCAACCTTGACCGCACCCGTTTCCGTTATATGTTTACCATCAACTGCACTAACGGACAATGTAGTATGGTAATCAACCAAATCAGTTACTACTACGAGGAAGATTTGGAAGGTAACAACGGAAGGACTTATCGCGCTGAGGAATGGATTAACGACGAGAATGCACTCAACAAAGCAAAAACCAAACTTTTGTGGGGGACAGGAAAGTTCAGAAGAAAAACCGTGGATAGAGTTGAAACCATCTTTACCGGAGCAAGAGAGGCTTTTGAAGTTCCCGAACCGGTAGTAAAACCCAAAGCCACTAAAATCATAAAGTAATTGACGGTAAAGGGGGATGTCAAGGCATTGATGCGCAATCGTTATGTAATTCCGGCAGAGTGAAGTGACGAGGTGTTCAACACTGAGATTCTTCACATACGTTTAGAATGACGCCAAATAAGATTGTAAGTTCTATATAGACATACTCCCTTTCCCATTTAGAATAAGAACGCATCCAATGAACAGAGAAGAAATAGAACGCCACATTGAGGAGGCAACGAGAAAGGAACGCTCCAACAAAAGTAAGTTCAACATAGAAAAAGCACGAGCCGCACTAAACATCATATTTTTAGCGTGCGCAGTCGTCGGTTTAATAATGTATTTTGCCTATCCCGAACACCGCTTGACAGGAATGGCAATCGTTGGTGTGGGCATGATATTCAAGGTCGTTGAGTTCTTCTTGCGCTTCTTGTTCTAATAGACATTGCTCGTTGCTTAGCTCCGTCGAAGCCACAAAACGTAGTCATTTTTCATATTGACACACTCTCTTTTATTTTTTCTTCGTATCTTTGCACCCGTTATGAGATTGCGCATCCTAATTTTCATCGTATTCGGTATCATTACAACAGGAATTGTAAAAGCACAATTCCCGTTGAATAATAGCGGCTTCGGAACAGACCAGTTTGGAAATGCCGTTGACGAATATGGCAATCCTATCACCGATGGTCACAATCACGACAGTTACATTTGGGGGCGTGACACGACAGAAACGGAAGAGATAGAGTACCCCATCGGTTCATTCGCATGGAAAATCGATGAACGTTTCGGTAACATATTACCTGCCGAAGTTGACACTTTGCCGGACAACTTCCAGAATTTCAATCTCACAGCCGGTCCGACAGGACAATACAATTTCCTCGGCAACTTGGGTTCACCACGCCTTTCGCGCTTGTTTATGGACCGCAAACCGTACAGCAACTTTATCTTTGCTGACCCGTTTGACTACTTTTACACACCGGTCAATGAGTTTCTGTTTACCAATACTCTGAGTCCCATTACCAACCTGTCCTACCATTCATGTGGTAACAAGCAGAACGGTGAGGACCGCTTACGGGCGTACTTCGCCACGAATATCAACAAAATTTCCGGTATCGGATTCAAGTTGGATTATCTCTATGGTAGAGGCTATTACAACAGCCAAGCCACATCACTGTTCAATGGTTCGGTTTACGGATATTATCGTGGTGAGCGCTACGACATGCACGCATGGGTCAGTGTCAACCACATGCGTATGGGAGAAAACGGCGGTATCGAGGATGACAACTACATTACCCACCCGGAGGATTACACACGTTCGTATGGGTCAAAAGACATCCCCACCAACCTTACCGAATCATGGAACAGAAACGAGGACCAAACTTATTATCTCACACATCGTTACAACTTAGGTTTTTATAAGGACCTTGAAGTCCCCGACTCGCTGAAACCTGAAATGCCTGCCGACTCTGTCTTACTGCGTGGCTTGCGCGATAGTCTTAGAACCGTTTATAACCAAGCCAACGAAACCTATAAGAACCTTGTGCTTGACTCACTGAAACAAGCATTTATCGACAAGCAGGAAAAAGTACAGGAATTCATTCCTGTGAGCAGTTTTATCCACACCTTGCGCATCCGTAACGCAAAACATACGGTATATTCTTACGCAACGCCGGAGCATTTTTATACCAACAATTACTATGGCAATCCGACCGATAAGATGAGCGACCGCACACGAGGCATCTCCATAAAGAACACGTTGGGAGTGTCCATACGCGAGGGGTTCAAAAAATGGGCTAAGTTCGGCTTGACTGCTTTTGCGGCACACGAATACCGTCATTTCACAATGCCGGGGCTACAGGATGGTCTGCTGGTTGAAAATGGCTATTCCGAGAACAATGTTTCCGTCGGCGGACAATTAAACAAACGGTTGGGCAAGACACTTCATTATGACGTAACCGGCGAAGTGGTGTTGTTGGGCGAAGACATCGGTCAGTTCGACATTGAAGGAAATGCCGACCTTAATTTCCCCTTGTTTAAAGACACCGTTCGTTTGGAAGCGCGTGCCTCAATCAAAAACTTGAATCCAAGTTTCTATATGCGTCATTACCACAGTAAACATGCTTGGTGGGACAACAATTTGGATAAGGAGTTCCGCACCCGTATTGAAGGAACGCTAGCCATCGACCGCACTAGAACCAAACTGACTGTAGGTGCGGAGAACATCAAGAACTATGCTTACTTCGCCACTACAAAAACAGGGTATGACAATGACAAAGGCGAATTGGCAGGTTACAGCAACAGTGTCCAAGTAAATCAATATGGCAACAGCGTCCAAGTATTCAGCGCGAAACTCAATCAGAATTTCAAGTTCGGCATCTTTAATTGGGAAAATGAAATCGCTTATCAAAAGTCGAGCAACGAGGACATTCTCCCCCTACCGGCACTCACTGCATATAGCAACATATACCTTGTGTTCCGTATCGCTAAGGTTTTACGTGTTCAGCTGGGAGCCGACGTGCGTTATTTCACCGAATATTACGCACCTGACTATGCGCCCATCGTTCAACAATTCACTGTTCAGGACCCAACTACACGCATCAAATTAGGAAACTACCCTATTTGTAATGCTTACGTCAATTTCCATTTGAAACATTGCCGTTTCTACGTCAACGTGAACCATGTGAATGAAGGTACCGGAACAAAGAATGCATTTTTAGTGCCTCACTACCCTATCAATCCACTGAACATCCACTTCGGACTTTCATGGAATTTCTTTAATTAAAGCCGGACTTTAATCAAGAAAAATTATTACAATCTCATTTTTTGCTTTTTTAGCCTTGAAAAATTTTTACTTCACAAGGTTCATTCCATTCTGAAAGTTCATCATAAAAACGCGAAACGTCCGTCGTTACAGTGCCGGACGTCCGTCGTCGCGATGACATCAGTAGGTAATTTTGATGACGAACGTCCATCAAAAAAGTGAAACATGGTGAAACATCATGTTTCACTCCAAACTCCGCATAAATAGAGGCGTTTTGAAGAAAAATGAAACATGAAACATGATTTAAAAAAACTCATTGAGAGAAGAGAAAAGGAGACTGTCATAAATATTGACAATCTCCTCGCAGCATATTTTTATATCATACTAGTTTTATTGCTTATCAAGCAATCGGCGAATGGCATCGTTGCATGGCGTTCCGACAAACGCATGCTTATCTACTTGTTTCAGACTATTGGGCAACGTTACTGAACACAATCGCTGACAACCGGCAAACGCCCCACTTCGTATAGCCTCAGTACCCTCAGGTATATTGACAACTTGCAAATTGTCACATCTCTTGAAAGTATAGGACTCTACCTCTTTTAATGGACTTTTGAAGTCTAATGTATAAATCGTGCTGTAGGCAAATGCAGAACGACCGATTTGTTCCATTGATTTCGGGAAGAAAACGTTCGCAATACCTGTAGTATAACTAAAGGCATCCTCTTCTATCTCCTTAACTCCTTCAGGAATTACCATTATACGAGGTAATCTGCAATGCGAGAAAGCATACTTGCCAATAATCTCTACATCAGCAGTAATGGTCGGATTATGAAAGGCAACCACTAATCGTTTGGTCGCTTTTTCAATGAGCGTATTACTGCCATCTGGCATATAATAAACAGAATTGTTCTTGCCTATTTTTGCGCTCAGAATCTCACTTCCATTAAATGCTCTTTCATGTATTCTGTTTACACTTTCCGGAATCTCTATTTGAGTAAGAACAACACCTCTAAAAGCCAACTCTCCTATTTCTTCTACCCCTTTAGGCACTCTTGTTGTGGAACAAGCAGAGATGAGTCGGTTATTAGTTGTTTCTATGATGGCATTACATCCTTGACGTGAGTCATAAACCTTATTCTTCTTATCCACGTTAATAGTGGTAAGGGACAAGCACCCGTTGAACAAATGTCCTTCAATCTTATTCACATTTTCCGGAATATCAATACTCTTTAAAGCGCTACATCCGGAGAAAGTGCCTTGTCCTAAACTGGTTAAAGTTGAAGGAAAATCTATCCGTTTAAGACTCACACAATCAAAGAATGCACATGCACCGATCTTTTCCACACCCTCGGGAATGATGATATTGGTAAGATAAACGCAACCAGAAAAGGCAATCTCACCAATGCCTGTGACATCATTAGGGATTATGCTGGTATGACAACCTAAAAACAACTCATTGTCTTTACTGTTTATTATGGCATTACAATTTTCGCGTGAATCAAAGAATTTATTTTCCTTTGCCACTGTAATCACTTCCAAATTGGCGCACATAGTGAAAGATGATAAATCAATATGATTTACTGTGGACGGCAGAGATAAGGATTTTAAACCAAAACAATGCGAAAATGCCGCTTCTCCGATTTCCTCCACTCCTTCTTCTATAATAATATCCTTAATATAATCACAATGGCTGAATGCCTCATTATCTACTTTTCGGACTTGATACTTACAACCGTTATGCTCAACATAACCCGGTATGGTCAGTACTTTACCGAAAAGTGATGCCGAAAGTGCTGTCAATCGGTCTATACTTGACACCTTAACGACAGAATCTGCTTGTGACTCTTCTCGGCTCTGTTCCAATACCGTAAACTTCAAAATTCCTTTTTCAAAAGTTTGTGCTGCATAAGTTTGTGAGTACAGCATCCATCCGACCAACATTAACAAAGCAATCTTTTTCATAATAATATTATTTAGATTTAACTATGATTTCATGATATAATTATTACTCATCAATATTTGGACAACAAATCATTTAATAGTATGATGTTTACTAATGCTATTATAAGCATCAGTATTTTGAGCCAATTATATCTCGACAACGCTATCATTACATACCATGCATACGATACAATACTACCGGCATATAGAATAGATACAGTATAATCCGTCAAACCCATTCTACTCAATAGAGATATTAAGGAATAGGAAAAGATGATTATAGCACTTAACAAACCTAAACCGAATCGCATTTTTATGCTTAACTGTTTCGATTGTGCTTCCCTCGCCCAATTTAACAATTTAAAATATAAAAGAACTAACCCTGCAAGCACAGCCAAATCAACTATACTCCTAATGGCAACAATAACCGAAGTGGATTTATAACAGGATAATATAGTCAAGAAAAGAAAAACTCCCAATATCACATACAACATCGGTCTCAAGTTAAAAGTGATATACATGCTTATTTTACTGATCAAACCATGCAACAATAAAAGCAATGGAAAGATAAAAAGGAAAAGAGGATAAAATAAACTTGAGACTCTTACAGACTCTCCACCTTGTATGTTTGCAAAAAGTGCATTTAAAATAAAGTCTACTAACAAATACACACCAATGATTAACAATGGTAAAAATATTCTTGTCAAGAACTTAATTAAAACATGCTCCTTTGCCATATCTTAATCTATATAAACCGAATTTAAACTCATGTTTTTGCAAAAATAAGTAATGCAACAGAAAAAACCAAAGAAAAGAGTTCGCATTTTCATTCTCTCAAAAACAAGTTATTTTACTGATAAACAAGTTGTAACGGTCAGAATGGATTGATACGAATATTCGCATTTTTCTGAAATCACTCTAAATACATGAAATATTTTTAAAATTTGTGAGTTTATTCTGTCTTATACACAACCGCACTGCCTTTGCTCGTTATGCCCTCTGCTTCTAGACTTAGAACAGATGGTTTACTGTTGTTATATAGGCGGACTATTGCCTGACCGTTTTGATTGAATCGGACGTTGGGTATCCACAATAACGTACGACGGTAGTCCTTCACTTCAGGAAGCGGTTTTTGACTATAATCGGGACTGTAAAAATCATCACAAACAGAGTAACCCTTCAAGATGATACGGCGGTCGCGACATATCGGATAATAGCCATCATTTGGATAAGTCCTTAAATCTATTATCACTTCCGGCTGATTGTCTTGCTGATATTTCCAACTGCCTTGCTCTCGCGGACAATAATCAGTATAGATATAACATTTGTCTAATCTGCTCATTAACTTATTGTCTTTATTTATATTTATAGAAAATGTATAACCTCCATCTTTTGTTATATAAGGTCTTCCATTGTAACGTACTTGAACAAAATAGGAACGATACAAATTCATATCACCAACATAAAGCTGTGATATCAGTGATGGCAATTTATTTATAGTTAATTCCTCCATCGGCGCAGAATAGATACCATAATCTTGTAACATATTGTATGCCTCGTATGCATCTATCACCATAGCCGGTTTTGATTTATCATATCTGCGCAAGCCGTTACGTTTACTCTTGATAACAACAGTCTCTAATGTTCTATTCGTGAAATCATGTACTGAAGAACCATCATCACCTTCATGGAATATTCTCTCGGGAGCCGAATCTTGATAGTAATTATATGGTTTTGCATAAAATGGATAAAAATTATCCAACTTCACATAAAAGTCAGAATACGCCTCTTCATCCATAAAATCTTTCTGACGTCTTTTGATGATATAATCAATACCTTGCGTTTGCTTGGCTGCCGACAGAAATAAAGTATAAGAACCATATATTTTCGGAATACGGAAATAGAATGTGCCTCCATTTGTTGGTTGCATCAATTCATAAACATCCTTGCCTTGTGCGAACATTGCCCACACGTTTACTTCATTTTTCAAGTTACTGGCTTTCTTGAAATCAATATCATAATTTTCCCTATGTTTATTAACACACCCACCAATCGTCTGGAATTTCTCAGGCAGATAAGGCAAGTCAAAACGCTCAACATCAGCCATCTTACGCCATTCATAACGACGCCAACCCTGTACCATCATCAACAGGTCCAAATGTTTGCGATGAATGCTGTCGTCCATCTCAAAGTAATAACCGGGACTCTCTACAAAGCCTTTCAACTCACTACCCAACAACATCTCCGTCAGCATCGTTCCATCATCGTGACTTGGCTCATCCGTCGAACGGTCGCGAACGGACAAGGAAACATGGCTACCGGTTATTGCTGATGTATCGTTTAGGGATAACTTTAATTCTATTTCTTCGTAAGGCGCGTATTGGTTCTTTAAGCCTTCAACCTGTAACGTCGTTGTCGGAAGTTCGGCATGGCGTACAAAAACTAAACGGTCGGCATAGATTCTACCCTCTCCGTCATGAACGGTCAATTGGTTCACTCCCGTTGGCAATTGGGACAAGGGGATGGAAAGTTTCGTACTATC
>JAGBCQ010000027.1 GCA_017937925.1 Paraprevotella sp. | reverse complement strand
TTGCTTTTATAACGTGTTATATTTCAGATTGTTTCCGATTGTTTCCGTATAATAGAGTACCATTTAGAGTACCATTTCCTACTTCCCGATGCAACATGTAGAACTATTTAATTATGAGAATTTTACGCTTAAAACGGTAGAAAACCTTTTTTCATCTTCTAGGCGGTAGAAAAATCCGCCATTTTTGCCGTTCCAACGTTCGTTCTCTAGAGTCATGGAAAAACCGAGTTCTCCATCCAGAAGTTCACCTCTTTTTCTAAGTGCAAAGGTACAATTTTTATTGCGTATTATCGCCAACTGTTGTCAACTAAATGAAACCAAACGGATATTTTCTTGTGAAAAATATGTCATAATCCGCCAAATCGCAATATTTTTCATAGATTTGGCGCGTTATATAAAGTTTTTGTCTTATTTTTGCGTAAACAATGACTATCCCTAGAAAAGGTTGACACTTTTTAGAGCGGTTAACTAATAGGGTTTACATTATAACTGAAACGGTTTACAGCAGTCCCTTTAGTGAACTGTTTTAGTTTACATCTAACCTGTTTCAGTTTACAGTATCGTTTAAAATTTGTTGAGTTGCTGTTTCCGTTGCAGCTAGCTGCAACGGAAAGCTGATGCAAAAATAGTCCTTTTTTCCGTCTTAACTCATATCATAATAATTTTTCCAACATCTTTTTTGTTCTCCTACCTGCGTATGGACTACCTCGGGAGTCTGCATACCGATGCTCATATGAGGTCTCTCCTTGTTGTAGAAACCTATAATACGCTCCAGGATTGACGAGCATTCCTCTCTGGTTCCTATCCTCATCTTGTATAGCCACTCCATCTTCAATATCCCATTGGCACGTTCTGCAATCGCATTCTCCAAAGGGTCTCCACTCTGTGTCATGCTTATGCTGACGCCTCGCTTCTTTAGTTCGCTTACATATGCCATGCTGCAGTACTGGCAGCCTCTGTCGGAGTGATGAATCAAGTGTTCAGCCTCTTCGCCTTGGAGCGTGTTTAATGCCATATGAAGAGCTTCCAATGGGTATATTGTTTCTAATGTGGGACCGACAGCCCAACCGACGATTTTATGCGAGTAAGCGTCGGTTATCAAGGAGAGATAGCATACTCCTTCATCGGTTTCAACATAGGTTATGTCTGCAACCCATATTTCATTGGGGCGGTGTGGTATGACACCTTCAATGAGATTGGGATATTTGCGATAATTATGGTTGGAATCCGTTGTCCTATACCTCTTTCTTCGCTTTATCTGCACCATAAGACCGTTCTTGCGAAGCAACTCGATAAAGGCATCACGGCCGGGCATACAACCTGTATCTTCAAACAAGGACTTGATAATCAGATATAGTTTTGCGCATCCAAGCCCGGGGTTGTTACGTCGGTAATCTTGTGCCTTTTCTACAATAAGTGGCTCAATGGCGTCCTCGGCAAAGTCATTTAAATCTCGTTTATAATAGGATTGTCTGCTGTAACCAAACAGCCCGCAGAGAGTGCTTAGGGAGTGTTCCCTGCACTCTTCACGGAGCAGACTTACTGTTTGGTGCCAGATTTTTTTCTGATTGGAATGTTGAAGGTTTCTTCTGCCATGTTGATCATGGTGTCATATGCCTTGGAGCGAAGTTTTTCTAGTTCCAAAGCTTTTTGAAGACGTTTGTTCTCTACCTCAAGCTCTTGTAATCTCTCTTCAGGAGTTTTCTTTGCCATTGTTTCGGAGTTTTCTGATTCATCGGGCAAAGATACCAATTCATTTTCATTTACATACTTATCCATCCAATTGAATAGTGTCTGTCGAGTGCCGATATGGTACTTCTCGACTATCACACTTGCCGGAACGTGCCCACAGACATATTCCGAAACAATGGAAATCTTGTCTTCTTCGGTGAAGGAGTATTTACCTGTTCTGTACTCCACCATTTGATGTTCCTGGAGTTTCTCATTCCAGACCCATCTCGTCTTTATCTTTTCTTGCATTGCACTATACTTTTTATGCCCTGTATAGTGACAACTTTTTTCAGTTCAAGTCACTATACTTTATTGCCTCACAAGTCAGAACCGAGGAATGCGAACGGAACAGATTGCGGAGATGATTAACCGCCAACGCTTGCATATCCGCAAGGATGGGCAACCTGTTACGTCCAATCAGGTTTATGCGGTGATTTGTCGCTATCCCGATATGTTTGTTAAGGCAGAAGGACGGATAATGTCGATGATTTGAAAGCATTTGAGAATATTATGAATAAGGTTTATACTTTATCTTTTCCAGAAGCCCGAAATGCTGTTGTCTCAGGGGATATCCATGGAGACTTCAATCTCTTGGTGTATAAACTTTGTGTGCAGTATCAAATGAAGGACACCGTGCTAATAGTGGCTGGTGATTGTGGGTTTGGATTTGAAAAGAAGGAGTATTACGAGCAAATGGCAAGGCGTAATGCTAAAAGAATGAACGAGGCCAATAATTGGATTGTATTCGTGCGTGGCAATCATGACAATCCTCTTTATTTTGATGGCAAGCAATTCAAACACAAACGCTTTATTGCTATTCCTGACTATTCTATTCTTTTGGCCTGTAAACATACAATACTTTGCGTTGGTGGTGGAATTTCAATTGACCGACGTTATCGTATGGAG
>JAGBCQ010000026.1 GCA_017937925.1 Paraprevotella sp. | reverse complement strand
GTTTGAGACAACACAAGAAATTACTATTCAACCCGGCAATTTAGAAGGTAGCACACCGGATATGTGGATGGGACCGCTGCTTGGAAACGTGCCTGTTGATTTGCAAGCCAAACTCAATGCTGATAAGCTATACTGCACCATCGACATTGACATGATGAGCTCATTAGGTCAAATCATTGAAGTAGTCTTCGGTACTGATGAATTCAACACTACACCGGAAGGTGGTGACGGCATAGAGAATGTTACTGCAGCTGATGCTAAAGTAAACGTATATAACCTACAAGGTGTAGTCGTTAAAACCAACGTTAATACAGCAAATGCGCTTGACGGTTTGAAACAAGGTATTTACATCGTCAATGGTAAGAAAGTAGTAAAATAAGCACATTTACACACCTATATACAAGGAGCGCCGAAAGACGCTCCTTTTTTTGTGCGAATTGACCGCTAAAGAGATTCTTCCTCCCTTACGGTCGTCAGAATGACAGGGTGGAAGACCCTCCACAGAAGACCCACCCCCGTCCCCTCCGCAAGGGAGGGGAGATTATCACTCCCCAGATTACGTCATTCCGAACCAAAGGGAGGAATCTTTATATTAAAAGGAGAAGCGTAAGACAAAAACTTGCCGGTATCGGCAAAAAACAGTACTTTTGTACCGATAAACTCTTAAAAACTTGCCGATAAATGGATATAATATCAGTAAAAGAATGGGCTGAAAAGCATGGCGTTTCTGAAAGGACGGTCCGCAACTATTGTGCGCAAGGCAAAATAGAGGGCGCACAAATTGTAGGAAAGACATGGAATATACCCGCTGACGTCGAACCTCCATTGAGAAAGAACAAAGGAAAGACTTCACCCCTACTCATGCGATTGCGAGAAGAAAAGGACTCACACTACAAAGGCGGTATTTACCATTATGTACAGGTGGCATTAACATACAACTCCAACCACATAGAGGGCAGTCGATTGACAGAGCAACAGACTCGTTATATATTTGAGACAAATACCATTGGTATTACGAACGAAAGCGTTAATATCGACGACATCATAGAAACCACCAACCACTTCAAAGCAATAGACTACATTATAAGAATTGCCGAAGAAAAATTAACCGAGAGCGTAATAAAAGAATTGCACCGTATCATCAAATCCGGCACTTCCTACGAAAAAAAATCTTGGTTCCGTGTCGGTGACTACAAATCTTTACCCAACGAAGTGGGCGGTATGGAAACAACCGCACCGGAAGAAGTCAAGACCGAAATGTCAGCCCTATTAAAAAGCTACAACACAAAGAAAAACATTTCATTGGAAGACATCATTGACTTTCACCATCGGTTCGAAAGTATCCATCCTTTTCAAGATGGCAACGGCCGCGTAGGTCGATTGATTATGTTCAAAGAATGTCTGCGATATGGTATTGTTCCTTTCATCATTACGGATGTACTGAAAATGTTCTATTATCGTGGGCTAAGCGAATGGAACCATATTAGAGGTTACCTTCTTGACACTTGCCTGACAGCTCAGGATGAGTTTAAGGAAAAACTTGACAAAGCAAAAATAAAATATTAAGTCGAAATTGCGCCTAAAAAATGGTGCCCTTTCGTTACCAAAATGCCGGACGTCCGGCGTCGCGACGAGAGACGTCCGCCGTCACGATGACGGACGTCCGTCATTTTACCATCCTTTGCTCCCCGTCTTTCTGCCGACCTTCCAACAATATAACACTAAGAAGTCATCCTGACGGGCAATACAAAATGTTCATTCCGAACCGAAGGGAGGAATCTCAACATTGCCACATAAGATTTCTCGTCGCTTTGCTCTGTCGAAATGACAAAATGATAGTCAATTTATATTTTGAAACAGCCTCCGGGGGAAGGTCTTCCGCGGAGGGGCCGTGGGTCTTCGCGGAGGGATTCGGGAGAGTCCTCTACCAAAAAAACTACCGAAATGGGAATAATTACCGACTTTTCTCCGTAATTTTGCACCCGAAATAAAATGCGAACATTAAACATACATACATTATGAAGAAAATTTTTACTCTTTTATTTTGCTTAGCTTCATTAGGAGCAAGCGCACAGTATCAATTGGTCAATGCAGATTTTGAGCAATGGGAAACAGTCTCATACAAAGCTAATATATTTAGTACGTATACAGGCGATGAGCCTGTAAGTTGGAACTCATTTTTGGACGGCACAGGCTCCCTTAAAAGTACAGCCGGACGTGACCAAGTAGATAAGATTTCTAACGACAAACGTCCTGGCTCCACAGGAAGTTATTGCGCTAAAATCACAGCCCGATCAGTCCTTGGAATAGCTATCGCACAAGGTAACCTTACTACAGGATGTGTAAATATGGGTGACATGACCGCTTCAAATGCTAACGGTAATTACAATTACACAAATATCAGTGGTGGGAAATGTCAAACTTTTACAGGAAAGCCTGACGCTATGCACGTTTGGGTAAAATTCTCTGGTTCTAACAATGCCAAAGCAAATACCATTTTACATACTGTAGGCTATTACCAAGACCCTGATGGTAACACACAAGAGGCTACTCTCATTGCCAAAGCAGAAGAAATGAACATTACGTCTGATGCAAACAATTGGCAAGAACTTACCATTCCATTTAATTACTCGGTTTTGGATATAAGACCGGCATACGCATTAGTCTCTTTCTCAACATCAAACACACCAGGAGAAGGATCTGAAAGCGACTATATGCTCATCGATGACCTGGAATACATTTACTACTCCACTTTGAGCAACTTGAAGTACGATAATACAAATATTGAGGATTTAACCTCAGAAATCGTGGGACTTGGTTCAAATGAAGTAAGCTATACCCTTTATGATAAAAGTTTTTCTGAAGATCTCATTACATTCGATATAGACGGTAAAGGCGCTACAGCATATAAAGAATGGGATAAAACAAATAAAACATATACTATTACCATTAAAGGAGACGATTGGAGCGACAGCAACAAGAATCAACATGTTTACAAAATACACTTCGTAAACAACTCTGTACTAACTGACTTGAAATTCAATGAAGAAACTATTGATGGATTCTCTGAGGATACATATAATTACGCCATTCAAGGTACTTACACCGACGGTTGCATCACATACACACCAAATGGTGCTAATGCTACAGTAGAAAAGTCATGGGATGATACCAAAAAGGTTTATACAATCACTGTTAAGGGCGTTGACCACTCAGATACACCTGACTATGAATACACCTTTGACAATAAACACACTTACACCATTGAGTTTTATGATTTAATTATCAATGATGGTGATGATATTAACGAAGTAGGACAGATTTCCGGTGGTACCGTCTTACTAAACCGCACATTTAAAGCGGGATGGAACACTGTCTGCTTGCCATTCCCTGTAACTGCTGCAAGATTAGGTACCAGCGTTACGACATACACGTTATCAACACCCTCTGGTGATGCTATCACATTTAGCAAGACAACATCAAATATAGCAAAGAACACACCATTCCTTGCAAACTTCCCTTCAGAAGTGAATAGCATAACATTCACAAATCGCACTATCAACGAAGATAAAACTCCTTTAGTAAAAACTTGTGGCGATTGGACCTTCACCGGTTCATACGAACCAAGTATCAGTATGGAAGGCAAATGGGGTGTCGTAAACGATGGTAGCAAAGTGCGTAAGGGGGGCGCAAGCTCAACACTGAAGAGTACTCGCGCTTACTTAGAATACAACGGAACAGCTAATGTAAACGAGATGCGCATCATCATTGATGGCGAAGAAACAACCATTACTGAAATTGATGGTATGCCGGTAGGTAACTTCGACGTGTACAACCTGCAAGGTGTGCGCGTTCGTCAAAACGTGAACAGTCTGGACGGATTGAACAAAGGCATTTACATCGTAAACGGAAAGAAACACATCGTAAAGTAATCAAACACACAAAACTGACAAGACAATGAAAAAAGCATATATCACGCCTGATGTAAAGGCACAAACACTTGAGGCACAAACCATGTTGGCAAGCAGTACCATCACTGCGAATGGAACCGGACAAGTTGTAACTCCGGGTGACATTATCCACAACGGAGAGTTCGATACGAACAAAGACGTTTGGGGCAACATCTGGTAAGCCTCACCCACGACTGAACCTTTAATAAACATACCCAAAGAGGCTGTGTTAAAACAATTTTGACACAGCCTCTTTGTTATTAAACAAGCCTTAGACAATCAAGTAGCGCTGATGTTATCATTATTTCTTTGCTGCTCTGTCGCGCAGATAGTCATCCAAAGAAATACCTTCCATACGCTCGAAACAAGTGCGAGCGGTTTTGGGCGAACCGAATCCTACGCCCAAACAATCATTGACTGTCGTAATGGTTCCGGCTGAAACGCCCCGTTTCAACGCCGTAATGCGGTAGGAGTTGATGTAGTCATGACAGTTATTGTAGCCTTGACTGCGCAGACATTGCAACAACAGATGACGGTTGATGCCCGTCGCCTCACAGAGGCGGTCGCGACCGAAAGTATTGTCTTTCCATTCCCTTTGATGTCGCATAAAATGCTCCACCCGGTCGAAACGGCGACGGTTGGCCTCGTTGAAATCGTCATCTTCTTCCAGAGGTTGCTCTTCCGGCTCCGTTTTTTGTACTTCTACCGTCTCTGCCACCTCTTCGATGATTTCCAATATCTCAGGCTTGGGAAGATGCACCGCCATAGTTTCCAATGTACGGAAGAACAAGTACATATTTATAATGGTAAACGTACCGATATAAATCATCATCAACGTAGTGGTGAAAAAGGCGATGACCAGAACATAAAACACCATGTTCATACCCAAAGCCACCGTATAGCCTTTCACATATCGCGGGATCTCTGTGTTACGCGCAAAGACCTTTGGCAGTCGCAGGATGTTCGCCGTATAATAGATGGATAAGAAGAACCCAAACAGACGGAAGAACATATCCGGTCGGTACCAACACGTTGCCAACTCAGCATAAGAATGGATAATAATCGGACGATTACCCATCAAGACATATAATATATATAATATAATAAGGAGTATGGCAGGCGAAGCGTACTTCCACATACGTTCCCATTGCAAGTATCCCGGCATGGGAATACTGAGCGGATAGATACTCTGCAAGAAAGTGAACACCACCAGCCCCAACATCATAAAGGGATGGAGCAAACCAATGCGTTCGAAATTGAACAAATGCCCCAAGGGTATCGCCATGGCGCAAATCACTCCGAAGATACCCATAATCCATGCTAACGCCAAGTACTGCACCTTATGTCGGGCATACAACGCCAACACTGCCGCCATCATCAAATGAATGGTAGTGACTATCGCTGCTATGATGAGAAATGTCGTCTGCATATTTGGCAAAGGTAAAAAAGAAACCCGAAAACATCAAGCAAAAAGCTCTTTTAATACATCCAGCGACTTCAGTTCCGGGAACTCCGGGATGTGAAGACGGTAATAGTCATTCAGCACTTCCATATACCGGTTCCGCTGTATCCGGTTCATCGCAAAGAAGCGCATGGAATCATAATTCATCCGCATAAACAAAGGAATGAGCGCTGCCTCATGAGGCGCAAGGTAGGAAGAATGTGCCGGACATGAGGATACAAAACAAGCATTGAGCATATCAAACCAACATCCTTTGTGATACAACTCTGTATTGGGATAGATACCCAAGAAGCGGGTCAGACGGGTGATGAACACCAAATGGAAATTGGAATAGGACCGTTCCGCTGCGTCCAACCACTGCAAGGAATAGAGAATGTATGAATACAAAGACTCATTGACGGTCTCGTGTTTCAATACTCGTGCCAGGAACTCGGCGAGGAATAATGCCATTGCCGATTTATATGGTTCGTATGGTACGGACTGATAAGTGTAGAACAACCGCACTTCACGGATATGTTGCAAAGAGGCTTTGGAACGGTAGTCAAAATCCAACTCTAAGATAGAAAGCGGACGGAACAAGACGCCACGCATAGAGGACTTCTTCGATTTGGGAATCCTCACCATAAACGACACCGCTCCCTTTGTAGAAGTATAAATATCTACAATCAGCGAACTGTCGCCGTACTTCACTGTTCGCAGTACTACTCCGGTAGTCTTTTCCAACATATAACGCCCTTTTTATGGCATAAAATTAGAAAAAAGACGGCAAAAAGGGGGCGTAAGAGCAAAAAAATGCATTTTTTCGCAAGTTTTTTATTGGTTTACTTTGTCGGTTCAAGAAAAAGTTCTACCTTTGCATCGCAAATGAGGACAGCAACTCAGCACACAGCGAGAGAGCAAGGTTTTCAGAGCAGGGCGAGAGCCAAAAAGGTATGGTCCCTTCGTCTATCGGTTAGGACGAGAGATTTTCATTCTCTAAAGAGGAGTTCGACTCTCCTAGGGACTACTAAGTTAAACGAATTATTGAATAATTGAGATGGCAAATCACAAATCATCTGTAAAAAGAATCCGTCAGGAGGAAAAGAGAAGACTCCACAACAGATACTACGCTAAGACAATGCGTAACGCGGTTCGTAAGCTTCGTGCTACTACCGACAAGACTGAGGCAACAAGCATGTTCCCGAAAGTACAAAAGATGTTGGATAAGTTGGCTAAGGTTAACATCATCCACAAGAACAAGGCAGCTAACTTGAAATCTAAGTTGTCTATCTACATCAACAAATTGGCGTAATAACACACCCCAATATATGCGAAAGCCGAACATCAGTTCGGCTTTTCTTTTTACCCGTAAGCAAACAGCTACCATAAAAGTTTCAAAAACAAAAAAATTTTTCTTCATACCGAGCGATTCTCTTCTGCTTTTCTTCGTCTTTTCCACTGTTTTTTGTTATATTTGTGCGTTAATAACGAACGCATTAAACTATGTCAGAAGAAGAAATAAAAGGAGCGAATTATTCCGCCAGCAGTATTCAGGTTCTTGAAGGTTTGGAAGCTGTACGCAAGCGTCCTGCCATGTATATCGGTGATATCAGCGAAAAGGGTTTGCATCACCTCGTTTATGAAACCGTGGACAACTCTATCGATGAAGCCTTAGCCGGTTATTGTACACATATCGAAGTTACCATCAACGAGGACAATTCCATTACCGTTCAAGACAACGGACGTGGTATCCCGGTTGATATGCACGAGAAAGAACACAAGTCAGCGCTTGAAGTCGTTATGACCGTGCTTCATGCCGGAGGTAAATTCGACAAAGGTTCTTACAAAGTTTCCGGAGGTTTGCATGGTGTGGGTGTATCTTGTGTGAATGCCCTTTCTTCAAAGATGCTCTCACAAGTATTCCGTGAAGGAAAAATCTACCAACAAGAATACGAATATGGCAAGCCCCTATATTCTGTTAAGGTCGTAGGCGAGACCGAATTGCGCGGTACACGCCAACAATTCTGGCCGGACAGCAGCATCTTCATCACAACGACCTACAAATACGACATCTTGGCGAACCGTATGCGTGAGTTGGCCTTCTTGAATGCCGGCATCACCATCGTATTGACCGATATGCGTGAGATAGACGAAAACGGACAAGCGCGTCAGGAAACATTCCATAGCGATGAAGGTTTGAAAGAATTCGTTCGTTACATTGACTCCAGTCGTACACACTTGTTCAACGACGTTATTTACTTAAACACCGAAAAGCAAGGGGTACCTATCGAAGTGGCAGTCATGTATAACACCGGTTACAACGAGAATATCCACTCTTACGTCAACAATATCAACACCATTGAGGGAGGTACGCACTTGGCAGGTTTCCGTACAGCATTGACACGTACTTTGAAGAAGTATGCTGAGGATGAATATGCCAAAGAATTGGAAAAATTAGAGAAGAACAAAGTGGAGATTTCCGGAGAGGACTTCCGTGAAGGTTTGACAGCTGTCATCTCTATCAAGGTGGCTGAGCCACAGTTTGAAGGACAGACTAAGACGAAATTAGGTAACAGCGAAGTAGCCGGTGCCGTTCAACAAGCCGTAGGCGAAGCTTTGAGCTACTACTTGGAAGAACATCCGAAAGAGGCCAAACTGATTGTAGATAAAGTGATTTTGGCAGCAACTGCCCGTGTGGCTGCACGCAAAGCCCGTGAAAGCGTACAACGCAAGAGCCCGATGTCAGGCGGTGGTATGCCGGGTAAATTGGCAGACTGCTCAGACAAAGACCCTGCTAATTGCGAATTGTTTATCGTCGAGGGAGACTCTGCAGGCGGTTCTGCAAAACAAGGTCGTAGCCGTCAGTACCAAGCCATCCTTCCTATTCGCGGTAAGATATTCAATGTGGAGCGTGTTATGTGGCACAAGGCTTTTGAACACGAAGAAGTCAACAACATCATACAAGCTTTAGGCGTTCGTTACGGCTTAGGAGAGGATAGCAAAGAAGCGAACTATGATAAGTTGCGTTACTATAAGGTAATTATCATGGCCGATGCCGACGTGGACGGTTCACACATTGAAACATTGCTGATGACTTTGTTCTACCGCTACATGCCGGAGTTTATACAGAACGGACACCTCTACCTTGCAACTCCACCACTCTACCGTTGCAAAAAAGGTAAAATTGAGGAATACTGCTACACCGAAGAGGATAAGTTACGTTTCATGGAGAAATACAACAGCGGACAGGAGCAAGGCGTAACTATTCAACGTTACAAAGGTTTGGGAGAAATGAACCCCGAACAACTTTGGGAAACTACCATGAATCCTGAAACACGTCTTTTGAAACAAGTCACCATCGAAGATGCTGCCGGAGCAGACTATATCTTCTCTATGTTGATGGGGGAAGACGTAGGACCGCGTCGCGAATTTATCGAACAGAACGCCAACTACGCAACAATCGACGCATAAAAAGCATAGAAGTGGCTGTGTCAAAATAGAAACAAGCTATCAAAGTGTCGTGTCATTCCGAGCCGAAGGGAGGAATCTCAACATTGTCACATGGGATTTCTCGTCGCTTCGCTCTGTCGAAATGACAAAATGATAGTCAAATTATATTTGAAACAGCCTCATGACAATAAAAATAGAGACTGTCTAACTACAAACATTAGGCAGTCTCCTTTTTATTATGTTCTCTAATTAGGAACGTTACTACAAATATCCTTGGGCTTTCAGTTCTTCCACTGCGGACTCCAGTTCAGTGTACCAAGCCTCACCGAAACGCCGAACAAGCGGTTCCTTCAAGAATTTATATACCGGTAAGTCCAATTGTTTTCCTTTTAAAACCGCCATTTTACAAACATCCCAACGATTGTAGTTCAAGGCAACTGCGTCGCCTATCTTTTTTAAGCGAATGGGATAGAGATGACAGGAAATTGGTTTATAGAACTTTGTACGTCCCTCTCGGTACGCCTTCTCCAAAGCACAATAACAACAACCGTTCTCGTCATAGCAAGTGAAAACACAATCCTTACCATTCACAATACTCGTTACCAAATCACCCTCTTCATCGGTATATGCCACACCTTGTCGGTCAATAACCGACTGAGCCGATGCTGAAAGCATATTCCACACTTCCGGCAAAGCCGCCTCTATTTCGGCCACCTCATCTAATTCCAAAGGCGCACCGGCATCCCCTTCAATACAACACTCTCCCTTGCATGCCTCAAGGTCGCAACAAAACTTCTCACTCAAACAGTCAATGGATATGATAGTGTCATCAATCTGTATCATCGGTATTCTATTATCTCTCATTTTTTACCATTTTATCGGTGTTTTACCATGTTGAGCCAAATACTCGTTCGTCTTACTGAAGTGCTTATTCCCAAAGAAACCTTGATAAGCAGACAAGGGCGAAGGATGCGCTGACGTGAGTACAAGATGTCGCCCACGATCAATGAACGCACCCTTTTTCTGTGCATATGCACCCCATAAAATAAAAACCAAATGCTCGCGTTCTTCTGCCAACACTTTGATAGCTGCATCCGTAAAGGTTTCCCAACCTTGTCGTTGATGTGAACCGGCCTGATGCGCTCTCACCGTCAATGTGGCATTGAGCAACAACACTCCTTGCTCTGCCCACCTTGTCAGATTACCTGTGATAGGTACCGGTATCCCCAAGTCATTTTGTATCTCCTTGAAGATATTCTGTAAGGACGGTGGGAATTGTACGCCATCATTAACAGAGAAACACAGTCCATGCGCTTGTCCTGGACCATGATATGGGTCTTGTCCTATAATCACTACTTTCACATCGTCGAACGAACATTGGTTGAAAGCATTGAATATCAACCTACCCGGAGGATAGCACGTCCCTGAACTGTATTCTTTACGCACGAAGTTCGTAAGATTAACGAAATACGGTTGTTCAAACTCACGCGCAAGCCGTTGTTTCCAACTCGGTTCTATTTGTACGTCCATAACACTACTGTTAAAAAGCAAGCCGCTCCCTTGCTCTTATGAGAAGAAGCGGCTTGTACTATTGTTTGGTTTTAAACATTATCAGTCGTTAATCAAGTTCTTTCCTGTCATGTCAGCCGGTTGCTCCAAGCCCATGATGTGCAGGATCGAGGGTGCGACATCCGCCAAGATTCCGTCCTCAACTTTAGCATTCTTGTTTTCAGTAACGTAAATAAACGGTACCGGATTCAATGAGTGCGCTGTATTCGGTGTTCCGTCAGCATTGATAGCGTTATCGGCATTTCCATGATCGGCAATGATAATGGTTTCGTAATCCGTAGCCTTAGCGGTTTCAACCACCTCCTTGACGCACTCGTCAACAGCCTTCACGGCTTTTTCTATTGCTTCGTAAATACCGGTATGACCCACCATGTCACCGTTCGCGAAGTTGACAACGATAAAGTCGTACTTATTCTCTTTAATTGCCTCTACCAACTTATCTTTTACCTCGTAAGCACTCATTTCAGGCTTCAAGTCGTAGGTTGCCACCTTAGGAGAAGCCACCAAAATACGCTCTTCGCCCTCATAAGGTGTTTCACGACCACCATTAAAGAAGAAGGTAACGTGCGCATATTTCTCGGTCTCAGCAGTATGCAATTGCTTCAAACCTTTCGCACTGATATACTCGCCTAAAGTATTCTCCACGTTCTCCTTCGGGAAGAGGATATGAACACCTTGGAAACTTGCATCGTACGGTGTCATACAATAATATTGCAATCCCGGTATAGTCATCATACCTTGCTCCGGCATATCTTGTTGTGTCAGAACTACAGTCAATTCCTTCGCACGGTCATTACGATAGTTGAAGAAGATAACGACATCACCTTCTTTAATAGTTCCATCCACTGTTGAGTTGTGGATAGCCTTGATAAACTCGTCGGTTACACCTTCGTCGTAGGACTCTTGCATAGCTGCCACCATATCTGTAGCTTGCTTACCCACACCTTTTACCAACAAATCGTACGCTTCCTTAACACGTTCCCAACGTTTGTCACGGTCCATCGCATAGAAACGACCGATGATAGAAGCAATGGCACAACCTGTCTTGTCACACTCAGCCTGCAACTGCTCAATAAAGCCCTTTCCGCTCTTCGGGTCTGTATCACGGCCGTCCATGAAACAATGAACGAACGTATTCTTTATACCGTATGTCTTAGATATGCCACACAAGGTGAACAAGTGTTCCAATGAAGAGTGTACACCACCATCGGAAGTCAAACCCATCAAGTGTACGCTTTTACCGTTCTCCTTAGCATATTCATAAGCCGAAACAATCTCAGGATTCTTCAAGATGCTGCCATCTGCACAAGCGCGGTTAATCTTTACCAAGTCCTGATAAACAACACGTCCGGCTCCGATATTCAAGTGACCAACCTCAGAGTTACCCATTTGTCCGTCGGGCAAACCAACGTTCTCACCGGATGCTTGCAATTGCGACATCGGATAGTTCTGTGCCAAATAGTCCATATAAGGTGTCGGAGTATTGAAGATAACATCACCCTTACCGTGATTTCCTACGCCCCAACCGTCGAGGATCATCAAAAGTGCTTTCTTTGCCATAAATCTTATATTTTAGTTCTATTGATTATTGCAAAGGTAAGAATAGTTTTTGAATAACAGAGTTAATTATTTAAAAATACCATCATCATGTCCTGTCATACAACCTAATGTATCCAACACGACAGCTAAAAGAATAAATATTGCCAACATATAAACCTCCTTTCTTTATTTTAATCCTGAACGACGACATTGCAAAAGAGTCAACGCAAACCACAACACCAACAAAGAGCGAACAACAACTGACATCTCTACAGGAAAGACCATCATAAAGAACGCCAACTGAGCGTGTGTCAAATGGAAGGTCTGCAACGGGGTGATGCGCATCTCAAGCAAACGACTGTAAAAACGCGACAAAACCATGATGACCGTACTGCGTAAAACAAAAGACTTAAGCGTTGAGAACAAAGAGATACGTACGTCACTGAATTGAGAGGAACGTACCGGAGCTGACTGTAAAATGACTTCCTTTTTCATATCGTAAAGTATTTAATGGTTTAACTTAACGATACAAAGGAACGCCCCAAAAGTGTCAATCTACGACACTGACGAAACTTTTTTTGTTAAAAGTGATAGTTTTTCTTGTAAAAACGCCTTGAAAGTATCCGATTCTACCACTTCGATGTCTTCGTACAGTCCCAAAACGAACCGTCCCACACCCTGAAAACTGCATACATCGACCGTCAACAACCAATGGTCGGGACCGTCTGTTTCAATATGGCGCACCGCTTTCGGATACTCCTCTTTCAGCAAATTATAGGCAAGTCGTCCCAAGCGCAACACAATCCGATGCTTTTCTTCACCGCTGAATTGGAACAAATCGGTATAGACTTGAGTGTGTTTGGTCTCGTTAATCCACAACAAATCCAATATCTCCACCTTGCCGATACGACTGACTTTAAAGGTCTTGTTCAACCCGGTTCTCAATTCATAACAGCGAATCTCATTGTGGTTGTTCAAAAAGGCATAGGGTTCTACGGCTCTGTCGTCCGTCCGATTGCTATTGGCGGAACTGTAGGCATGAAGTATTACTTGACGATGCTGTTTAATGGCTTCATAAAGGTTTTTCAGATTGTCAGCTCGTTCCTTGTCACTCTCTATGGCACTCAAAATACCAAAATCGTAAATGCGCTCAAGTTTCTGACGTAAGTGGCGCACTTGGATGTCTGTATCAGAAAGCGTATCAAGCACGTACCTTAAAGTCAACGCTTCGTCCTCCGTGAAATGGACCAACTGGGTGATTTCCTTAAAAAACTGTGAAGATTTGTCGAGTCGGTACACATTGCCTTGCTTGATGACCTCAAAACCAATATCACGGAACAACTCCAAGTAACGATAGATGGTACGGCGGCTCATGTCCAACTTTCGGCATAGTTCGTCTATGGTATATTCGCGATTCTGCGTGAGCAATACCATCAGTCGCAACTGCCTTTCAAAAATACCCAACTCCATAATACCTATTACTTAAAGTCATCATTAGAAAATAATTCCAACTGCCCGTCACCTAAAAGGTTGTACGTCATTCTATGATAAGGCGACACTCCATATTGTCGGATGGCCTCACGATGCACTTTGGCCGGGTAGCCTTTATTGGAGTCCCAACGATATACAGGATACTCCTGATGCAAACGTTGCATATAATCATCTCGATAAGTTTTGGCAAGGATAGAAGCTGCAGCAATACTCATGTATTTACCATCGCCCTTGACGACTGTCGTGTAAGGAAGGTCATGATAAGGTTTGAATCGATTCCCGTCTATCAATAAGGCTTCCGGTCTAACCTTTAACGCATCCACCGCACGGTGCATAGCAAGAAAAGAGGCGTTCAGGATATTTATTTTATCGATTTCCTCCGGTGAGACCACCCCTACAGCCCATGCCACTGCGTCACGTTCTATCTGTTCTCTCAAGATATAACGTTTATTCTCACTCAACTGTTTGGAGTCGTTCAACATTTCATTCTTATAATCTTTTGGCAGAATTACAGCGGCGGCATAAACGGCTCCGGCCAAACAACCGCGTCCTGCTTCGTCACAGCCTGCCTCAATTACATTCGGATTCAAATATGGCAACAACATAATAATGCTCGTGATTTTTCGTCATGTAAAGATAACGCAAAGAAAGTTGTGAAAGAAGAAAAACAAACGAATTTATTTTGTTTTACATAAAAAGAAAGCCTCGTTCACTCTCACAAGCAAACGAGGCAACACACGAACAATTTAAATTTATTTCAATTCTTTGATTAGCTTCTCATAGGAACCGGAGAACGTACTCAACGGCATGGCTCTGATTTCGCCTTCTTTCAATGGCGGACGTTTAGCCTCAGCCTTCTTCAAATTTTTGATTCGGTTTTCCATCCACTTGGCTGCTGCTTTACGCACCTTGGCGTCGTCACAGTTCTGCTCTACACGCAATGCCCAGTTGTAAATATACATGTCATTCTCACCGTATTTCTTGATATACTTACTGCACAACTTAACATATTCTTTCCAGTTTTTTGTGCCTTCAGCCACGTTAATATCCGATAAAAGAACGATTTCATCGCGGTTGGCTACCTGCCACTTCTCCATTTCCTTGACATAGGCTTTCATCGCCTCATGGTCGAACGTAGCTGTCCCGTCGTCATTCTTTTTTAACAACGTACGCGGATAACTCATCCAATTCATGTTTATGACACGTTCGATTGGCATCTTTGGATACTTCGCCATAAATTCATCCTTATGTTGCAACAAGTATTGGAATGCCGGTGTCATCGGTGAACTGTTGTATTTAATGAATGCAGCAAACAAGGCTTCATTCTCCAACAACTGTGTTTCCTTGCCCTCAAGCAATTCTGCAGCCACCTTTTGCGCTTTCTCATTTTCGTATGCCTTTGACAACACGGTCAAATATTCGGTCATGAACTTCTCGTCACGCTCTCCTTTTTCATAACGTTCAGTCATAGAAGCCACACTCATCTCTCCGATTGCAGCTTTTACTGCCGTAACGAATTCATCACCATTGGGCAGACCGCCTACCATACGACCGATTTCTTTACCGTCGCCGTCGAACATCACGAATGTAGGATATGCTCTTACCTTTAAACGTTTCGCCAACTCAGGTCCTTCACCTTTCTCCATATCGATTTTGATGTTGACAAACTCCTTGTTCATATAGTCACCCACCACTTTTTGCGGGAACACAGTGTTGGTCATCATTCGGCAAGGACCACACCAGGTAGTGTAACAATCCAAAAACACTTTCTTTCCATTGGCTTTTGCCATCGCTACCGCTTCGGCAAAGGTTTTTCCCTCCACGAAGTTCACTCCTTCGTTCGTTTCTTGAGCGGACATCGTTCCACACAACATCCACAAACCTAACATGAGGCATGATAATACTTTTGTTCTCATAATATAATGATAGCTTTTTAGTTAAAACCTGTATTTTGCTTAATCTTACCATCGGAAATCCTGATCTCATAGTCAGATACCGGGAAGTTCCAACGCGTCTTGTCTATCGCACCCATTTTTGTATCGCCCAAAAGGTTATTGGTACGCATCAAGTCCCAACGATAATGTCCCTCATACGCCAATTCGCGATTGCGCTCTCTCAACACTTCCTTCAAGAAATCATCCACTGACGCAAAGTCAGCCACCTTATACGGCGCCGGTTTCAATCCTTCGGGATAAGCACGTTGATGTATATCGTTAAGGTGAGCAACAGCCTCAGTTGTCACTGAGTTGGAAGTACGCACCAACGTTTCTGCGTAGGTCAGTTTCATTTCCGCCAATCTAATGTATATCACATCATTATACTCACCACCACTATACTTCATTGAAGTACTGTCCGATGGATTGTCGGATTTTGAACCGGTCCAAATGAGATAGTCCAAACGCACGTCGTCCTTGTCGTACAAGTTCTCTATCGTCTTCGGCACGAAGAAATTCAACTTACGGTAATAATAGCTCAATCCACAAGGATAATTGTCCACGTACAAACGACTTGGTTGGAAGAATATCAACTCGTTGCTTCTTGTCGTTGGGTCAGGGTATGAACCGGATTGAGTGTATTCATTGTTCGGGAACAAAGCTGTGATAAACTCGTTACTTGAAGCAGAGAACGCATAACCTGAAGTTGAAAGGACGGTCTTCGCCAAATCACGTGCTTTTACCAAATCAGCTTGATTATTCTTATACGTACCTTTATATAAATAGACACGACTCAACAAGGCTTGTGCTGACGATTTCGTTGCACGAATACGAGAAGTCGCATCGGGTACTGCGGCAGGAAGGTCGGTGATAGCCTCCTCCAAGTCACGGATAATCTGTGACCACACTGCTGCATTTGTTGAACGTCCTGAAACTTCATCAGGATTATATCCATTGTAAGGTTGTAAGCTCAACACCACACCGTCGCCATTGTCATTGCCCAACAACGCTTGGTCGCCATAGATGTTCAGCAAATAGAAATAGATGTACGCACGGATGAACTTCGCCTCTGCAATATGTTGCTTCTTCATTTGCGCATCGTACTGACCATAACGATTCACTCCCAAAATGATATTATTGGAAAAGTCTATGGCATTATATCCCCAATACCAAATATTCCTCAGATAACTGTCGTGTTCGGAACTAGTATATTCCGCTTTTTCAATGGCAACAAAACCACTTGACTTTTCACGAACATTCAAATTTTCCGTTCCCAAATCGCCCAAGTACCAAGTATAACCGAGGTTTGAGTAGTTGTTCTGGTCCTGAGGTGCGCCTGCCATAAACACATTCAGACGCACATAGTTTCCCATTAAAGCAGCCTCAGCGCTCTTCTTGTCCTTATAGACTTTCTCATCGACCAACGTATTCTCAGGTGCATAGTCCAACTCACAAGCGTTGAACAGGATGCCTGCTGCTATCAATAAACCTGTAAAACTGATATATTTTTTCATCTTCATCATACTTTTAAATTAGAAACTGGCTCTGATACCGAATTGATAACTGCGTGACTGAGGCATGGTACTGTTATCGTAACCTGCTGCCGTCGCAGATGAACCAAAGGCACTTACTTCAGGGTCAAGACCACTATACTTCGTTATCGTAAACAAGTTGGTGAACGTAGCGAAAATACGGAACTGTCTGATAAACTTCGTCTTTAACAAGAAACGTTGTGGTACGTTATAAGTCAACGTCAACGTCTTCAATCGCAAATAAGAGTTGTTTTCCAAGAAACGTGTCGTGGTGATAGACGTTGTATAGTCATAGCCATTCAATACCGAAGCATTGTTCAATTTCGGGATGTCCGTCTGCTGACCAGGAATCTGCCACATTTCCAAAATTTCTGTACCCAAGTTACAAGCGTCCGATTGTGTGTAAGTCAACAATGTAGCACGTGTACTGTTCATCATTCTACTGCCTAATGCAAAGGTAAACATAAAATTCAATTCAAAATCCTTATACATCAAAGTGTTTGTGAAAGAACCATAAACATCAGGCATTGCTGTACCGCATACGAACTTATTATACTGTGATCTCGCATAATCGGATGCAGGCGGAATCTTTGAGATAGAACCATCGGCATATCTCCACAAGGGGTCACCTGTCATAGGATCGACACCTACCCAATCGTGCAAATACCATTGAGCCACCGGCTCGCCCTCGGCATAATATTTATATGAACTGTTGGCTTGATCCAACTGGTTGCCTTCGAAATTCAACTTCAAAATCTTATTCGTCGAACGTGATAAGTTCAATATGGACTGCCATTGGAAGTCGTTGGTTTGAATATTGGTGGTAATCAATTGGAAGTCGATTCCTTGATTCATCATGTCGGCAATGTTCTGATTCTCCTTCGTGTAACCTGTATAAAGAGGCAGGTCGGAAGAGAACAACATATTAGTCGTCTTCTTATAGAAGTAATCGAATGTCATCTGCACACGTCCCTTGAACAACTCCACGTCCAAACCGGCATCATAGGTAATGGTACGCTCCCAATCCAAGTTCTCATTACCGGGTTGTGACATTTGCAAATAGCTATGACCGCCATAAGTTGTCAACGTATTTAGGTTATAAACGGCTTGCGCACCATAGTAACTGTTGTTTCCGTCCTTACTTGACAAACCTACCGAGCCACGGAGTTTCAACTGATCGACCCACTTCAAGTTGTCCTTAATGAAATTCTCCTCAGACATTCGCCAACCTAAAGAGAATGAAGGTGTACTCAAATAACGGTGGTTGCGGTTGTAACGTGACGAACCGTCCAAACGATAGGTCACACCCGCCATATAACGATGTTTCCATTGGTAGTTCAAACGAGCGAATGCCGAGAACAACGCATACTGACGCATATAAGCGCTGGTTACTCTCTTTTCTTGCGCTGCTCCCACACCGTTCAGTTCCGGACTGAAGAAGTCACTTCCCGTTACGGAGTTGTAACGTTCCTGAGTGTATTCATAACTTTGTCCCAACACTCCTTGCAAGAAATGTTGTCCGAAAATCTTATTGATATTGATGGTGTTGTTCACCACAATCTTATATTTCAAACTCGTTGACTCCGATGCCTGATTACCGATAACTCCCGATAATGTTTCCGGCAGTTCGGGCTTGCGAATATTGGTAAAGGAGTTGTAAAGGTCTGTTCCCAACTCGCTGCGCAAAGAAATCCAACTTGTGGGGCGGTACTCCAAGTAACCATTACCCACCACTCGGGTGTCTTCCAAACTTTCATCGTTGTTATAAGCTATTGCCACCGGGTTGTATGCTTCCGGGTCGCCCTTCTCGTTGGGGGCATATCCGTAGTAATAATCGCCTGTCTTCTCATCGTAAACAGGAATATTGGGTGCTTTCTTCAAAGCCATCGCATACACATTACTTGCTGTCAGTGCATTGTTGTTCAACTTGGTAAGCGACATATTCAATCCCATATCCAAGTATTTGTTGATGGCGGTATTCAAGTTCATACGGGCAGCATAACGTTGCATATCATTGTTGATAACGTACGATTGGTTGTTGTCGTATGAAAGACTGATGAAGTAGGTTGTTTTACCTTGTCCGCCTGACACGGAAGCATTCACACCGTGACTTACAGCAGTACGGGTAACGGCATCAATCCAATCGGTATTGGCAAACCTAGGAAAACCTTTCTTATAATAAGCTGTATATATATCGGAATATTGGTCACCATTCAGCAAATCGAGCTTTCCCATCGGGCGATCGATTGATACGGTATAACCGACATTCACTTGTGTACGGTCGCGACTACCTTTTTTCGTGGTAATCAAGATAACACCGGCAGCTCCGCGAGAGCCGTAAATGGCGGTAGCAAAAGCGTCCTTTAATATTTCTATTGACTCGATGTCATCAGGGTTGAGCGTTGCCAAGGGGTTCCTCTCAAACGAATATTTCAGTTCGTGATCGTATTTCAAAGTTCCGCCACCTGTATGCGTTCCACCCATGGCAATACCCGGTATGGCACCACCGGACACATCCATGTTATTGGCATCACGGTCGGTACTGTAAACCGGCACACCGTCAATGACATACAACGGGTTGTTGTCGCCCATAATAGAACTGATACCGCGAATGGTCAACAGATTAGCTCCACCCAATGCGCCGGAAGAGTTACTCATATAAACGCCCGGCGCTTTACCTTGCAACAACTGATCGACAGACTGAAAGCCTATCCTGTCGTCCGGTTTCACTGACGATACAGAACCCGTCAAGTCGCGACGTTCCTGACGACTGTAACCAGTCACCACAAGGTCGCTCATCTTGAAGGCGTTGCTTTCTTTCAACGACACGCTCACATCATTACGGTCGCCCACCTTAATAAAATACTTGTTGTAACCCAACAAAGAAAAACTAAGGGTATCTGAGGGTGCTGCTGAAATGGAATAGCCGCCATCGTTCGCCGTATAAGTCGCCACATTTGTACCCTTTACATGTACACTCACCATCTCCAACGGATTTCCTGCATTGTCCACTACCTTTCCTTTCACGGTGCGTTTCTGCGCTGACACACTTACAGAAAAGAAAGTGAGAAGAACGAATAGAATAGATTTTGCTTTCATGTCTATTGCTTAAATAAAAAAGGGAGTGCGCTCAAATTCGAGCACACTCCTATTGATTAGATTCTAATATTAGTTCATTAACTTAACCCAAGTCTCAGTTACCGGAGTAAACGGAGCTGCCAAAGGATAGCCATACAAGTCTGTAGCAGGATCGCTGATTCCACCGAACAACCATGCAGAATTACCTTGAGCAACTGCCATAACATGACGACGAGCTGAGAACGCTTCCGGAACCTCTGCAACTTCTTCCCAAACCAAGCAATCGGTTGATTTGTAGATCTTATTAGAAGTTACATTACCTTCTGCTGTATTGAGAGCTCCACCGAAGATATAAACTACTTCATCGGTAGCAACTACTGCCATATCATAGATACCTGTCAAGCCTACTACTTGATTACCTTCTGCGTCAACCGGGAACTCAGCTTCTTGCTTCCATACCAAACCGTCTTCAGAAGACCAAATAGTATTAACCATTTGACCCGGATCCAACCAGTTCTTATATCCACCCATGCACCACAACTTGCCTTGGAATTCAAAGAACGCATTTTGCGCACGCATATTTACATCGGGAGTTACACCTTCTTCAGCACCTGTTACTCTTACCATTTCGTAGTTTACACCATCTGTCGTAGTAAAGTAACGACGGCCCATCTGCCACATACCGTAGCTTGCGTTCAAACCACCTTGAACGAAGATTTTACCATTGAAGCTGACTACGTTAGTGTGCGCTGCAGGCAAGTACCACTCAGCAGAACTTGAAATATCCTCACCTTCATCCATTACTACAGCATTAGCAGAATTCCACTCAAAGTTTACACCATCAGCTGTAGAGAATGCACGCCATGCAGCGATAGAAGGACCAGGACCAGTCCAACCATCCACCATTTCAGAAGGATTACCATAAATGTCTTGACCATTCAAACGAGAACCGCCCATTACATACAAACGACCATCATGAACAACCAAAGAAGCACCTTCGCCACCTACAACATAACCATCTTGTCCTTCTGGTAATTCAACACCTTGAGTTGAAGTCTTATACTCTACCTTAGTCCAGTTTACACCATCCTCAGAAGTGTACAAACCATAATGCTCAATTGTTACATTTACAGCCTCTTCACCTTCACCTTGTACTTCTTCAGTAGTTGAAGTAGTGATAGCATAGAACTTACCTTTGAAATAAGCTACATCGTAGTCGATTAAGTTGGCTGGGAAACCTTGGAAACTTGAAGACTTGATAACCATATCTTCACCTACAGCCACTCGCTTCACTGTAACCGTGTAAGCAACAGCGGTTCCGTCACCACCCTTGGCTACCAAAGTAATAGGAGCAGTAAGGTCAGCAACTACACCTTCACCTACAGGTTCATCATTGTAATATACAGCAGAACCTAAAGTCGGAGTAGCCTTTACAGTAGCAGTTGCCAAATCAGCATCTAGCATTTCCATAGGAACTTCTACTACTATACTCGTTCCGTTGGGTCTTGCAATATATTTTACCACACTACCTTCCGGAGTTACACTAATCTCTGTGATACCTACTACCGGAGCAGGATCATCGTCTTCTGAACATGAAGTCCAAGTCAAGGCACCCATTAGGACTGCCAAGAACATCCATACATTTTTCATTTTCATAATTCTCTCTATTTTTAAAGTTAAACAAAATTTATTACATCATTGCAGCGCCCATCATACCCATGCCGATAGCTTTCGGGGCAGACGCTTTCTTTCCGTTCAAACAATCCTGTACGGCATTCTTGATACCCTCGCCGCGTACATTCTTCTTATAGATGTTGCCATCCTTGTCTAGTACCAAAATGAAAGGTATTCCACCGAACTGATAAAGGCTCATCACCTCTTTGCCGGCATCCTTAACCCATCCTTGCGGCCATGCCATATTCTCCTCTTTCATAGCCTTACGCCATGCAGCTTCCTTGGCATCGATAGACACGCTCAAGAACTCTACGTCCTGACCTTTGAACTCCTCGTAGAACTTTTTCATGTTAGGAATCTCCTGACGGCAAGGACCGCACCATGAAGCCCAGAAATCAAGCACTAACACTTTGCCTTTGAAGTCGGCAGGCGATAAATTCTTGCCTTTCGGATTCTGACAAACGAATGCCGGAGCTGGTTTGCCTTCCTTCATGCGCTCCATACGCTCTTTCTTCTCTGCTTGTGCTTTCTTATAGTTATCCACCAACGTCTTAGATACAGCTGATTGTTTCTCCAACTTTGCCAAAGCCTCATCCACTAACGCTTGGTCTTGGTCGCCACGCAAGTTGGCAATCGCTACCAACACGCTGTTACGGTCGGCATAATGCTCAGTAAGAAAACGCATATAGGCTGTCAAGTTATCGCCACTCATATCGTACATTGATACACTCAGTTTCTGCTTCTCCTTGTCGTCCTGGAACTTAGCACGGTAAGCAGCTTGAGAAATGGCAATCATACGTTGATAACTGCGGTAAGACTCAAAGTTGATAAGATTCATCAAGTCATTGTTCTTGCCTCCGCGTATATATACATAAGGTGGGTTTTTGATTTTTACCTTCGCTGTATCCAAACCGCGGAAGTCGATGTCAAGGTTTTCATCTTCCAACCATACGTTGACTGATTGCCAATGACCACAATCTACTATGGCTTGACCCGGCATTTCTACCGGCACCTCAACAGAATAAGTATGGTCGGGATTGACAGTAGTCTCCGCCAAAACCTTTTTAGAGGTTCCGTCGCGTTGCACCACACTGACCTTAAAACCATCTTCTATAAATTTTACGTTACCCTTGATGGTAACTGTATTTTGAGCGTTCAGTCCTAAACCTATCATGGCTAAAATCGCCCATAACGCACTCCTTTTTCTCATAACAATTTTATTAAGTTTTGTTAGTTTTTTCACGTTTTTTCTGCCTCACTCTTACTCAGAGAGCGACCAAGCGAAGACAAAAGTATGCAAAAACCTATACTAAAGCAATAAAAATGCACAAAAAATGCAAAAATACGAACTTTGCATTAGAAAAAAGTGTTTACATCCATGCTTTTGTAAAACTATCATAGTCGTAAAATCCTTTTTGCACTTCCTTTCCAACATTCGTTTTCACTCTGAGTAAGAGAGCAACCAAAAATTTAAAGAAACTGTTTTAATTATTGTCATACCTTTCTTAAACGGACTTTAAAAAGCATTTAAGGAGTGTTCAAACGAGCAATAAAAAAGAGAGAAACGGGGGAGATAAAAAAGATGGTCTTGATACATTTTAATGTACTCTTGCGTACATTTTTGTGTACGCCTCTGTACATTTTTGTGTACACATGAGTACATTTTTGTGTACGCCGGCGTGCATCTTTGCGTACACTTTAAGTGCTTTCACGAATAAAGGCATTGTATAAAAACACAAGAGGCTGTGTCAAAATAAACACAGCCCCTTGAATTATCGTGAGAAAGGCACGAACGCCTTAAAACATCTGACTGACACGGCGCAAACCTTTGACCAAAATGTCAATTTCTTCAGTGGTATTATATAAACCGAACGAGGCTCTTACCGTTCCGGGAACTCCGAAGCTACGCATCAACGGCTCGGCACAATGATGACCGGTGCGAACGGCTATCCCTAAGCGGTCGAGCAAAGTACCCACGTCCAAAGGATGCACGTCGCCCAACATAAAGGAGACCACAGCATCATGTTCTGTCGCTGTACCGATGATGCGCATCCCGTCGATGGTTTGTAATTGCTCCATGGCGTACCGCGTCAACTGCTGTTCGTGTGCAAAGATTTGGTCCATACCCAAAGCCGTGACGTAGTCCAAAGCCCGCGCCAAACCTGTGGCTGCGATGTAATCGGGCGTTCCTGCCTCAAACTTAAAAGGCAGTTCGTTGAACGTGGTACTCTCGAAAGAAACGCTTTGAATCATTTCGCCACCGCCCATATATGGCGGCATACGGTCCAACCATTGCTCTTTGCCGTACAACACACCGATTCCCGTAGGTCCATAAATCTTGTGTCCGCTGAAAGCGTAAAAGTCAGCATCAAGTTCCTGCACGTCCACCGCAAAATGGGGCGTACTCTGCGCACCGTCAATCATGACCGGAACATTATGGGCATGTGCCGTCTCTATAATCCGTCGAACCGGATTGACCGTTCCCAACACATTGCTGACATGGGTCACACTGACAATTTTTGTACGCTCGGAGAACAAACGCTCCAACGCATCCATATCCAACTCGCCGGCATCGGTTACGGGGATGACACGCAGACGGATGCCTTTACGCTCTGCCAGCAACTGCCACGGAACGATGTTGGAATGGTGTTCCATCTCGCTCACAATCACTTCGTCGCCTTCACTCATGAAAGCTTCGCCGAAACAGGAGGCTACAAGATTGATGCTCTCGGTCGTACCGCGTGTAAAAATAATCTCGGCAGTGCTTCGTGCATTGATAAATCGGCGCACGGTCTCTCTCGCTCCCTCGTGAAGTTCGGTAGCTTGTGTAGAAAGGAAATGAACGCCTCTATGCACATTGGCATTGACATTATAGTATTCCTCCGACATGGCCTCAACCACACAACGTGGTTTTTGGGTGGTGGCGCCATTGTCAAAATAGACCAATGGTTTGCCGTACACCTCACGCCCCAAAATCGGGAAGTCCGCTCTTATCTTTTGTATGTCGTACATAATCCTTCTCCTTTATCCGCAAACGGCACAACCGGAACAGCGCCCCAGTTCGCCACGGAAACGTTTTTCTATCAAGTGGCGCAAACGGTCGCGCAATGCTTCTAAGCCAATGGCTTCCACCACCTCGCCGGCAAAAGCAAACTTCAATAACATCCGCGCCTCGTCAAGGCTGATGCCCCGCTGGCGCATATAGAACAAGGCTTGCTCGTCCATCTGTCCTACCGTCGCTCCGTGACTGCACTTCACATCATCGGCATAAATCTCCAACATCGGTTGGGTGAACATACGTGCTTCTTTAGTAGCACAAAGGTTGGCGTTTCTCTCGTTTGAAACAGTGTGTTGCGCCCCTTGTCTCACCAGGATACGACCGGCGAATGCTCCTTGCGACTTCTCATCCAACACATATTTATATAGTTGATTGGACATGGAATATTCCGCAGCATGGTCTATCAACGTATTGTTATCAACCTTTTGCTGTTTGTCGGCAATCACCAATCCATACAAATTGGTGGTCGCATTCTCGCCCTTCATGACAACATCCGTCAGATTGCGTGTCGTACCATTGTGGAGCGTAATACCATAATGACTGACCACGCTGTCACGTTCCTGATGAATATACACATTGCTGAAACGGGTGTTCTTCACATGAGTCTCCTCCAATTCGTACAATTCCAGATGCGCATTTTCCTTAGCGAACACTTCCACCACCTGTGTCGTCAGGAAACGGTGTTCATCAACGGTATGGTCGCAGAAAAGTAAGCGGGCTTGCGCTCCTTCTTCCATCACCACCAATACACGACGGTTGACCATCAAATCGACATCGGAACGTGAGATGTTCACCACTTGTATCGGACGTTCCACCACGACTTTGCGCGGAACATAGACAAACAGACCGTCCTGTGCGAACATCGTGTTCAATGCAGTAAGAGCGTCGCCCGAAACATTGGCTGCCTTACCGTAATAGTCCGTTACCTTGTCGGCATGCTTGGTGGCTGCCTCCTTCAACGAACAAACAATGACGCCCTCCGGCAATGTAACCGCAGGCAGTGCCTTGTCATAAAACGAGTCATTGACCACAAAATAAAGGGAGGTACTGAGGTTGGGAACGTCACAACGGAACGCTTCATAAGGATTGACAGGAAACTCCAACCGCTTGAAGTTGAGCCCGTAATCCGGTTCAAAAGCGGCCGGCACATCGGTGTATTTATAGCGCTCCACCTTACCGGTCGGAAATCCCAATCGGGCAAACGACGCAAAAGCCTCGTCACGCAACGTGTTCAACGCTCCGCCACTGTGTTGGTCTATCATTCCCCGGCAGTCGGTAAAAATATCTATATATTGCTGTTCGCTCTTCATACTCAATCGATTTCCTCCTTAATCCAATCGAATCCTTTATTTTCGATTTCCATTGCCAATTCCGGCCCACCGGTTTTCACGATACGTCCGTTCATCAACACATGAACGACATCCGGTTTCAGGTAATCCAACAGACGTTGATAATGGGTGATGACCAAAGCCGAAGTTTCCGGTGTACGCAGTTTGTTAAAACCTTCTGCCACGATGCGCAAGGCATCTACATCCAAACCTGAGTCCGTCTCGTCAAGAATACTCAAAGTGGGTTCCAACATCGCCATCTGGAAGATTTCATTACGCTTCTTCTCGCCACCGCTGAAGCCTTCGTTGACCGAACGGTTCGCCAATTTGCTATCCAACTCCACCACCTTACGTTTCTCGCGCATCATCTTCAAGAAATCGGCCGCACTCATCGGTTCTTGTTGGTGGTACTTACGCTTGGCATTGATGGCTGCACGCATGAAATTGACCATTGACACGCCGGGGATTTCAACGGGGTGCTGGAAAGAAAGGAACAAACCTTCATGGGCACGGTCCTCAGGCGACATCTCCAACAAGTTCTTGCCATTGAACATGACCGTTCCACTCGTCACCTCATAAGCAGGATTGCCTACAAGAACATTGCTCAACGTACTCTTTCCCGCTCCGTTCTGACCCATCAAAGCGTGAATTTCTCCGGGATTGACCGTCAAGTTGATACCTTTTAATATTTCTTTGCCATTGATACTGGCATATAAATCTCTTATTTCTAACATATCTCTTCTTTATCTCTTTATCCTACGGTTCCTTCTAACGACACACTCAACAACTTTTGCGCTTCAACAGCAAACTCCATCGGCAGTTTATTGATGACTTCCTTGGCATAACCATTGACTATCAAACCAACAGCCTCCTCGGTCGGTATGCCTCTCTGATTGCAATAGAACAATTGTTCTTCCGATATTTTGGAGGTCGTAGCCTCATGCTCTACGATTGCCGTATCGTTATGCACATCCATATAAGGGAAGGTATGTGCGCCACATTCGCTGCCTAACAGTAAAGAGTCGCAAGAACTGTAATTGCGAGCGCCGTCGGCATTGGGGGCAACACGCACCAATCCGCGGTAGGAGTTCTGACTCTTGCCTGCACTGATACCCTTGCTGATAATCGTGCTTTTGGTGTTACGGCCCAAATGTATCATCTTCGTACCGGTGTCCGCCTGCTGATAGTTGTTGGTAACTGCCACACTGTAAAATTCTGCTTGCGAATTGTCACCACTCAGCACACAACTCGGGTATTTCCATGTGATAGCAGAGCCTGTCTCGACTTGAGTCCAAGACAATTTACTGTTCGCTCCCCGCAAATGTCCCCTTTTGGTCACTAAGTTCAACACGCCGCCCTTTCCTTCGGCATCGCCGGGATACCAGTTCTGAACGGTACTGTACTTCACTTCGGCATTCTCGTTGACTACAATTTCAACGATGGCGGCATGCAATTGATTCTCGTCACGCATGGGAGCAGTACATCCCTCCAAATAAGAGACATAACCTCCGTCATCGCAGACAATCAACGTGCGTTCGAACTGACCTGTATTGCGAGCATTGATACGGAAATAAGTGGAAAGTTCCATCGGACAACGCACGCCTTTGGGAATATAAACGAACGAACCGTCGCTGAACACGGCTGAATTGAGCGCCGCGAAATAATTGTCACGATAAGGAACGACCGAGCCTAAATAACGACGCACCAAATCCGGGTACTCACGAACAGCCTCACTGATAGAACAGAAAATGATGCCCCGCTCGGAGAGTTTTTCCTTGAAAGTCGTCTTCACGGAAACTGAGTCCATGACAGCATCTACTGCCGTTCCGCTTAAAGCCAGACGCTCTTCCAAAGGGATTCCCAACTTGTCGAACGTCTTCATCAGCTCAGGGTCTATCTCATCCAACGATTTCGGACCATCCTTCTTCATGCCTTTCGTAGGGTCGGCATAGTAGGAAATAGCTTGATAGTCTATTTCGGGCATCTTCAGATGTGCCCAGTCCGGTTGCTCTTGCGTGAGCCAATAACGGAACGCTTTCAAGCGGAACTCCAACATCCATTCCGGTTCTTCCTTCTTGGCTGAAATCAACCGAACGACCTCTTCGTTAAGTCCCTTATCGATAATTTCAGTCTGTACATCAGTCGTAAATCCATATTCGTACTTCTTCTCAGCGACCTCACGCACAAACTTATTCTTCTTGTCCGAGTTCGGTTTCTTACCGTTGGTATTATTTTGTCTTTCCTCTCTGTTATTCATCCTGTTTTTATATATCCAAAGAGAGGAATGTAACATAAGGTTTTATGACTACATTCCCACTCTTCACTATTCTGTCATCGCAAAGGTTGCGTCACTCCTGACCTCCTGTCTGTATATTCTCCTCAACGAATTTAGCCACGTGCGGCTCACAGATATCAAAAATCCATTCGGACATGGTCTGCACGGGAGTATATACATAGGAGTCGTTCTTCAATGTGTCCGGCACAAGACGGATTCTATCAGCGACATTCAGCACACAGCTTAAAAACAACATGTACTTGAGCATGGCCACAAGTCCGCCTAACAAGCGGTTCAAACCGCCTAACTGCGCACACTCTATCATCTTTGTCAGCAAATAAGCCACCAAAGTGAGTGCCAAGGGGACACCTATCCATATCAGCACGAATGCCACGAATTGACTCATCGTTCTGTCGCCACCTATATAGGGTGCTAACCAATCGCCAAACGTCGTATAGAGAACGCAAGCGACCAATAGTCCCACCAAAAAGCCCACCATGGAAACTATCTGGCGGAAGAAGCCACTCATCAGTCCTCTGACAAAACCGACAAGAAGAACTATCAAGATTACTACATCCAATGCGTTCATTGTTCTTTCAATTATAATTTAGCTTTTACTTCTATTTCTTGGTAAGTCTCTATCATATCACCCTCACGGATGTCATTGTAGTTGACCAGACTGATACCACACTCGAAGTTGGTGCTGACTTCCTTCACATCGTCCTTGAAACGCTTCAAAGCATTGATTTGACCGGTATGTACCACAATACCATCACGAATCAGACGTGCCTTGTTGCTACGTTGTACTTTTCCGTCAACCACATAAGCTCCGGCAACAGTACCCACCTTGCTGATACGATATACCTGACGTACCTCGATCATTGCGGTCACTTCTTCCTTCACTTCCGGTGCCAACATACCTTCCATTGCGGACTTCACTTCCTCGATGGTATCGTAGATGATAGAATACAAGCGGATGTCCACACCTTGTTGCTCTGCCAACTTTCTGGCTGTTGCAGAAGGACGAACTTGGAAACCGATGATAATGGCTTCTGAAGCGGCTGCCAAAGCAACATCGCTCTCGGAAATCTGACCAACGGCCTTGTGTATCACATTGACCGCAATCTTCTCGGTTGACAACTTAATCAACGAGTCGCTCAATGCCTCGATAGAACCGTCCACGTCACCCTTAACAATGACTTTCAATTCTTGGAATCCACCCAAAGCAATACGACGACCTACCTCGTCGAGCGTCAACATCTTCTGAGTACGCAAGCCTTGTTCGCGTTGCAACTGCTCACGCTTGTTGGTAATCTCACGAGCTTCTTGCTCTGTACCCATAACGTGGAACGTATCACCTGCTGTCGGCGCACCGTTCAAACCTAATATCGTTGCGGCTTGAGCAGGACCGATTTCCTTAACACGTTGATTACGCTCATTGAACATCGCTTTAACACGACCGTAATGTGTACCGGCTAACACGATGTCGCCCACATGCAATGTACCGTTGGAAACCAATACGGTAGCCACATATCCGCGACCCTTATCCAAGGATGATTCGATGACCGAACCGGTTGCTTTTCTATTGGGGTTGGCTTTCAAGTCGAGCATCTCGGCCTCAAGCAACACTTTCTCCAACAATTCCTCTACACCCAATCCTTGTTTTGCAGAAATATCCTGACTTTGGTACTTACCGCCCCAATCTTCAACCAAGAAGTTCATGGCTGCCAATCCTTCCTTAATCTTTTCTGGATTAGCTGTCGGCTTATCCACCTTATTGATAGCAAATACAATAGGTACGTTAGCAGCTACGGCATGATTGATAGCCTCCTTGGTTTGTGGCATGATGTCGTCGTCGGCTGCGATAATGATGATGGCAATATCCGTTACTTGCGCACCACGAGCACGCATGGCTGTAAACGCCTCGTGACCCGGAGTATCAAGGAACGTGATATGACGTCCGTCCTCCAACTTCACGTTGTACGCACCGATGTGCTGAGTAATACCTCCGGCCTCTCCGGCAATTACGTTCGTCTTACGCACGTAGTCCAACAAAGAGGTCTTACCATGATCGACGTGTCCCATCACCGTAACGATTGGAGCGCGTGGAACCAAATCTTCCTCGTCATCCTCCTCTTCCGTTACTGCCTCTGACACTTCAGCACTTACATATTCTGTTTGATAACCGAACTCCTCAGCCACCAAGTTGATGGTCTCTGCATCCAAACGTTGATTGATAGAAACCATAATACCGATACTCATACAAGTACCGATGACTTGTGTCACAGGAACGTCCATCATGACAGCCAACTCATTGGCAGTCACGAACTCAGTCAGTTTCAGCACCTTGCTTTCTGCTGCTTGTTCTTCAAACTGCTCCTCCATAGCCTGACGGGCATTCTCGCGTTTCTCCTTACGATACTTTGCTCCCTTGCTTGCCTTGTTCTTACTGGTCAGACGTGCCAACGTTTCTTTTACTTGCTTTGCTACATCTTCGTCAGATACCTCTGCCTTAATTACCGGCTGCTGACGGTTCTTGTTCTTATTGTGTTTACCGCCACCTTGTTGAACGTTGTTATTGCCGCCTTCGGGACGACCGCCTTTCTTTGGCTGTTGCTGCTGGTTGCCAACGGCATTGACATCCACGCGTTCCTTACCGATACGAACGCGCTTTTTCTTTCCGCCACCCTCACCGGATGCTTGCGCTCCGTTTTGTTGACGGTTTTTCTCCTCGCGTTCCTTGCGTTTTTCTTCTTTGGACTTCTTCTTCGGACGAGTGGATTGGTTCAAACTGCTTAAATCTATCTGACCCATCACCTTCAATTGCGGTGTGGCAGGAGCACTGTTGTTCAAACGGAACACACCATTCTCCTCTGTACCGACAACCACCGGTTTCTTCTCAACCTTAACGGCCGGTTTCACGGGTTCAGCGGCAGGCGCTTGGACTTTTTCCACTTTAACTTCTGCCTTAGGAGCAGGTTTCTCCTCCTTGACAGCAGTTGCCGGTTTGCGATTCAACGCATTCAAATCAATGTGTCCGACCACTTTCGGTTGCTTGGTTTGCTTTGCTTCCGTAAGCGATGCCACCTCTACCGGTTTTTCTTCGGGTAAAGCAATCGTTTCTTTCTTCTCTTTATTTTGGCGCTGCTTACTGATTTCGGCAGCATCGGCTCTCAATCCTTTGTCCGTCTTGAATTCCGCCACAAGTAGTTGATACTGTTCGTCGGAAATCTTCGTGTTAGGATTGGCTTCAACGTCAGTAAATCCTTTCTTTTGCAAGAATTCCACTGCCGTCTGTATGCCGACGTTACATTCTTTAGTTACTTTATTCAGTCTTATACTCATAGAAACCCCTCCTATTATTCTTCCTCGAACTCTTCTTTTAAGATTCTCAATACTTCATCGACTGTTTCTTCCTCAAGGTCGCCACGTGAAATCAACATTTCTCTCGGTGCTTTCATCACATCTTTGGCTGTTTCCATTCCGATAGCCTTCAATGATTCGATTACCCATGCGTCGATGTCGCCAACAAACTCATCCAAATAGATGTCGTCATCCTCGCCTTCCTCGTTATCAATCTCACGATAAACATCGATGGTATATTCAGTCAACATACTTGCCAACTTGATATTCAAACCGCTCTTTCCGATAGCCAAAGACACTTGGTCGGGGTTCAAATAAACCTCCGCTTTGCGCTCCTCTTCGTTGATGTGAATACTATTGACAGTGGCAGGACTTAACGCACGTGTAATAAATAAGGAGATGTTTTGAGTGAATGGTATCACGTCGATATTCTCACCACGCAACTCACGTACGATACCATGAACACGACTTCCCTTCACTCCGACACAAGCTCCTACCGGGTCGATACGGTCGTCATAGCTTTCAACGGCAATCTTCGCACGCTCTCCCGGAATACGGGCAATCTTTCGGATAGTGATTAAACCGTCATGGATTTCAGGTACCTCAGCCTCCAACAAGCGTTGCAAATAAACAGGTGACGTACGGCTCAATATAATCTTCGGGTTGTTGTTAGTGTTATCCACACGAGCTACCACCGCACGGGCTGCCTCGCCTTTGCGATAGAAGTCCGACGGAATCTGTTCTGTCTTGGGCAAAATCAACTCGTTACCTTCGTCGTCCACCAAAAGCATTTCTTTCTTCCATACTTGATAAACTTCTGCGCTGACAATCTCACCGACTCTATCCTTATACTTATTATATAAGCTGTCGTGTTCCAACTCCAGAATCTTACTTGCCAAAGTTTGGCGTAACGTCAAGATGGCACGACGACCGAAGCTGGCAAAGTCAACATTCTCGCTCACTTCTTCATCTACCTCGTAGTCGCTGTCTATCTCACGAGCGTCTGTCAATGAAATTTCTCTATTCTCATTCTTCACCTCTCCGTCAGGAACAACGGTACGGTTACGATAAATCTCAAAGTCACCCTTATCGGGATTTACAATCACATCGTAATTATCGTCCGAACCGAACATTTTCGCAATCACACTGCGAAAACTCTCTTCCAATACACTTACCAACGTAGCGCGGTCAATGTTTTTCGTTTCCTTGAACTCCGCGAACGTATCAATCAAATTGATGGTTTCTGCTTTCTTTGCCATAACTTTATTTAGAACTTTATTAAATACTTCGTATATTTCACTTCGGTGTAACGGAACGCCATTGTTTCCTCCACCATGCGAGGACGTTTCTCACCCTCTAATTTCTTCTTCACACTGACTGTGATTTCAAACTGCTCTTCATTGACTGCCGAAAGGACACCACGCAACTTCTTACCATCAACTGTAAGTACCTCCACTTCCTTACCGACATGATTCTGATACTGGCGCAACACTTTGAAAGGTTGACCTATACCCGCGCTACCGACTTCCAGTTCATAATCCTCTTCTTCACGACTCAGATGAGACTCTATGAAACGGCTCAGTTCCACACAATCTTCAATCCATACACCTTCCGCATGGTCAATCTCTACAACGATACGGTCATCCGGAGTCACAGACACATCGACAAGGAAATAATCCTTTCCTTCCAACCACTCTTCAACGAGCTTTTCTACTACACTTTTTTCTATCATGTGATTAACTTATTAAATACAAAGTGAGGAGCCTTGTCAAGCCCCTCACTTCATCATACGGCACAAAGGTAGGCAAATTCGGCTTACCAACCAAACAAACCGTATGTATTTTTATTCTAAACCAGCGACTATATCATTAAATAGCATCTCTCCACTCAAAATCTCCACTTCAGCACCTAATTCGGTTTCTATCTCACCGTATTGGCTCACACGAATGGTTCCTCCATTCGTAAGTTTCAACTTTCCACCATCTTTTATTAACACATTGGCATTGGTTATCACTCCGCCATCAACTTCCAACGTACCACCGTCCATCACGTATATACGACATGCGTCAGGCATCTGTAGGTCCTTTCCAGATGAGATACGCAACGTACCTGAACGAACTATAATATCATTTACGAAAGCGCCGCCTTGCCAATCCCTATTCTCTGTAACCACCCAAGGGTCTTGATAGCCACTCACATACTCTCCCGTAAAACCTGTATCAAACCGTGAACGTCCCCATTCTATAGCAGTTGAAACACCATTCGTCTTCCATGCGTGAATATAGCCGCCCATATCGCCTGCAATGATTTCATTCTTTCCGTCATTGTCGATATCGGATACACAGACACCATTTTCTATTTTGTCGACTGCAGACAAAGGGAAGCCACCAAGTTCGTTTCCGTGGTAATCTATTGCATATACCTTATTGTTTATATGAAATACAATGTCAACCGTATCGTTTCCGCTCACATCTGCCAAGATGGGCGAAGTTAAATTATTGCTATACGAAACGTTTGGAAAAAGTCCATTGACAGTTTTATCCAAAAGGATATCTCCATTATTATTCCATATACGCACACAGTTATGTCCTAAAGCAACAAGTTCTAATACTCCGTCTTTATTGATATCACCAACACTGACGGAATGATCTATTCCAGAAGTTCTTTCAGTTGTATAAGGAATAGAAACGGAATTAATACTATCTCCATTAAAACAATTCAAACATGATGAATTTTGTTTTATAACATAAACATAACTCATTGATTCCTCACCATTATTTCTTGAAGAAACAATTATTTCCTTCTCTCCATCATTATCAAAATCGCAAACTACTATTGAGGAACTTAAATTCCTACTGTTTGGGCAAGTGTAAAATGGAGTACGCATATAAGCAGTTCCGTCATGTCGCCATACGTAGATTTTATTTCCTGACCCACATATAATCTCCTTATCACCATCATTATCCAAATCTGCTACTGATATTGCTCCATAAAAGCTATTTGGGAAACACCCTGTTCCTATATTTCTTTTTATTTGTCCATAGGCGTCATACACCAAAATATCCGTATTCGCTGCTTCGGATTTTACGATAATCTCTTTTTCTCCCTTTCCGTCTCGAAAATCAATATCTGATACTACCACACTCCTATATACAGGGCCATTCGTTGGTACATTCCAAAGAGTATCCGGCAAATTGTCTCCGTTTTTATCTAAAGAGGATATACAGCACAAATAGTTCGTCGTATTGGATTTTCTTGTCGGTACCAACAAACAAGGTTCGCAATTTCCAAGTAAATCTGCCAATACGGGTGTAGCATCGGCTTTAACGGGCAGTTCTGAATATTCATTAAAAAATGTAACATTCTCATCTATGTCATAGGGTGCTGTTCCATCATAGCGAACAAGTATCACGCTTCCTTTGGCGTCACTCTTACCCGTCATCATGATTTCTTTCTTTCCGTCATAATCAAAATCTCCTACATTGCTTTCATTAGTGTACCAATAATTCTCTGTTTCAACACTCACAGGGAACATATCCATTTGTGGAAGGGTAGTACTTGCTTTAACAGAAGGAGACATTCCGCCCTCTAAATACGAACTGGTCAATGCGGATATTTTATAGTAATATGTCGTAAGGGGTGCTACTGTTTCATCGCAGTAATAACGAGACGTTAATGGTATTTGATTCTGTAAAGCATATCTACCATTTTCTGTATTGCATCTATAGACATTATACATTGTTGCATTATTTACGGCTGTTGATTTATCCCAATAAAGAACAATATTTTCATTATTACATTGTGTATGTATGTTCGCACTTGATAATGATGACATGGTCTCAGCTACATTTACAATGGTACTGTCCTGAGGATTATTATTAGCATATAAAACCACCTTAAAGGTTAATGGGTCTCCAACGACATAACTATTGTCAATATTAAAAGACCACATGGCAATACGCTCTGATTTTACAGTTGCATAGGGGACTAAAGAAGTAACTGATAGATACATGGTATCTGGATTTGTCGCAAGAGACTCTTTCATTATACGTACGCTGACCCTCTCATTTGGTTCCGGTATCATATCCCCGTCCGTCGTACTATATATGGTATTACTGACTATTCTCGTTCTTGTCATTTTGGTATCCACCTTTATTGTATCAATATCCTCTACATCAGTCCCATCTTTTAACATAGTGAGGTAAAAACAAATCGCATTCCAGTCTCTTGAACTACTTTCGGGAGCGTCAGGAGAAATTCTGAATGTAAAGACATCAGAAGACCCTTTACTCGTACCAGCCGGAATGGTTCCAAAAGTAACAGTATCATTCATCATGATGATGTACGGTGATGATGAACTTAATATTCCACGAACATTGCTTGCAGTACGTGTTCCACTATTATGTAGAACTGTTGCTATGTTTGCTGCACCTCCCGACACTACAAAACCTCTGTATAACCTTGCGGACTCAATCGATAATACACTTTCTTGACTCCTTCTTACGTTGATGGTTTTAACAAAGGGAATAAAGTTACGTGCTGTGATAGTCACCTTTAAATCGCCTGCTATTTTAGGACTTACTGAAAGTATATGCGGGAGGGTATCGTTTACGGTCAAAATCGTATATACTTCCGGATCCTTATAAAGACATATAACAGCTTCTTCACTTTCTGGCAAATTGCACACTTGAATGGAAATTTCTGCGCTACATGCTTGTATTGTATCTGGTGTGACAACGACATCTAAATTCTGTGGGACATTTGACCAAACAGGCATTTCGGGGTCACCTAGTAGATGCAATCTATAATTGATAGAATCACGATTCTTTATCATTTGATTTTTTAAAAAACCTAATGATGATATATTTTCATTATACAATGATTTTAAAACATTTAAATATAAACTACATTCTGATGAATATCCATTATTTGCATTTCCAATAAAAGCAACAGCACCGCCATTAGGATTGTTTATAAAACTCTCGGCAATGCAATCATAGTTAAACATTGCTGGCTTGCAACCGCCTGATATAACAATCTGTTGATAATCTCCATTAGTTAGCCCATCAATGTCTGACACGTAAATATTTTCACATTTGTCTTTAACAGATGCACCCATACAGCGCGGATTGCTATGATCCATGTGATAAACAATATGAAAATACCCCAATCCTGAGTTCCCACCATTTTGTAAAGCGGACAAAAAATGCTCTCTATTTAATTCCTCTCCATTGGTAACTATTGTTTGTGGATTATGGTTACTACAAGCACAATTATAATGGTCAAACAAAAACCACTGATTAGTAATACTTGGTATTGATTTAAAATAATTAAATAAGCTATTTTGTCCACCATTATATAAAAAACCTGATTTTTTCTTTCCTATAAAAGCAGATGCAATTAAATGATTTAATAAATACTGCTTGTTAATATCATTATTATTCATCTGTTCATAAGCAAGCACCTTATTTACAAAAATAGAAGCCTCCACAGAATCTTCTACAGGTGCTCGTCCTACATAACACAATCTTTCATTTTTAATGTTATCAATTTTTTCTTTGAACAGATGATTTCTGTTAGAATTCCAATCGCACTCTAAATCAGCAAAATACGCATCTGAAGGAAACTCTTTATTATCGTGTAAATAAAACCTTGTTGGAACAACATTAATATCTCCGCCCAAAAGGACAAACAAGCCTTCTCCCCATTTTAAATAACACTCTCTTAAATATGCATGAACTTTCTCAGACAAATCTGCCCCTTGAAATCCACTCTTTATATCTTCTATTTTCTTAATTAGAGTTGGAACACCTTTTTGTGTTTTCCAATCAGCCAAGCGTTGAAACTCAGGTTTTAACTCTTCATTGGTTATAATAATATAGTCGGGGATTTGCTCACTGATAACATCAACCGGTATTGGGTCATTAATCGCAGTCCTCATATTCGATTCCTGAAGAGGTGCTGTATAAAAGTTATCAACATCTTCAGGATTTTCCACCATTGACTTTATAACTTTCCTATTCAGATTGATTCGTCTCAGACTTCCTTTCATAGTCTTTTTGACATTACCTTTTACTGCATCATAATTGATTGTAAATGCAATATCCCTTAAAGAGATTTTATGAGTTCCCGAGTTCCAAATAATCGGACTGATGCATAGAGTTACTAAATTATAACCCATTTCATTGAATGATGACACTATTTCTACTGCATTGGTAGGAAATTGTCCTATAGAATAATATACAGAATCCGGTTCATTGAAAGTTGCTAAAAGACTGTTATCCGTTGGAACATCCTGTTGTTGAGGATACGGCAAGAATTGTCCTTCAAGGTCTATCATATCGTTTACTTCTATATCAATATTTGTCACATCCACTCCAAATGGTAGAACATATGTTTGATATAGCACGGGGATATCCGGCGAGCCTACTAAAGTTTTGTACTTTCTTCCTTTTGACCATTGTATTACGTCATAGCCATCTTTTTGAGAAGCTGTAATTTCATTAGGATTTACTCGGACTTCTCCTGTAATTTGGGCTATTGAGAGTTTATATAACAATACCCCTACTAACAACATAATGATTCTATTATTCATATCTCTCAAAGCTTAAGTTTTACCACC
>JAGBCQ010000025.1 GCA_017937925.1 Paraprevotella sp. | reverse complement strand
TGTACTGTAGTCATCAAACCGTCAGTGATACCCCATTTGTCGTTCAAAACCTTAGCGATAGGAGCCAAGCAGTTAGTAGTACAAGAAGCGTTAGAAACGAATTGAGTACCCTTAACATACTTATCCAAGTTTACACCGCAAACGAACATAGGAGTAGCGTCCTTAGAAGGAGCTGACATAACTACGTACTTAGCACCAGCTTCGATGTGAGCTTGAGCCTTCTCTTGAGTCAAGAACAAACCAGTAGATTCAACTACATACTCAGCCTCAACCTCGTTCCACTTCAAATCAGCCGGGTTGCGCTCTGCAGTTACACGGATTTCTTTACCGTTAACAATCAACTTGCTGTTTTCAACGTCAGCTTCGATTGTACCTTCGAATTGTCCGTGCATTGTGTCATACTTCAACATGTATGCCAAGTAGTCAACCGGGCAAAGGTCGTTAATACCTACAATTTGAATGTCATCGCGAGTTTGAGCTGCGCGGAAAACGAAGCGGCCGATACGACCGAAACCGTTAATACCAACTTTAATCATTGTACTTAATCTTTAAATTTAAAGGTTTAAATATAAAATTAATTATCTCTGTTTATTTCTTTTATTCAAAAGGCAAAGCGTACTCTGCCCAATGTCTTTGCAAATTTAGGAAATTCTTTTGAAACGACGTATCGGATTGAGCGTTTTTTTAATAGAATAATTCTTTACCTTGATATATATCAACTAAAACGAACGTAAATAGAGGGTGTATTCCTCACAACGTAGTACCATATTGTCGCCATCGCACTGCAAAACATTGAATACAGTTCCTACAGACGGAATGCCGTAGACTTGCAATTGCTGTTGTGTTGGTACGGTCTTACCGATATACATTTCCGCCATTGTCAAAGTTTTTGCGCCTTCATCGTAAAGGTATGCACCGATGATTTGCGGGTTTTCATTCGTTCCTCTATCATTCAACTTTATAATGCCTAACTGCAACGCCCAATACAAACGGTTACAAGACTCTGTGTTTCCGGTCGCGTTCGTCTCAATACGTTCCAATTTCCAATTGCCCTCGAGGTCGGGATATACCGGTGCTTTTTCTGTGCAAGCCGTCAATAATGCCAACAACGAAACGATGCACAATGTTCTGAACAGATATTTTACTTGATACATATCCCCTCCTTTCTTATTGTTATCATACCACCGGTACTATTGCCTAAATACGAACCATGATCGACTGCTGCGGACACAGAGAAATTCCAACCCGCTAACTTCTTCGGCGAATAAGTGACTTCGTACAATGAACTAAACTGATTCTTGATATTGTCGAGCGGATTCTCATAGGTTCCCCAATGCAAGGCATAGGACATCAAAACTCTATACTTCCACTCATCGGTAGGTTCACCGGCAAATGCCCAATGATTTGCTCTGACGCGATTACTTCTAAACACCAAAGATCCATTCTTATTATAAATCGGTCCGGGCAACAACGGATTTCCTATTCCCATTCCGTAATGTTGCCATGATTGGTAGAAATAATTATTATAATAGTTATCCATTGCACTTATCTGCGTACCGGCAAATGCGAGATTTGAAGCATCGCCGAAACGCTCGTCACCATCGTAAAGTATCGGTCCGCTTTGGTCTTTGGTGGCTAATCCTTCCCACAATAAAGTGCTAACAAATCTGTTTTTAGGCAAAGTAATTTCTATACCCAGATGTCCGTCCTTCCAGCGACCGTACTCAAAGAACATCTGCGAATGGTCGTCAAAGAAATGTTCATAATAAACACGGAATTTCCAATCGCCAAGATAATAGTTTAATGCGGCATTCCAACTACCTACATGATTACCTTCTACGTTCACCTGATCACCGCCTGCCGTATCTTCTCCACCCGTCTGCGCCATAAACACCTTAGCGTAGTTCTTCAAACCATGAGGCATCTCACTGACATTCTCTTGATAACTGCCATCGGTAAGTTTTTTGAAAGAATGAAGTTCACCTCCGAACTGTGCTGCCATCAACAAACCGACTTCAGCCTCCAACGGGAACTTCTCTTTGTTTCCAACTTTCAACATCAGCGCTTTGCTATGGTATAACACTTTTTTGAGGTACGGTTTATGCACGTCTCCTGCAAAATCCTTTTGCCATCGACCATCGGTAAACCACCCGTATGCCAAATGTCCCTTAAAAGCAAACCAACCTTTTGTTCCAGAAACAGTAAAGTAATCCTCTATTTCAGCTCTGACTTGTGGAATTGGTCGTGCATTAACTCCTTCCACCATTCCTCCACTACTCAAATACGGATTCTTTCCGAGCGGCGAACGTTCCTTACTTCCTACACTAAGTTTAAGCATACGCCAAGAAATATCAAAATATCCCTGTCGCACAATGAAGGGTGTAGGACTATTATATGTACCCGCTAAATCCAAACCGGCTCCGATTTTCCATCCACGGCGCAAAGGTTGATTGAGTTCCAATCCTGCCCTTAAATAGCCACTACTCGGATCGGAACTCGACAACCCACATTTATTGGCTGTAAACCATAGCGGAGCATAATCACCCGAACTCATATTTGCGGACATCTCCACATTGTAGGTCAATCGAGGTTGTTTCTGGGCAAAACTTATTGCACTCGAAAACAGACATACCACAAAGAGAAGAGTTAACTTTCTGAACAACATAATTTTCTTTATATAATCAAAAAAGAGGCTGAATCTGCATCCAACCTCTTGTTAATTCACTATTACTCCCACTCGATTGTTGCAGAAGGCTTCGGCGACATATCGTAGCAAACACGATTTACCGTCGGCACTTCCTTCAAAATTCTGTCGGTAATCTTCATAAGTATAGACCAATCTAATTGCTCTATAGTAGCAGTCATAGCATCAACGGTATTGACGGCACGGATGATAACAGGCCAATCAAATGAACGGGCATTGTTGCGCACGCCGACGCTCTTGAAGTCAGGAACTATCGTAAAGTACTGCCAAACTTTCTTGTCCAATCCTGCTTTTTGGAACTCATCACGTAAGATGGCATCACTCTCACGCAACGCCTCCAAACGGTCGCGAGTAATCGCACCCAAACAACGAACGCCTAAGCCCGGACCGGGGAACGGTTGACGATAAACCATTTCGTATGGCAAACCTAATTCAACACCGCAAGCACGTACTTCGTCCTTGAACAATTGACGCAATGGCTCTACCAACTCAAATTGCAAATCTTCGGGCAGACCACCTACGTTGTGGTGACTCTTGACGCATTTTGCGGTCTTTGTTCCACTCTCCACAATGTCCGGATAAATAGTTCCTTGACCTAAGAAATCTATACCGTCCAATTTGCGAGCTTCTTCCTCAAATACTCGAATAAACTCACCACCTATAATCTTACGTTTCTCTTCCGGATCGGCAACACCAGCCAACTTATCCAAGAAACGATCAGTAGCATCTACATAAACCAAGTTTGCGCACAATTGATTGCGGAACACTTCGACAACTGCCTCAGATTCGCCTTTACGCATCAAACCATGATTAACGTGTACACAAACCAAATTCTCTCCAATAGCCTTGAGCAACAATGCTGCCACAACGGAACTATCAACACCTCCTGACAATGCCAAAAGAACCTTTCTGTCGCCTACTTGACGACGAATCAATTCAACTTGGTCTGCCACGAAATTTTTCATATTCCAGTTGGCTTCCGCCTTGCAAGTATCGAATACGAACATACGCAGAGCGTTCTTAATGTTCTCCTCATCGTTACCAAACTGAGGTAACTTCATCTTACATAAAGCCTTATCGTGACCGGCTGCTATCACAGGGATACCGGTTTCATATATTTCGGGAAGTACGTCTATCGCAACACCATCTATTACGTTGTTAGGACCTCCATTGATAATAATACCTTTGACGTTGGGAAGCGCCTTTAACTCCTCCGCTGTAATATCATGCGGATAAATTTCACTATAAACGCCTAACGCACGGATTGCACGAGCCACCACTGTATTCTCATGGCTACCTAAATCCAAAATTACAATCATGTCCTGTTTCATTTTTCTTCAGTTTGAAATGGTTACTATTCTTGTTTCTGTCATCAATAGTCTAAGTCTATTGAAAAATATTTCGCAAAAGTACAATAAATTATCAAAAAAGGACGCTAATAATTCAAAAAAAATTCTGCTTTTTCAAGTGTATCTAATTTACCTACATCTATCAGTTTCAAATTTGGATAGCAACAAGCATAAATAGGTTCTTTATCACAGACTGACAGATAAAAGTCTATGATGGAGAACTTATCTCCCCACTCAGGGAAATAGTGGAACAAACGAGGTGAAAATAAATGGATACCGGCAAAAGCATACTTCTTACACTTACTCACATCCAAGTGAGAGTACGGTGACTTAACCTCCCCTGTCTTTATATTCGTCCAACCTACCAAGCGATTATTATCATCAAACAAGAGATAGCGCTGTGTCTCACGTTCGCTGACCAAAAGCAATGCTGCATAATTTTTCCCCTCATTACAGAATGACTTTATTTCAACATTGCTCAGAATGTCAACATTATGCACCAAAAATGGTTCGTCCGCCTCTGTGCTATCCGACGCTAACAGATTAGCAGCTTTCTTTATTCCACCACCGGTTTCAAGTAACTCACTGCTTTCGTCACTAAAACTAATATTCAAACCGAAAGAATCATGCTCTTTGACGTAACGCACTATCATTTCGGCAAAGTGATGCACGTTGATAACAATATCTGTAAACCCCTCACTTTTCAACTTCTCAATCAATATCCCCAATAAAGGTTTGCCGGCAACAGGAACTAACGCTTTAGGCATCGTGTCGGTCAGGGGTTTTAGACGCGTCCCTAACCCGGCCGCAAAAATCATCGCTTTCATCCTTTACTTTATGCTTTTCTCGTAAAAACCTTTTCTATTTTCTGTTCTCTATGGCAAACCGACACTTCTATTCCAAATTTCAGATGCAAATGTTCTGCCAAGTGTTGAGCCGAATATACACTACGATGTTGTCCGCCCGTACAACCGAATGAGAACATCAAGTCTGTAAATCCTCTTTCTATATAACGTGCTACATGGGCGTCTGCCAATTTATAGACACTCTCCAAGAAAGTCAGAATCTCACCGTCCTCCTCAAGGAACTTAATTACCGGCTCATCCAAACCGGTCAGTTGTTTATAAGGTTCGTAACGTCCGGGATTGTGTGTACTACGGCAATCAAAAACGTAACCGCCTCCATTACCGCTTTCGTCCTGCGGGATGCCTTTTTTATAAGAGAAGCTGAAAATGCGCACTCTCAAAGGTCCGTTGCCATCATACTTTGACACACTGCATTTCATGTCGGCATTTGGGGTTGACAAATTCCCTTGTATATTTTCGGTTGGTGAAAATTTAGAAGTCAATTCATCCAACACCATATATAAATAGGTGTAAGTACATATTCCTTCATCCAACAATGAACGAAGATTACTTATCGCAGGAGGAATACTATCAATAAAATGCTTCTTCTTCTCAAAATAACCTCTGAATCCATAAGCGCCCAAAACTTGTAGCGTTCGGAACAGAACGAACTTGTTAAGACGGTTCCGAAAATCCGCTTCATTCACATTTCTATAATTCTTCAATGAAGTCAAATACACACCTATCAACTCCTCGCGCAATTCATTCGAATAGTGCGCTGACGCCTGCCACAGGAAACTTGCTAAATCATACTCAAGCGGTCCCTTTCTGCCACCTTGAAAGTCTATAAAATACGGCATTCTATTTGAGTCAAGCATCACATTCCGCGCTTGGAAGTCACGATATAGGAACGTATCATGGGAGCCATCCATCAAGTCATTGGCAAACTGTCGGAAGTCCTCCTCCAACCTCAGTTCATGAAAGTCAATGCCTGTCGTCTTTAAGAAACAATATTTGAAGTAGTTCAAGTCGAACATCACATTCATATCGTCCATCTGCGGTTGTGGGTAACATTTAGTGAAATCCAAGTTTTCTGCGCCAACAACTTGCAATTGCGGCAGTTGCGAAATTGTCCGGCGCAACAGTTCTTTCTCATCTTCGGAATAATGTCCGCCTTTGCTCCGACCGTCGGCAATTGCATCGAAAAGACTTTGACTTCCCAAATCCTTTTGCAGATACCTCAACCCGTCCTCGGAAACAGCATAAACATTTGGTACTGACAAGCCTTTATTATAGAAAGAGTTGGCAAGATATACAAAGGCATCGTTCTCCTCTACGGATGTTCCTACAACTCCTATCACCGACTCCCCTTTCGCATCATATATGCGGTAATAACATCTATTACTACCGGCTCCGGGCAATTTTTCTATTCGTGAAGGCTCACTGCCACTCCACCTTATATATATATGCTTTAACTCTTCCATCGACTCATCACTTTTCTATTCACTACAATCCTATTTTGGTTCGCCAATCATCATCCAATTTGAAGACAATATCTAGATGACAGTCTGCTGTAAAATAGACAACCGTTTCACGCATCACTCCTTTTTTCAGTAACATTGGGACATTGTGCATCTGCCATTCATTTAAAACATATTGATTGGCAAGCAACTGTTCCCAATTCATCCACAGGAAGAAACCCTTTCCATTTATCTCTTTCTTCCATTTAGCGAGGGCTGATGCTTCGCCCGTCACGCACTGATAATCATTGATATTATTGGATGCCAAGCAAAGGGAGGAATCGCACACACCGAAACAACCTTTATGGTCGTCCATTGTCCAATAGAATTGCTTTTCGTCGATACGGTTCAAACTCATAATCCCCAGCATATTGGCACTCTCCAACCAATAAGATGCCTCCGATAAGAAATCATCATTCTCTATTTGCGACCGAACGATATAGTCCTTATTTCCTTCTTCGTCAATATCTTTAAGAGTATAGGCGACATCACCATCAATACTCTTTATCATCATATCGGCATCGACACACATATTGATTCCTAATAAGGCGGTACGTATTACGGGGTCTTTCCGCAAGACTTTCAACAACTCATCACCGTCTATATTGACACAACTCCATACCATTGCATCATTGGGAACACAGTCAACGTATGTCTCTTTCAATGTTCTTCCATTCTTGAATACTTTTCCTAACTTTTCATTGAGTTGTTCGTTGGGCGAACTTACTTCACACTTTGCAATAACCTTATTGTCCTCGTAAAACAAATTGGCGGTTAAGTAAATGTCTCTCAAATTCGTGTGTCCCGGAAGTTGTGTCAATGCCATATAAGGTTTGAGGAATGAGATTAACTCGGCGTTTGCAGATATACAAACAGGACTTGTCGCAACCTCTGCTTTTTCAAACAGAACCGTGTTCGCTCCACTCTCTTCAAACGACTGTGCAAACAACTTTTGTATTTGGCGCTTCTTATTATCCTCCAACCCCGATTCGGTTTCCATCGCCAACACAGCATCGTCATTGTAAGCGACAATCCAACGACCTTTATAAACTGTCCAATGCACTTCATCCCGCTCAGTGACTTCCTTACAATGCCCTTTCTCTACCAACTTCTGCAAAGCATTGGTTACGTCATCTTTATCATCTACAGGCAACAACAATCCTAATTCATTCTCATTGGTCAAGAAACCATAAATGGGTTGCGCCCATTCAATGCCTACTTTATCCACCTCATAAATAGCGAGACCGTTTATGAGCAGAGCTTCCGGCGCAAAATCTGAAGCCACCGTCAACTTTTTTAAATCCACAGCAGTGATTACTTTCAGGTTCTTTGGCAAGAACTTAACATAATCGGAACTAAAAAAAGTATAAGAGATATAAGCACAGAACGCCCCTGCTATTAACAGTATCGGGATAAACCATATTACAAATTTCTTCATTGTCATCTTTTCCAATTACTTCATGTGAGAAATACTCATTAAATGCACAGCTGCCAATGCTGCCGTTTCGGTTCTCATCCTACTCTTGCCCAGACTGACAGAGCGGAACCCATGCGCCAATGCCCATCGCACCTCGTCAACACTGAAATCACCTTCGGGACCTATCATCACCAAAGCATCCTTATCGGCCGATAGCACATCGAGCAAAAAAGGTTTGCCGGCATCCATTTCTTTAGGTTGGTCCGAATGGCTCTCCCCCGTTATATCAGCCTCATCATAACAATGGGCGATAAATTTCTGCTCGGATTGAACATTTTCAACAAACTTCTTGAAATCGGTCATCTCGTTCAGTTGCGGTTTCTCAAACTTATGACTTTGTTTCATGGCCGAGACCAGAATCTTATCGATACGTTCCGCCTTCATTTGTTTGCGTTCCGAATAACGGCAATTCAGAAACGTCAGTTCGTCAAAACCTATCTCGGTTGCTTTCTCCGCCAACCATTCTATCCTGTCATTATTCTTGGTCGGAGCCACCGCTAAATGCAAATGCCCATGCCATGCCTTTCCCGGATGTTGCTCCTCAATCACGTCAAACAGACAGCGTTTATTGGTTGCGGTCGTGATTTCCGCCCTATAAAAACCTCCACAGCCGTCTGTCAGATGAATTTCATCTCCCGGTTGCAGTCGTAACACTCTCAAACAGTGGGCTGCCTCTTCTGTCGGCAACTCGTTTGATGACGCAATATCAGGTGCATAAAAATAGCGGACTTCTTTCATTTTCTTCGTTCTATCTCGTCCCTTAATTGGGAAGCCAATTCATAATTCTCATCTTCTACGGCACGTTGCAAAGCCTCTTCAAGTGCTTCTATATTTACCGAGTTTACAGGAATAGAATACGTCCCGTCTCCTACTTCACGCATATATTGTTGTTCCAGCAATTCATTATTGATAGTGATGGGGCAACCGAAGGTATAAGCTAAAATCAGGCAGTCCGATGCCTTACAATAACGAATCATGTGATAAGTATCTTTCTCGGTATAAAGAATATGGCAATACGTTATTCCGCCTTGAACAGCTGCGATTCTAATCTCTTCAATGTCCATACCGCACTGTTGAAATGCGGCTTTCATCACTTCCGACATGGATGATGGCAGTCCCATATCTTTCGGTCCTTTCATCTTCATCAGAAGTTGGAAAGCATCGTTGCCGTCTATCAGAATCGGCAGGATGCGTTTGCCATCGCGTTCTTGCAGAATGGCGATATACATACTGCCATCCTTCGTACATTTGGAAACGGCCTGTACTCTTAATTCTCTTATATCGTCTGCCATAATGGTAATGTCTGTTTACTTTTCGGCTACGTGCTTATAACGGAAACAGATGGCGAACAACACCGCCACCACTAATGCGTAACCGGCAAAGATGAACCAACTTGTGTTCCAACCTTCAATCACTTGCGCTGCGGTGACCGTATCGCTCAACTGCGGTACATACTTATTCACGACTTCTTGAGCTGCCAATGTTCCGATGGTGGCTCCAAAGCCGTTGGTCATCATCATGAACAGACCTTGCGCACTGCTGCGGATACTTAAATCGGTTTCCTTGTCAACAAACAAAGAACCGGAAATATTAAAGAAGTCGAAAGCGACACCATAGACTATCATTGACAAGACGAACAACCAAACGCCGCTGCCCGGATTTCCCAATGCGAAGAAACCGAAACGCAACACCCATGCCAACATCGCCATCAACATCACTTTCTTGATGCCGAATTTGCTCAAGAAGAACGGTATCAACAGGATGCACAGCGTTTCACTCATCTGCGACAAGGAGATGAGAATGTTGGCGTGTTCCACTCCAAACGTTCCGGCATACTCCGGCACGTCTTTGAAGGCGGATATAAACGGATTGGCAAATCCATTGGTCACTTGCAAACACATACCCAAACACATGGAGAAGATGAAGAACATCGCCATTTTGGGCTGACGGAACAACGCGAAGGCACGAAGTCCCAACGCATCGACGAGCGATTTGCCCCCTTCGCCCTTGCTTGTAGGACAGGCCGGCAATGTCAATGAATAGGCGGCGAGAATAAGACTTAACACTCCGGAGAAAGCGAATTGTCCGGCAGTTTGTTGCATACCGCCCAAATCCACTGCCCACATGGAACAGATAAAACCAATGGTTCCGAACACTCTGATGGGCGGAAACGCCTTGACCGTATCCAGTCCGGCACCGTCGAGTGCGGAATAAGCCACTGAGTTGGTCAGTGCAATGGTGGGCATAAAGAATGCCACGCTTAACGAATAGAGGGTGAACAGCGTAGAAAACTCTACCGTTTGAGCCGTAAAGCCATAGTAAGCTGCCGCCAACATAAAACCACCGGCCAGGAAATGACAAAGGCTCAACACCTTTTGTCCCTGCATCCAACGGTCGGCGACTATGCCCACCAATGCCGGCATAAAGAGCGACACGATACCCTGTACAGAGTAGAACCATCCGATATTCTCTGCCATACCGACATTCACCAAATAACTTCCCATTGAGGTGAGATACGCACCCCACACCGCGAACTCCAAGAAGTTCATTATTGTCAAGCGTACTTTCAGATTCATAGTCTTTGCTTTTTATTGATTCATACTACTGCAAATATATGAACTTTTATCGTTCGGCGCACGCTTTCAAACGACTTTTAAGCACCCTTTAAACGCTTTTTGAACAAAAACGCGCAACCGATGACAAAAAACGCCCTAAAATGTACGCAAGAATCCCCTCGGCCGTACACAAAAATGTACTCAGGCGTACACAAAAATGTACTCAAGTGTACACAAAAATGTACACAAGAGTACACAAAAGGGGGTTCGTGACGGTGTTTCTTCTATCGCTTCTTCGGCATCACACTGAAGTTGTACGCCAGATGCAACATGACATAGCGTGGCAAGGCATTGCGATGCACCTCAGTGCGCCCTTGTCCGTTAATGGTGATGGAATTGCCGGACACTTGATTCAACAGGTCAAAACCTTCGAGGCGACTAGTGAGTTTCCCTTTGAGCCATGCTCTGGAGACAGACATATTCCATATCAGGTCGTCCGTGTTCATTGACGATTCGCCGTATCCGCGACGTGAGAACATCTTCATGTCCGTGGCGAGTATAATCTGCCAAGGCAACTCGTAATTGCAGGTAAAACCATAATTGAAATCAAAGGCGCTCACCCTTTGCACGTCGCGCCTGTTGCCCACAGCATGACGATAGGACACACCGCCATTGATGCCGGCACGCAACTTATTAAAATGGTAGTCGAGCGACAAGCGTTCGTTAGCATACCAATTATCCACTTTACTCAGCGCCGAGCTTACGGTGCCCTCAACGGCTGTAATATCAACATTTCTGGTGTAATCGACATGTGTCGTAGTGCTCCAACGCCAACGTTTCTCTTTATCGATAGCCCGGCCGAAAGTTGTATAAACATACGTCTGCCAATTGCCGTCCACGTTTTCGGGCATAAAGGTGTAAGCTCCCGTAGTGGCATTGAACGTATAGCCTTGCGACACCTGATTGAGGAAGAAGCGAAGTCCGTAAGTGACATTCAACCATTGTTGTTTTTCCGGTTTGTTCAGTCCCACACTCATCTGTATTCGGTGTGTCATGCTTCCCTTTAAGTTCGGATTACCCTTGCGGATGTTCAGCGGATTGGCATCGTTGGTGATATCCAATTTCTGATAGAGCGACGGCAATGGCATTTCCATATTATAACTGAAATTGAAGCTTCGTTTGTAGTTATCAGTGTAACAAGCAAAATTGATTTGAGGTTCAAACGTCCACCTTCGCTGCGACACGCACGTGTCTAACGACGCACTGTGATAATCCAACTCCTGCGTGATATGCTTAAAGGGAATCCACGCTCTGAACGAGATGTATGTGCCATCCTTTTCTTTGGAGTAGTTCGGTGTAAAGAATATATCGTGTTGTCGCTGTAATAGGTTATAGTCATAACTGTTATTGCCATCGATAGCCATAAGCATGGAATCACGCGTCGAAGGCAAAACGCCTATGGGATGAAGGTCGTCGTTTGCCCAATCATTAAATCGGTCGAACCTGTAATGTCCGTTCGTTTTGCTTGAATTGGTATGGTTGTAACCGTAAATCATCTTAAAGTTCCAATTATTCAACCAATGAAGTTCATACTCAGCCCAAGGATTGAAACGGCGCTTATTCTCGGGCATCTCCAAGAACTCGTTGCGATAGTCGTTTCTGTCAGCCTCTTTAAGATAGTCGGTAGAGTTTATACTATACTGTCTGACCTTCGAGTCATGACTGTCACCCTCGAATGCGATTTGCCAATTATCTCCGTTCTTGCGTTTCCTTGTCAAATGGGTGTACCAATTAAAGTCCAATGTTCGCCCGTTGTCCAACGTATTGGAACGGCGACGGTTAAGCGTCATGGCTTGTAATTCGGGATTCAAGGTCAGGGCATAAAGCGAATCCAATACTTGCATGGTCGTACCGATTACCGTTGGGTCCGAATTGAATGTTCCTTTTACATTCAATCCCGAACTCTCGCTCTTGTTATAGTTGGCGCCTAAGTTGGTAAACCATCGATACTTATCATTATTCCATGTGAACTCATTTTTTCCGGACAGCCGAAGTCTTTTGCCATTGGAGTTGTCGTACATACGGGTGTAACTGGTTCCATCGCTCAGGAATGACTCGCTCGCCGACTGGATAATATTGGTATAACCGGTGTGCATCAGTTCAATGTTTCCGCTCTCCAAGAAACGCTTGTCCTTATCGTCTATCATCAAGTCGATGCCGGCATGTTTGGTGGTTTGCTGCCCTTCCGGCATATTCGAAGGCGACCACTCTCCTTTGCTGCCGGGTTTACGCGATTCGTTCACGTTGTTCAAGTTACCGAAAACGGTGAGTCGCGAATTGTCCGTGTAGCGCATTCCGAAGAGCCGCGCCAAATAGCGGTCGTGCGTTCCGCCCGCCACACCGACGTTCGTAATGTATCCCTTACTGTACTCACGTTTTAATGTAACATCCATCACATAATCTTTTTTCTCCATCTCACGTCCCATCCATACCGTCAATGCCGACGTCTTATGATAGGCGCGGACATCCTTTACCGTATAGTTGGGCAGATTCTCCAACATGATTTTGTTCTTTCCCTTAAAGAAGTCCTTTCCGTTCAGTGTCAGATAATCCACTTGTACGCCATTGACTTTGATGACGCCATCATCGCTCAGTTCCACTCCCGGCAACTGACGAATAAGTGCGTCCAACATCGAACCTTCGGGCAGTTTGAAAGCATCGGCATTGTAGATAATGGTATCGCCTTTGTATGTCAACTTTACCTTGGACGCCTTAATCTGCACTTCGCCCAACATCTTCTCCCACTTCACAGAAGGGTCGATGCGGTTCATCAAATGGTGTGGCACGTCGAAAAAGGTGTTGCGGGCTATTCGCTTTATCTCAAAGTCCACATAGCAATCATCATAATCAGGATGTGTTGCCTTGATGATATACTTTGCCGACCTTGCCGGTACCTTGAAGCGATAAGAAGCATCTATTTTGGTGGCATTATAACTATTGGTCCAAACTGTCATCGTATCTATCGTCGTACTGTCCGCATCCATCAAAGTTATTTTGGTGTCAGGGATTCCGACTTTTGTCAACGAGTTCTTCACGTGTCCCCAAAGGGCTACGGTACGACCTTTCTCTGATTGAGCATAAGCAGCCCTACTCCCAACCATTAAGGTCAGGAGCAGGACATAAACCAACTTTTTCATTAACCTAAGTGTTAGCTGATTTGCTTATTTGCGGAAGACATCCCGCCTTATCAAATTCTGAAGTTCAGTGGAAGAGATTTGGTGCTCACGTCTGAGCGTTTCCAAGATATAATCGAGGAGTTTCTTCGACATATTGTTCTGCTTTTTCCACACGTCGCTACGGTTGAACCAGCGACCTTTGAAGGTATTTTTATCTACCATGACCAACGCGTCGGGGCCTCCCGCCGGACGTCCCATCTCTGAATAGACACCATTCTTATATGTATAGGTTCCATATTCATGTGCCTGCATCAAATATTCTCCGTTTTCTCCGCGTACAAAAAATACGCAAGCATACTCACCATCCTCGCCATAATACTTTAAGGTAACGAATCCGGCTTCATCGCCACAAACGATTTTCCTCTCACCATCATATTGCATCGACTCCGCCAGCCAAACTCCTAAAAGGTTCTTGTCGGTGGTTTGTGCCGTCATTCCATAAACACAAACTGTCAATACAACCATTACAAATAATCTTCTCATTTCTTTCATGATTTAAGCGTTAATAATTGATTTTGTCGATACAAAAGTATAACCATGAACAAAGGTCGCCAAGCTTTTCTATTGGCAAAACATTGGCAATGTCGGATGCCAACTATTTGCCAATCATAAAGAGTTGACAAAGTCGTCCCAATCCTTCGATTTGCCCTTCTTCCCGAACACTTTGTGATAAAGACGGCTGCGCACCGTACTGATGGTACTGACATCCTTACTCAATACTGATGCCATTTCCGACGGCGCAATGCGTAACTTTATCAGCAGACACACATGGTATTCCAATTCGGACATCCGGCACAAGCCATAAAGGCGGCTGCTAAAACCGGGATAAACGGGCTTTAAACGTTCTTCTATCTCGTTCCAATCGTCCTCTCTCAACATCACGCCCGAAGCCACTTTCTTGCAAAGCGCCCTATAGTAATCCGAGCAGAAGAAATCCTCTTCCACCGCTTGCATGACTTGTCGCACAGGTTGTGGACGTTGCTCACGTTCTTCTTTAATCTGTTTCATTTGCATTTCAATGTTTTCTTTCTTGCGATAGACTCCTACCATAATATTACCGATGAGCGCAATGAATAAAACTAAGATAATGACTAGAATGAGAAGCACATGATTGAAAGTTTTCAATTGACATTCAACAGATGAAAGCACAAAGTTTTGGGCTCGTTCCTTGCCCATTGCTCCTACTATAATATTCTTTATCTCGTCGATTCGTGCCTGCGGCATCGCATACGCTTGTTTCCATGTACCTTTCACTCCCATCGACTGTATGACCACCGTCGTATCATTGAGCACAGTGAGCGGTTTGGGTCTTCCATTCTCAGAATATGCCTTACCATCGTGTCCCATATCCACTAATGTAAAGTCCACACGACCGGCAGGCGTGACAATAACATCCGTTGCGTTCTTGATGTTCTCGAGTTCTTGCTCGGGTTTCATACTTTTCATTACACAAAAGTAAAACACACTGTCGCTACTATAAATGCGCATTTCAGTTCGCCCTTCAATGGGATAATCGATAGATTCTCCTGTAGGTAATAACTCTTGTGTCAAAATCCACGCCCCACGCATCTTGAATGGCGCTCGTTCGGTCTGCTTCACACATCCGCATAAGAGTGCTCCTATAGCACATAATAAAATAAATCCTTTCATCTTCATAGTGCCACAAATTTAGGTAATCAACGGACAAGGCACAACAAAAAGGGTTTGCAAAAAGTTTGCAAACCCGCTTTAATTAGTAATAATATAAGTATTGCCTTAATTCTTGTAACTTTAGTAATAAAAATGAAAAATATCTTTACATCTTTTTATCGTGCGTTCCGAGCAAAAATATCGGACGTCCGCCGTCGCGACGACGGACCGTTCTCATCACGATGACGGACGTCTGTCACTTCGATGGTATCAGCACGATAATTTTGTGAGAACAAAACATCATTTTTTTAATAAAGGGAAAATGGTGTTTGAAGAGAATTTAAATAAAATACTAAATACCTTATTTAATATATATAAAGGGATTTCTTAAAAGAAAGATAGGCATATTATATAAATAAGGAATACTTTAAGGCAACGCCTAAACATCAGGAAAGAATAAGATTGATAAGTAATTAACAGGCAAGTTCAAACAGGCACAAAAAAAAAGAAGGTTGTCATCACGACAACCAATCTTTCATTAACCTTAAATCTAATACCATGAAAAACACGTTACAAAGGTACGAGATTTTTTTAATATGCAAATACTCTCACAAAAAAATAAGTGTACTTTTAACATTTTTTCGTTTTTCTCAACAAAAATCACTCTACATAGAGCACTAAACCTTTCAAATATTCTCCTTCTGGATGATAAATATTGATAGGATGATCAGCAGGTTGATGCAACTGATGCAAGATGCGCACTCTGCGCCCACTCTGTGCCGCTGCCGAGAAAACGGCAGTACGGAAATTGTCCTTTGTAACAACTTGTGAGCAACTGAATGTAAAGAGAATACCGCCCGGCTTAATCTTCTCAAAAGCCTTCGCGTTCAAACGTGTATAACCTTTTAATGCTTGTCGCAATGCGTCTTTGTGCTTTGCGAATGCCGGCGGGTCAAGAATTATCAAATCGTAATTGCTTCCCATCGCATCCAAATACTTGAACGCATCTTCTGCGTATGCCTCATGACGTTGGTCGCCGGGGAAGTTCAATGCTATATTATTATTGGTCAAATCAATGGCCTTTGCCGAGCTATCGACCGAATGTACCAATTTGGCACCTCCACGCATGGCATAGACACTGAAACCACCGGTATAACAAAACATATTCAACACCGAACGACCATTTGAGTATTGTTCAAGCAGTGAACGGTTGTCGCGCTGATCGACAAAAAAGCCGGTCTTCTGACCTTTTAACCAATCAATGTGAAATTTCAATCCGTTCTCCAAAGCAACGTTCTCATTGCTGCCACCAACAATAAAACCATTTTCTTGTCCTAAATCGGCTTTATAAGGCAAAGTCGTTTCGCTCTTATAATAGACATTCTCCACCATCCCCGATGTTGCCTTAACAACAGCATTCGCTATATCAAAACGTGACACGTGCATTCCTACACTATGTGCCTGCATGACAGCCGTCTTGCCATAAACATCTATAATCAAGCCCGGCAATCCATCGCCCTCGCCATGGACCAATCGGAACATATCATTGTCGTCACGTCCTAATACGCCTATTGTACGTCTTGCTTCCACAGCCACTTTTATGCGTTCTTCCCAATACTCTGCATCAATATTGCGATCGTCGAAGTCGAGTACTCTCACGGCAATAGAACCTATCTGCCAATGGCCGACCGCAATAAACTTACCCTCAGCAGTAAGTACTCTTACCACTTCGCCTTCCTCCGGTTCACCCTCAATGTGATGAATAGCACCTGAGAATATCCAAGGATGAAAACGCTTTAGGCTTTCTTCTTTACCTCGTCTTAAATATAAATTCTTATACATCATAATACTGTTACTTTTCTATTTCTGTGCTGCCGCCCACTTCCGACTGCTTTATCAATCGGTATTCATTTGTTTTTTTCAATGTTTCCAACTCACGATAGAGCTTGATACAAGCCCAAGCATCGGTGGCTGCATACAATTTCTGTCCGTCTGTCAAAACATCTGCCTCCCAATTGGAAAGTCGTTGTCCTTTAGATATTTTCTGGCCGAAGACGTTGGCGTAAATTTTCTGTAAACTCATATCCTGAATTCCAAACGCCTTGACATATTGTTGTAAATCCAAGAACGAACGTGGTTCGAACTCACCACGCCGACGCAAAGAGAGTAAATCGTCATGTAAGGAAAGTCCTATCTTAGTAATCCGCTCATCTTGGAAAAAACGTATTAAGGATTCCGGTATGCCAATATGCTTTAATCGGAACAGGAAACAAGTGTCATCCGTAGAGAGCTGCAACAAAGACACTTTGTGTGACACCCCTTTCTTAAAAGAAGGACGCGTCTCAGTATCAATTCCGACAAGAGAAAAGGAAGACAAATAATCAACCGCCTTCTGCGCTTCGTTTTCAGTTTGAATAACTATAATTCTACCGTCGAACACTGCACGCGGAAGGTTGGCTATCTTTTTCTTATCGTAATTGCTATAGATTTCCCTCATAACTTCCGTATTCATCATCACTGAAACACTCGTCATCTTCGTCCGAGAACGAATATTTGACACGGTGCAAAGCTCGCATCGCATTGGTTAGTGTCTGCCCCCAATACATACTAAATGATTGAGCTATCTCGGCTGTTGCCTCGTACATATTATCTTCAAGTCCCAACCGATAAGTTTCTACAAAATTTTTCAACGCTTGATAAATATCCGCTAAATCTTCGGAAATATTTTTTACCATTGGTTCGTCGTCAAAACGAACGGCCTCATTACATAAATCAAGATAATCGTCTTCGGTAGCCATCACACCGGACAGCGTCAATCGCAGAAATTCATAATCCTGCTCTGTAACAAATGCTTCTGGCAAAAATTCGGTATCACTCTCTATGCGTTCTAACATTGATGCCTTCAAATATAAAAGCGGAAGAAGTTTCAACACAGTATCAACAAATTCCTTGCGTAGTTTTCCTTCAGTTCCCTCAAGGTAAGCACAAAACTCCGTCGCTACTGTCACGAATTCAATCGTGTTGCGCGAATATATCACCGTTTTCTTATCTCCTGTCATATACTAAATTCACTTGCTGCTCATAAAAAGCGCAAAGCTACAAAAAAAGTACTTAAAAAAATAGAAAAATTGAGGTTTTTCGCTTACTTTTGTAAACGTTTTCACACTACGAATCAAAAAAGAATGAAAAAGAATCAAGCAGACATAGAAACCACAAAATTAGGTAACAAAGTTCAAACGGATAAGAAAAGAAAAACAAAGAGTAAAAAAGAAGGGACGGAACCAACCGCAGAACCGGATGGCAAAAAGAGAGACTACAAAGAAATTGTACGTTTCATCATTGGTCTGATACTTTTAGTTATTTCTTTATTACTATTCATATCGTTCACTTCATTCCTGATTTCCGGCAAAGAAGATATGGTATTGCTGGAACAAGGTGTCATTGAGAAATATTCCAATTGGACAGGTTGTATAGGAGCAAGATGCGCTAACTATTTCATCAATCGTTGTTTCGGTTTCTCCGCATTCTTCATCCCCGTTTTATTGCTTGCCATAGCCATGAAACTGACTCGGGCGTACAAAATTAGAATGTGGAAATGGATTTTGAATTGCATCATCCTCGTTATATGGCTTTCATTGGCATGCTCATTCTTCTTGCAAACCGCTTTTGACAGTGTGGAAAGTTTGGGTTTCATCAATCCGGGAGGTGACCATGGCAGATTTGTTTCCACTTGGTTGAGTTTGCGCATAGGTAAAATAGGAACATTCCTTATATTAGCATTTACTGCCATCTGCTATTTGGTTTACGTTAGCAGTGAAACCATACAGATTGTCAGAAAACTCCTAAATCCTTTCGGTTACATCAAGTCAAAGATTCCTGTAAAGACAAAAACTGAGGAAAACAAAGAAAGTGAGGACGCAGAGAATACGCCTATCACACCGGTTGAAGAGGCACATATTGAAGCACCGGCACCGACAATAGACTTTAGTATCCCTAACACAGAGAGAGAAGAAACTACTGCCGAGATTGTGCCGAACGAAGAAAGCGACGAGGGAATTGAGGCTCAAGAAAAGGATGAAGAGGACACGCCTTCTGTAGATTTGAGCATTATCAAAACTGAAGGAGAGGAAGTAGCCAGCACCAATGGCGTTGGCGCACTGGAACCTTATGACCCCAAATTGGATTTGGAAAATTATCGCTACCCGACATTAGAGTTGTTAGATAAACACAACAATAGTGAAGTGGCGGTTGATATGGAAGAACAAAACAAGAATAAGGACCGCATTGTAGAGGTTCTTAGAAACTTCGGTATAGAAATTTCTTCCATCACAGCAACCGTCGGTCCTACCATTACCTTATACGAAATTACACCGGACAAAGGTATGCGTATTGCACGCATCAAGAATTTGGAAGACGATATCGCACTAAGTCTGCGCGCTCTCGGTATTCGTATCATTGCTCCAATTCCGGGTAAGGGTACGATTGGTATAGAAGTACCTAATGCTCGCCCTTGCATGGTGTCAATGGAAAGCATCTTGAACAGTAAGAAATTCAGCGAGACAGATTATGAACTTCCTATCGCACTGGGAAAGACCATTACTAATGAGGTATTTATGGTTGACCTTGCAAAAATGCCACACTTGCTGGTAGCAGGAGCAACAGGACAAGGTAAGTCCGTAGGATTGAATGCCATCATCACTTCATTATTATATAAGAAACACCCTGCGGAATTAAAATTGGTCATGGTGGACCCCAAGAAAGTGGAGTTCAGCATTTATTCTCCCATCGAGAACCATTTCCTTGCACAAGTTGCGGATAGTGGTGACGAACCTATCATTACCGACGTACAAAAGGTTGTGGCAACACTTAAAAGTCTGTGCTGCGAAATGGACACACGTTACGACTTATTGAAGAAAGCGCGTGCAAGAAACCTGAAAGAGTATAACGCCAAGTTCAAGAACCGTCAGCTAAATCCCAACAATGGGCATCGATTCATGCCATACATCGTAGTCATCATTGACGAGTTTGGCGACTTAATCATGACGGCAGGTAAGGAAATTGAATTGCCTATCGCACGTATCGCCCAATTGGCACGTGCCGTTGGTATTCACATGATTATAGCAACACAACGACCCACTACAAACATCATTACAGGTACTATTAAAGCCAACTTCCCTGCGCGTATGGCATTTAAGGTAAGTTCGATGATTGACTCTCGTACCATCCTTGACCGACCGGGAGCCAATCAGTTAATCGGACGTGGAGATATGTTGTTCCTCAGCGGTAGCGAACCGGTACGTGTACAATGTGCTTTTGTTGACACTCCCGAAGTGGAACGCATCACAGCATACATCGCCAAACAGCAAAGCTATACAGGTCCGTTTGAATTGCCAAGAGTAGAACTGGAAAGTGAAGACGGCGGTGGCGCAGGTGATGTTGACATGACCCACCTCGACCCGATGTTTGAGGAAGCTGCGAGACTGATTGTGGCAACACAACAGGGGTCCACCTCAATGATTCAACGAAAGTTCGCCATTGGTTACAATCGTGCCGGACGCTTGATGGACCAACTTGAGAAAGCCGGTATCGTTGGTGCAGCACAAGGAAGTAAACCGCGCGAAGTATTGTGCATTGACGACAACGACCTTGAAATGAGATTGAACAACCTTCGTTAAACTTGTAACAAACCAACCTATGAGATATATAACGACGATTATCGCTTTATTATTGACTTTCGGCATCGGTATGGCACAAAAAAATGCCAATGCTAAAGACGTTTTGGACGCAACAGCGTCAAGGCTCACAAACGAAAAGGGCGTACAAGCGAACTTTAAAGCAGAAATTTTCAACGACGGCGTTTCACAAGGATACACCATGGGGACCATGAGTTTCATGAACAATAAATTCCAAATGACAACTCCCGACATCATCAGTTGGTACGATGGCTCTACACAATGGAGCTATATTAAAGCCAACGAAGAAGTGAATGTGAGCATACCAACACCGGAGGAACAAGAGAACATGAATCCCTATGTATTTGTCAACTTATACAAGAATGGTTACAAATACAAGATGAAAGAAACCGAATTGAGAGGCGAACCTTGCTACGAAGTGACACTTACAGCAAAAAGCAAGAAGAAAAACGTACATACACTCATCCTTAACATTAACAAAAAAGATTATAGTCTGATGTGTGTACGAATGACAGATCGACAGAGCGGCAAATGGACGCGTATTTCCATCCATGATTTTAAGTCGGGATTAAGTTTTGGAGAAGATGACTTCAAGTTCAACGCCAAGGACTTTCCTAACGCAGAGATTATAGACTTGCGCTAAGTTCATATAAGACATACAAGACAATATTAACAATAAAAATATAAAACTATTATGGAACACATTCGTTGTTTAATCATCGGTTCCGGACCGGCAGGATATACTGCTGCCATATACGCCGGACGCGCCAACTTAAACCCGGTATTATACGAAGGAATACAACCCGGCGGACAGTTGACAACTACCACTGAGATTGAGAACTTCCCCGGATACCCTGAAGGAATTGCCGGACCGGACATGATGGAGGACTTACGCAAGCAAGCCGTACGTTTCGGAGCAGATATGCGTTCAGCTATCGCCATCAAAACAGATTTAAGCGAACGCCCTTACAAAGTAACCTTTGACAACGGTGATGAAGTTGAAGCAGAAACTGTCATCATCGCTACAGGCGCCACAGCCAAATACTTAGGTTTGGACGACGAGAAGAAATACGCAGGAATGGGTGTCAGCGCTTGTGCGACCTGCGATGGATTCTTCTACCGTAAAAAGACTGTAGCAGTAGTAGGCGGTGGCGATACCGCTTGTGAGGAAGCTTGTTATCTTGCCGGACTTGCAGCCAAAGTATATTTGATTGTTCGTAAGCCGTTCCTTCGCGCTTCTAAAATCATGCAAGAGCGCGTAATGGAGAACCCGAAAATTGAAGTTTTATTCGAACATAACACTGAAGGACTGTTCGGTGACAACGGTGTTGAAGGTGCGCACGTCGTTAAACGTAAAGGCGAAGCAGACGAGACACATTACGATATCGCAATCGACGGATTCTTCCTCGCCATCGGCCATAAACCCAATTCTGACATTTTCAAACCTTGGGTAAAAACTGACGAAACAGGTTATATCATTACCGAAGGAGCATCACCACGTACCGGCATTCCGGGCGTATTCGCTGCCGGTGACGTTGCCGACCCGCACTACCGTCAAGCAATTACTGCAGCAGCAAGTGGTTGCAAAGCAGCTATCGAAGCAGAACGCTATTTGGCAGAAAATAAATTGTAAGACCGACTAGAGGTCCGTAATATCGGTTCACACGTACTTTTTTATTAGGAAAAAACTATGAAAAAGTTTGGTCGAGTGAGCCGATATTATTAACTTTGCACCCGATTTAGTCCATGGAGGCTCAAACAAGCGAGACCACGACGGTTCTCCGCCTTATGGAAAAACCCGTTTAATAAATAAAAATGTACGCAATTGTAGAAATTAACGGTCAGCAGTTTAAAGCTGAAGAAGGCAAGAAATTGTTTGTACACCACATTCAAAATGCCGAGGCTAACCAAGCTGTTGAATTTGAGAAAGTGTTGTTGGTTGACAACGAAGGTAACGTAACCGTAGGCGCTCCTACCGTAGAAGGTGCTAAAGTGGTTTGCGAAGTAGTAACTCCACTTGTAAAAGGCGACAAGGTTTTGGTGTTCCACAAAAAGAGAAGAAAAGGTTATCGCAAGTTGAACGGTCACCGTCAACAATTCACTGAGTTAACCATTAAACAAGTTATTGCTTAATCCTTAAAATTTAGAAGAAAATGGCACATAAAAAAGGTGTTGGTAGTTCTAAGAACGGCCGCGAGTCAGCAAGTCAGAGATTAGGCGTAAAGATTTTCGGTGGACAGAAGTGTATTGCCGGCAACGTTATCGTTCGTCAGCGTGGTACAGTTCACTACCCCGGAGCTAACGTAGGTATGGGTAAGGATCATACTCTTTACGCATTGGTAGATGGTGTTGTAACATTCAAGAAAGGTGCTTACAGAGGCCGTCAAGACAGAAGCGTTGTTTCTGTAGTAGCTAAAGCAGAAGCGTAATTATCAGAACGCGATAAAAATTACAAGTAATGCCGATGAGAGTTCATCGGCATTACTTTTTTTATAAACTAATACATTTTGTAATAACAAAAGTCACATTCCTCAAATTACACCTTATTATATATATAAGCACTAACGACGATAAACACAGAAGAACAAATCATAAAAAAATAATGGAGAACATCATATGCCCTCCATTAAATATTATTCCGTTTTCAATTCAATGATTACTTAACGTACGTCTTCTTATTACCTATTATATATATACCCTTCTGAAGTTTATCTGACTGTGAAGTCACATCATCTGCGACCTTACGTCCGGATAAGTCATAAACGGGTTGAATTGCATTCTGTAACTCTTGACTCACTTCTAAAATTCCGGTATAATTGGGATTCTGGGCATAACGAATGGCATCACGCAAGGCTACATAAGCATCATACAACTGTTCATGAGTATTGTCCTGAGTTAAAGGCTTAGCACTTTCTGTTGCATCAGATAACGCAGTACGCATCGTCTCATTGGGTAAATCTTTTGCCAACAAACTTCCTGATGCCTTTACCATATCGCCTAATAATTCTGCCAACTCATACTCGGAACGATTGATTGTTACATCATACAACGTCAGGTTATCAAATCCACAGATTTTCTCTTCTCCATTCGTAGAGTGCACAGCTTCAACACCCACATTCACTCTCTTTACGCCATCGGTTGTAAAAATAACGGAAGTCTTTCCCCACACACCGGATGAAGTCGATGTCGCTAACACTTTAGTTTTACCTGTGCGTTGCGCCCACACATTCGCTGAACCGCCACTACCCGACTGCCAAACAACGGCTGACAGACGATAATAACCTGCCGGTATCGTATCTACAGTTTGCTTCAATCCTATTGTTGATGTTCCCCACTTTTGACGAGCTAGATATGCGTTATCGCCATTATCTGCACTCAAAGGCACTGACGTAAACAAACTTGAATACAAACAAGATGAATTCAATATGGTCATATCATTTTCATTACCTGAAGAATATGACACGGTCCAGTTTTGAGGTTGATAAATCGCTCTGTCAGAAACCACTCCTGTACCACTCTTTACAGAATACGTCCCTTCAAAATTAGGATTCGACAACCTTTCAGTACAATTCACATTCAAACTTTCGTCTTCAAGACGGATTTCTTGCATCGCAGCTATTTCCTCTAAAGTCAAGGCAACGTTGAACAAATAGAAATTGTCTATCGTACCTACATAATCTCCATTGTCGTTAGCTACATTAGAATCCCACCATTGAGTTCTACCAATATAGGAACGATTCGTTTCTTGTAATGCCGCAATCATATAAGGCTCGTTCACATTCTCTTTTCCACTTCCAACTAACACACCGTCAACATAAATGCTTGTCACACCTTGACGTGCATCATAGGTCACTGCCAACTTATAAGTCCTACCTACTTCCAACGAAGTATTAGCGATTACCATTGTAGTTGTTCCGCCATTATACTTAATACCGGCAGCCAAAGGATTGGCACGGAAGAACAAACTATTTCCTGAATTAAATCCAAAATCGTAGAAACGCGGAGCTGCTGAGAGAACTTTCGGTGTAGCTTCCAGCAAAACTGTATAACTGCGAAGACTATCCATTACACCCGCAGGCACAACACCATAACCATTGGTTGAGAAACCGGTAGAAGTATTGCTCGTCAAATTCAGAGTTTCATCTATTGCCGTTCCACCTTTTAACATAAGGTCGTTACCTTTGCCGGAATGATCCTTTACATATATAGTTCCATCAACAGTATATGTATCATTTGAACCGTTGAAGTCATATCTCAACAACTCATGATATACCAGTGCTATACGCGGTTGCGCTAGGAGGACAAACTCACGCACCGAAGTTCCGATAGAAGCAGTCAATTTCACCTCCGTCACTTCTTCCGGAGCTACAAATGTTCCATTTACAGCCAATATATCTTCGTTATTAGAAGTCCATACTATATTTTCTCCATTTAATTTTGTAGGCAAAACGACATCAGTCATCACCTCTGTCGGCAACCACAAAGCTTCTAATATGCCTTTTCTCAACATATATTTTACTTCATCCTGATTCAAACATTCCGAATATGTTTGCACCGCATATAGATTACCTTCAAAACCACCAATCTTAACATCTTCACTTTCCAATGAGACACCGTTGATTCTTTGGTCTATCAATCCGTTTCGGTATATGGTCAATTGATTACCATCATAAGTTAGCGTAATATTAAAGGTTCCTAATTTGGTAGGCCAGCTATCGCCACTTGTACCACTTGAATTTGATGCCCAATCATCGGATGTATATAAAACATTGGAGCCTTCATATTTCGAACCATTTATATCAATATATGGTTTTACGGTCGTTTGAGAGATACCATAAGACAAATTACCTACTGTAAATAATGTACCGTAATAAGCTGACGGACTCAACTTCAAGGACATATTGAATGTAAAGGCTCCTGTTGCCGGCAATGTTTCTGTTTCAACAGTAGTCGTTGTCATCACTTTACCACCATAGTTCTTGTTACCGGTCGGTGTATCAACGATTGACGTTATGGTTTCAGGATATTCATAATCACAATGAATACCTGTAGGATAACCTAACGGGAACTCTTTCTTAACCATCCAATAATAGTAATCACCATACATCCATGTCAAGCGCAATTTAGAATCAGCGGATCCCGGCAGTACATACGGACGAACATTATTCTTCTCCGAATTTTTAGTTATTTGTTCCTTAGAAACAATGTCACCATTGTCATTGAGTGTATATTTCCATATTTCATACACAGACTTACCGGAGACGCCGATTGTTGGGATTGACAGATAAATAACTTTGGGATTTGCCGGGTCTATCGCCTCACCGCCGCTGTAACAGTACTCTGTATTGGACGGATGGAAACGTCCACCACCATTAGCCAAATCAGTCAAACGCCATTGTGAACCGGTCCACTTAGCGTAAAAATATTCATGCTGACTCTTACCGCCATTGATACGAACCATTGCAATGACCGGATTAGTATCAGTATCAGTAGTAATCTGCCATACCCAATCACGCATATTGGTCGGTGCATCAACTATAGTATAAGGATAAGAGGATTTATAGCTATCGGTTTTATTAACATTAAACTTTCCGTTTGCAATCGTTGAAAGGGTGTTACCTTTAATATCTTCGAGCGTAGGATTAGTAGTCACAACACCATTATTATTCTTCGCATTGATATTGATAACATTGAAATATACCCAGTTGGGTTGCTCGTTATCAGGATGACCTGTCGTATAAGTTACATAAAGTTTGTCTTTACCGTTACTATGATATTTTGCGTAAGGACGCGCACCTGTAGATTGTACCATCTGATAAGGTCCCCATGCTGTCTTTACGTCACCATTTGCATCCGGCAAAGTAAATTTCGCTATCGTCGGATGCCATCCTAAACCGCGCCAACACATATAAAAATGGTCTGGGTCGTCGCTCAAGATAAAAGGAGAAGGATAAGTAGTGTTATGGTTCGTCTTAATACATTTTTCTTCTCCTAATGTCGTTATATCTCCGGGAACAGTTGAAACTCTATAATAGAAAGCAGCTTCATCAGTATGGCGAGAATAGATTATTAACACGCGTTCGTCCGGCAAGACTAAGAACGTCGGGTTGTTATGGTCATCAGGTTGAAAACATGAACGCACCAAAACCTCCTCACGCTTTCCTGTCAAAAAATTATACTGCGTTGCTCGAACGCTTCCATGTACATCAATATATCCAATATAACTAGAGTTGATTGTTCCCGACTCATTTTCATAATGAATAGCACGAGGGTCGGCAAACCAACACCATGCACCTTCAGACGTTATGGTATAGCCATTGAACGATTCATTTGCTCTCAAGGTCGTTGTCAATAAAGCGACAAACAGACTTAACATCAAACTTAGTTTTTTCATTTTCTTCATATTTGTTTTTGTATTTTATTTGTTCAATAATCCTTTTAGTTACTAATAAATATAAAAGCGGTTACGTTTATTTTAAATTGCTAAAGCTATAACCTGTATAAATATAATAAGGAATACCATCGCTATTGGATAGACGGTGGCATAAGCCACACCCGGTATATTACTATCAACCATAGAGTCCGCTGCTGCCAATCCCGGTGTACTAGTCATTCCTCCGGTTATTGTTCCTAAAAGATCTAATAAAGAAATCTTGAATATAAATTTACCGACTAAAACAGACACTAACATCGGAATCAATGTAATGGCGGCACCTACACCAAACAATAGAGCGCCACTAGTTTGGAACGTTGCTACCAACGTTTTACCTGCGGAAGTTCCAACTTCCGCCAAAAAAAGGAGTAATCCTAATTGTCGTAACAAATGATTGGAAGGCCCGGACATAGACCAAAGTATTGGTCCGGTTTTTCCTATCGCGCTCAAGACCAATGCCACAATCAATACTCCACCGGTCAAACCGGGTGAGAATGACATACCATCACCGAAGGAAATATTTAACTTACCGAAAAGTACTCCTAATACAATACCCATAGCTATAGGGAAGAAATCTGTATCGGAAAGCAATTTGGCATTATTACCTAACATACATGCCAATCCTTCTAAACCATCCTTCTCACCTACTACCATTAACTTATCGCCAAATTTCAACTCCAAGTCAGGTGAGGGAGACAAATCTATACCACTCCTTCGTATTCTTGTAACGGTACAGCCGAAGTTTTGATGCAAATTTAAATCACCCAATTGTTTGTTAATCATCTTCTTATTCGTCAATAGCAACGATTGTATATCTTGGCTATCAACCAATGGCAATTCTCCTTCTTCACGCTTACCCAGCAACATTTCTAATTGCGACAATGAATCTTCAGTACCAACTGCTTGTACCCAATCATTTTCGTGCAACACGCGGCTACCACTAGGAATCAAAATCTCTTCACCAGACTTAATACGTGAAATCACAGCACCTGTCATTCTGCCGATGTTCAGTTGAGCCAATGTGCGATTAAAGACCGGCTGATTTATTACCTTAAATATACACGTCTGCAATTCTGGATACTTGCTTCTTCTCTCATTTTCCAATTGGCGAGCCTCCTTTTCCAAATCCACTCGCAATATTTTGGGAAGCAACTTTACAAATAATATGACTCCGATAACTCCAAACGGATAGGCAATACCATACGCGATAGAAGCCAAAGGCGAAGCTGTACTGTCAATAGCTACAGCCAGACCCGGTGTACTCGTCAAAGCTCCGGCTATAAGTCCTACCAGACTTGCTGTTTCTATATCGAAAAGGTATTTGAATGCTACAGCAGAAAGAGAGGCAGAAGCGATAATTAACATCGTAATGATGATCAACGTTTTTCCTTTACTCCTAAACGAATCAAAAAATCCGGGACCTGCCTGGATTCCGATAGTAAAGATAAACAAGACCAACCCAAAATTGCCTAATTCCTTAGGTATAAACACACCAAAATGCCCAAACAACAGTGCAATAAAAATGACAGCAGAGACGTCCAAAGAAACACCGCGCACCTTAATACGTCCCAGCATAAAACCTAAAGCGACAATAAGGAATAGGGCAAAGTAAGAAGAATTCAGAAGTTCGGTTAACATAATCTATCATAATATTATTCTATCACAAAGATAATGGAAAGTGTTATAATAGAAAAGAAAACGACACTATATTTACTTTTGCATCACACTCGACGACTCTAGTAGAAACATTTATAACCTATAGTCATTGATTTTTAATGACTTTTTCCTTTAAACTTGCCCCCTTTCACATTTTTTTATTTAATTTTGCGGTTTATAATTCAACGTTCATATAAAAACAAAATAAAATGCTTACACTTAAACTCATTAACGAGAAGACCGAAATGGTCATCAAAGGGTTGGAGAAAAAACATTTCTCAGGAGCTAAAGAAGCTATTGAGAATGTACAGAATATCGACAAAAGACGTCGTGAGGCACAGACGCAATTAGATATGAATCTGTCCGAAAGCAAAAAACTAGCAGCACAAATCGGAGCTTTGATGAAGCAAGGCAAAAAAGATGAAGCTGAAGCCATTAAAGCAGAAGTTGCAAAACTTAAAGAGACAAGCAAAGCATTGCAAGAAGAAATGGAAGCCGCACAAAATGAATTGACACTTCAGTTATGTGCCATTCCAAACATCCCTTACGACATTGTTCCTGAAGGTACAGGCGCAGAAGACAACGTAGTAGTAAAAACAGGCGGTATGGAAACAGAATTGCCACAAAATGCCTTACCACATTGGGAACTTGCAAAGAAATACAATCTGATTGATTTCGACCTTGGCGTAAAGATTACAGGTGCCGGTTTTCCGGTATATCGCGGAAAAGGCGCACGTTTGCAACGCGCTTTAATCAACTTCTTCTTGGACGAGGCTCGCAAATCCGGCTACGAAGAGATTATGCCTCCTACAGTTGTCAACGAGGCTTCAGGTTACGGCACGGGACAGTTACCTGACAAAGAAGGTCAAATGTACCACTGCAATTTAGATGATTTCTACCTTATCCCAACGGCCGAAGTTCCTGTAACCAATATCTATAGAGACGTCATCCTCGATGAGAAGGAACTACCCATCAAGAACTGCGCTTACACGCAATGTTTCCGTCGTGAAGCCGGTTCGTATGGTAAAGACGTTCGTGGACTTAACCGCCTTCATGAATTTTCAAAAGTTGAAATCGTACGTATCGACACCCCTGAACATTCAGAACAATCACATCAAGAAATGTTGGCGCACGTTGAGGGACTGTTACAGAAATTGGAACTCCCCTACCGTATCTTGAGACTTTGTGGTGGCGATATGAGCTTCACAGCAGCCGTTTGCTACGACTTTGAGGTTTATTCGGAAGCACAAAAACGTTGGTTAGAGGTTAGCTCCGTTTCCAACTTCGACACTTATCAAGCCAACCGCTTGAAATGCCGTTATCGTCGTGCTGAGGATAAAAAGACAGAGATATGCCACACATTAAATGGTTCGGCACTAGCCTTACCGCGTATTGTTGCTGCCATTATGGAAAACAACCAAACTCCGGAAGGCATCCGCATTCCAAAATGTCTTGTTCCGTATTGCGGTTTTGAGATATTGGACGACCAACCATTTTAATAAGAAATACATTAACATAACTAAATAAGACAATGAACAAGATTGTTTCCAAATCACAGTTTTCTGAAAAAGTCTATAAGTTTGAGATTGAGGCTCCACTGATAGCCAAAGCTCGTAAAGCCGGACATTTTGTGATAGTTCGCGTTGGCGAAAAAGGCGAACGTATGCCATTAACCATTGCCGGTGCTGACACCGAAAAGGGTACAATCACACTTGTTGTACAGAAAGTCGGTCTGTCTTCAACCAAACTATGTAACCTCAACGAAGGCGATTATATAACAGACGTTGTCGGACCATTAGGAAAAGCAACACACATTGATAATTTCGGAACAGTGGTATGCGCCGGAGGGGGTGTCGGTGTTGCCCCCATGCTTCCTATCATACAAGCATTAAAAGCAGCCGGTAACCGTGTCATTTCTGTCCTTGCAGGAAGAACAAAGGATTTGATTATCCTCGAAGATGAAGTGCGTAAGAGTTCGGATGAAGTCATCATTATGACAGATGATGGCAGTTATGGCAACAAAGGTTTGGTAACCGAAGGTATTGAGAGCGTCATCAAACGCGAGACCGTCAACAAGTGCTTCGCCATTGGCCCTGCCATCATGATGAAATTCTGCTGTCTGCTCACAAAAAAATATGAAATACCTACAGACGTATCACTGAACACCATCATGGTAGATGGTACCGGTATGTGCGGTGCGTGCCGTATCTCAGTGGGAGGAAAGACTCGTTTCGTATGTGTTGATGGTCCTGAGTTCGATGGTCATCAAGTAGATTTTGACGAAATGTTGAAACGTATGGGTGCGTTCAAGAAAGAAGAAATGGAAGACATGGAACACTTAAATGAACACACTGACACACACGACGAAGCTGCTGATTGTAAGGCCATTCCTACAGAAAAAGCATTAGATACGGACAAAATGGACACAACAACACCATTGGCCGTACTCACCGACCGCAATGCCGAATGGCGTCAGGAAATCAGAAAAACAATGAAACCGAAAGAGCGTACAGCCATTCATCGTGTTTCTATGCCGGAACTTGACCCTGTATATCGTGCAACAACCCGTACAGAAGAAGTTAATATGGGTTTGACGGCAGAGCAAGCCATGACAGAGGCAAAACGTTGTTTGGACTGTGCCAACCCAACTTGTATGCAAGGTTGCCCCGTAAGCATCAACATTCCTTCTTTTATCAAGAATATAGAAAGAGGCGAATTCCTTAATGCAGCTCGCGTCTTGAAAAGCACATCGGCATTGCCTGCCGTTTGCGGACGTGTCTGTCCTCAAGAGAAGCAATGCGAAAGCAAGTGTATCCATTTGAAGATGAACGAACCGGCAGTAGCCATAGGTTATTTGGAGCGTTTCGCAGCCGACTATGAACGCGAAAGCGGTATGAGTTCACTCCCTGAATGTGCTCCTGCAAATGGCATTAAGATTGCAGTCATCGGTTCGGGTCCTGCAGGCCTCTCTTTTGCCGGCGATATGGCAAAATACGGATATGACGTGACTGTTTTCGAAGCACTGCACGAGATTGGCGGTGTATTAAAATATGGTATCCCTGAGTTCCGCTTGCCTAACAAAATTGTGGACGTAGAGATACAAAGTTTGGAAAAAATCGGTGTTAAATTTGAGAAGGACTGCTTAGTAGGCAAGACTATCAGCGTTAAGGAACTTGAAGCAAAAGGCTTTAAGGGCATCTTCGTTGGTTCCGGTGCCGGTCTGCCCAATTTCATGGGAATCCCCGGTGAGAACAGCATCAACATCATGTCAAGTAATGAGTATTTGACACGCGTCAATTTGATGGATGCCTCTAACCCGGAAACCGACACTCCTATCCATATAGCACGCAACGTAATGGTTGTGGGCGGTGGAAATACTGCTATGGACTCTTGCCGTACAGCCAAGCGCTTAGGTGCCGAACGCGTCTTCATCGTTTACCGTCGTTCGGAGGCAGAGATGCCGGCACGTTTGGAAGAGGTTAAGCATGCCAAAGAGGAAGGTATTGAATTCTTAACTTTGCACAACCCATTGGAATATATCGCTGACGAGAAGGGAGCTGTCAAGCAAGTCATTCTTCAGAAAATGCAATTGGGTGAGCCTGATGCAAGCGGACGTCGCAGTCCGGAACCAATACCGGGTGCTACTGAAACGATAGATATCGACATGGCAATCGTTGCCGTTGGTGTTTCGCCCAACCCTATCGTACCGACATCCATTGAAGGTCTTGAACTTGGACGTAAGAATACTATCGTAGTTAATGACAGTATGCAAACAAACATACCGACAATTTTTGCCGGTGGTGATATTGTTCGCGGAGGAGCCACTGTAATCCTTGCTATGGGCGACGGACGTAAGGCCGCAAGCAGTATGCACGAATACTTACAAAAGTAAGATAATGAACAAATAGAAAAGGAGGGTGTGTTAAAATAGAAACACGCTATCAAAGTAATGCGTCATTCAAGACCGAATGGAGGATTTTCAACTTTAGCAAAGGAAAGTTCTCATCGCTTCGCTCTTTCAAAATGACAAAATGGTAGCCAACATCTATTTTTACACACCCTCTTTAAGTAGAGACCGACACCAAAACAACTTAAATAAAGCATCAAATGAACATACTATACACCATATTACTACTCATCAGCAGTAACATCTTCATGACATTGGCATGGTACGGGCATCTAAAACTACAGCAAACAGGTGTTTCCAGCAATTGGCCACTCATTGGCGTCATACTGTTTTCATGGATTATAGCATTTGCCGAGTATTGCTGTCAAGTACCTGCAAACAGGATAGGTTTTATTGGCAATGGTGGTCCTTTCACGCTGATGCAGTTGAAAGTGATTCAAGAAGTTATTTCCCTGATAGTCTTTACGGTTATTGCCACAGTAATGTTCCAAGGCGAGTCACTTCATTGGAACCACCTCGTCGCATTCATCTGCTTGATTTTGGCCGTTTATTTCGTATTCTTATAACATCCGGACATGAAGCTGACCGAGGAGCAATTGTTAGAAAGGCGGATATGGAAACATTTCAATAAAGGGGTCACACAATACGGACTTCTTCAAGACGGCGACCACATACTTATCGGGCTGTCCGGAGGCAAAGACTCTTTGGCCTTGCTTGAGTTTATGGTGAAGCGTGCCAATATACACCGCCCCCAGATACGCCTTTCCGCACTCCACGTAAGAATGACTAACATCGCTTACGAAAGTGACACATCCTATCTTAAGGATTTTTGCGCCAACCTTGGAGTACCGCTCATCATTAAAGAAACCGCCTTTGATCCTAGCACCGACAAAAGGAAAAGTCCATGCTTCCTTTGCTCATGGAACAGACGAAAAACATTATTTACAGTAGCGCAGGACTTGGGATGCAACAAAATCGCTTTGGGACATCATCAGGACGACATCATACATACGACATTACTCAATCTGTCTTTTCAAGGACAATTCTCCACCATGCCGGCACTGCTTGAAATGCGAAAGTTCCCCATAACCATCATCCGTCCGCTTTGTTTGGTACACGAATGTGACCTTACTGCATGGAGCGCGGTGAGAGCATATCAAAAACAAAAGAAGAGTTGTCCGTACGAAAGTGATTCTCACCGTACAGACATGAAGAACGTCTTTGAAACAATAGAGCGGATGAACCCTGAGGCACGACACTCGTTTTGGAATGCTTTGGAACAAGAAGACAAACTGATAGAGCGCCCATAATCATCGTTATACACTACAAACAAAACTATTTTTTGCTTGAAGTTTCTTAATTTATATAAGAGAACGATACAATCTAATAGAAAAAATAATACCTTTACATATCAATGTTGAAATCATAAGGTTATGAAACACATTATTTATATACTCACTCTTTTCACATTGCTCACCCTCCCTGCCGCAGCGCAGAAGAAAAAGCAAGAGACTCCGACCATAGACGCACAAACTTACATTGACAAGTACATGTTTGAGAAAGCGGAAGAAGTGTTGGAAAAAGAAATCAAGAATCTTAAAAGACGTCGCAAACCGACTCAAAGTCAAGAAACGAAACTTGAGGAGATTGACCGTCTGCGTTCCATCATGAGCGCAACGGAACGTGTCACCTTCATTGACAGTATGGTGGTATCAAAAAAAGATTTTTTCAAACACATCGCTTTGGGCGATGAGTGCGGACGGATTATTCAGGCTCAGACTTTCTTCGACAATCAGAATGACACGACCGGCGCAATGATATACAAACCGGAAATAGGAGAAAGAATCTGGTTAGCCAAAGGCGATGAATCGGGCAACCTCAAACTGCATTACAGTGATTGCGAAGACAGCGAATGGAACATACACAAGCAAATTTCCGAATTGGATAGCGACAGTATTCAAAACTATCCGTATGTCATGGCCGACGGCATCACATTATATTACGCCGCTCAAGGAGAAGAAAGTATTGGAGGGTACGACATCTTTGTTACAAGATACGATTCGGATGAGAACAAGTACCTGCAACCCGAAAATTTAGGAATGCCATTCAACTCCCCCGCCAACGACTATATGTTTGCCATTGACGAGTTTAACGCATTGGGATGGTTCGTTTCCGACCGCAATCAGCCGGAAGGTAAAGTATGTATATACGTATTTATCCCTAACAATGTAAGAAAGCAATACGACACACGTCTTTATACGGAAGAGGAGATGGGCCGACTTGCGCTCATACACAGCATTGCCGAGACATGGGGCGACCAAACCTATGTGAACGAAGCAAAAGAGAGATTGAATACCGTGAGGAGCAGTTGGAATTCGGACAAGAAAACAACCATGTTTCAGTTCATCATCAACGACCATCTGACCTACTACAACCCAACAGACTTCAAGTCGGACACAGCCAAAAAACTTATAAACGAATGGATTCATGCCAACAAGCAGAACATTTCCTTAACGAGAAGTCTGGACGTTCTCAGAGAGACTTACGGCAAAAGCGACGCCAAACAAAAAGCCAAAATGGCACCGCACATCATGAAAGATGAAACTGAATTAGAAAAGAACGAAGCCTACCTCAACGATTTGACCAAAAGAATCCGTAACGCAGAGATAGAGGCTTTGAACAAATAAAATACTCAGAAACCTAAAACACAACGCTTATGAAAAAAAGATTTGCAGAATCCGAACTCATCATTAACGCGGATGGTAGTATTTTCCACCTTCATATCAAACCGGAAAATTTAGCAGACAAAGTCATACTCGTAGGCGATCCGGGTAGAGTACCCATGGTGGCATCACATTTTGACACACAAGAATGTGACATATCCAGTCGTGAGTTCAGAACAATAACCGGAACTTATAAAGGCAAACGCATTACGGTGATTTCCACCGGAATTGGTTGCGACAACATCGACATTGTGATGAATGAAATTGACGCATTGGCAAACATCGACTTCACAACACGGACAGAGAAAGACGAATTGCGTTCGTTGGAGATTTTACGAATCGGGACTTGCGGAGGATTGCAACCCTACACACCGGTCGGCACATTTATCTGTTCGGTTAAATCCGTTGGTTTCGATGGTCTGCTCAATTTCTATCAAGGGCGCAACGAAGTGTGTGACATACCAATGGAACAAGCCCTTCTCAAACATTTGGGTTGGAGCGGTAACATGTGCGCTCCTGCTCCATACGTCATCGATGCAGACGCAGAACTAATAGAACGCATCGCGGCCAACGATATGGTAAGAGGTGTAACAATTGCTTGCGGAGGATTTTACGGGCCACAAGGCAGACAGCTCCGCATCCCACTGACCGACCCTACTCAGAATGAGAAAGTCGTGACATTCAACTTTAACGGTTATCAAATCACCAATTTTGAAATGGAAAGTTCAGCGTTGGCCGGACTGGCACGACTGATGGGACACAAAGCCACCACATGCTGCATGGTAATAGCCAACAGAGTGGCAGGCGAAGCCAATACCGGCTACAAAAATCAAATAGACAATTTAATTAAGTTGGCACTTGACAGAATCTGATGGAAGCAAGTTTTAAACAAACAACGACCGATAAAGAGGAACGCTATAAAGTGTTCCTTACCGACTACGAGCGACTGATAAGCGACGAGAAGGAAGAAATAAGCATATTGGCAAACACAGCTGCCGCTCTAAAAGAAGCCTTCGATTTCTTTTGGGTAGGTTTTTATTTGGTAAAAGGAGAAGAACTGATATTAGGTCCATTCCAAGGAAGCGTCGCGTGTTACCGCATCCGTAAAGGACGCGGTGTTTGCGGTACAGCATGGGCGGAAGGACAAACACAACTGGTTCCCGACGTGGAGCAGTTCCCCGGCCACATCGCCTGCAGTTCACTCTCGCGCTCTGAAATAGTCGTCCCCCTCACCGTCAATGGTGAAATAAAAGGTGTACTTGACATTGATAGCGACCGGTTGAACGACTTTGACGAGACCGACCGGAAAGGATTGGAACAAGTTTGCGAGATACTTTGCAAGCAGTTATAATAAAAGAAACTATACTTATTAAATGCCCTTTAATCATCGGTTAAAGGGCATTTAAAGTATCAACACTATCCACCTCACTCTTTGATAAAAAGTCAGTCCGATTTTGTCGTTACTCGTTCGTGTCACACACGTGTCCCTATGGAGTCACACACGTGACACGTTCGTGTCACGCATGTGACTCGATGGGGTAACGACAATCATAAACGCAGAAAAACGTAAAAACCTCAGGTTGTCAAAATACAAACAGAGTGTTACTCCACAGACGGACAGAAACAAAAAAAGGCGCCGGATGCGGATGGTCCGCTCGCCGTCGCCCTTTCATGAAAAACGATTACTGTTTCCTTTGTTTTGAACGACTATTTAACCATGTACTTCTTTCCATTTACGATATAAACACCCGACTTCAATCCGTCAAGGCTCTCGGCTTGTCGTCTAACCAATCTACCGCTGAGGTCGTAAACGTCGTTGGTCTGGAAAGTTACTATTGCTATAGCTTCTTCTATTGCATCCGGTTGTTGAGTTCCGTAATATACTACGCGGAAGTTGTCAAAGATGGTCCAATCGCGAACTGACTCTGCATCTTTCTTCACACCTACACGCAACGTACCGTCTGTCACCTCTACCCAAAGACTATGTTCGTACTTGCCATCCGTAAAGGCCGATGCCGCTGCATCCATATCTTGAGGCACATTGCCGTATGCGGTATAGAACGCACCACCATAAGCAAACTCTTCGGCTTGTGCGCCCTCTATGATAGACATCAGGCGTTTCTCCTCATTGTTGGCATAGAAAATGGCATTCAACGTTTCTGTTCCGTCCTTATGGTGAGCCTCAGCCAAAGATGCGTCATAAACATTTTCGTCACCACCCATGCGGTAGAAACCTTGCATGCTGACTTTGTAATAACCATTCGGTACATTGGTCAATGTCTGTGCCACATCGAAAGACGGAGTACTATATTTCTCACCGCACTTATTGCTAGCAAATTCTGTTTGATAACCTCCTACCGCAGGCGCATCACTCCACAATCCGTTGCGAGTGTCATTTTGGTTAAATGATGCACCCGGAAGGAGCATTGTTACAGTCTTCGGATTATCTTTTGTTGCCGTACAGATTTCTGCCATTACTTCCTCATAAGTCATGAACTGCCAACGTGCGTTGTCCTCAGACGGGTTTGTCAAATGCAGATTCAATACCGTTGTACTGCCGTCGTATCCAATGTAGTTCACGCCATCGTTCGTTATGGTGTAAGTACCGTCGGTTTGTGGTTCAATGGTCCACTCTGCTTGCGGCGCATCAATAAAGCCGTCCGCACCAAGATAGTGATTTCCCCAATTATCCACTTTGGTATCGATAACGTATTTTCCTGATGGCAATGTTGTAACGGTAACGTCAAAACCATTCTCGGAAAATGTACCTTGAGTACCCCACGCATTACCACCGGTCAAGAACAATCCGGCACCTACATTCTTCATATAGTAAACTCCATCGGTAAGAGTAACTAATGACACTTGCTTCGTTACTGTCACTTCACAAGTAGCAGAACAGTCGCCTGCAGTTGCTGTAATAGTGGCTGTTCCTACACCTACGGCTGTAACATTACCATTTTGATCGACTGTTGCCACGCTTGCATCGGAACTGCTCCATGTTACGGTCTTATCTGTTGCATCTTCCGGAGTTACTTCTGCTGAAAGGGTCATGGCTTCATCTACAAACAAAGAAGCGGCGTTTTGGCTTAATGTAATACCACTGACCGGAATGACAGGTATTGTTACTGTCACTTCACAAGTAGCAGAACAGTCGCCTGCAGTTGCTGTAATAGTGGCGGTTCCTGCACCTACGGCT
>JAGBCQ010000024.1 GCA_017937925.1 Paraprevotella sp. | reverse complement strand
GGGACACCTGTCTTTTGTCGCTTTGATACAATCCAAGGAGAACCACCCAATATTGTGATATTCTCCGTTGTCAAATTCTTAATGTCAATGAATGATATTCCCGTCCAACAACCGAACACGAATAAATCTCTTGCCAACTCCAAATCGGGATTGTTCAATTCAACCGTTGTAAAGGCTTGCAACTCATCTTCGGTTAGAAAACCTCTCTCCTTATGGTCGGGGTCAACCTTGTATTGAGCGAATGGGTTTCGTGCTATCTTGCCATTGTTACTATTTCCGAGGTTTTCTGTTTAATGCGTTATGGTTCAGTTCAAAACGCAGAAATTCACCTTTTTTGCTCCGAGAACCGTAATTTTTTTGAAAAAAACAGTTCGGGTATCTTGTGGCGTTGGAATTCTCAGCACTTCGCTTGTGAAAACATGGTTAAGCGATGACTCTATACACTATTAAGAAGTTCAATGGTTAATCCTTGTTAAAACTTGCCTGCATCTTGTGGTATTATGCATGTTTTGTAATCAATATAGATAAACAGATACAGAAATGTGTATTTTATGTTATCTGCTGCAGTTAAGAGGGGAACATGGCCGTTTTTTCTGTCATTTCAGTAATATGTTCGTGTAAAATTCAACTTTATAGTTGATTATTTGCCTCCAATGAATAAATAAAGTGTATATTTGCATTAGATTCACGTACAATGGCGACAAAAGATGAAGTACAGGCTTTTTTGAACGATTTCCATACAAAGATGAAAATTTTTGGAATCCTGTATAGGGATGATAGAGGAAAGAATCAGAAAACTATAGAAGAATTGGAGATTGTTCCGTCTTATAGGAAAATTATAATAGAAAACCTTGCTTCTGATGACTATGTTGAAGGACCAGTTATTGACACGCTGAATAATCTGGGTGAAATGTGGGTGTTTGGAAAAGATGTTAAAGACCGGGAAATATATATAAAGATTATGCTCGGTAGAACAAACTGCCAAACAATATGTATATCATTTCATATATCAGAAAAACCGTTACAATACGCTTTTAAATAATAGGAGGTATAGATATGAAAAGTCCGTTTACAGGTAAAGACATGAAACGTGTCTATGAGAAGCGTTCATGGAATTTTCGTGGAGAGCAATTTGAATACTATCGTTTGTCATGGTGTTGCGAGGATACCGGTGAATCTTTTACGACAGATGAAAGCGATACTGCTGGTTTTGTTCAGGTAACAAACCAGTACCGTACAAAATACGGCATACCTTATACCGATGAGATTATTGAAGTTCGTAGGCGTTATGGTATAAGCGCATCTAAGATGTCTCTTATTCTGGGTATAGGAACCAATCAATATCGTCTGTATGAGCAAGGGGAGGTTCCAAGTGTCTCCAATGGAAGGATGATACGTTCCATTATGAACCCTAAAGTTATGCTAAGTATGCTTGAGAGTTCAAAGAATCTTTTCTCAAACAGTACGGAATATGAGAAGATACGATTGAAAATCAACGAAGTGATTGAGAATAACCGAACCAAACGAATGATAGAAAAGTATGAAGTTGCACGAATATTCAGCAATGTTCGTGGTGCTGCCAACGGATATGCCGCAACATCTCTCGATAGGCTAAAGAACATCATGTTGTATATATTGGAGAAATGCGGTGAAGTTTGGTATACAAAGATGAATAAACTTCTTTTTTACATAGATTTTGTTTCGTATCGTGAACAAGGAACAGCAATGACAGGCTTGGCATATAAAGCAATCAGTTATGGACCGGTTCCCGACAGGTGGGATAAAGTATATAGTGAGTTCCCGGAAATAATACAGGAATTGCGTCCTGTAGGAGAATACACAGGGAGTGTGTTAAAATCTAATACGAATGCCGACACTTCATTGTTCTCGGATGCTGAGTTAAAAATCATGGATAAGGTTTGTTCTTCCATGGGTAGTTACACAGCACGAGCACTATCAGAGCTTAGTCACAAAGAAGATGCCTGGATAACAAACAAGGAAGCCCATTCATACATACCATTTGATTCAGCTTTTTCTTTGGAAGCTATATAGAATTGCAGTTTTGCCAAGCTAAACTTGCCTTGTGGTATTGGATTTATGCAATGCAATGACACAAATTGCCTGAATAACGGTTAATGTTTAATGAATCTTGTTGGGGCGGAGTCAGCCGCCCATGACAATAACCTCATTGTCATTCTATGCAATCTGTGTCAGTTCCCTTTGTTACAGATAATCTCTCAGTTCCTTGCGCAGAATTTCTCTCGAGCTGAATATGCGGCTCTTGACTGTTCCTAACGGCAGGTCAAGCATCCCGGCTATCTCGTCATACCTGTGCCCCGTTGCCAGCAGCCTTATCATCTTGTCATATCCGTCGGGCAACCGGTCAATCGCGTGGTATATGTCATCCACCTCGCTTTCGGCACAGCAAGGAGTGTATGTCATCTCCTTGTAGAAGATGCTGTAATCCTCTACCGTCGTGATGTTCTTCTCATGGTCCACATTGTTCAGGAAAGAGTTCTTCATGATTTTCTTCGCCCAGCTCCTGAATTTCGATTTCTCCTTGTATTTCCCTTGCTTTGCCAGAATCTTCAGGTTCGTCTCTTGCAACAGGTCTTCGGCTCTGGTGTTCTCACGTGTCAATGCTCTTGCATACAGGTATAGCTCTGCTTCAATTTCTAGCAGCTTGTCATCAAAGTCTGTCGGTCTCACTATTCTGCTTTTTTATGTATAATGAATACTATCACTTGCAATATAACACCCGAAGGGTCCGTTTTGTTCGCAGAAATGTGTTTTTTTTTGAAAAAACAGTTCGGGTATCTTGTGGCGTTGGAATTATGCAATGATACTATTTGCCGGAATAATGTTTAATGTTTAATGTTTAAT
>JAGBCQ010000023.1 GCA_017937925.1 Paraprevotella sp. | reverse complement strand
CCGGTTCGATTCCTGGTGGCACCACTTAAAAGGGAAGTTGAGAAAATCAGCTTCCCTTTTTCGTTAGGTTAAATCTGTTTTTGGGGGCAATAAGAGTTTTATTAACCCATTCCATCCTACTTATTGTTCAGTCTGCACCGAATAAGTTCCAAACAGTTTGTTCACATTAAGAGAAAAAAATCTCATTTTCATTCGTTTAGTATTATTTTTTAACTATTTTTGCAAATGATTAACCCAACCAAATGAAAAACCTATTTGCTTGACCTTATTCCTCTAAGATGAAGTCATGAAATAAACATAAAAACTAATATATACTTAATCAATCATGAAAAAACTTATAGTACTTTTACTCATGACGTGCCTATTCATAAATACGCACGCACAAACTGTTACTACATCCAGTAGTTCTATGACAGCCGGGAGTTGGCTGTCCACCGTCCCCTACGACATTTCAGATGAAGGAACGGAACATGAATTTATGTTCGGTATGGGTGGATGGGGTTGGGACTTTTTTGGTTACCAACAACGCAACCATTGCGGAGTAGAGAATTTGGACATCGCCCGCATCGGATTTACAGGAAGGTTTGACAGCAGCTACGATGCTCTTACCGACGCACAAAAAGCTGCGCTTGACACAGAAATCACCAATACTCTTCCAACCGGTGTTAAAAAGGTTTTTTTACTATGTGGCATAGGAAATGATGGAGACGAAGCCGGCAATGTAGGCAGCAAACCTACCTGGAGCGACGCCCAACGTAATAATTATGTAGATGACATCGTTAGAGCTGCAGAATACGTTGAAAGCAAAGGATATGAGATTTTCGCTGTTGCTCCTTTCAACGAGCCGGATTTTGAAGTCACATACACAGGTAATGCTTCCAATTTCAATGCCGTGGCTGCTATCATGCAAACCAAACCGATTCTTACAGGAAAGGTGTTTGGTCCCAGCACCCTTAACAGTACAGAAGCCAAGAATTGGTATCCTACCGTAAAAAACAATATCAACTATGCCAATACACACCAACTTGCAGGATCTAAATTCACCGACTATACCGGTTTCTGGAATACTGCCAAGAATGATGGGAAATCGCCGGTAGCTGATGAGATGCACAACGTGATGGAGGCCATGATATGTATCAACTACGGTGGTGTTGCCGGTACATGGTGGGGATGGGATGGTATCACACGAGGTGAATACATCCGCATGACTAAGGGAGGTGTGCAATTAGTTTATAAGGAGTTTCCTAACAATTGGATGACCGCTTCTGTAAATAAATATAAGACCGGCAACCGCGTTGAAGCGTTCATTGGAACTTCTGAACGTCAAGCTGTGAAGCAAACCATCACATTCCGCTCAAAAGACCGGTTAGCCTACTACGATGGCAATGGTCCTACATACGAATATAATCAGGATGTTCCCGGTGGAGCATCCGGCAGTTATCAAGAAGGACAAACCAATGCAGAACGCTTAATCAATATCAACTCCGGAGAGGACATACCCATTGAGCATATTCACGGTAAGTACAAAATTGTAAACAAAGCCACAGGCAAGGTACTAACAATAGAAGGTGGAAATGCTGTTCGTGCCAATGTTTATCAGTGGAAAGATGGCGGTCTGGCCAATCAAACTTGGGACGTTTACCCTGTTGACAGTACTAAAATGGGCGACTTTAGTTATGTCGTTATCCGTAATGCCAACACATCCTCTATACAATTGTATTTAGATGCACAAGCATGGAACATGGACAATGGCGCCAATGTAAGTGTATGGAGCGATACCGATGCTGCAGATTGTCTTGAAAACGCATGGCAACGTTGGCACTTACGCTACGTCAAAGATGGTTATTATAACATCATCAACCACAATACCGGACTTTTCCTTGATGTTAATAACGGTAATGTCGCTGATGGTACCAACGTCATGCAATGGGAAGGCAACGGTGGTGACAACCAATTATGGAAATTCGTACCTGCCGACCATACTGTAGATGCCACTGCACCGACCATGCCTACCGGTCTTACGGCAACACCACAATCCGGCGGTGTAAAACTGACTTGGAATGCCAATACTGATAGCGACTTATACAGATATATGGTTTACCGCTACAATGATGCGATTGGCATTTGGGAATGTATCGGTCGTAAGGTACAGGGAACGGCTTTCCTTGATAATACTTGCAGCAAATGGAAGACCCACCGCTATCGCATCAAAGCGCTTGATAAGTCATACAACTTCAGCGCCGCTTCTGCCGAAACAAGTTCTGCTGCGTCAACTACCCCTTCGCTTGTCGCACAATGGAGCGGAATGTCCGTAAAGGATTCCGGTCCTAACAAGATGCACTTCGCATATTTCGGAACGACATTCACAACCGACAGCGAACATGCTTCTATCAGTTTCGACGGCACAGACGACTATGTAAAACTCCCCTACCACGCCGGTGACATGAATACAATGACATTTACGGCATGGGTGAAAGGCAGTAGTACTACTGCATGGCAACGTATCTTCGATTTTGGTAACGGAGAGGACGAATATTTATTCCTGACTCCGACCAATGGCAGTGCTATGCGCTTTGAAATCAAGAAAGATGGTGTAACACAAGGTCTGAACGCAACCACCACACTTGGCACCGGTACATGGAAACATATTGCCGTCACCATCGGAGCAGACAAAGTAAAGATTTACATCAACGGAACAGAGAATGCCTCTACATCTGACATCACATTGCGCCCTTCAGACATTGCGCCCACCGTATGTACTCTCGGACGTTCACAATTTGATAGTGACCCAAGATTTAAGGGACTTATGAGCGACATCCGCTTATATAACTACGAACTCTCAGCAAGTGAAATTCAAACATTAGCAGGTATTACATCTAACACAGGCGGTTATGATGTTACAGCCGAGCGCATCCCGAACATTGCGGACAATGTCAGCAATTGGACATGGACCGGAAAATGGGCTACATGGAGTAGCACTACTGAAGACGCAAACAATTTAACCTCACCATATGTAAGAACGACGGATCCAGGGACAAGTTCCCTTATAAAAACATTAGAGTACATGCCGGAAGGTACCTACAAATTAGAGGCCAATTGTTATGCGTACTATGGTTCATATATAGCTAGAAATAGACAAGAATTATTCTTAAACACCGGAACCTTAACTATCAATTCTGCACGAAACCGCACTGCGACACTTCGCACATTAACAAGTGATGTTACAACTACCAATACTTTGGAATTCGGTATTAGAACTACATCATCAACATGTGCCACAAATATCGCTATGGACAATGTCAAACTGACTTACCAAGGTTCAAGCGCAGAATATATTGAAGGTATAGAGAATATCACATATAATAAAACAGCTAATGCTGAGGCGTTAGTCAACAAAAGGATGAACGCCGGTATTAGAGACGCTTTACGCACGGCGCTCAACAACATCAGTACTCCCCTCAATAATTATACTGCAAAAATCGCAAGCGGAACAGCAACTCCTAACGACGTTGAACCATGGATAGCTGCCATGAACGCTTTGTCAACAACTGCAGCAGAAAACTCTATTGCTCAGTATGCTAAATTAGAGGCACAACTAACAGCAGCACGAGAGAAGGCAGCTGCCCATCCACAACAAAATGGCAATGAAACCTTCAATCAAGAATTAGGAGTTGTAGAAAGCAAATTCAATAATGGAGAATATGCAGACAACGAGATTGACGCTGCAATAATCGAAGTCATCGGTATTACGAACCGCTATGTCATGGCAGACGCTGTAGCCAACGCCAACGCATCCAACCCGATAGATGTTTCAGACCTCATCGTGAATTGTCCAAGATTTGACAACGATCAATGGGCTCCTCATTGGACTGCTTCACCCAATCCAGGTGTTTCCTATAATTGCATTGAGTTCTTCAACTGCAACTTTAATGTTTACCAAATCATTTACGGTCTTCCTGCCGGAACTTACCGTTTGCAAACAAGAGCGTTCTATCGTTATGGTAGCCAAGATAACAACTACACAGCCCATAACAACGGGACATTGCAACGAAATGCCAAACTATACATCAGCGACAGCAAGAGTACGCAAACAGTTGACATTTTAGCAATATCAGATGACCCAACTGAAAATCCGAAGTACGGAGGTTGGTCCTCACAAACATATAATGGTTATAAAGTTCCGGACAATATGCAAGCCGGTAGCGACGCTATTGAAGTAGAGAACCAATATGTCCCACAAAACGGTTGTGGAACGGTTGACATCGTTTCCGAAGGTGGTGACATTACTATTGGAGCTAGAAAGGATGTAACTGTAGATGCCGACTGGACATTCTTCGGCGACTTTACTCTTTACTATGTTGGTGCGCCCGAAATGGTATTGGACGAATTGTCCGGCGATGCGCCTGTTATTAACAACACCTTTGACAAGGTAGCTTTGAAACGTACCATAAAGCCTAACACTTGGTCCACATTCGTTTGTCCATTCGACATTCCTGCATCATCACTTACCGGATGGGAAGTCAAAGAATTGGTACGTTCAGAATTAAAAGGCGACGTTATCAGTTTGGTATTTGGCAATGCTCCAGACGGCATAAAGAGCGGAGTTCCTTATATGGTGCGCAACACAAGTTTAGGAAGCCCACTAACAGAAATTGTTATGACCAACACTGCTGTCAACACTACAGTCAAGAACGACAAAGAGACCGACCACGTCACCTTCACCGGTGTATATCACAACGGTTATGTTCCTGAAGGCGCCTACTTCATCAGTGGTAACAAGTTCTATCTTGCAGCCGACGGAAGCAACACCATGAAGGGTTATCGTGCTTACTTCATGCCAAAGGAACAAGTAGCCAATGTCAAGGGCATGAGCTTCACATGGGAAGAGGATGTGACGGATGTTGAAACCACCATCAGTTCTGCAGAGATTATCGGCATCTACAATGTGAACGGTGTCCGTTTGCATCAAATGCAACGAGGTGTAAACCTATTGCAAATGAGCGACGGCACGACAAGAAAGGTCATCGTCAGATAAGGATTCGTTCATATCATATCCGGAGGAAGAGAGCAATGATTTCTCTTCCTCTTTTTCATTCTACAATCGCGATATTCCCTCACAATATCAAATATTTGGGCGAAAAATAAAAAAACTTACAGGTTTCTTGCTATACTCATTTATACTCCATAAATTAGCAACAAGAAAACCAATATCATATAGCCATGAAAAGAATATTTTCATTATTGCTTATTATATGTAGTTTACAATCTCTACCAGCACAAACATGGAGTGAGCCCTCCATCCCAGGAAAAGACCTAAACACATTAAGTTCATCTGAAATTGTGTACTTTTACAATGTGGAGACAGACGCGTTCTTTCTCAATGGTATGGACTGGAATGCCAATGCCTGTGCCACACGCCTCACCAATGGCGACAAAGTAGTATCCATCCCTCAACAATGCTATGCACTTACCAGCAACGGAACAGTAAGCGTTCAATTGAAGAGTTTTCCGGATCGTTATCTGTCCTGTTTGAGTGGAAACGCAAACGACATTTGGGTAGACCAAAACCAAAACAGAAATTTTACCTATACAGAAACAACACAGGGTAGCCGCATCTATACACTAAGAAATACAAGCTTCGGGAAAGATCTTGACGTAACGTGGGACTATGGCGGGCATATCACCATTGCCAATGGTGCCGGTCACACCAAGTGGGCATTCATCTCTGAAACAGACATCACCAGCGGTGCATACGCCCTCTACAAAGCAAAAAAACAACTGCACGGTGTGTATAAGGCTGTATGCGATGCCGGCAAACAAGTACAATACAGCACGGCATTAGCCACCGCTCATGCTGCCTATACTGCCGGTGATGCAACAGAATCGAGTATCATCAATGCAGCAAGGACATTGTTCAATGTCGTATCTGCCGACATAGAAGGTCCGCTCAACGTGTCCTTCCTTTTCAACAACCCTGACATGATAGGAGCTGCCGGCACAAGAGACTGGTCCGGCAATAACTACGGTATTGCCTGGGGTGAATTTGAGGTGTACCATGCCCCTCTTACATTGAGCCAAACCCAAATCATTCCACAAGGTATTTACGACGTCGTATTACATGCGTTGTACCGTCAGGATGGTAGTGATGTAGCCCCAGTTCTGAACGTCAGTGCAAGCAATAACGTTACAGCAGAAGTTCCACGATTGGAAGCCATCAACTACCAAGTGAATAATAATGCTAATGACAATACATGGGTTATGGGCGCCACATACTTCCAACCCAATGGTATGCGATCATGCGCACAAGCCCTTGCACATACCGATGCTGTGGCTCGCGCCGAGAATGTGGTGTTGGGAGTGGAAGGTGAAATGACCATATCGGCACAAATGACCAGCGGTTCACAATGGTTCAACTGGCAAGGTTTTGAAATCATCTACTGGGGTGTAGGTAACTCTGCCATTAAGGGAGAACTATCGCAAAACATTGAATTGGCAGAGCGCCTGTATGATGATGGCAGTTGGTCGGGTGCCAACAACTTAAGAACCGCAATCGACAATGCAATAAATGCATATAACGATGCAACAGCAACCATATCCGAACTGACACAGGTCAACGAGACACTGCTCTCACAGATGGAGATAAGACAGGCGATGGCCAGTACCAGTCAACCATTCGATTGGAGCCTCCTCATTGAAAACCCCAGTTTTGAGAACGGTTTCAACGGATGGACACAAAGCGGACTTGCATTGCAAGGCAATACCGCTTTCACACTTAAGGACGGAAATACATATGTAGAGAAATGGACCGGTGCAGGTAACGCTGTAGGCGATGCCTCCGCCATGCAAACCATCAAAAAACTTGGATTAGGTGTTTTCATATTGAAGGTTTCCGCACAGAATATTCAAGAGGGCAGTTCAGTCGCCCAATCCAATACTTGGTTGATAGCCAATGAGAGTCAAACCGAAGTGAACAAGACCCAAGAATACTCATTGACATTCACGAATATAGAATACGATGCCACCATTGGGTTTAAAGCTATAGGAGCCACAGGTAACTGGTTGGCATGCGACAACTTCAAACTCTACTACGCCGGAGGAGGAACATCGGATTTCAACACTACACTGCAAGCATACATCAAATCCGCCAAGGATTGTTCGGTGAAAAAGATGAACACATCTATACAAAACACATTGTCTTCAAGCATCGCTGCGGCAGAGAACGAGTTGCAAAACAATGCCATCAACAATTATCCGAAAGTATCAACGCCATTGCGTTTGGCTAAAGAGGATGCTTTGGCATCAATTGCCGCATACGAAAGTCTTCAGAATGCCATTGACAAAGCTGTCACAGAGTACGGCAACGGATCAAAGAATGGTGCTGATAAATTTTTGGCAGCCATCAACCAAGCCAAGGCTGTCAACAATGATCTAAATGCGACCATCGAAGAGCTGAAAGCAGAAGAGGAAAATCTTGAAAACGCCTCATTCCAATACTTATTGGACAATGCCAGCGGAACAGCACCAGTTGTCATAACAGACACAAGATTTGTAAAAGGTTCCGATTTGGCATTGGGACGTTTAAGTTACAGTGGCGTGAGCGAATCGCAGTTGCTTGAAGTCGGCTTCTGCTGGGCTACTCACCCAGAACCTACGATTTTAGACAACAGAAGTACCTCCTATTTTGATTGGAACGGTCGCATCTACCAGATGCAAGGACTACAACCGGCAACCGTGTATTATGCCCGCGCTTATGCCCTTACCAAAAATTATGCTGTGGGATATGGGGATGTTATCAAAATTATCACACTTCCGAGAGGAGAATGTTCTTACTGGTACAATTGGGGTGCAGATGGTGAATCCAACGAACGCATCAACAATGCCTTGGCAGATGCCATTGGTTATTACAACCGCTTTACCAGTATCAAGGGTTTCCATGTCACTTGTAATTTCGGTTCAGGAACTCCGACTGCCGACTGTAGTTACGGTGGATGGATGCGCGTGGGGCCCAACGCCAGCTACCAGCGTACCGGAACCATCCTTCATGAGATGGCACACGGTATTGGTGTCGGCACTCATTGGATGTGGTCTGGTTACACTCCACTCCGTGAAAATGGATGGACCGGATTATGGATGGGTGAACGCGCCAACAAAGTATTGCAGTTCTTCGATAATAATAACAGTTCCATGATGACGGGCGACGCCACACACATGTGGCCCTATGGTATCAATGGTGCGCACGAAGATTCTGGGAATCCTACAGACTATATGATCAATGCCATGATTGTACAAGGTATGGGAGAGGACGGACTGCCTCCAACTGGAGGGTTTGCCACACCGGCATATACCTTCGCATCGGATGAAGGTGTCAAGTATTACATCAAGAACGAGAGCGAAGATTTTGGGTTAACTACCGCCTACCTGACTGAAACTGCAAACGGAACCTTGAAGTGGGTGGAGAAAAGCAATAGAGAAGTGGAAAATGATGACGCCTTCGCATGGTATGTCGATTTCCTTCCTGCCACTTGTTATTACCGCATCAGAAATGCCAAGAGCGGTAAATATTTTACCTATTCATCCAACACTATCAAGACGGAAAGCAAGGATGGGCCTGGTGACACTGAGAATTTCCAATTGATGGGTGGACGTGTCAGGACCAATGTCGGTGGTAGCTATTCTGCTCAGGGCTTCTGGATTATAGTACCGCATGCCAACATGAATCCTCCATGTTTGGAAGCCCAAGCTGACGGTAACATCACAACGGTCGGACTTAGCTATCTTGACAACGCACAACAAGCACAACGATGGATATTCATCGCTAAAGATGAAATAGAAACATTTGAAGGAGCTCTTTTGGAAGAGTACAAAGAAAATCTGACAGACCTTCTGGCAGAGTACAAGAATTTACCATTAGTGCCTCACATTCAGAAGACCAGTACAACTGACAGTGATTTCAATGCCGCTTTAGGAAGCATTGAAAGCCGCCTTCATCTCGTGCAATCCTCTACGGAGATCGCTACCCTAATAGAAGAAGCGACAGAAGCAACAAAAACATTCTTGAGCAACGCGATTCCATCCAATTCCGCTACCCCATTCGACCTTACATTCTTACTCAAGAACCCATCTATAGAGGACAATTCAGGATGGTCAGAAAAACCGACTGTCAATTTCTCCTGTGCCGAATTCTATGAAAGGACGTTCAACATGTATCAGACATTAGTGGATATGCCGGCCGGAACGTATCGAATGACCGCACAAGCATTCCAACGTCCCGGTGACATTACCGGTTCCTATAACAATTATGTGGGCGGCAACAGTAACATCAGTACAAAATTATACATCAACGCCGATATGCAACCGGTCAAACATATCGCCAGCGAGGCTGAAGACGCCAAACTACATGATGATGATGCAACAGCAGGTGAACCCGCCATCTATTTCCCGAACACAATGGCATCTGCAGCAGCGTATTTCGCTAATGGAAAATACAATAATGAGATTTCCAGCACATTGACAGACGAAGGTAATTTGACAATAGGTATTATGTGTGACCATAGCGAAGGCTCCTATTGGAGTATCTTTGACAACTTCAAACTATTTTATTATGGCTCGCCTGAGCTTCAACTGGATGAAACAGCTACTGCAGCTCCTATCATCAACAATACCTTTGACAAGGTGACATTGAAACGCACCATCAAGCCCAATACATGGAGTACATTCGTTGTACCTTTCGACATCCCGGCATCATCGCTTAGCGGTTGGGAAGTGAAAGAGTTGGTACGTTCAGAAATGAAAGGCAACACCATCAGCTTGATCTTTGGCAATGCTCAAGACGGTATCAAGAGCGGTGTTCCTTATATGGTACGCAACACAGGTTTAGCCACTCCATTGACAGAGATTGTCATGACCGACGCCTCAGTCAACACCACTTTCAATCACAAAGAGACCGACCACGTCACCTTCACCGGTGTATATCACAACGGTTATGTTCCTGAAGGCGCCTACTTCATCAGTGGTAACAAATTCTATCTGGCAGCGGACAACAGCAACACCATGAAGGGTTATCGCGCATACATCATGCCCAAGCCGGCTGTTGCCAACGTGAATATGGTAGAGTTCAGATGGGAGGATGAGACAGCCATCCAGCATGCCAATAGCGAAGTAACCATTCAAGCCATCTACAACATCAGCGGTGTACGCCTCAACGAAATGCAACGAGGCATAAACCTCTTGCAAATGAGCGACGGTACGACAAGAAAAGTAGTGGTGAAATAACAAGTATCCACATCAACAAAAAAGCAGGAAAGACATTAACATCTTTCCTGCTTTTTTGTTGCTCTCAATATCTCACGCTTTCCTCCCGGAGGCCCTTCGAGGCGTTCCACCTTAAAGCCTACGTCTTGCAACATTCTGCGGATTGCTCCTTTTGCGCAATAGGTCGTTAGGATAGCACCGGGATTCATAGCCTCATAAAGTCGTTCAAAAGTCCGCCTGCCCCACATCTCAGGTTGCTTCTCGGGTGCAAAAGCATCAAAATAAACCACATCTATTCCATGCGGCAACTCGTCGGCAAGAAAATCAGCACAGCGTTTCTCTAATGTAAAGCACGACGAGATTTGCACTGCTCTATTCCATTCTGCCTGATGAATAGCTTGCCATAAGTCGGAAGGAATCACTGCATCATAATGCATTTCGCCTAAAATCTCCGCATCCAACGGATATTTTTCCAACGAAAGATAATGAACTGGACGTCCTTCTTCGGCAGCCATAGCTGTCACTGCCGCATTCAAGCCGGTACCAAAGCCTATCTCCAACAAACGTAAAGGTTCCCCCTTGTGACGAAATTTAAACGCGGCATCACGATAAATATGATTCGCTTCGGTCAGCGCCCCTTTCACCGAATGGTAATGTTCGTCGATTTCCTTCAACCAGATGGTTGTCGAGCCATCGTCCGTTATCTGAATCTCAAAATCCTCACGTTTCATCGTTATTGCATTTACAATAAAAGATGCGCCGTATCACTACGACGCACCCACCTACCAAAAATCTATTTATGAAATAGTTATTTATTCTTGTAATTCTTCAAACCGGTTTGCAAGAACTCAATGTACTTGTTCACATCCTCATCGTATGAGTAGGCCTTGTTCAAAGGATTGCCCTCGTTGTCCAGCAAAACATAGAACGGTTGCGCATTGGCTCCGAACTTACTGCGTTGCAAGTAACTCCATTTGTCGCCAATGGTACGCAAAGTGCGCTCCTGTCCGTTTTCAGTTACCTTGATTGGTTCGGGCAACTTCGTCTTCTCATCTACAAACAACGTTACCAGTACATAATCATTCTGCATGATGTCTGCCACCTTTTGGTCCACCCACACAGCCAATTCCATCTTACGGCAGTTCACACAGCCATAACCTGTAAAGTCAACCATCACCGGTTTACCATGTTGTTTTGCGTACTCCATACCTGCATCGTAATCCGTAAATTGCGCATGCACTTCGTTCTCATAAAGATTGAAATCTTGCGTACTCATCGGTGGAGAGAAAGCGCTGACTGCTTTACACGGCGCACCCCAAAGTCCGGGAACCATATAAATAGCAAAGGCGAATGATGCCAAAGCCATAAAGAAGCGTGTCACGGAGGTTCTATGATTTACAACCACGTTACCGCAATCATCATACTCATCCTCGTCATGCGGGAAACGCAACCAACCAATGAGGTATGCGCCCAACAAAGCGAAAATCACAATCCACAAACTCAAGAATACCTCGCGGTCGAGTATGCGCCATCCGTATGCCAAATCCGCTACGGACAAGAACTTCAATGCAAAAGCCAATTCCAAGAAACCTAAGGAGACCTTCACGCAGTTCATCCAGTTGCCCGACTTAGGCATAGACTTCAACCATGTGGGGAACATAGCGAACAAAGAGAATGGCAATGCCAACGCAATGGCAAATCCCAACATACCAATGGTTGGAGCAAGAATACTGCCTGAAGTAGATACCTCCACCAAAAGGAAACCGATAATAGGACCGGTACATGAGAATGACACCAAAACCAAAGTAAACGCCATGAGGAAGATGCTCAACAAACCGGTCGTTGACTCAGCCTTGCTATCCACTGCATTACTCCAAGATGAAGGCAACGTAATCTCGAACGCTCCGAAGAAGCTCGCTGCAAATACTACCAACATCAAGAAGAAAAGAATATTGAAAATGGCATTGGTGGATAATGCGTTCAAAGCACTCGCACCAAACACACCGGTAATAATCAAGCCCAACAACACATATATCACAACGATGCTCACACCGTAAGTAGCAGCATCGCGAATACCTTTCTTCTTATCGCCTGAACGCTTCAAGAAGAAACTTACTGTCATCGGAATGATAGGCCATACACATGGCGTCAATAACGCCACCAAGCCACCGATGAATCCTAAGAAAAATATCGCCCAAAGTGATTGGCTTGCCGCATTGGAAGCATCCTCACCAAAAGCCGCCAATTTATCAACAACAGGTGTCCAATAGTCACTCACTGCCACCTCATCGTTAGTTGTAGCCACTGCTACGGTATCAGCTTTCTCAGTTACTTCTGCCACCTGCGCTGCCTCAACTTCCTTTTTCGCTTCCTCTGCCTTTACGGCCTTTGGTTCTGCTACAACAGGTTTCGGTTCTGCCTTAACCACCGACTTGCCTTCACCGGAATAAGAGAAATCCACACTTGTAGGTGGCATACAATTCTCGTCGTTGCAAGCGCCATAGGTCAAATATCCTTTTACTGAATAGGTTGCACCGGTGATGCGCATTTTCTGAACGAATGCTACCTCGCCTTCCATATAGCTGACTTCCATATCGAACATATTGTCGAACGCCGTATGTACCTGTCCTTTCGGCATCAGTTTTCCCACCGGCTCAACGCCTGTTTGCTCTTCAAAGTCAATGGTTGCTGCCGTAGGACCACCATCTGGAATATCGGTAGAATAAACATGCCAACCCGCATCAGCCTTACCTGAGAATACGATTTCGAACTCTGTGTCGGAGAGTTTGTTCTGTGTGACAGACATACTCACCGGATTATGCATCTGTGCCAACAATGACAAAGAGCACATAACAAGAATTAAAAAAGAGCTTATCTTCTTCATAACTTAGATTGATTTAATGCGCAAAGATACGAAAAAACACAGGGTCGCTCCAAAACAATACTATACAAACTGTTATTTTTATACGTTTTTTATAAAAATCGCACGGCATAGGCATACAAAATAGGGCTCGCCTCATTGAGACGAGCCCTTATCATATTGTCTAATTGTATCTGATTACAACTTCGGACCTGCAGCAACCAATGCCTTACCAGCTTCGTTACCTGTGAACTTAGCGAAGTTCTTGATGAAGCGGCTAGCCAAATCCTTAGCTTTCTCTTCCCATTGACAAGCGCACTCGTAAGTGTCACGTGGGTCAAGAATCTTCGGATCAACGTTAGGCAACTCAGTTGGAACAACGAAGTCGAAGAAAGGAATTGTCTTAGTCGGAGCCTTATCAATAGAACCGTCCAAGATAGCATCGATGATACCACGAGTATCCTTAATAGAAATACGCTTACCTGTACCATTCCATCCTGTGTTCACCAAGTAAGCCTTTGCACCTACCTTGTTCATCTTCTTAACCAACTCTTCAGCATATTTTGTAGGATGCAAGCTCAAGAAAGCAGCACCGAAACAAGCTGAGAATGTAGGAGTCGGCTCAGTGATACCACGCTCTGTACCTGCCAACTTAGCAGTGAAACCAGACAAGAAGTAGTATTGTGCTTGTTGATCGTTCAAGATAGAAACGGGAGGCAATACACCGAATGCGTCAGCAGACAAGAAGATAACTTGATGTGCGTGAGGACCCTTAGAGATAGGCTTAACGATGTTCTCGATATGATTGATAGGATAAGAAACGCGAGTATTCTCTGTTACGCTCTTATCAGCGAAGTCAATCTTACCATCGGCAGCAACAGTTACGTTCTCCAACAAAGCGTCGCGACGGATTGCGTTGTAGATATCCGGCTCAGACTCCTTATCCAAGTTGATAACCTTTGCATAGCAACCACCTTCGTAGTTGAATACGCCTTCCTCGTCCCAACCGTGCTCGTCATCACCAATCAACAAACGCTTCGGATCGGTTGACAATGTAGTCTTACCTGTTCCTGACAAACCGAAGAATACTGCAGAATCAGTTCCTTCCATGTTAGTGTTGGCAGAGCAGTGCATAGAAGCAATACCACGCAATGGGTTCAAGTAGTTCATGATAGAGAACATACCTTTCTTCATCTCACCACCATACCAAGTATTCAAAATAACTTGTTCGTTGGTCTTCAAGTTGAACACTGTAGCTGTCTCAGAGTTCAAGCCCAACTCTTTATAGTTGTCAACCTTAGCCTTAGAAGCATTGAAGCATACGAAATCAGGTTCGCCATAAGCTTCCAACTCCTCAGCAGTAGGACGGATGAACATGTTTGTTACAAAGTGTGCTTGCCATGCTACCTCCATGATGAAACGTACTTTCAAACGTGTAGCTTCGTTAGCGCCACAGAATGTATCAACAACGAACAAACGCTTGCCGCTCAACTGCTTTACAGCCTTAGCCTTCAAGTCAGCCCATGCTTCTTCTGAACAAGGTTTGTTATCGTTCTTATACTCTTCTGAAGTCCACCAAACTGTGTCCTTGCTTGCCTCGTTGTAAACGAAGAATTTATCTTTAGGTGAACGACCTGTATAGATACCTGTCATTACGTTCACTGCACCAAGTTCAGTCTCTTGACCTTTCTCAAAACCTTCAAGACCAGCCTTAGTTTCTTCTTCGAACAACACCTCGTAAGAAGGATTGTGGAGAACCTCCACAGCACCGGTAATACCGTACTTGCTTAAATCTAAATTTGCCATTACTTTAAATATTAAATGATAATTACTTTTAAGTTTCCCTTTTTCCGCACACAAAAGTACGAAGTTTTGCGTTCTTTTAAAAGTTTCCGACTATTATTTTTCTTAATTCAAAAACTTTATTCCGTTAAAAATAGCAAAAGTCAGAGACTTTCCACTTTTTTGCTACACAGAGTTTACATTTCGACTAAGATTTGCTACATTTGTTACCGAATACTTATAATACCGACAACTCATGGAAATCATCAACTTTGCAGAACAACTTTCTGTTGTAAACCAGTACATGTCAGAGCTTAGAGACATCAATATCCAAGGCCATCGCGCACAGTTCCGTCGCAATTTGGAACGCATCGGCGAAATCATGGCCTACGAAATCAGCAAAACATTGGATTATGGCATGAAAAACGTGCAAACACCGTTAGGCGTTGCTCCCACCCTCCTACCACAAGACGACATCGTTTTGGGTACAATTTTTCGGGCAGGTCTGCCGTTTCATCAAGGTTTCTTGAATGTGTTTGACAAGGCTGACAACGCTTTTGTGTCGGCTTACCGTTTTTACAAGGACAAGGAATGTCACGAAGTGGGCATACACATTGACTATCTTGCTACACCGGACCTTAACGGAAAAACCCTTATTATTGCGGACCCGATGCTGGCCACCGGTGGCAGTATGGAGTTGGGTTTGAAGGCTTTTGAGACAAAGGGCACGCCGGAGAAAGTTCATCTTTGCTGTGTCATCGCGAGCCAACAGGGTGTGGATTACATCAAAAAGGTATTCGGCGATACGGACTACACACTTTGGTGTGGCGCCATCGACCCCGAACTGAATGACCACATGTATATCGTTCCGGGACTGGGCGATGCCGGTGATTTGGCTTACGGAGGTAAGTTGTAAGTACAAACCATAAAGAAATAGAGGGAGATTCGTTGCTACGTTATCTCCCTCTATTTGTTATTATTAAGTCTGTTCTATTTCACTTCCCAAATATCATTGGTGTAAAGCAATTCCGTGAAGTTATGATACGGTTTTTTCGCTTTTATTTCCTCAATTTGCTCATGAACGGCGTCGTTGTAAGTGGGCGCTTCAACATCACGAATCACACCTAATGCGATAGGGAAATCAGGTCCTTCCATCAACGCCAACTTCAGATGAAGCGTGTTATCTTGACAGTGAGCATCGTGAACGAGGATGTCGCTTTCCGTTACACCATTCTCTCCCAACTTCACAACTTTCAAGCCAAAGCCTTCCTGCATCAAACCAAATTCCTTATTTTCACCGAATAGCATTGGTTTGCCGTGCTCCAAATAGATGGCGTTCTTAGCGCGACCTTCCTTAGAGTAAACCGACTCGTGCGTACCGTCATTAAAAATTACACAGTTCTGCAGAATCTCACAGACGGAAGCTCCTTTATGAGCATGGGCAGCCTTCAGGATTTCAACCGTTCCGGCAGCATCGGTAGCGACCGCACGGGCAAAGAAACGTCCACGCGCACCAAAGCAAAGTTCGGCAGGACGGAACGGGTCCTCTACGGTTCCGTAAGGCGATGATTTGCTGACAAAACCGCGAGGAGACGTAGGAGAATATTGTCCCTTTGTCAAACCATAAATACGGTTATTGAGCAGAATCATGTTGATATCCACATTACGACGAACGGCATGAATAAAATGATTTCCACCAATTGCCAAGCCATCACCGTCGCCGGAAATCTGCCAAACAGAAATATCCGGATTTGCCACCTTGAAACCTGTGGCAATGGCTGCCGCACGACCGTGAATGGTCTGCATGGCGTATGTATTCATATAGTAAGGTAAACGGCTGGAACATCCAATACCGGAAATAACGGCAGTCTGATGAGGTGCCACACCGATTTCAGCCATTGCCTTGTGCAAGGACGCCAAGAAGAAGTGGTCGCCACATCCCGGGCACCAACGCGGTTGTCCTTTCTTATAATCTTTTGCTGTATATTCTGTCATATTCATATATGCTAATAAGTCCGACTATTTGTTATAAATCTCAGTAAAGGTATCTACCAACTCGCTGACAACAAACGGCTGTCCTTTTACTTCATTGTACTGATAAGGTACAAAACCGTCCACTTTCATTCTCAGATAACCGGCAAATTGACCTAATGTCTGCTCTGCCACAACCACTTTCTTGTACTTACGCAACACTGCAGCAGTATTAGCAGGCAACGGATTGATGTATGAGAAGTGTGCCAAAGCCACTTTCTTACCTTCGGCAATCATCTCGTCCATAGCCGAACGCAAATGACCATACGTTCCGCCAAAGCCTACAATCAACAACTCGGCATTGTCGGCACATCCTTGCACTTCCACGTCGGGCACAGGGATTCTTGCCACCTTTTCAGCACGCAAACGGCACATCTTGTCATGGTTGTCCGGATCGGTACTGATAGCGCCCGTCCGTCCGTCCTTTTCCAAGCCTCCGAGTATGTGGGTATAACCCTCTTGTCCCGGAATAGCCCAATAACGTACCTGATTTTCCTCATTACGGATATAGGGGGTATAATTGCCTGCCATTTCCGGTGTCACGAAAGGCGGATTGATAGCGGGATAGTCGTTCAAATCGGGTAATTTGAATGCACCGGAACCATTAGCCACAAAAGCATCGGTCAACAACACCACCGGTGTCATGTGTTCCAAAGCCATCTTTGACGCATAATAGGCAGCGTCAAAACAGTCGGTTGGCGACGTAGCTGCCATAACTGGCATAGGCGATTCGCCATTACGTCCGAACAAGGCTTGCAACAAGTCTGTTTGCTCACTCTTCGTTGGAAGACCAGTAGAAGGACCGCCACGCTGCACATTCAACACCACCAACGGCAACTCCGTAATCACCGCCAAGTTCATTGCTTCTGATTTCAAACAAACTCCGGGACCGGAAGTAGATGTCACAGCCAACGCACCGGCAAAAGCCGCACCTACCGATGAAGCGCAACCGGCGATTTCGTCCTCACATTGCACTGTCGTCACTCCCAAACTCTTATGTTTTGACAACTCATGCAACACATCGGTTGCGGGAGTAATGGGATAAGAACCTAAGAACAGGCGCAAGCCTGCCTTTTCTGCTGCAGCGATGAAACCGTAAGCCGTAGCCTTATTACCCATGATGTCCATGTACTTACCGGGTTTCTTTGTCTTAGATTCTACCTTATAGGTATGTGCAACGGAAGCATGCGTGTTCGCTCCGTAATCATATCCGGCCTGAATCACCTTTATATTGGCCTCAGCAACTGCGGGCTTCTTGGCGAATTTCTCACGCAACATATTGAATGCTATTTCGAGGTCGCGATTGAACAACCAGCACACCAAACCCAAAGCGAACATATTGCGGCACTTCAACACGGCTTTATTGTCCATGCCAGAGTCTGACAGACAATCCTTTACCATCTGTGAGATGGGCGCCGCTATCACGTCGTTCTTTATACCCAATTCCTCAATCGGGTTGTCCGTTGTAAATGCTGCTTTCTCCAAATCCTTAGCTTGGAAACAATCTGTATCAATAATAATACAAGCCGTCGGTTTGGCATATTTATATTGTGTCTTGAGAGCGGCAGCATTCATTGCTACCAACACATCACATTGATCACCGGGAGTATAAACTCGCTCCGCACCGATATGTACTTGAAAACCGGACACACCGGTCAGTGAGCCCTGCGGAGCACGTATATCTGCCGGATAATCGGGAAAAGTACAAATGTCATTACCTACCGTAGCGGAAACGGTAGAAAAAATATTTCCAGCCAACTGCATACCGTCGCCGGAATCTCCGGAAAAACGAACCACTACTTGGTCCAAGTCTTTCACTTCCATTGTATCTGCCATAATTATAGCGTTAATTAGATTTTATTACTCTTTTTACCTTTGAATTAAATGCAAATATCGTAAAGAATTGTTGTAATACAAAATATTTTCATGCAAAGAATGGCATTTTAACGAGAAAGCACTAACTTTGCACGCATCAAAGTGAGCCCCTGTAGTTCAATGGATAGAACTACGGTTTCCTAAACCGCCAATCCGGGTTCGATTCCCGGCGGGGGTACTTTTTTTTGAAAGGTCAGGTAATATAATAAAACAAGTTTTCTTTTATCATTTCTATAGGTCGAAACGAGGCTGTTTCAAAATATAATTTGATTATCATTTTGTCATTCCTATAGGTCGAAGCAACGAGAAATCTCATGTGGCAATGTTGAGATTCCTCCTTTCGGTTCGGAATGAACGACACATTGATAGCGTGTTTCTATTTTGACACAGTTCCATAATATTTCGAAAATCTTTCTTATAGGTTTTGAATAACTGTTCACGAAAATTATATTTTTATTTAGACTAGTCTCTATCTTAAGGCTTGTTTTTCGCCACTTGTATCTACACTAGAAATCAACCGGTTACAAATACTAAAATTTCGGACGTCCGGCGTCGCGACGACGAACGTCTTGCGTTTAAACGCCGGACGTCCGAAATTTTCATGACGAACGCTTCCCGTTTTTCCACCGAACCATCAATAACAAAATCTGCACCGGACGACCAGCCCTCTTCGAACGAAGCAAAATAAAAAAACGGTGGTCGCATCATGACGCAACCACCGTTTTATAAATAGGTTTAAACTTATCTTACTTATCTGAATCTTCCTTAATTTGCTTACCCATTGTCAAGTAGGCAACGGGAGCGGCCAAGAAGACAGAAGAACAAGTACCGATTACCACACCCAGAATCATGGCGAACGCGAAGCTGCGGATGCTTTCACCTCCAAGGAAGAAGATGCACAACAACACAACAAGCGTTGTCAATGAGGTGTTGATGGTACGTGTCAAAGTTGTATTCAAAGAGTCATTGAACAAACGTTGACGGTCGCGCTTAGGATACAATCCCAAGAACTCACGAATACGGTCGAATACCACCACCTTATCATTGATTGAATAACCGATAGCTGTCAAGATGGCACCGATAAATGTTTGGTCGATTTCCAAAGAGAACGGTACCCAACCCCAACAAATTGAATATACACCCATAATCAGTAATGTATCGATAGTCAATGCAGTTACAGCACCGACAGAGAATGCAACATTACGGAAACGGAGCAAAATGTACAAGAAGATAGCGATAAGTGCCAAAATCACTGAAATAATCGCTCCATGCGTAATATCCTCAGCCACAGACGGACCAACTTTCTCAGAACTAATGATAGAACCTCCGGCACGCTCGTCACGGTTGATAAACGTAGACAAATCCAAATCCTGTGAAAGCAAGTCTCCTTGTTTCAATACATTGAACAAAGTTGTTTCAATCTCAGAATCTATTTCTGTTCCATCATCATCAATACGGTAGTTGGTAGAGATACGCACTGTCTTATGGTCTGTTCCCAAAGCAATGACTTGCACATTAGCTTCACCAAATTGGTTTTGCAACAATGTACGAACAGTCTCAGGTTCTACTTGCTTTTCAAACATAACAACGAAGTTACGTCCTCCTGTAAAGTCGATACCCTTACTCAATCCGCGAACGAACAAAGAAGCCACACTGACAAGAATCAAAATACCGAATACAATAAATGACTTCTTATAAGCACTCATGAACTTGTAGTGAGTATCTTGCAAGAACTTACGTGAAACAGGTGTTGTAAACGTCAAGTTCATCCATTTCTCTTTACCCAAGAAGTATTCGTAAACAATACGTGTCAAGAATACAGCAGTAAAGAATGATACCAAAATACCGATAATCAAAGTCGTAGCGAAACCACGAATCGGACCTGTACCGAAGTTATAAAGAATGATACCGGTAATGATTGAAGTCAAGTTAGAGTCGAAGATAGCCGAGAATGCGTTTGAATAACCATCGGCCAATGCTGCACGCACACCCTTTCCGGCACGCAATTCTTCCTTAGTACGCTCATAAATCAACACGTTGGCATCCACAGCCATACCCAATGAGAGTACGATACCGGCAATACCAGACATGGTCAATGCAGCTTGGAACGAAGTCAAAATACCGAGCGTAAAGAACAAGTTAAGAATCAAAGCGCCATTTGCCACCATACCCGGAATCAATCCATACATACCGCACATGTAAATCATCAAAAGGATGAATGCGATGATGAATGATGTGATACCTTGGTTGATAGACTCTTGACCCAAAGAAGGACCTACCACTTGCTCAGACACGATGTGCGCAGGAGCCGGCATCTTACCTGTGTTCAATACATTAGCAAGGTCGCGAGTATCCTCCAAAGTGAAGTTTCCTGTAATAGAAGAAACACCACCTGTGATTTCATTTTGCACTGTCGGCGCGCTATATACATAACCATCCAAAACAATGGCGATGCAACGCTTTACGTTTCTTTTGGTCAAAGAAGCCCAACGACGAGCACCATCGGAATTCATGGTCATACTGACGCAAGGACGACCGTTCTGCTCATAGTCGTCTTTAGCTTGTGTCACCACATCGCCTTCCAACGGAGCGCGTCCGCTACGTTCAGTTACCTTAATGGCATAAAGTTCGAATATATCAGCGGCGCTACCTGTACCAACAGCCTTAACACCCCAATAAAGTTTCAAATCGTTTGGCAAAACCTCCTTAGCAACATCTGCAGCCAAACAACGATTCACTTCAGCTGTATCTCTCCAGTTGGCATAACCTACAACACTTCCTGCAGGGCCTTGCGCAAACTGAAGCACAGAAGCCAACGGATGGTTCTTCTTCATTTGGGCATCAGCCTCAGGTGATGTTTTTACGTCAGCACCTGTTGCACCCTTCAATGCATCTGCCAAACCTTTGCTTGCCACTTTAGCAGTATCTTCTACGACAACGTCTTCTACAGGCTCAACAACGGCAGTATCAACAACTTCTCCATTAAAGTTCTCAGCAGCCAAACGTGAATCCAACGTTGCCAAGAACGGTACAATCTCTTGAGAATTGTAAGTTTCCCAGAACTCAAGATTAGCACTACCTTGTAACAACTTACGCACACGTTCCGGCTCTTTCACACCGGGCATTTCAACCATGATACGACCCATCTGTCCTTCAAGCGTCTGAATGTTGGGTTGTACCACACCGAAGCGGTCGATACGAGTACGCAACACGTTGTATGAGTTGTCAATAGCAGCCTCAACTTCGTCACGTAACACTTTCTCTACCTCTGCGTCAGTACTCTTAGTTGTCACTTTACCTTTCAATTGTTGAGTAGCGAACAACTCAGCCAAATTGCTTTCGGGCGCTTTAGCCTTATAAGTCTCAACAAACAGGGTAATAAAATCACGTTGGCTCTTTTTAGCCTCTTTCGCAGCTTCTGCTACAGCCTCGTTGAAAAGAGGGTCGGTTTTGTGGTCGGCCAAAGCCTTAATCACATCAGGTACTGAAACCTCAAGGATGACATTCATACCACCCTTCAAATCCAAACCTAAACCAATCTCCATTTCGCGGCACTCCTTCAATGAGTATGCGCCCAACCATACCGGATTGTTCAAAACAGAATCCAAGTAATGCACGCCGGCTTCTTCACCTTGTGTTTGAGTAATTTCCTCCACCTTATTCATGTGATGGTTAGTCACGAATGAAAAGGAAAGATAGAATACGCACACAAGGGTCAGCAGTAAAGCGAAAACTTTAACAAATCCTTTGTTTTGCATCTTAATTAATTATTATGTTGTTATTATTTTGTTTGTTCACACTTCTTCAAGGGCGCAAATATAAGGTTTTTTTCACATTAAAGTAGCACAGAAAACGATTTATTTGCTCCTTAACCCTACTTTTTGCGCTTTTTCAAATAGGTAATCAAGGGATAATGGTCCGACCAAAGCGCCGTTTTATCCACATGTGTACTATAGGATTGCCAATAATCCGAAACAAAGATATGGTCTATTCTAAAGTTCAAACCACTCTGATTATAAGTCCATCCCAACCCACAACCGGACTGACGGAACACATCGGTCAGGCGAGACGACAACCGCCTGCAAGAGTAAGAAATGGGAGAATCGTTAAAATCGCCACATACGATTACAGCATCGTGACCTACCTTATTTATATATGAGAATACGGAGTCAACCTGAGGACCGCGGATACTGCTTGCTTTTGCCATTTTGCGAATAAGGGCACGCGTATTGTCGTCGGTATCTGCGCCCTCCGGGTTATTCAGTATTTCTTTATACTTTTCCTTGTCTTTTACTGACAACTTATAGGATTCGAAATGGTTGTTTATCACAAGTACCGTATCACCATCGTACAATAATTCCACCGCAACACTCCCATTAGTTGAAGATTCGTACGGCACTCTGCACACCGAAATAACTGGCAATTTACTATAAACTACCTGAGGTTCGGATTTACGGTCTTTTATGCGACGTATCCGATAGCCTGCTGCCGACATAATTTCGTCAACCGTCCTTGCTGTCAGTCCCTTTGAGAATCCGCCTTCCTGAACACAGATAATATCCGCACCGGAGTTGGCCATATAATCCACCACAGGATAATTACCATTCTCGTCTTTCTCTGCCTGACCATAATACTCATTATTATAAGTCATGATTTTCAAGGCGTCATCAGGCGCTTTTTTGTTCCAATTCAACGGGAAATAATCATAGATATAACTGAATGAGCAGAGCATTCCTACAATTGGAAACCAGATGTAATAGATATTAAACACCAACCAAAAAACTATAAAACCGATGTTTATCAACAATAAAAGAGGGAAAGCCAGTCCCATCAAGGAGAGGCGGGAATATTCAGCAGGATTCAGCTCGGCACTCCATCCGCAAACAAAAAGCAACAATGCGAAGATGACGTTTGTCGCCAGCGCCAATCGGGTCAATATGCGTTTCAAAGTCTTCATATTAACGACGGCTCGCATCAAACAATTTTCTTTTCTCGTCTTCTGTCAGACATTGATAACCGTTTCTTTTCACTTTTTCAAGGATTCTGTCTATTTCTTCCGACTCGGCCTTTTTACGCGCATTATAATTATAGTCGTCACTCCGTCCTCCTTTTGAGACCTTCATCTTGGATTTACGGTATGAGGTCGTACCATTCTTAACCTTAGAAAACCAACGTTTCACCTTGGACATGACGGAATCATGACTCCTATAATAGGAACCTCCCCCTCCATTTCGGCGCCAATACCGAATAAGAAGGAAGCCGAATATCATACCGCCTAAATGAGCAAAATGTGCCACTCCATCACCACTACTACCCAAAGCCATCAACAACTCAATAGCGGCATAACCCACGACAAAGAACTTCGCACGGATCGGCATCGGCAGAGGGAAAATAAACATTCGTTCTTCGGGGAACATCATTCCAAAAGCCAACAAGATGCCATAAACGGCACCGGAGGCACCGACCGTCGTCCAATAGTTTAGGAACTCGCCCATCGGAATAAGGCCACTATTCGTTCGCACCATTTCGAAGGTATCTAGACCCTGCCACCAATAAGCTCCGCATTGACTTATCTCTTGGACCAAACCAGCACCGACACCGCACACTATATAATATATAAGGAAACGGCGACCTCCCCAATACGACTCCATCACCCGACCGAACATCCATAGCGCAAACATATTGAAGAAGATATGTTGCAGATTGGCGTGCATGAACATATAGGTGAAGAGTTGATAAAAATGGAAATCGGAAGCCAGAAAGAAGTGTAATCCCAGTATACCATCCAAATCTATACCATAACGCACGGCTACAATCTTCGCCAAATAGCACAAAAGATTGATAATTATCAGATGTTTCGTTATAGGAGGCATGTTCATCATATCCTTACATTGTTTTGATTTAAACTGCGCAAAAGTACGAATTTTATTCTATTTTACTTTATTCTTTGCGGTCTTGCTTATTTTTTTTCATAAAAAGAAAGATTTTTTTCATAAAAAGTTTGTTTTAATTATCTATTTACATACATTTGCAGAAGAAGTTAGATAACAATTTTACTTTTATTTATTTTTTAAACTATTCTACAAATGAACAAAACAGAACTTATCAATGCCATTGCTGAGAAAGCAGGCTTGACCAAAGCAGATTCAAAGAAGGCTCTTGACGCAACAGTATGCGCAATTGCAGAAGCATTAAAGAAAGGTGATAAGGTTGCTCTTATCGGTTTCGGTACATTCTCAGTAGCTGAAAGACCAGCTCGTACAGGTATCAACCCAAGAACTAAGGAGCAAATTTCTATCGCAGCAAAGAAAGTTGCTAAGTTCAAAGCAGGTTCAGAATTGGCTGAAGCTCTTTAATTGATTAGTAAATAAAGACAAAAAAGGGAGATGTAATCTTTTACGTCTCCCTTTTATTATGTATCTTTGCACCCTCAAACATTGATAAAGACAAGGTTATGGAAGTAGAAAAAAAACTCATTAACGGCGTTGTTAAAGCTTTAAACGTATTATACGGAGCTGAAATGCCGACCCAAAACATTCAACTTCAAAAAACGAAAAAGGAGTTTGCAGGTCATTTGACCCTCGTTGTTTTCCCTTTTCTTAAAATCTCTCGGAAGAAACCGGAAGACACAGCACAAGACATCGGTAATTTCCTAAAGCAAGAGATGCCGACAGTCATTGCCGACTTCAATGTTGTAAAAGGTTTCCTTAACCTTGTCATTTCGTCAGAAAGTTGGACCGAACTTTTGTGTCAAATCCATCAAGAGGAGCAATTTGGCATACAACCTGTAACAGACAAGTCTCCGCTTGTCATGATAGAATACTCATCTCCCAACACTAACAAGCCCCTACACTTAGGACACGTTCGTAACAATTTGTTAGGATGCGCACTGTCCAATGTAATGGCAGCCAATGGTAACCGCGTGGTAAAAACCAACATCGTCAACGACAGAGGCATACATATTTGTAAGAGTATGTTGGCTTGGTTAAAATACGGAAATGGCGCAACACCGGAAAGCACCGGCATCAAGGGCGACCATCTTGTCGGCGACTATTATGTAGCATTTGACAAACACTACAAAGAGCAAGTCAACGAGTTGATGGCTAAAGGCATGAGCGAAGACGAAGCCAAGAACGAAGCCCCACTTATAAAAGAGGCGCGTGAGATGCTTGTAAAATGGGAACAAAACGACCCTGAGATCAGAGGTTTGTGGAAGCAAATGAACGAATGGGTATATGCCGGTTTTGATGAGACCTACAAAGCTTTGGGCGTCGGGTTTGACAAGATATACTATGAGTCAGACACATACCTTGAAGGAAAAGAAAAAGTCATGGAAGGACTTGACAAAGGATTCTTTTTCCGCAAAGAGGATGGTTCTGTGTGGGCTGATTTAACCGCAGAGGGACTTGACGAAAAGTTGCTACTTCGTTCAGACGGTACTTCCGTTTATATGACACAAGACATTGGTACTGCCAAGTTGCGCTTCAACGATTTTCCCATCGACAAGATGATTTACGTTGTAGGCAACGAGCAGAATTATCATTTCCAAGTATTATCCATCTTATTAGACAAACTCGGTTTCGAATGGGGCAAAAGTCTCGTTCACTTCTCATACGGAATGGTAGAACTTCCTAACGGCAAAATGAAGAGCCGCGAAGGTACGGTTGTTGACGCCGACGACTTAGTGGCTGAAATGATCAACAGCGCTAGAACCATGTCGGAAGACAAAATCAACAAACTGACAGACATTTCAGAGGAGGAAGCAAAAGAAATCGCACGCATCGTCGGACTTGGAGCGTTGAAATACTTTATCCTTAAGGTTGATGCCCGCAAGAATATGCTGTTCAACCCTGAAGAAAGTATCGATTTTAACGGAAATACCGGCCCATTCATTCAATACACCTACGCTCGTATTCGCTCTATTCTCCGCAAAGCGGCAGAAGCAAACATTGTCGTACCCAAGACATTGAACGAGCCGACAGAAATCAGCGAAAAGGAAATCAGTTTGATTCAAATGTTGGCTGAGTTCCCAACAGTTGTCAAGCAAGCCGGCAACGACTACAACCCAAGTTGCATTGCGAACTATTGCTACGAGTTGGTAAAAGAATACAATCAATTCTATCACGACTTCAGTATCTTACGAGAAGAGAACGAAAACAAAAAATTATTCCGCCTCATCCTCTCGGAAAGCATCAGCAATATCATACGCACCGGTATGGGATTGTTAGGTATTGAAGTTCCTGAGCGTATGTAATCAGCCATTTCTCATCATGGCAAAAAAGAAATATTATGTAGTATGGCATGGCGTCAATCCGGGGATATACACTTCCTGGATTGACTGCAAACTACAAATCAACGGATTTGAGGGTGCCATTTACAAATCTTTCGATAGTGAGGAAGAAGCAGAGAAAGCATATAATTCCTCTCCTTATATATATATAAATAGGAATAAAAGCGCTGAACACTCCAACGCGAGCAGTGAAAGCGTCAAGGACATTCCTTACAATCGTACAGACACCGTTCTTCCGCTCCCTCTTGAAGTACAAGCAGAAGCCATCGCAGTAGATGCCGCTTGTAGTGGAAATCCCGGACCTATGGAATACCGTGGCGTTTACCTCCGAACCGGAGAAGTCATATTCCACTACGGGCCGGTCTATGGAACCAACAATATCGGCGAATTTTTGGCCATCGTTCACGCTTTATCCTTGATGAAACAAAAAAACATCCGAATGCCTATCTACTCTGATAGCCGTAACGCTATAGGGTGGGTACAAAAAAAGTGTTGCAAGACAAAACTTGAGCGGAACGACAAAACTGAGGAGTTGTACAAAATCATTGAACGCGCCGAACGTTGGTTGAAAAACAACGCTCACAACACCCCTATCATAAAATGGGAAACCGAACGTTGGGGTGAAATTCCGGCAGATTTTGGAAGAAAGTAACTTTTTACTCACATAAACAAGAAACAAATGAAAACACGTATTCTCTATCTAATCCGACTTTTCATCGCTTTTCTTTTGTTCTTCGCATTACAAAAAATTCTATTCTTTTACGTCAACTATGGTTTGTCCGACACCGCACTGTCCATATCCGACCTGTGGAACGTCCTTACACACGGATTAGGACTTGATATGTCCACGACCGGCTATCTCATCATCTTCCCATGGCTCATTATTTGGCTTACGGCTTGGATTAAACGCATCAACCACAAAAAGATATTAAAGCCTTACTACATCACTATTGCCGTTATCCTTTCTGTCATTTGCGTAACAGATACGTCGCTTTACGGTTTTTGGAAATTCAAGTTGGACGCCACGATTTTCAATTACATAGACAACCCGAAACAAGCCATGGCGAGTGTGTCGTATGGTTACATCCTCTGGCGAATCATTTGGGGAGTCTGTTTTTCCATACTCTTCTCATGGTGCCTCATCCGCATTAAACCGCAAAAATTTGCGCCAATACCTCTAAACTACAAAATAGTTGCTTACAACCTCATTCACATCTTAATTGGCGGACTTATCTTTTTAGCTATCCGAGGCGGTGTGGGACGTTCAACGATGAACATCGGAAACGCCTATTACAGTGAGAACACCTTTTTGAATCATGCTGCAGTCAATCCGGCGTTCAGTTTGATTTATTCATGGAGAAAGGCTGATAACTTTTCAGATAAATACAACTATTTAAATGAAGAACGACGTGCCTACTTGTATGCTGAACTTACATCAAGCACTAATGACAGTACATCGGTCTGTTTATTAAACAACGAACGCCCCAATGTCTTGATTATCGTACTTGAAGGGTTTGGTGCTGATTGGGTTGAGAGTTTAGGAGGAGCAGCCGGTGTTGCACCTAATATAGAGCGTCTTATCAAAGAAGGCATATTCTTCAACAACGTATATGCCAACAGTTTCCGAACTGACAGGGGATTGGTCAGTGCCCTCAGCGGTCATATCAGCTACCCAACGACTAGCATCATGAAGATTCCGGCCAAATCCGGGAAATTGCCGGGTATTGCCAAATCGCTTTCAAGAGAAGGTTACCAAACAGACTTCTTATATGCCGGCGACATCAACTTCACCAATATGAGAAGTTATTTCACGTCAACAGGTTATCAGCACTTAACAAGCGATACGGACTTCAGTCTATCCGAACGGACCTCGTCATCATGGGGCGCCCACGACGAATATGGTTTCAAGAAGTTGTATGACATGATTGCCACACGACCGGCAAACACTTTATGGCATACCGGTTTCCTGACATTAAGCAGTCATGAACCGTTTGAAGTCCCCTTCAGCAAATTTGATGACAAACGAGCTAACTCGTTCGCATACACAGACCATTGCTTGGGCAATTTCATAGAACAAGTCAAAAAACTACCATGCTGGGAGAATCTCCTCATCGTTTGTATCCCCGATCATGGCAGTTCTGCGTCATTCAATCCGTCGGCACCTTCTTTCTACCACATCCCGATGCTTTGGATAGGCGGTGCCGTAAAAGAGCCAAAAGTGATTGACACATTGATGAACCAGAGCGATATGCCTGCCACATTATTGGCACAATTAGGAATCGCCCACGACGAGTTCGTTTATAGCAGGAATGTTTTGTCCACAGGATATACGTATCCGTATGTCTATACAACCTATAACGACGGTTTTATGTTCAAGGACTCTACGGGAACAACCGTGTATGACAATGCCGCACAAAAAGCTGTCATCAACTCACCGTCACCCGATAGCATCAGAGAAGAAAAGGGAAAAGCTTTGCTCCAAACATCGTATGACATACTAGATCAAATGTAAGGACGAGCGCCTTCAAGAACAGGCCCGTTTGGCGCATGAACTATCCTTTTTAGGCAACTCCGTCTTGCAGGTCTCACTTTTTTTTACGAATATTGCATTGCTTTACAATGGTAAGAATTAAGAATAAAGAAGAACAGATGAAATTATCTACACTTAAAGAACGTGTTCTAGCCACATTGAAGTCGGAAGATACAGAAGGGGCTTTCGAGTTATACGTGACCCGCACTCCCGGTTACTTGTGGGCTTTGTTTTTTAAAAAATTACATATACATCCCATCGCGGTGACACTCCTTTCCATTGTCATTGGAGCATTGGCGGGTTTTTTCTTTTGGCAAAAAGACATATACATGAATCTTGTAGGTATGTTCCTACTTATTTGGGCCAATTGGTACGACTGTGCAGACGGACAATTAGCACGCATGACCGGTAAGAAAACACTTATCGGACGTATTCTTGACGGATTTGCCGGTGATGTATGGTTCTTCTCCATCTACTTTTTTATCTGCCTGCGCCTGACTAATGAAATTGCACCTTGGGGCACGCCATGGGGTGTTTGGATTTGGTTAATTGCTGCATTCTCTGGTTTTTATTGTCACTCCAAGCAATGTGCCATTGCTGACTACTACCGCAACATCCATCTTTATTTCTTAAAAGGAGAAGAAGGAAGCGAACTGACGCGCTATGACCACGAACGCGCCTTAATGCTATCGCTCCCATGGAACAAAAAAGAATGGTTCCACAAAATCTATCTATTCTTTTACATCGGTTATACACATAGTCAGGAGAAGATGACTCCCAAATTCCAAAAACTCTATCAATTATTACAAGAAACATTTAAAGACGGAGTGCCACCACAAGAGTTTAGAGAACGTTTCAGAACGGCTAGTTTGCCACTTATGAAATATACTAACATCCTGACTTTTGACACCCGTGTCGGTGTGCTGTTCCTATCTCTTTTCTTGGATATGCCATGGTTATTTTTCGCTTTCGAAATACTTATTCTTGAGCCACTGCGTTATTATACCATAAACAAACATGAATCTTTCTGCGAACAATTCGCCCGTGAAATAAAGCATGAGTAAAGTCAAAAACATAGTACTGCTACTTGCCGGAGGATGTGGGCAACGGATGCACAGCGACTGCCCTAAGCAATTTATGGAAATTGACGGAGTCCCTGTCATTTTACACACTATGAGAGCCTTTCAGGAGCATACTGCGATTGACGATATATATGTAGTGTGCGCTCCGGAGTGGAAAGATTTTGTGGTCGCTTGTACACTGTCCGGCAAGATTACCAAATTCGCGGGAACGTTCTCGGCCGGAGAGACTAGTTTTAACTCTTTGCAGAATGGCATAAAAGGATTGAATGCTATATTTAAGAACGATGAAAATCCGACTGTTATAGTTCACGAAGCTGTCCGTCCTTTGATAGACTCCAATATTATCAGCCGCAACCTGCATACCTTCCAAACTTATGGTAACGCCATTACCGCCACTCGCAGCAACGAGGCATACATGGAAAGTAGCGATGGCATCTCATCCAATAAGAGTTTGCCCCGTGAGACGTTATACAAAGCACAAACCCCACAAACATTTTCGCTTGATGAACTGAACAACATGTTCCGAGCAGCCGACGAAAAGAATATAAAAACTTCACAATCTCTTTTTACCTTAGTTCGTGAAGTTTGCCCGGAAAGAGAACTTTACATATCACTCGGCAGTGAACTGAATTTCAAAATAACACATCCGGAAGATATCGAGACGTTGAAAGCCATCATCAGCTATCAACACCATAAGAAGTGATTCACCTCACCCAAACATTATTCAACTCTTGCGAGGTAAATAACCATTTTTTAATCGCCATACATAATGCCACATCTTGAAAAGCGGCGACCATATAACTTCGCTCGGATAATCCGCCATAAAATCGCCATTTCGGAATACCTTGCGACAGAAACGATGGAATACACTTTCATTCTGACTGCGACTGATTCGTTCATCGTACTTACCAAAGTTTCCCGCCAACATAATTTCTCTTAACAATTTCCGGCCGTACTCTTCGGATGGAGGTAGTAGGAAATATTGTTCTTCCAACCCGAAAACTTCCTGTAACACGTACATGACGGCAGCAGCAAAGCGCGTCATCCGAAGTTCTTTCAACATAGATACCGTTTCGGTACGTTCGTCCGCAGTAAAGCCTTGTTTCAGCACAAAAAAGTAGTCCATCAACTGACGTAACCCCACGCCTTCATCAAACAAATGGCGGTAAATATGAACTAACAAGTAAACACGATTTAACTCCAATGTGGGTACCGCAACGCTTCCTATACGTCCGGGCAACTCAACCTTGTGTTGCCACTGACTTTGTTTCATTTTACTGAAGTACTTTTGTAATCGGCGGTTTGTTGACCAGCAGTTCATCCACGATGGCGTGAAATGCAATTCTATTCCTGTATCTTTAATAACAGGGAAATCCATGTGATGATAAACTGCCTCCATCTTCGGGAAAAGTTGACGAACATAATCAACAACTTGTCGCCTACCAACCATCATCCATAAATCAATATCTCCAGGAGTTCGATGAAACGGACGCGGATAAAAAATGGAATTTCCTTGTCCTTTAAGAACAACCGCTCCCATTCCGACATCCTCAAATTTGTCGCACACCATTACAGTGAGTTGATTCATTCGTTTATTACGTTCTTCCAACTTGGCAACCAAACCAATCCAAGGCATCAAAACATCATAGGACGGTTTTTGCTCCATAGGCAAACGTTCCACACCATCTATTACAATACCAGCCAATGCTTGTTTACAAGCCATGTCATAGACTGTTTTCCAACCGGACTCGTCTAATAAAACGTTCTCATCATCACAAGTCCCTAACGCTAACTTTATCAACTTAAAGAAAGCATCCTGTGGTGTCATAAGGCGCGACTGTTCTTGATTCATCTGCTTAAAGTTTACTGTTGCTTTGGATTCTTAAAAGCAAAGGTAATATTTTTTCGGTGATACGAGATACTTTTCCTTCCGAAACGCTCAGATTTAATTTTCCTCTCCTATCTTATATAACCATAAGAAGTCCTAGGAAAGCCTAAAACTACTTAATTAACGGCGTTATTACCAAAAAATAAGTATCTTTGTACATTCACATATTACTAAATAAAAATAATAACAAGATGAAGAAAAGAAGTTTATTAGGAACGATTCTATTAAGTGGAATTATAATGACCGGCTGCGGAAGTAGCAAAACCGCGTTAGAAGTCAATGCGCTCAACGGTGATTGGAATATTGCAACCGTAAACGGACAACAAGCAACTGCCGACAAACAACCATACTTAAAACTGAATCTTCAGGACAAAGAGATTTATGGCTGTGCCGGTTGCAACCGCATCAACGGACAAATAGAGGTCAACGAAAATGAAACCGGTAAGATTTCTTTCGGACAAATCGGTTCTACCCGTATGCTTTGTAATAATATGGCAACTGAGACAGCCATATTAGAAGCATTAAATAAAGTAAAGGGATATGAAGGGACAGAAAACGAAGTCATCTTGACCGACGCGAAAGGAAACGCGTTACTAACACTTGTAAAACGCCCGGAGATTTCGTTAGAATCATTGAAAGGCAAATGGAACATCACTCACGTATATGGTATTTCCATTGACGAACTGGGAGAAGTTGAGAACAAGCCATTCCTTGAGTTTGACACAGACAAGAAAACTGTTCATGGAAACGCAGGATGCAACATCATCAATGGTGTGGTTGAACAAACAGAAGGCGCAAAAACATCTCTAAAGTTCAATCAGATGATTTCAACCATGAAGTCCGGCATTGGTATGGCAGTAGAATCAAAAATCATGGAAGCTATCAACCAGGTGAGCGGTTTTACTTTTGAAAACGAGAAACGCATTATATTAAACGACGCTAATGGAAATAATGCCCTTACGTTGGTAAAGTAAGCATAAACAAATACTAGACATAAAAAGAGTGATTGGAAAAACTTCTACGTCCAATCGCTCTTTTTTCTTATTTACTATATTGACAAGTCACCTTTACCTTGTCTCAATATTTCAAACTCATCATCCAAACATGTTACCACCGTTGATGGTATGTCTTCACCATATCCGCCATCAATCACGACTGCTACATCTTCACCATATTTCTCATGTATCAATTCCGGGTCGGTAGAATATTCCACCATTTCATCCTTGTCATGAACGGACATACTTAGTATCGGATTACCTAATTCTTCAACTAATACACGGGCTATTGTATTATCCGGCACACGAATACCAACCTCTTTCCTATTTTTATAAATCTTGGGTAATTTGCTACTTGTCGGCAAAATGAAAGTAAACGGCCCAGGCAAATTCTTCTTTAGCAGTTTAAACGTTCGGTTACTAACTTGCGCATACTCACTGATGTCAGACAAATCAAAACAAACGATGGAAAGATTTGACTTCAGCGGATTGACACCTTTAAGCGCACATAATTTTTCAACTGCCCGTACATTCAAAGCATCGCATCCTATTGCATAAACAGTATCTGTAGGATATACTATTAACGCACCATCCTTTAATAAATTCACAACCTTTGACACCTCACGGGGATTCGGATTTTCCGGATAAATCTTTATCAGCATGACTTCTTTCATTAGTTCTACTCGCAAAGGTATCATTTTCTTTTATTCTTTCAAGAAGATTTAAAAGAATATAAAATCAACATAGAACGCATTTTTTTCGTAACTTTGCCCGTGATTTTACAACATAACACACACAAAACATAAGAACAATGGCAAAGATTACTAAGGAAATGGCTTTGCGTTACCATGAGCAAGGCAAGCCGGGGAAAATTGAAGTTGTTCCCACCAAACCTTATACCACACAAACAGATTTATCTTTGGCGTACTCTCCCGGAGTGGCAGAACCTTGTCTTGAAATAGAGAAGAATCCGGACGATGCCTATCGTTATACTGCGAAAGGCAACCTCGTAGCAGTAATATCTAATGGTACAGCCGTACTCGGTCTCGGTGACATCGGTGCATTAGCCGGAAAACCAGTGATGGAAGGAAAGGGATTGCTTTTTAAAATCTATTCCGGCATTGACGTTTTCGATATTGAAATCAATGAGAAAGATCCCGAAAAGTTCATTCAAGCCGTCAAAGCGATAGCACCAACTTTCGGTGGTATCAATTTGGAAGATATCAAAGCTCCGGAATGTTTTGAGATAGAACGCCGTTTAAAAGAAGAATTGGATATTCCTGTTATGCACGATGACCAGCACGGGACTGCAATCATCTCAAGTGCCGGATTATTGAACGCATTAGAAGTAGCAGGAAAGAAGATAGAAGACGTACGCATCGTTGTAAATGGTGCGGGTGCCTCAGCCGTTTCATGTACTAAACTATATGTCTCACTTGGTGCGCGACTTGAAAATATCGTAATGCTCGATAGTAAGGGCGTTATCTCTAAATCTCGAACAGATTTAAACGAACAAAAGCGCTACTTCGCAACCGATCGTACTGATATTCATACTTTAGAGGAAGCTATCAAGGGGGCTGACGTATTTTTGGGCCTCTCTCGTGGCAACGTTCTGAGTCAAGACATGATTCGCAGCATGGCCGACTATCCTATTGTATTTGCTTTGGCGAACCCTGTTCCGGAAATTTCTTATGAAGATGCTATGGTCTCACGCCCGGACGTTCTAATAGCTACCGGACGTTCTGACTATCCCAACCAGATTAACAACGTAATTGGGTTCCCATACATCTTCCGCGGAGCCTTGGATACGGGCGCAACAGCCATCAATGAGGAAATGAAATTGGCAGCCGTCCGAGCAATTGCCGGCATTGCAAAGAAGCCTGTTCCTGATGTTGTAAATGAAGCTTATCATGTCAACAATCTAACTTTCGGTCCTACATATTTCATCCCGAAGCCGGTTGACCCCCGTCTTATCACAGAAGTATCAATGGCTGTAGCAAAAGCTGCGATGGAAAGTGGTGTAGCACGTAAACCTATTAACGATTGGGACGCATACGCATTGCGTTTGAAAGAACTAATGGGTTACGAATCAAAACTGACTCGACAACTTCGTGAAACCGCCCGTCGGGAACCACAGCGTGTTGTATTCGCCGAAGGTATTCATCCCAATATGCTTAAAGCCGCTGTTGAAGCAAAGGCTGAAGGTATCTGCCACCCAATCCTTTTGGGTAACGATGAACGCATCATCAAACTAGCAAAAGAATTAGAACTGAATTTAGACGGCATAGAAATCATTAACCTTCGTCACGACCGAGAGGCTGAACGCAGAGAGCGATTCGCTCAAATTCTAGCTGACAAAAAAGCAAGAGAAGGATACACATTTGAAGAAGCCAACGACAAGATGTTTGAACGGAACTACTTCGGAATGATGATGGTTGAAACCGGAGAGGCCGATGCTTTCATTACAGGACTTTACACAAAGTACTCCAATACCATCAAAGTGGCGAAAGAGGTTATTGGTATCCGTCCCGAATACAACCACTTCGGAACTATGCATATCGTAAACTCCAAAAAGGGAACATACTTCTTGGCTGATACACTTATTAACCGTCATCCGGATACAGAAACAATAGTGGACATAGCCCGCCTATCCGATCAAACGGTACGTTTTTTCAATCACGAACCGGTGATTGCCATGGTGTCATACTCTAACTTTGGTTCTGACACAACAGGAAGTCCGGCAAATATTCACAAAGCTGTTGAAATCATGCAAACCGATTATCCCGATTTGGCCATCGATGGAGAGATGCAGGTGAAATTTGCCATAAACAACGAATTACGAGACCGCAAATATCCTTTCACACGATTGTTTGGAAAAGAGGTCAATACGATTGTATTTCCGAACTTAAGCTCAGCAAATGCTGCTTACCAAATGCTGCAATCTATGAATGGAGATGATTTTGAAATGATTGGTCCAATCCAAATGGGATTGAACAAGCCCATTCATTTCACCGACTTCGAAAGTTCGGTTCGTGACATTGTAAACCTTACAGCTGTAGCTGCAATTGATGCCATTGTCATGAAAAGGAAACAGCAATAGTATGTCACACAAATTAAAGCGAGTGTATTTAAATCGAATACACTCGCTTTTTCTATCTCTAATGTTCCCGCAAACGGATTAACCTAACCGTTTAACCGTTCATATACATAATCTATATCGTTTCGTGCTCATCACGTACAAACTCTTTCGGGGTCATCCCTAACTCATTCTTGAAACAGGTAGAGAAATAACCCGGATTGTTGTATCCGACACGCTCCGAAAGTTCTTTAACACGAATGTTCGGTTCATAGGTTAAAATCTGGCATGCCGCCTTCATGCGAATACTTCTTATAAAGGAAGTTGCATCCATTCCCGTCAACAACTTCAATTTCCGGTAAAGCGTAGCATGCGAAGCTCCTACTTCACGCATCATTATTTTGTGCGAATAATTAACATCAGAAATATGATTATTGACGGACTCTGTACATTTGCGTAAAAAGTCGCTGTCAACCTGTGTCATTTCCTGAGCCTTCTTCAAAACATCACGCGCTGCGGAATCCTCTTTGACATCCACCAAATTATTCAGGGCATCTACAAGTCTGTCAGTTTGATTAGAAAGCATATAAAGACTGGCTTGCAACGATGGGCGAACTTTTTCATGCAGACCATGAATCATTTCACTCATTAAAGTAAGAGGCGTCAGGAATTCATGCAAAGCTTTTTGATAAAAGTTCATCCTCTTCTTATAAAACTCTTCTTGCTTATCCCGCTCCAATTCAAGGAACCTCAACTGTTGACGCCTCCTATTCTTGTCAATGATAGTATGAATAATCATATAACCTATCAGTAAGAAGATTGCAACGTAAAGCATCTTCGACCACCAGCACCACCATAACGGTTCTTTAATTCTAATAGTTAAGTATTGTCCTCCAACCCCATTATCCTTTCCATTATCGTAAACAGAATAATAAAGCCGGTATGTACCCGGTGCCAATTGATTATACCGCACTTGATTGATTCCCATTTCTGTTTGCTGAGTACCATTGTCCACGCCTTCCATCTTGTAACTAAAACGCATGGAGGGCTCATGACCGAACGAAAGCATTGAGAAACGGAATGTAATATTATTCTGATTATGTGGCAACTCTACATATTGCGTATATGGAGGCGCTTGGTCAAAACTGAAATCCCCATCTACAAGTGGTATATTATTGATAAAGATGTCAGACACATAGGTTTTCTTCTCATTACTCATACCAAATTTATCGGCGGGATGAACGGTTATGATTTGTTCTTGATTGAGGATACACAACCGGCCATCCTCCAGAAGCGTACTCATAGAACTTCCATAATAACTTGTAGGCAGTCCGTCATTCAATGAATAAAGTTGTTGCTTTGTTGATTCGCCGTCATCATTAAGCGACATCTGCAATATGCCATAATTTGTAGTCATCCAGAAATTACCATGCCGGTCAATATCCAAGCTATGAACATTATCACCTTGAATACCTAATTGTTGACTGACACAACGGAAACAATCGTCTTGCTCATCATAAAGTAACAAGCCCGGCTCACTTGTGCAAGCCCAAACACGACCTTTGCTATCTTTTATGATTCTGAATATACCTCCCAACTGATAGTTCCCTGCATCATCATGGTGGTCTATAAGTTGACTGACGCTCAAAGGATTCAACGTGCCACGTCTATCAACATGACTATAGATGGTTATTTCCGAAGTTTCTGCATTCCGTAAGTTTCCTTTTATGTGGGCAATACCGCCTACGAGTCCTAACCATGCTTCCTTTTCATTCGGAATCGTAGCCGACAATACATGCATCCCTCGTACATCACTCTTTCCTATATGTTCTATATATGTTCCGTTATAGCGACTATCCATTAAATATAATCCATGCCATGTACTGATAAGGACTTCATCTTTTCCTAGCGTACTGATATTATAGATAGAGTTATCTTGAAGCCATGTATGATTTTGTTTCGTAATATGTTGCTTCATCACGCCACCTTTCGTCACATACAATCCTTTGTCCCATGTTCCAATATAGACCATTCCATCGGGAGATTCATAAACAGCATTGATATGATTCAGCGTTTTCCATATCACAGTATCAGCCAAATGCCGCACGTCAAATTGTGAGATGATAGGTGTTGTCCGATGTGTGAACGGGTGGTTGATTATTGTAAATTGCTCCTTATGGTTCTGCAATAAATATACACCTTGATTCTCTGTCGCTGCCCAAACATTCCCATCTCGGTCCAAACATAGACTTTGCACATTCTTGCCATTTAATGAGGCCTCTGATTCATTAAAAGGATTGCTTATAATGCCTGAATTTGTCGCAACTAGAAGCTGCCCCTTATTTGAAGGCAATAACAACAAATCATTGATAACGAAATCATCAAAAACTTTATGAAAATCAATTTGATGATTTTTTAATGAGTAAAGTCCCTTGCTATGTGTTCCTACCCAAATAGTACCATCATCGAGTGAAAGCGTCACAGTAGGCGATATACTCTCTGTACCCTTGACTGCAAGACACTGCTCATGTTCATCTATAATAAATAAACCATGACTTCTCGTAGCAATAATAATTTCCCCCTCCGCACTTTCTTCGATATGTTGTATCAAATCCTGTGGAATCTGTTTATACAAATGACTCTCATGCCCTCCTTCTTGTAAGTACAATCCATCATCTGTACCAATCCACAATCGTCCCTTTTGGTCGTAATGAACGGTTCTTACATAATCGTTCCTCTCAAAATGCTCAAATCGGACGTCATGCGTTCTCTTGTCAAATATATTCAAACCAAAGAAAGAACCTGCGAAGATTCTTCCATCCGCGCTACATGATAAACATTTGATATCCGACGAGCTGAACGCGTGAGGATGAGCCATGTCGTTGCGATAAAAGTTCTTGTTAAAACCGTCATATCTGACAAGACCTAATCGGGTGCCGACCCATATATATCCTTCATTGTCCTGAATGACTGATGACGTTTCCTCACAAGGCAACCCTTTAATATGTTGCCATCCTTCTTTTGCTTGGGTTGCACTAACGTATGTCCAAGCTATCAACACCATCAGTAAACGGATTATCATATTCATGGCGTAAATTTAAGGATTTTAGTTAAAAATAAGTTTGTAACTACCCCCTAAAATATCTCAAAATCATACAATGAACTTATTTTTGACTTTTTTGAACTAATATATCATGGTAGTGATTCAATTCCGTTATTTCTTTGCAAAAGGAAAACAAGTATAAGATTAAATCGAATGAAGTTTATGAGCAAAAAGTATTTCTGCCTTTGTTTTGCGACACTACTATCCTTGTCGTCATTTAGTCTGCATGAAGTCATTGATTTGCGGACATTAGGGCTAAAGGCACCCATTGGCATTGAGAGCAATCCATCGTTTAGTTGGAAAATGGTTTCAAACGAACGCGGTATCAAACAAAGTGCTTACGAAATCGTTGTTGAGGACTCCACCGGAGTTACTATGTGGAACAGCGGAAAGATGGCGAGCAGTAAGCAAACAGATATTCCTTACGAAGGGAATACGCTTAAAAGCCGTTCAAAATACAAATGGACGGTTGTAACCTACGACCAAAATGGGACTGCATCTGAAGTCGCAGAAAGTTATTTTGAAACCGGAATACTCTCTCAATCGGAGTGGGATAATGCAAAATGGATTGCGCCTAAAGAATCACCCTATAGAGCCATCGTGGAAATTTACCCCAAAGACGGGGCCGTCAAATCCAAATATATAAAATTAAACGTAACGGAAAGCGGTTTACGTGCAGCCAGCGACCCTAATTATGGTTTTGTGCAGATTGCCGAAATAGAAATATATAATAAGGAAGGTGTGAACATCGGAAAGGATGCTACATTCACTGCTTCAAACGGATGGGAACTCGGCGATTATGGGTGGAGTATCAAATACATCAATGACGGAATCATTTCAGGCGGTGGCACTAATGGTTTTACAACTACGCAAAACATGACGACGACCACCATCATTGCGAAATTAGAAAGCTCACAAGAGATTACTCGCATCGTCCTATACCCACGTCAAGACGCACCGGCTATCAACCAACCGAACAAAGCTGCGAATTTCCCAAGCAGTTACACAGTAGAAACTAAGGACACAGACACGCCTTATACCGTACAATACCAAATTGAAGACGCAGAGGCACCCTCATACGATAACACCAACAATATACCTTATATGGGTCGGAATTTCGAGATTCCACAAGACAAGACGGTGGCGTCGGCTAGATTATACGCATCTGCATTAGGTGTTTTCACGATGCAATTAAATGGAGAGAAAGTTACCGACAACGTCTTAGAGCCGGGTGAAAGCGCATACGACAAACACATTCTTTATAGCACATACGATGTTACACCACTACTCGTGTCGGGGAAAAACACGTTAATAGCACAAGTGGCTGGAGGCATTGTCAACATGAGCGCAATGAGCGACCGTTTTGTAAAGCATGAATTGGCAAGCAACGCTGCTACCACATCGCTTAGAGCCATGCTTTATATCACTTATACAGATGGAAGTACCGACTGTATCAACACCAATAATGAATGGGGAACACACAAATCTCCCACTACCGGCAGTAATTGGTATGGCGGAGAAGATTACGACGCCCGACTTGAACTCAACGGCATCAAATCGCCGAACTTTGATGTCGGCATTTGGCAAAAGTGCGAAGAAGTGAATCCTACTTTTTGTGCTCCGAGCGTATCTTCATCTGTTCTGCCTGTTGGAGAAATGAGAGCCAGAGAATACGAGCCTTTACGCATAGTTGAGACTTGGCCTGCCGTCAGTGTCGTGAAAAATTCAGCAGGAAATTATCTCGTTGATTTCGGACAAAATTTCGCAGGTACGTATTCTTTCAACCTAAAAGCACCGGAAGGGACTACAATAACCATTTACGACTCAGAACTTCAGTCGAACAACGCGTGCCTTTTCGAATATATGTATCAGCCCAACGGGGCTACCAACAAGACCCTTGACACCTACACTTTCAAAGGAGACCAAAACGGCGAGACTTGGGGACCTGAATTTATGTATCACGGATTCCGCTATCTTGAAATCAGCGGACTTACGGAAATGCCTCAAGCAAGCGACTTTACTGCCAAGCGCATCCGCTCCAATCTGGAAACAGTGGGACAATTCAAGACGAGCAATACTTTATTGAATGATATACACCGCATCTGTTACAATGGCATACAAAGCCAATTATACAACACCGTGACAGACTGCCCGCATCGTGAGAAACTAGGTTGGTTGGATGTCCCCAACATGATGTATCAATCACTCTCGTATAACTTCAACGTTAAGTCATTGTTAGGCAAGGTCGTTATGGACGCTTTTGACTCGCAAGGCGCATCCGGTTATGTTCCAAGTACCGTACCACATTTTATGAGAGTTTACGATGACGACCTTAATTGGGGAGGAGCCGGCATCACCATTCCATGGCGTAATTTCAAACAATATGGCGACAAGACGCTTATGACACAATACTATGACGAGATGAAGCGCCTCATCACCTATTATGGTACTCTTCTTGAAGGGGGCGTCATTCGCAACAACTACAGCGTGCTTTCCGATTGGGGACAGGAAACCAGTGGTTTGGCAAATCATACAAGTACTTCGTTTACGTCAACCTGTTCTTACTATTATTTCTTAGGCGCTATGGCTGAAATGGCGATAGAATTAGGTTACACTGCCGATGCAGAAGGATGGCTCAAGCAAGCTGAGGATGTTAAAACAGCCTTTAACAACCGTTTTTTCAAAAATGGTGTGTACGAACACGGCAACCAAGCGAATTACGGCATGGCTCTTTATTATGGTTTGGTTGATAGCGAGAACATTCCGGCAGTGGCAAAGGCATTGGCTGATGCGGTGGAAGCCAGCAATTATAGCATAAAGACCGGTGAGATTGGTTTACGACCGACCATCATGGCATTAGCCGCCAACGGTTATAACGAAGTGGTATATCGCATGGCAAACAAAACCACCTATCCGAGTTATGGTTATTGGGTGACACAAGGAGCTACCACCTCATTGGAGTATTGGGACATGTCGCTGAGCCAAAATCACTGCATGATGGACCATATCGAAGAGTGGTTCTTCGCCGAACTCGGCGGTATCAATAACATCGGCGAAGCCTACGAAAGAATAGCTATTCGCCCATGGATTCCTGCGGATATGGCTGTGGCGGACATCAGCGTTCTGTCGCCACGAGGGGAAGTAAAAATGGGCTGGAATAGAAATAACAACAATACGGTTTATACCATTTGCGTACCCGTCGGAGCTACTGCGGAAGTCCGTTTGCCCATCATTAAAGGTTTGAAACTATATGAAGACAAGCATGAATTAAGCACAATTGCCTCAGTAAGTGACGTGGAATACACCGACACCCTTGCTTGTTTCAAACTTGGCAGCGGAAATTATGAATTTACAATGGCAGGCAGTACACTTACCGAAAAGGATGATGACAACAACACGGATTTGGACGGCGAGGACGTTACCGATAAATATATCCTGAACCATGGATTTGAAAGTAAGGACACCAACGCGATACCGTGGCGACCAACCAGTTGGACCCTTGACTTCCCGGACACAAATGGCAATTACGGGAGTTTGAGCACCAGCGACCAACGTAACATCAATCCAACAGAAGGCGCTTTCGATTGGCATATATGGTATAATAGCGGTTATGTATCTGTCAGACTTTTCCAGACCATTCATAACATACCTACCGGCGACTACGCCCTTTACGCAGATATGCGATGCGTAGATAATGCCGCCATAACAGGGGAACAACGCCTTTTCGCCACCATCGGGAGCGATGCAGTGAACAGCAGCAGCATTTTTTCCGACCCTTATAATGCGGATGGAAGCGTCAACATTAACAACAACGACAATGAGAATCAAGGGAATTGGCGCACATTGGCTCTGAACTTCACGGTTTCCAATGACAACACCGTGACCATCGGTTTCGACTGCCCACAAGGAAACGCATCAGCGTTAGGCGGATTTCAAGTGGACAATGTCCGATTGTATGCATTAGGCGGTAACAATTCCGTCATTGACTCTCCCATGAGCCATACGGACCGGACTGCCCGATATTTTTCTCTTTCCGGTATCGAATTGCCCGAACTTCCAAACGATGGTTTCGTCATTGTTAAGGAGGGGCAATCCGTCAAGAAAGTGCTAAGAAGATAAATCGCTGATTTCAACATTATTACTCCCACAAGGTATGTTCCTCTGAGCATACCTTTTTCTTTTTCTCAAAGCACCTTTTTGTCGTGAAGCAAATGCTACACGTGTGTGAAGCAAATGCCGCACGTGCGTGATGCAAATGCTACACGTGCGTGATGCAAATGCCACACGACAATTGCAACCTTACAAAAAAGTAAAGTTTACAGCCTAAATATTTGAAAAACCAAGTAAAAACATTTACTTTGCAATATATAACTAAATATTTAACTACTATTATGAAGAACTATGCATCAAAGTTATTAGCGACATTACTCCTAACAGCCTGCTCTTATACTGCTATCGCTCAAGGATTCAGCTCAAGCAGCAATTTAAAAGTGGAACCACTTACTGACAGAATAGTTCCATTCAAATTGTCCGAAAAGGGCATCGTCAGAGAAGTTGAATGGGGTGCCGATTTGGCATGGATACATGAACAAAACTTCCGACGTTGCATCTTGTTCATGGGACAGGACAATGTATCAATAGCGCGCGGTTCGTTCCAACCCACCTACCCACTTATTGACGGGGACCTGCAAAGACAACAAAAAAACTACTTAAACCAGCGTTTAAGACTACTTAAATACTGCAAGCCTGACGTCAAGTTAATGCTCAATTGCGACCATCCTTCGGTTGATGCTTCTTACGTGGGCAATGCCAAGAACTGGGCGGAACTCATCGACGTTACCACAAAATATTTTCAAGAGGCAGGCTACAGAGTCGTTTCTGTCGCTCCCTTCAATGAACCGGATTATTCCGCCACAGGACAAGGCACGATTACCGACTTTTACAACATCGCTGCCGAGTTAAGAAAAAACAGTCGCTTCGACACCATCAGAATATGTGGAGGCAATACCTTGAACTGCGACCAGGCATATTATTGGTATAATACCCTTAAAGAATACTTAGACGAGGGTAATACACACCAATTAGCCGGTTCTTTCAACAATTTTGCCAACTTCTTCACTAAGGTTCGTCAAGATGGCAATCACGCCACGGATGATGAGATGCACAATGTCATGGAGGCTATGGTCGGCTTGGAATACGGACTGCAAACGGGCATCTGGTGGGGACCTGCCGAATACGCACGTGGCGAATTCTGCAAAGCAAGCCACGGCGAACGTTTGGCATACGCCGAGCACCGCGACAATTGGACTGCAGCATCTGTTTACCGCGCTCCCGACGGGAAAGTTCAGGCCTTTGCCGGCACATCCGAGCGACAAGCGGCAGCCACAAGCTATAAATTCATTTCGAAAGAGCGCGACGTATTCTTCAACGGACACGGGCCACAACGTGAATATATCATCGACCTTCCGGGAGGTACGGGCTATCAAGTCGGACAAACCAATGCCGAATGTGTCGTAAATATCACATGGGGCGATGACATCCAACCGGTTATTGACGGTACATACATGCTGGTCAACAAGTTCCAACCGACAAAGGTAATGGATATCGTCAATGGTAATCTGCAAGTAAACTCTTATAACAAAGCGCTCAAGACCCAACAATGGTATGTCAATCCCGTTGACCCATTGAAGAACAGCGATTTCAGTTATCATTACATCATGTCCGCAAGCACCAAACAATCATTGGACGTTCAAAACTGGTCGTTGGAGGACAATGCGGATGTGATTATATGGGGAACAGATAGCAGCAGCGCCAACCAACAATGGTATTTGGAATACGAAAGCGACGGATGGTTCTATATCCGCCACAGACACAGTTCACATTGCCTTGAATTGTACAGCAACAATGTCGTTCAAGGAGTAAAAGACGGAAATGACGGACAGTTATGGCGATTCGTCCCTGTCGGCACACGCCCAAAACTTCGCAGTTTCGCCGCCCCAACCGGACTTCAAGCAGAGGCTAAACCGGCATCAATACGACTAAAATGGAACCAAGCAGACGGTTATACCCCGACATACACCGTATTGCGTTCGGAAGTTGCCGACGGAGATTATGAAACCATTGGAAGAAACATTACGGATACCGTGTTCGTAGATAATAAAGTTCAGGCAGGAAAGACCTATCATTATTGCGTCAAAATGATTGATATGTTCTATAACACCTCGCCCGTTTCAGAATCTGTATCTGCGACACCTACCGACGGGAAAGCATTGGTGGCAAGATATGAGTTTGAAGAAACCACTAAAGACACAACAGAAAACATCAATAATGCGGCAGCGCTAACCGAGACCTACACCATAGGAAACTCCGGGAACTACTCTTTTGAATTGAATGGAACATCCAACTTCATTCAACTGCCTACGGAGATTGCCAACTTAAAGAACCTGACCATTTCCACATGGGTTTATTGGCGCGGTGGCGACACATGGCAACGTGTTTTTGATTTCGGTAACGACGAGAATGAATACATGTTCCTAACCGTTCGCTCCAACGAGGGAAACAAAGTGAGATTCGCTATTAAGAATGGTGGAGAAGAACAGACATTGACGGCAGACGTAACGATGACAACTTCTCGCAACAAATGGGCACATTTAGCGCTCAGCATGGGCGAAGACAGTGTGGCTATCTACTTGGATGGTAAGCTTATCGGTTCATCAAAAGAAATTACCATACGCCCGGCCGATTTCAAACCATTCATGAACTACATCGGACGTAGTCAATTTGCTGCAGACCCTCTATTCAAAGGCTATATAGACGACTTCAGAATTTATAATTATGCCTTAACGAACGATGAGGTTAAGAAATTGGTTAATGAAGTAACAAGCATTAACGAACCTACCAAAAAGGAACTTGGCATAAACTTTAAGACTTCGCTGATTGACAAAGAACTTGTCGTAGATTTCACAACAAGCAACAGTACCGACATGGTCACTTTACAAATATATAATACCCAAGGTGTTCTGATGCAAAACATCAACGCTACAAGTCAAGAGACAGTACGTATTGATACCGGCACCTACCCGGCGGGATTATACATACTGAAAGCCGCTTCAGGGAAAGAGACCGGCACACGGAAATTCGTAATACAACATAGATAAGAAATCGTAAACAATTGCAATATGAAAAGGTCGTTTTTCACATATTTACTATTATTTCTTTCATGCCTTACCTTTGCGCAAGGAAGAGCAAAATACGTTTTTTACTTTATTGGCGATGGCATGGGAGTCAATCAAGTCAACGGGACAGAAACCTATTTAGCAGCATTGGAAGGACGGATTGGAACGACTCCACTTTGTTTTGGACAGTTCCCTTATACCGGGTTGGTAACGACATTCTCTGCGACCAACGGCGTTACGGATTCAGCAGCCGGAGGTACGGCATTGGCTGTTGGTCAGAAAACAAAAAATGGCACCATCGGAATGGATAAAGGTCATACAACAGAGATAAAAAGCATTGCAGAAGAAGCAAAAGAAAAAGGATATGCAGTGGGGATTGCAACAAGTGTCTCTGTTGACCATGCAACGCCCTCTTCATTCTACGCTCATGTAAAAGATCGCGGTATGTATCATCAAATCGGGAAGGAGCTGATTGAAGCGAATTTTGACTTTTACGCAGGGTCCGACTTCCTTAAACCTGAAAGCAAAAACACGAACGACAGCAAAGACTTATACAGTCAATGTAAGGACGCCGGCTATGTCATCGCTAAAGGTTATGATGATTTCCGCAAGAAATCTAAAAAGGCAGACAAAGTCATCCTTCTGCAAAAAGACACAGCAAATAAAGAGGATAGGACTAGCATACCTTATGCCATAGACCGACCGAAAGGTGCGTTAACACTACAAGATATTACACGAGCAGGAATCAATATTTTAAGTAGAAATGGCAATGGATTCTTCTTCATGATTGAAGGAGGAAAAATAGATTGGGCATGCCATAGCAATGATGCCGCTACCCTATTTAAGGAAGTGATTGATTTAGACGAGGCGGTAAAGGTCGCTTATGAGTTTTACGAACAACATCCCGATGAAACACTAATTGTTGTGACTGCCGACCATGAAACCGGCGGTATCGCTTTAGGAACCGGAGCATACGAGTTGCATACTGATTATCTAAAGTATCAAAAACAAAGTGCCGGTGCATTCAGTAAAACGATAGCTCAACTGCACCAAACAAAAGGCAAGGACTTTTCATGGGAATTTGTCCGTCAACAACTTCAAGAGAACTTTGGCTTTTGGACAAACGTTCCGCTAAACAACCGAGAAACCGAACGACTCCAAAAGGCATATAAGGACTTTTGTGAAGGTGTGGCAAAGGACACCAGAACTTTATACGAAAGTGAAAATATCATAGCCTCAACAGCACGTAAGATTATGGCACAAAAGGCGATGATTGGTTGGACAAGTGGAGGACATTCAAATGGCTACGTACCGGTATTCGCTATTGGAAATGGTGCGAAGGAGTTTACCGGCCGAATCGACAATACAGACATTCCCAAGAAAATTGCCAAAGTAGCAGAATACGCCCAATAACCTTAGCCGACAATTATCTACTATTCGTCGTAATTAACATATTGTTGCAATCGTTCCAAGTCAGAAGATGAGAACTCCTCATACAAAGACAGCGATTGCAACTTTTTTATTGGTCCATATTTGCGTCTATGCTCTACTATCACTTTAGCTTGATAGAAATTCAAATATGGATGACGACGAAGAGCGTCTATTGAAAGCTTATTGATATAAATCGGTTCTAGTTCAATGCTACTGACTACAAACCAACGCTCAAGTCCTTCCGGAAAATCTTTCAATTCGGAGAGTTGACCAACAGATACAAATCCGCCTAAACGCTTACGATATTCAACAATCCTTCGGGCATAATACGAACCTATGCCGGGCACTTTCTTTAGAAACGTCGTGTCTGCTTTATTAAGATTAACTGTTTCGCCTTCTTTCAACTTCTCTTGGTATAATCCCTTGGCAACGGTATCATTCTTTGCTACTTTTACCTGAGGTATATCGGACATCAATTTATATTCATCCGCAATCTTAATAAATGGTAACAATCGGTCGTAATCGCCTTTTGTCAATCCGTATAACTTTGAAAAATCTTCAGGCCGATGGTAGCGTCCTCCTTTGGCACGGTATTTATAGATATTTCTTACTTGCCAAGGCTGCAATCCCAACCTTAACAATTGTGTTGAATCTGCTGTATTTGGGTCGAACTCGAACGTTTCAACTCGCCTTTGCTCTTGCTGATAATAAAACGCTTTTTGCTTATTATTTAAAGTGTCTTGTTGCTTAACGACCGCCATATCGGTTAGGTCATGCGTAGTTTGACTTTCATCTATAGCAGTCACATTCTCGGAACGTGGCATCAACAACACACACAAAGCCACACCCGTCAACACTCCCACCAAAAACATCAGAACTGTACGGTCTGCTTTGGAAAAATAGAACAAATCTTTCCAACTATGCTTCATTGGGGCCTATTTAAACAATTCGTTAATAAATATCAGTCCGATACACACAGGTGCTACGAATTTCAAAAGGAATATATAAAATTTAAAGAAAGGTATTTTAAGTTTGCCTTCATTCGTTACCTCTGCCTTCACAATACTACGTTCAAGATACCATCCGGTAAATATTGAGATAAACATACCACCCAACGGCATAATCAACTTGGCCGTAACAAAGTCAAACAAATCAAAGATTGTCAAATCAAAGAGTTTAATCTCTGATAAGACGCCGAAAGATAACGCACAAAAAACTCCCAAGAATATACATCCTGCTGTTACTGCCCATGCTGCCTTTTTTCTAGACCACTTCAAACGCTCATGGATATAGGCCGTTGAAACCTCATGTAAAGAGATTGTCGAAGTCAAAGCTGCTAACATCAACAGAACATAAAACATCAACGAAAAGATGTAACCTAACCATGGGACATTTTGAAAAATCAAATGAAAAACATTAGGCAATGTAATGAAAACCAAACCAGCTCCCGCATCTGCCGACAAACCGGGAACTGAAAATACGGCCGGGAATATAATAAAACCTCCCAACAATGCGACCAACGTGTCAATTGTCGCTACGCTTCCTGCCGTTTTCATCAAATCCGTATCCTTAGAAAAATACGACGCATAAGTACAAAGGCATCCCATACCGATGCTCATTGAAAAGAAAGCTTGCCCCATGGCGTCCAATATCACTTTATTGGTCACCTTACTAAAGTCTGGTCGCAAGAGGAATGCAGCTCCCTCCTCAAACCCTGAAAGAGAAAAAGAGCAACCTACTAACACACATATAATAAGCAAAAGCAGAGGCATCATTATCTTTGAAAACTTCTCTATACCTTCTCTTACTCCTCGCACAACGACTATATGCGTCAATAAGATAAAAACCGCCATATAAAGAACAGGCTTCCATGGATTGCTTACAAAATCGTTAAAAAACGCCGTATAATCCTTTGCTCCGGACAGTTCGCCTACTGCCGACGCCACAGTGTACTCTAAAGTCCACCCTGCAACAACTCCATAATAACTTAGAATCAAGAATGCAGCGGCAACTCCGGTGATACCAATCCATATCCATGGCGTGCCGGGAGCTAACTTTGAATATGCCTCTATCGCATTCGTTTTTGCTCTACGTCCAATCAAGAATTCGGAGACCATAACCGGCACTCCCAAAAACATCACACAGAGAATATATACTAAGATAAAAGCCGCACCGCCATTCTCTCCGACCATGCACGGAAAACGCCAAATATTTCCTAAGCCAACGGCAGAACCAGATGCTGCCAAAATGACTCCCATTTTACTCCCGAAGTTCGCTCTTTCGCTCATCTTTAACTAAATAGAGTTTACGATTATTCTTTGAATGAACGACAAAAGTACAAAAAAAGATTTATCTTTGCGAGAAATCTGTTATTAACATGAGAGATAAACTAACAATTTGTATTAAAAGATACCCCTTCAGTTTAATTATTACAATTCTTATAGGTTATCTTTCTCTGTTCACTCCCCCCAAAGTAGAACTTGAACAAGTAGCCCTCTCTGACAAATGGGCACACATTATAATGTACCTTATATTAGAAATGTCGGTTTTGATAGAATACAAACGTTCACACTCACAACAACGTTTGTATCCCTACATTCTATTGTTTCTTTTACCATGCGCTTACGGAGGAGCTATGGAGCTAATACAACACTACTGTACAACTGACAGAAGTGGCGATTGGCTAGACTTTATCGCCAATGTCATTGGTTGCGGCATCGGGATTACTATAGGACTATTCATTTATCCGCGCCAAAGACAGTAAGGATTCTTACGTAAGTGCGAGTTATAATAACGACGATCGCCTGTTACTTCCTTTCCTATGAAATCCGGTTTCTCAAAGGTCTCATTCTCATCTGAAAGCTCTACTTCGGCTATAATCAAACCTTCATTTGGTCCGTAGAACTCATCAACTTCAAAAATATGCTTTCCTGACTTCACAAGGTAACGTGTCTTGTCTATGATTCCCGGCTCACATAACTTCATCAAATCCAAAGCGTCTTTTAAGGCAACTTCAGTCTCAAATTCATACCGCGACAATCCTTCTTTTCCGGCAGGTCCTTTTATTGTTAAAAAGCCCTTCTCGTCTCGGATACGTATTCTTACAGTTTTACCATTACCGGAACTGATATATCCTTGCATAATCCGACTACTGGAATATGCTTGCGACTTAAAGTCACCCGTCACCAAAAACTTGCGCTCTATCTCAAGCGGCATAACCCAACATTGTAAAAGCTACAACACTGATTATTATCAAAACGGCCAATGCGCCCATCAATATTTTGATGACACGTTCCATTTGCTTTTTCTCACGTGCTTCGCGTGCTGCTTTTCTCAATTTCTTCTTCTCACTCATAGTTTTGTTATATTAAAAGTGTTCATTATTCTCCGTCAGAGAATTCCATTAAGTACGATTTGATAAAACCATCCAACTTTCCATCCATCACACCGTTCACATCGGATGTTTGGTAATTTGTCCTATGGTCTTTTACGCGTCTGTCATCAAATACATAACTGCGTATCTGACTTCCCCACTCTATCTTTTTCTTACCGGCTTCTATTTCTGCCTGCTTTGCCTTTCGCTTTTGAAGCGCCCTATCATAAAGTTGAGATTTCAGCAATCTCATGGCATTCTCACGATTTTCTAATTGCTTACGACTTTCTGTGTTTTCTATCAAGATTTCTTCCTCTTCACCGGTATCAGGGTCCTTATATTGATAACGCAAACGTACACCTGTTTCAACCTTATTGACATTCTGCCCTCCGGCACCTCCTGAGCGGAACAAATCCCAAGAAATTTTTGATGGATCCACATACACTTCAATAGAATCGTCCACCAATGGTGTAACGAAAACCGAAGCAAAAGAAGTCATGCGCTTCCCCTGAGCATTATACGGTGATACGCGAACCAATCGATGTACTCCGTTTTCGGATTTTAAATAACCATAAGCAAACTCCCCTTCTATCTGCATCGTAACGGTTTTTATTCCGGCTTCGTCACCATCTTGATAGTTACTTACCGTACATTTATAACCATTGGCTTCTGCCCACCGCATATACATACGCATCAACATTGAGGCCCAATCCTGACTTTCTGTTCCTCCTGCTCCGGAATTGATTTTCAAAACCGCATCCATTGGGTCTTCCTCCTGACGCAACATGTTACGTAATTCCAAATCTTCTAACGCAATCAATGTTTTCTCATACTGCGCATCCACCTCTTCTTCCGTCACCATCTCTTCTTTGTAGAAATCAAAAGCCAGCTCCAATTCATCGCACATGGTCTTGACTTCTTTATATCCGTCAAGCCATTTTTGCAATCCCTTCACTTTTTTCATTTGCTCTTCAGCTGCCTTTGCGTCATCCCAAAAGCCGGGAGCTTGTGTGCGGAGCTGCTCCTCTTCTACTTGAATTTTCTTATTCTCAATATCCAAATAGCGATAAAGAGCCTCTGTTCTATTCTTTACGTCTTTCAGTTGTTCTATGGTTATCATAAATCTATCCTTTCTGCATACAAAGATAGGCATAAAAACGACAATCGGGGATTTTTACATTAAAAAAGTGAAGCCGGAACATTCCGACTTCACCACACATCTATTTTTCTTATATAAATCTAACTCTGACTACTCCGCATACATCGCTTCAATCTCTGCCGCATAATTCTTATTTACGACAGGACGTTTAATCTTCAGCGTATTGGTCAATTCACCCTTCTCCATACTGAATGGTTCCGGTAACAAGGTAATACGCTTCACTTGCTCATAGTGAGCAAATTCCTGCTGCAAAGTTTCTATTCTAAAATGAACCATCTTTACCATATCCGGATTCTGACATAGATCTGCCATGTCCTTATACTCCATTTTATACTTCTTTGCGAACTCTTCCATCAAAGGATAATTAGGCACAATCAAAGCCGAAACAAACTTCCGTTCATCAGCGATAACCACAATTTGATCAATGAAACGGTCCACTACAAGTTTGGATTCTATCATCTGCGGAGCTATGTACTTACCATTTGAGGTCTTGAACAAATCCTTGATACGTTCAGTCAGGTACAATTCTCCGTTCTTTATATAACCGGCATCACCGGTATGGAACCAACCATCTTCATCTATTGTCTCACGGGTTATCTCCTCTTTTTGATAATATCCCGGTGTGATGGCAGTACCACGTAACAAGACTTCGTCATTTTCGCCAATCTTAACTTCCACACCCGGAATAATACGCCCAACGGAACCTATAGAACGCGGTTTGTCTATCCAATCACACGAAACTGTAGCCGTTGACTCTGTCAGTCCATATCCGGCACACATATTAATGCCTACTGCATGGATAAATTCTTCTATTGCCGGTGGTATAGCAGCTCCTGCTGTCGGGAAGAAATTGCCATTTTCCATACCTAATGTCTTTTTCAGCAATGCAATGATGGTCTTTTCAAAGAATGCGTAACGCAAACGCAAACCTAATGGAGGCAATAATCCGCGAAGTTTGTAATCCACATTATATTCTTTACCAACCTTGATGGCTTCTAACATCAGTTTACGCTGTATTGGACTACTTGAGTTAATCTTCTCGGTCACACCTGCATAAACCTTCTCCCAGAAACGAGGCACCACGCACATACAAGTTGGACGGACTTCACATAATGACTTCGTTATTTCAGTTGGGCGTAAATTGACTGCCAATTGTGCACCTTCAGTTAAAATCAAATATGACCAAGCGCGTTCAAATACGTGAGTAAAAGGTAAGAAGTCCAGTGCAACGTCTTTTTCGCTCAACGGCAACACTGCATCGTTCGCTATTAACGCGTCGTAATACATACGATGAGTCAACTTTACTCCTTTGCTGACTCCTGTTGTTCCGGAAGTATAAAGTATGTCAGCCAACTCATCAGGATTGAAGTTTTCCAAGCGCGCTTCAATTTCCGCTTCATAGGATGTTCCTTCACCCAACTCTAAAAATTCATCAAAGTATATAGAAACTGTGTCTTGCGGATTCTTCTTAACCGACTTATCAAATATAATTAACTTTTGTAGTGTAGGACAAAGAGAAAAGACACGATAAGCCGTATCGTACTGATATTGTTCTCCTACAAATACATATTTGATATTCGCATCGTTAATCATGTATGATATCTGCGCTTCTGAACTCGTGGCATAGAAAGGAACGGTCACAGCGCGAATACCATACGCACCGAAAGCCACAAACAGACACTCAGGTTTGTTCTGAGAGAATGTTGCGACGTTCTCTTGAACACTCACTCCCAATGACAACAGGGCATTAGAAACCTTCCTTACATTGGCTGAAAATTCATTCCATGAAATTGGGAGCCATTCATTCTTATCGTAATCTCGATAAGTCATAACTGTCTTGTCGCCATATTGCTTTGCTTGCTCGTGCACAAGAACAGTAAGGTATTGTACATTCTGCATAATAATGATATTTAAGCAAGTACAAAGATATAGTTTTAAATGAAACTATCTATACTTTTTCCATAAAATCTTTAATTTTTCTTGAAAAAAGCCTTAACTTTGTTTCTCAAGAAGTAGAGAGATATGAACATAAATGAACTGACAAACGAAGCTATAAGCTTATTAAAAATGATGGTCAGCATCCCCTCTATCAGCAGAGAGGAGAAAGATTTGGCGGACTATCTCGAAGATTATCTGACTCAACAGTCCATGTGCCCTAATAGAATGGGCAACAATTTATGGTGTATCTCACCTTATTATAATATAGAGAGTCCCACACTTCTACTCAATGCGCATATTGATACAGTAAAACCTACCGATAGTTGGACTCGTCCCCCTTTTGATGCAACAGTCGAAGGCGATAAAATATATGGACTTGGGACCAACGATGATGGCGCAAGCCTAGTATCATTACTTCAAACATTCAAAGTATTAAGTTCTAAACCTCAACCATACAATCTTATCTTTTTAGCATCATGCGAAGAAGAAGTTTCCGGCAAAAATGGCATTGAGTCCATACTTCCACTACTTCCACGTATAGATGTCGCTATTGTAGGAGAGCCGACGAACATGCAACCGGCAATTGCAGAAAAGGGATTGATGGTTTTGGATGTTACCACTCACGGGAAATCTGGTCATGCCGCTCGCACTGAAGGAGTAAATGCCATTTACGAAGCCATCAAGGATATAACATGGTTCAAATCATATCACTTTGACAAATCATCACCCTTATTAGGCGAGGTCAAAATGACTGTGACTATTATCAATGCCGGTACGCAACACAACGTCATTCCGGATAAATGTACGTTTACTGTGGATGTAAGAAGCAACGAAAACTATTCCAACGAAGAAATTTACGATATTGTTTGTTCCAACGTGACAAGCGAAGTTAAGGCTCGTTCATTCCGTCTGAATTCTTCTCGCATATCCGAGTGTCACCCTATTGTTCAAAAAGCAAAAGAATATGGCAAAACCGTATTTGGTTCACCTACTTTGTCCGACCAAGCACTGATGCACTTCCCATCACTCAAAATTGGACCGGGCAATTCCTCTCGCTCTCACACTGCAGACGAATATATCACTATACCAGAAATTAAGGAGGCCATAGAGTTTTACATCAATCTATTGGACGGTTTGCACATTATGTAAGTTCACTCTTATCGTCCAATCCAATGTTCCGGATTCAATTTGGTCGTTTCCTTTCTTAATTGGAAGTGCAATACACAATTGCCGGAATCATCGGTATCGATTTTACCCAATATATCACGTGCCTTTACTTTTTGTCCTTTCGACACGCGAACTGACGAAAGATTACAGTAAACAGATATATAACTACCGTGACGAACTAACACGTTCTTCGTATCTCCAAATTGAAAGATAGCTGAAACCTCCCCGTCAAAGATAGAACGTGCCATCGCGCCTGTACGACCGACATAGTTTGTACCTTTATTGTCCAACTTTACATTTTTCAGCCCCGGTACATTATAAGTCCCGAAACGACTACCTACCATATAACTGCCACTTATCGGTACCGGCAGTCTTCCTTTATTGCGCACAAAATCTGAATTCAGTGCTTGGTCTTTCGGGGTAATCCATTTGTATTCTGAAGGTATGCCCGACTGTTTTGATTGTTTCCCTTCGGATGAGGGTTTGCCAGTTGTCGTCTTTCGTTTACTCTCCGCCTGTTTCTTTGCTTCAGCCTCAGCACGTTTTCGTGCCTGCTCCACTTCGTAGGCTATCAGTTGATCTATCTTCTTATCAAGTGCCGCCAATTGTTTACTCTGCTTCTCAACTTCTTTCTTTAAGGTTTGCTGTTTCTTTTTCAAACCTGCCATATTCTTTTTCTCGGCTTCTTGTTGCTTTTGTAATTTGGCTTTCTGTTCCAAACATTCATTCATTAGTTTGTTTTTCTCTGCCTTTACTTTTAGCAAACTGCTCTTCTCAACCAACAACTGACTTCGTTTGTTCGTTATTTCCTCGGCTAAAGAGCGCTGATAATTGGCATATTCACGGGCATAACGCGAACGTCTATACATTTGTTGAACAGACTGTGTAGAGAGAACAAACAGCAACGGACTATTGATGGATTTTGTCGCACGTGCATAACGCAATGCCCTCGCATAGTCGGCTTTCTTTGAGGATAGCTGACGTTGGGTTTTGTTGACCTTTCGTTGCAAACCGACAACTTCATTTTCCACAACCTTTAATTGTGCTTCCATTGTATCAATGTAACGTTGCCGATTCTCCAACTTATTGGCAATCATGTTGATGTCACGCATTTTTGTTTTAACTTTCTTGTCTGTCGTTTTCAAGGCTTTGCGAGATTTATCCAAACCTTTCTGCAATTCCTTCTTTTGTGTCTGTAACTTCTTAATGTTGCCATTGGTCTGAGCCTCAACACCAACAACAGCGACAAACAATAGGATTAATACTATCAATGCGTTTCTTCTCATCATAGTTTTATCAACTTGTTAAGGAGCGAACTCGCATCCACTTTTTTATATTTACTTCCGGGCTCTTTGGTCAATTCCACGTCCTTGGCATTCCACTTTACGTTACTCAAGGAAATCGTTGCCGATGTTTCCTTTCCGGAATCAAGAATTCCAAGTTTCATTTTATCCGGGAATTGTCTATCCCCTAATGCCGCAAAGTGTTCATAGTTCCATATTAAACCTGTCGGACGAGTTTTGCCGGATACTGTCACCGATGAATTTTCAATTAAACCGGACAAGACATTTACCAAGAAACTGCATTGTAACAAAGAGTTTGTTGCCGATTGCAATACCACCTTGTCCCCTGCACGTGTCACTGCGAAGTCACTTTCACTCCATTTATTTCCTTTGCCCAAAACGAACAAATCGGACCAAAACAAAGCTTGCAAAGAATAAAAATCAATGCCCACTTGTCGCAAATAAGGGACATCTGAATAATTCACCTTTACATACTGACGTTCAGCACGATTTATCAAAAGCAGATAATCGGGAGTCAGCTCCAACCGCCCCACTTCCATAAACCCCAAAAGTGAGACTGATAATTGGATAGCCTCGTCTCTCTTCAAATTACAGTTACCACCCACAGATATTCTCTTCCCATCAACGAAAAGTTCTATATTCATTTTGGAAGTTACTGTACCGGTATTCACAACTGCGGAAGTCACTTTTTGGGTCCACATAACTTCCTTTGCTTTCAAATCATCAGTCGTTGTCGCAACTTGCTTGCTTGAACGACAAGAAGACAAAATCAATACGCACACTCCTAACAAAAAGAGCCATTTTCTTTTGATGTATCTCATTTCTCAATATATTTTTTCTGTCTGATTTTTTGTTCTAAAACCGTTGATACGTCGCCGCCTTTATCCCGAGCCTTACGCCAAAACTCCACCGCCTTATCCATTTCTCCACATTTCGCATATATATCGCCGGCATGTTCCAGAACACCACCTGAAACCTCCTCATCATTATCTATATCGCCCTCCACAACTCGCTCGATGTACAACTTAGCTTCCGTGTATTTCTGCTTCATGAAAAGAATCCATGCATACGTATCCAAATACGTTTTATTTCGAGGTTCCGCAATAATTGTCCGATGGCTCATTTCTTCCGCTTTATCCAAATCCCTATTTTCTAATGAGAGGTAATAAGCGTAATTATTCAGACAACCTACATTGTCGGGTTTATATACCAAACAAGAATCGTAGGCCGCATAAGCGGAATCCTTTTGTCCATGCGCATAATAAAGGTCACCCATAATAGAATACATATCGGACGCAAGTCCTTTATCGGTATCTGGTTTTATTTGTCTGACTCCCTTCTTAAATACATCTAATGCTTTTAGTTCATTATCCATCTGATAATATGCAAATCCGGAATAGAAGTAATAGGGCAATTCATCGGGATGATGTGCCATACCACGCTCGCAGACGTCTAAAACTTTCGGATAGTTATTTGACTGAATTGCCAACTGTAATGACTGTAATAAAGCCGCATGATGATCGGGTTCCAAGGTCAAGATTCTCTCTAATGCGCGTTCAAACTCACCATTCATCCGCTTCATCTGTAAATATGAAGCATACAATGTAAGCATATCCACCGTTTCAGGAACATTAGAGAACACTCGCTCAAACATATTCAACACCACCGTGCTATCGGTATGCGCCTGTTCTTTCTCTACCACAAAGTTGCGCATCAACATGACTCTGGCGCGTTCTTCAACAGCATGCCCATAGAGTAAATCGTCCAACATTACAGCATAAAGCGAATCTTGTCCGGACGTTTTGTAATATTCCAACAAAGACAAGCGCAACGCCTGATTGTTAGGCTCTTTTTCTTGTATGTCTTTATATATGGACAACGCTTTCTCCGTTTGCTGCGCCATCAAGTATTGATCGGCTATCAATACCCTGAATGACAAATCATTGGGATTTTCATCCGCCAGCAACTCCAATTCGGTAAATGCCTTATCCTCCTCATTCAATTCTTTATAAAGACGGAATTTTTCCATACTGACGCCCATATTTCGTCCCTCAAGCGTCTCTATACGGTCAAGAGCCTGTATAGCTTTTCGGGTTTCCCCTTGCTCCAAATAAATATTCACAAGTTGGGCGAGTACATCCGACCTACTCGGATTACATCTTACCATATCCTCCAGTATTGGTGCCGCCGCTTTCTTGTCACGCTGTCTTAAATAATGTGACACCAACACTTCCTTGTAATAAATATTGTTAGGTTCCTTCTCTACGGCACGGACCAAATATTTTTCTCCGTCCTCAAGCAAGTCCATAGAAAGATAATAACGACCTAATTCGTATAGCACTTCTCCGGCGTTAGGATTGATATCCAAACAGAGGCGATACAATTCAAACGCGTCATCATATCTGCCTGCCAGTTTTTGTTTGGTAGCCTCCAGATAATAATAATCAAATCTGCGCTGTGCCTCCGTCGTTACACCAACCTCCTTTGTCGCTCTACACGATGTAAAGCAACATACGGCTACCACCAACAGATATATGTAGGGCAATCGTTTTAACACTGGACTTTATTTTTCTCCCGAATGACCAAAACCACCTTCACCTCTCTCCGTCTCGTCCAGACTCTCCACTTCCGTCCATTGCGCTTGTTCATAGCGGGCCACCACCATTTGAGCAATACGTTCGCCATCCTGTATCTCAAACGGCTCGGCAGACAGATTGATTAAAATCACACAAACCTCTCCTCTATAATCCGCATCAATAGTACCGGGAGAATTCAAAACCGTGATTCCTTTTTTTATAGCTAACCCACTGCGTGGACGTACTTGTGCCTCTGTTCCGGGAGGCAATGCCATATATAAACCGGTAGGGACCAAACAACGCTCCATTGGTTTCAGTACTATGGGTGCGTCCAAATTGGCACGCAAATCCATACCTGCAGAATCTATCGTTGCATACTGTGGTAATGGATGATGTGACTTATTGATTACACGTACTTTCATCTTTGTTTCATTTAAATTGATTATGAGTACAAAAATAACCAAATCTCCTTATACAACCATTGATTTTTACTTAAAAAGACGGAATGTCATCCTTTTTAATTACTTTTGTGTCAAATATTAAAGAAACAGGCATGAACTGGAAACAACTCATATCGAACAAACGACTTGGATTGGAGAAATATCATCAAGTAAAAAGAGACGACCGTACTGAATTTCAACGAGACTACGACCGCCTTATCTTCTCCGCTCCATTCAGACGCTTACAGAATAAGACACAAGTATTCCCTTTGCCGGGTAGCATATTCGTACACAACCGTCTGACACATAGTTTGGAGGTTTCCAGTGTAGGCCGTTCGCTTGGTAATGACGTAGCTAGGGAACTTATTAAAAAACATCCCGAATTATCAGAAACGCTTATATCCGAAGCCGGTGCCATTGTTTCAGCAGCTTGCCTTGCGCACGACTTGGGCAATCCGCCTTTCGGACATTCCGGAGAAAAGGCCATCGGCACTTTCTTCAGCGAAGGAAAAGGTAAATGGTTACAATCGTACTGTGACTCGAAAACGGGCGACAAACTGAGTGAAGCTGAATGGAACGATTTGATACATTTTGAGGGCAATGCCAACGCTTTCCGTCTGCTCACCCATCATTTCAAAGGACGTAGAGAAGGTGGTTTCGTAATGACCTACACGACATTGGCATCCATCGTAAAGTATCCTTTTTCCTCAAACCTAGCCGGCAATCATGCTAAATTCGGATTCTTCCAAAGTGAAACGGAGGACTATCAACGTATTGCTACCGAATTGGGCATTCCACGCTTAGAGAGCGAAGAAGGCACACTACACTATGTACGCCATCCCTTTGTCTATTTGGTGGAGGCAGCCGATGACATTTGCTATGAAATCATGGATATTGAAGATGCGTTCAAACTTAAAATTCTCAGTTTGGAGGAGACCAAGGAACTGCTTTTAGGTTTCTTTGACGAAGAACGCAAACAGCAAATCCTAGATAATCTTGTTAATGTAAGCGATACAAACGAACAAATCGTCTATCTCCGTTCGTCCGTCATAGGATGTTTGGAAAATGAATGTGTAAAAACATTCATTGAGCATGAAGAAGAACTTCTTAACGGGACTTTCTGCGGTTCACTTATCAAGCACATCTCGGACGTTCCACGCAACGCTTATAAGCGTTGTGAAGAAATGGCTTTTGAGAAAATCTACAGAAGCAAAGATGTAGTAGATATCGAGTTGGCAGGTTTCCAAGTTATGACAACCCTGTTGGATTTAATGGTCGAAGCTGTTTGCCATCCGGAGAAGACCTACTCGCAATTGCTTATCAATCGGGTTTCACCGCAATACGACATTCTTGCCGAACGATTGTACGACCGCATCATGGCTGTTTTGGACTATATTTCGGGTATGACGGACGTTTATGCACTCGACTTATATAGGCAAATCAACGGTATGAGTTTGCCGAACGTATAGGCAAAAACAGCGTGCCAAATTCCACCGGAAAAGACATTTTATAACTCACTGAATTTCAGTGCTTAAAAAACCTTCTTAGATTATCAAAATTCCGGACGTCCGTCATCAAAACGCAAGACGTCCGTCGTCGCGACGCCGGACGTCCGGAATTTTCATGACCTCAGTCCGAAAAAAAATCCCGCTCCTTTTTAATCTGTACTTTTGAGCGATTCCACAAAAAAAATGGCGACTTGCGGGTATCGTTTGTCCCCTTGCAAGTCGCCATTCTAAAAGTGCTATTATTTCTATTTTTTCGGAAGAATTTTCTTACCACCTTTTATTTTGATGAAAGGATAAGCCTCATCAACTCTTTGTCCGGCAAGATTGTATATTGCATCAGGATTGTGCTTTCCTTCTGCTTGGATAATACTTATGGATGTTATTGTATCAATAGAAATTGATGGCAAGTGAATATCCTTATCTGCTACAAGGTAGGCTTTATGAGCCGGGTTAACGAATGTAGCTCCATCAGTTGCTACCCAATTCCAAGCGGCCTGTCCGTTGCCATCCTCACTCAATGTATAATAGTAATCTCCTCCTCGCGTCAATTCATCCTCGTCCGAACCGCGCAACTTATTGCGCGTATCTTTAGCCTTCTTTTCTGTTGTCGGAATCATAGTATAGTTTCCGGGAGAGGCTTTCAACACCACAGCTTGACCGGCTTGAAGAACTGTACCTGCCGTTGTAAAATGCTGACTTACTAAAAATCCTTCACTTGTTTCCTTTATAGTAAACGCCTCCATACCCTCAGGAAGAAGGAAACTTTGGTTACTATAATAGAACGTCGTGTATCCTGAGTTCGGAACTTCAACAACAACAAGCGGTTGTCTGTAAACCAATTCAAAACCTTGGAAGTTTACCCATTGCGAACTACTGCTCACATCGACCGACAAAGTCATTTCATGATTGTCAACAATAATGCCTTTTAGAACGGTCTGAGCTTTGTCACTTGTGAGAACTTGTGCTGCACCGGCTGTATTTTCATTCGTATTCATGAGTACCTCACTATTGTGTACAGTTTTACGCTCTATCAGGTTTTCGGAGATAGTTGCTGATGTCGTAGCCGAAACTATGGGAGCTTTGTCCGAACCGTCATTGCGATAGAAAGCATGGAACACTACATCATATATACCATTAGGTAGGTCTGTTTTTGTCTGTGTCAACGTGAACGGTTTGTGATAAACTTCTATATCACCATCTGCAATGGTTGTGGCAGTTTTAGTCCAATTTGCTGTCGTATTGTTTCCAAGCATATCTGCGTTGTCAAACAATATAGTTGCGTCAACACTCGTTTTAAGGTCTGTTGCTACAGCAAGTAACAGTTTACGGGCTGCCGCACGCAACTCTTTTGTAGTTGCATTAGGATTATTGTAGGTCAAACCCGCCTCTTGTATCTCTACTACGTAGTCAGCTTCTTTATCTGAATTGACTATAGCTTGACGAATGTCATATAGACATTTTCTCTCTTTGTATTTAGCATAGGCTTGAGTGGTATATATATCTTGAGGTGTGATGAATGCCCAATGGATAAATCCACGTCCATTACGTGTAGTAAGTGGTCCACCATAGGCGTATGTCACGTCAAGAACATCGTTTTGTGCTTCCGATGTTAATACATATATATACCCGGAAGGAGTAGGCACTTCTTGATAAGTAAATACCGCTTCTGATTGATCTGCCCGATCGCACCATACATTACATGCGTCAGGAATACAGCCGATATATACATTCGGTTTATCTACCATAGAAAGTTGAATCTTGTTACCGGAGAGTTTGTGTATTTTGACTCTAAAACGGTTGTCTAAGCTCTTATCGCCCTTAGAAAGACGTTGCGCCAAAGCCTTGGCATTCCAATCCATACCATATGTAACAAAAGCATCGGCATCCACATTATATAGATATACATCTGTTGTTCCTAACTCTTGCAATGCTTTGCCGGGAGCAACGGGTGATACCCATGCATCTTCTTCCTCGGTCACTGTTCCCGCGCTTTCTATCAACTCGTTGATTTCAGTAGCAGTCAACGCGTAATTATAGATACGTAAATCATCTACATATCCATTCATGAGTGGTGTGCTATTATCTTGTCCACAACCCATATAGTTACATACTGGTTTGATGTCAGACAAACGTATTGCTGTAGGTGTAGCCGTGCCTTTAGCCTCACCATCGACATAAATTGTCGTAGTTTCCGCACCGATAGTGAGCGCTATGTGATGCCACCCTTCAGATAATTCACCTGCACTGATAGTCTGCTTTTGTTCTCCGTTCTTCAGTGTCATTAAGATTTCTCCACCTTGATTCAATGAAAGATAAGCATTGCGCGTCGCATCAGAACCGAAGTCAAAAAGATGACTGTTTTCTGTAATTATGCCTGAGTTATATATCCAAACTGCGATGGTAATTTGCGATAGGTTTACTGCAGAAGCAGGGATACGCACATAGTTTGATATGCCGTCAAGTTGTAGAGCTGATTTTCCGAAACGTCCGGACACAAATTTGCTATTGCCGGCTATAACACTGTTAAGAATATTCTCTGATTGGTCGGATGCATTCCTTTCGAAATCATACCAAGCAACCAAACCCTTGTCACCACTTGCAGCAGCAACGACTGATTCAGACTTCGCTGAACGGTTTTGAGAATAATCTACACTTTGAACGGCATAGTAATAGGTGGTGTTCTCACGACAATCATTGTCAATAAAGCTGTTCATCATAATGTTACGACCTATCACATCGTACTCAACTTCTCCATTCTGGTTCTTCACACCTCGAAGTACCATAAAACCATTGAAATCCTTATCTTGAGTATTTTCATCCCATTTGAGCAAAACAGAATGTTGTTGAGGAGTCGCCTTCAAACCGGTAGGAACCGCCGGCGCTACTTTCTCGCAATCAGCGTCAATAGGTAAAAACTTCCACAATTGATGATCCTCTGTTGCATTGGCACATAATCTGACATTGGCATTGTTTGAAGTGCTTCCGTCAACAACCTCAAGATATAGTCCTGATTGGTAGTTACGAATCTTGTAGTATCCGTCACCTGCGTACTCAAAAGCCCATCTTTGATTTTCACCTTTCGTCGTAGTATATACACTTACCGTCGCTCCTTCTTTAACTTGAAAACCTCCGGTTTCAATGTTCATAAAGGCACTTCTCAAACTGTGAATGTAATAACCGGACAAATCTCCTCCATTGTCTGTCAAGGCCTCAAGCGTCCATTGCTGATAATTGTAATTTCTTTCGGTATATTGAACGATTGGTGCAGAGTTTTCAGTTGAACCGGAGGCTATAGTAAGCACTTTTTGACTCTTCTTATTAACGATGATGTAGTTGCCGTTTGTCAAAGGACATACAGGTACATCCTCACCTTGACAAATTCGCACGTTTTTCTCCGCGCTCTGCTGATACTCGTCGCCATAACGGAATCCTCCGGGCAACTCCACTTCATAAGAATAAAAAGGACCATGTCCATCGAAATAGACCGGTTTATTTGTACTCACATATTCATAAGTGCAAGGGAAAGCCTGACGCTCACTTGATCCAGCAAATCCCTTTATACGACCGTCCGGCATTCGGTAAACAGCGGCACCCGTCCATGCGTTTCTGTTTTCCGCATACCCTAAACGCGAGCCGCCCGGAGTGGTTGCTATACAGAAATCGCCACGAGTCGGGCCGGCGGAACCCCACCAAATACCGTTCTCCATGCCATATTGCGCACCCACAATACCCTCCATCACGTTGTGAAGTTCGTCGTTAGTAGCCACGTTACCGTCGGCTTTGACGTGAGTGTAGAAATCGGCATAGTGGTCGAAGTCACCAGCTAACTGATGGGTATTGCCCTCGTCAACATACGGTTTCATGTGGTCGTACCATTCCATTGCTCCATCGTTGTTACAAGTATTTCCTGCACATATACGTATACCATCAAAGAACGGGTCTTCTTTTATCAGTTTAGCCACAGCCTTGAAATCATCTTTTGTACCTTGATTGCTTGCTGTCACATCGGGTTCGTTGAACGGTGCTATGGAAACCACTTTCAAGCCGTAATCCATTACGTATTTCGCTGTGGCTTTAATTACTTTATACCATTCCTCTGGATGATGGGTAAAGGCTTCCACGTTGATATCAACAGGGTCACTATTGAGCAGGATGCCCTCCGGTGCGCTATGCGAAATGTGCTGCAATCGTGAACGCAAATAACCTATCTGTCTGTCAGAAAGAGTGCCGTCGGCATTTACTTTGTCCATGACTTGGAAAGAGACTCTTCCGTAGGTTAAATTATCTTTACCAATAAAGTTTACTCCGCGCAGAACATTACCTTCATCATCCCAAGCTGTATCCATTCCCCACTTTATTGGAGTTGGAGTTCCCTCATCGGTACTACTGAATGTAACTTTCACGGCATTTCTATCACCCCAACTGAAAAAAGAAGAGGAGTAAGGTATTGGTTGGCCCTCTATATTCTTTTGAGCAAATACACTGCTACATAAGAAATACATTGCTAGTAAATTTAGTTTTTTCATAATCTTTCATCTAATATATAATGTGTGGAAACTATACAAATATTTATCCCTTATCAGTTTGCCGAACGCAACACATAAGCATATGAGCCTTCATAGACAACATCGTCCCAAGAATCTTTCCAATGTTCAACTCCCTCCATCTTATTATCATAAAAAGAGATATATACGACATCAAAATCTTCTTCCCCTGAATTCTTTTCCATTGGGGTTGGTACAACCTCAGGAGCACTATCCGGCATCCCACCGACTACATCATCGTACCAATAAGACAAAAGACCGGCAGTCTCATCTTCCCATCCCCAATAGCTTTTCTCGAAAGTATCGTCATCATAAAAACATATATAAGTTCCGGCCTTAGAGAATATGACCTTCTCTAACCAATCCTCCTCTATTCTGTCACCATCTATGCCAACTTTCACAGAAACTTGTTTGGTTGCATAATCATATACTGCGTGCCACACCAAAACACCATTCTCCCATTCTTTCTCCTCTAAACTTTCGGGAATCCATGTACGACAAAGATTGGCAGTCATATTCGAATTAGAAACCGGTGTCTTGGCCATGACATCAACGGCTATGCTACCTCCATCTATCGGCAAAAGAGTAATTGTCGCAAACTTTCCGTCATCCTCAAAAACATTGACTTTCAGTTTACCATATCCCTCTAAATCGTACTCAACGTTAGACACCTTTGTGTAAGTTCCGGAAATCAAATTGTCATCCTCTACTACACGCATCGTAGGAGTAGAACGCAAAAGACCTTTCTTACGAATCACTTGATAAGTTGACGATGGTGCTTTTGTTATAATATATTGACCACCCTCAGTTAATTCAACCGATTGAATACCGGAGTTCTCTGTTTGAACCTCATACAATGCGCTAACACCTACAAAAGCCGGAGTTGGTAAATTAACAGGGGCACCTTCGCCACCACCTTCATTATCTCCACCGTCTTCACTGCAAGCCGTAAATCCCAAACCGATAGTCAACAAAAACATGCAGACATACCAAAGACTAAGTTTCTTCATAAATATTAGTTTTAACGTTTGATTAAATAATTATTGCTCCGTAAATGTATCTATATGTCTTTTTCGTTTCTCTTCACGTATATCATCTACAGTTATCAAGATGCTTGTCTCCTCTACATCACCAAACTCGTCATTGATAGCAGTTCCAAACATTTTCATCGTATGAGACAGTCCCATATAAGCATTAACCAATGGAGGAATGTTATAACCTAACTTACGCACTTCTGTGTTCAAAATCTTATAATCATCCTTAAAGTCCGATTCTACTAAAATTTGAGCCAATTCACTCTTGTCGGCTTCCAAACGTAAAGGATTGATGGGTGCAATCAGTTTATCTTTATCTCCAAAGTGCTTCTTAAGGAAGTAAAGAATCAAATCACGACCATAACGGTGATATGATGGATACATCGTCATCTTACCAAAGAAATAACGAACGTCAGGATTCAATACGGTGAGCGCACCCAATCCGTCCCACAAATTATCTAATGCAAACAAACCTTTAGCTCCGGCACGGGTACTTTGATATTCCAATGTCACAAAGGAGCGTCCGAGTTCTATCGTATAAGGCAGATAATCACGAACAAACTCCTCTGAAAAATGGAACATGTGTGAAGTGGCTAAAATAGGTTGCCCTTTATCATCCAATTTAATCTCAGAGGGGAGAAGATAACGATAACCTCCTAAAATTTCTTCAGCATCGGGATCCCATACAATCAACTGCTTATAGGGGTTCTCCATTGTATCAAAGTCGTCCAAATCAAGTGATTTTCCTGTACCGCCACCGGCAGCTCTGAAGGCGATTTCACGTAAACGTCCTATCTCTCTCACCACATTTGGAGCATCCTGCCAAGTAACAACATATATCACATTGTTACTTTTGTTGGTTTCTCTCAATATCTTGTCATCTGTAAGCTCTGCTTTCAATACGTCCTTACTGATTGGAGCTATTATTTCTTCCATTTTCATCATATCTATAATTGATATACTTGTTCTTTAACTTCTTGAGCCCAGACACTCGGCGTCTTCGACTTATCAAATGTTTGCCATGGAATAGGTTTACCTATTATGACCTTATACTTACCATGCTGACTCTTGTACATCTCATCCGGTAGAAACAACATGGCCAAATTAAATTTCAGCCCTAAACGTTTGCACCAACGAGCTATATTATAAAATCTATCTGAGTTTTGACCAATAAAATGAATGGGCACTACATCACGTTGCGACGCAACACTTTTAGTGATGAACGTTTTATTCCAAGCCAAGTCCTTGATTTCTCCATCATCCATTCGACGGGAACAAATGCCTGCCGGGAACATTATCACATGATCGTCCGACGCAAAAGCGGTCTCCACCATTTGTGGAAAATTACGCGCCTGCGCTCCTAATTTATTGATAGGAACGCACAAGGGTGCAAGTCCTTCAAGGTTCATTAGCAAATCATTTACCAAATACTTGATTTTTCCATCAAAACGACGGCCTAGCACCATTCCTAACGTCACCCCATCAATTGCGCCTAGAGGATGATTGGAAACAAATGTATATTTTTTATCCTCATTCGGAAGGTTATCAAGTCCTTCTACTTCTACTGTCACGTCCAAATAACGCAAACAATTTTCGCAGAAGTCCACACCAACATAACCTTCTTTAAGGTATCCATTAATAAAATCCTGATGAATTAAACGTTTGAGCCAATCAATAACAAAACCGGGAATGTATTTTGATTTCTTTCCCGCCCGACTTCGCACGATTTGTTCTACATCTATTAACGTTGTTGCTTTCTTTGACATATTGTATTGATATTCGTTTACAAAAATAAACTATCTTTTCCAATATCCGCTACAATATCTCCAAAAAGATTCAAGAAAGCTCAAACTTAATATTATTGATGATGTAAGTCCCCTTCGGCAGACCACTTATCCAATTTACACCTTTATTCAAGCGAAAAAGACCATAAAACACACCGTTCGACTTATATACAGGCAAAACCTGACTGTGTTTGCTTGTCACCAATAATGACAGTCCCTTTGTGACGATTTCAACCGGAAAGGAAGATGACACACGTTTGAATTTATAGATATCGCTAAATTCTGATACACGTTGTGTCTTAAACGTATCTATTCTATTGCTTACAGCCAAACTGTCTGCTACTGAATAAACAGACAGACTACTTATCAACGCCAAACAGAAAAGACTTACCTTTTTTATACTAAAACCGAACATTGAGTGTTATTTTAACTTCGTTTCTGCAAATTTATGATTAAATTATCACTCTGTAAAGCTTACAGACACAGATTTAAGAAATATTAGACAAGAATTTTCTTAAAACTAACTGTCAACGTAACGTCAGAGCAAACAAAAAAGAGGTGTTGTGCACCTCTTTTCACTTTTATATATCCGTTTTGCTTTTAAGCTAACAATTGCTTGACTAAAGCACTGATGGCCTTTCCGTCGGCTTTACCCGCCAACTGTTTGGTGGCTGCCCCCATCACTTTCCCCATATCCTTAGCACTTGTCGCACCCACGCTTTCAATGATATTTTTTACTGCTTCCTCCAACTCTTCGGCAGATAGTTGTTTTGGCAAATAACGACTGATAACTTCCACTTGAGCCAATTCTTCATCTGCCAAGTCCTGACGTCCTTGCTCTACATATAAAGCTGCAGTATCTTTACCTTGCTTTGCCAATTTTGCCAAAATCTTCATGGCTGCATCGTCGGACAGTTCATCACCAGCTCCGGGAGCTGTTTTGGCTTCAATGAAATACTTCTTAATGTTACGCAACGCTTCCAATGCTACTTTATCCTTAGCTTTCATCGCTGCTACGATATCTTTGCTTACTTGTTCAAAAAGTGCCATATCTATACCTTATTATATATATCTACTAAATAATTCCGTTGAACAATACCATCGGTGGGTCATTCTCTTCTGTTACTCCCTTAGAAGCATCCGAAATGGTATCCTTTGTTGCCGATTTACGCTTAACACTCTCTAACTGTTCCTTTGTACGCTTATAAGCCGGTATATCTTCTATCATTGAGATGATGTCATCATCATTCAAATCTTCTTCGTTGAAAATATACAGGTGACGAGGACGTTTGATTTCCTTTTGGTCCTTATCGTTCGCATAGAATTTGCTACGAAGCGCAGCTTTTACTCTTTCGTTCTCTTCGTCCTCTACTCGCTTTCTTTCATCCTCATGAAGGCGCTTATCTGTAGTCGTATCCAAGGCAAAACCTGAAGCAAGAATAGTTATCTTCACCTTGTTCCCTAACGTAGCATCTGTTGCCATTCCGAACTTCGTTTCCACATCGCTTTGGAAATGACTCATGAACTCATGGATTTCATTGACTTCTTCCATGGTAAGTTGTTCCTTTTCATCCTTGTCAGAAAATGATATATTTAGAAGAAGACGTTTGGACTTAAAGATGTCTTTATTATTCAACAATGGAGAATGTAATGCCGAATCAATAGCTTGCTTTACTCGTCCTTCCCCTTCGCCATAACCCATACTCATGATAGCGACCCCGCCATTCTTCATGACAGTCTTCACATCTTCAAAGTCAAGATTTATCAAGCCATAAACGGTTATAATCTCAGCTATACTCTTTGCTGCGATGCACAACGTATCGTCTGCCTTTGAGAATGCATTAAGGACCGTTAATTCAGGGTATATCTCACGTAAACGCTCATTGTTAATTACCAACAATGCATCCACATGCTTAGCTATTTCTTCTACTCCATCAAGCGCTTGGTCAATCTTCCTCAAACCTTCAAAGCGGAACGGTATGGTAACGATACCAACCGTCAAGATTCCCATATCCTTAGCGCATTGGGCGATAACAGGTGCAGCTCCAGTTCCTGTTCCACCACCCATTCCGGCCGTGATAAACACCATTTTTGTTCCATCATTCAACATATTCTTAATGTCATCGATGCTTTTCATGGCTGCCTCACGAGCGCGTTGCGGACGGTTTCCGGCACCCAATCCTTCAGTACCCAATTGCAAACGCGTAGGTATTGGAGAATTGTTCAAGGCCTGACTATCGGTATTACACACCACAAAACTTACGTCGTGGATACCTTCTTTATACATATGATTGACAGCATTGCCACCGCCACCACCTACACCGACCACCTTAATAATAGTTGGCTTATTGGCAGGTAAATTAAACTGTATTCCTAATCCGTCTGGCATATTCTTATGTTTTATTTCATTTACTCTTCTGACACGGTATCAAGTACCTTCTTAAAGAATCGCTTTAATGCATTGTCTTTTTTGGGCTTTTGCGGTTGTGGTTTTTCATCTACTGGTTCTTCCTCAGGTTCTTGCGTTGCATCCTCTACCACCTGTTCAATCACCTCTTCTTTCTTTTCTTCTTGTACTTCTTCCTCTACCGGTGTTTCTTCTTGCTCTTCAGGTTGCTGCTCGAACAATTCTTGCGGGAATGGTTCCAGACAATTCATATTGCCTTCACACAATATAGACAGAAGTACATTTAAAGAACCATCCTTAACTACCAATTCTGCTCCATTCTTATGAATCGGAGAGGTAATTGATTTAGCAAAACGTATCTTATCAGGACGGATACGTTCGTTAATTGCCTTATCCAAGTCCTTAATATTTGAAGCGCCACCGGACGCTATGACACCTGTAAGCAAACTATCTTGATAACCACTGATACATATCTGGTTCATCACATTATTGAGAATTTCTTCTTCACGCGCCTCAACAATTTCTAATAACAATTTTTCCTCTATCGTACGAGCATTATTCACCAACAAGTTCTTTTCCAACTCGTCTGCTTTACGTTCGGAATAGGCTGATGCGTGTTTAAGTTTTAAATTCTCCGCATCTTCTTCCTCTATTTGCAACCCGCAGATATCAACCGTAACGTTGTTTCCTCCCAATGGAATAACCGCTACATGACGTAATATATTATTCTTATATACGACTACAGTGGTGGTTCCGAAACCAAAGTCAACCAACGTACATCCCATACGTTTCTCTGTGTCCGTCAAAACAGATTCGGACAAAACTTTGGGAGCAACAAAGGCTCCTGCCACTCGTAGCCCAACGGTCTCAAGACATTTGTATATGTATTCTTTAGCTTCAGCTTTTATCATAATATTAAGGAACACTCCTTCAATACTATCACTAAGAATACCGACAGGATCTGTCACAGAATCCATTCCTACCTTATATTCTTGTGGCACAACTTCTAGAACTTCGTAGTCGTTATTTACAGATGCTAGATTTGTTGTAAGCAACTCATCCACCATTTCTTGTGTCACTATGGTTTTCGCGTCCAATTGTTTGGACACCACATTTTTTTTACTCTTTAGAGCTTGTCCGCCCAATCCAACAAATACCTGAGTGATGTGCATCCCTAAAGTTTGCTCCATCTTTTCTACAATATTTTTCAAGCACATCACCGTCTTGTCAATATTGTAAACCATCCCTTTACGGATACAGTTCTGAGCGTTCATCTCTTCCATCGCAAGGATTTGAATGCTTCCATCCAAATTCTTACTACCGGCAATCCCTCTTACTTTTGAAGAGCCGAACTCTAAAGCAACTACTACGTTTCTTTCAATAGCCATTATTTGTTCTCCTTATCTTTTCTTACAAACAATTTGATTGTCGTATTTCAAACTTATCCTTGAATACTTATTCCATCCCACCTTGTTCAAACCCTCTGTATAAAACTCTTTCATGCGGGTTAATTTCTCCTCTAATTTAGTTGGAGGTCCCAATGCGATAATATGATTACCTACCCTTGGTACTAACTCCACTTCACCATTCTCCGTTATGTTGATTTGCTGAACCTGATTACTCCAAAATGCATCGTCTTGCAACAAACAACCTAAAGGAGCTAAACTTTGCTTTGCGAATTGCGGTGTAATATGTCCTGTCGCCACGACTAAATCCGCAAAATACGACAAATGCGGCAACACACGCCCCGAACGGTCCAAGAAATAGTTTTGACCACCTTCTGCCATCACATAAACAGTTGGAATATACTGTTTGACAATCACATTCACCTTCCCGTTAGGCGTTTTATATGCCGTTACATCGCTTATATATGGATTATTCAACAACGTCTTTTCTATCTTAACAAGAGATATTTCATCTAAATTCTTCCCTACAGGGTTACATTGATTTTGCGTCAGAATGTTTATAATCTCATCCTTCTTGATGAAACCTATTTGAGCACTATCTCCAATAAAAGCCTCCACGTCACTACAAAGTACTCCTTCTTGAGGTCGGTTCAAGACGGTTATCGCCACGACAAAGTAGCAAGATAACAACACTAAGAGTAGCAATATGAACACTTTTTTAATCATCTCTTCTTAAGTATTTCTGTTATTTGCGGAGCGCAAGCCTCAACATCACCGGCCCCCAATAGGATAAAGACGTCCGCATCTGAAGTTTGGACTACTTGCGGTAAATCTTCCTTGTGACACATTGTTTTAACTACACTATTCGCCAATTCATTATATATCAATTCGCTGGTAACGCCGGGAATAGGTTCTTCACGCGCCGGGTATATATCGACCAACACGACTTCATCCAATAACGACAGACTCTCAGCAAATTCCTTATAGAAATCTCTTGTTCGCGTATATAAATGCGGTTGAAATATTCCCATTATTTTACGCCCTTTATACAATTCACATACAGAACTGACACTCTGTCTGATTTCTTCAGGGTGGTGCGCATAATCTGTCAAGAACGCCACCTTGTCATTCTTTAATTGAAAATCAAAACGCCTATCAACACCTTTAAATGACGCCATCGCTGACTTGATTTCATCGGCAGAGACTCCACTCAACTGCGCCAAAGCCATTGCTGCGATACCATTATCAATATTGATACTGACGGGAACACCCAACTGAATGTCCTTAATGCACTCAATCGGTGAAATTAAATCAAAGAAAATCTCGCCATTGCCAATTCGAACATTCTCCGCATGAAAATCTCCTTTTTCACGACTATATGTAAATACCGTTACTCCTTCTTGAACGTCCGACTCCATTTCTAACCCTTCATGCACAATTAAGAATCCGTCAGGACGAATCAATGAGGTATATTTGGTGAAACTTTCCAAATAAGCCTCTTTGGTTCCATAAATATCTAGATGGTCGGCATCCGTTGCAGTAATGACGGTAGCAAAAGGTGTCAACCAATGGAAGGAGCGATCAAACTCATCTGCCTCAACAACTACATACTCACTCTTCTTTGAGAGAATGTAATTGGTTCCATAATTCTTCGTTATACCACCTAGAAAAGCATTACAATCCACATGACTTTGGTGTAGTAAATGCGCAGCCATTGACGATGTTGTTGTCTTGCCATGCGTACCCGCCACACAAAGACCTTTATAGGCTTTAGTCAAATAACCGAGGACCTGAGCGCGTTTTTGTATGTCAAAACCTTCACGCTTAAAGTACACCAATTCTTCATGCGAATCGGGAATGGCCGGTGTATAAACTACTAAACACGAATCTTTATCCTTACATTCCTCAGGAATTAAGTTCACGTTTTCTTCATAATGTATCTGCGCTCCCTCTTCCTCCAACTTACGGGTCAAATCCGTTTGAGTTTTGTCATAACCACCCACAACAATACCTTCGTTCAAAAAATATCGGGCAATGGCACTCATACCAATACCACCGATACCTACGAAATATACTGCTTTAATCTTCTCCATACTCACCCTTTATTTTTTCCTTTCACTATAGGTCATTGCCAACTTATAAACCTCCTCAGCGATCTTATCTGCTGAGTCCGTGAATGCCAATGTCTTTATATTTTTGCTCAACTCCGCCAAACGTGTTTCGTCAGTAACTGCTTCTAAAGCCAACGGTATCAACTTTTGTTTTGCCTCCGCATCTTTCACATACAAAGCTGCATCTTTTTCTACCAATGCCAAAGCGTTCTTTGTCTGATGATCTTCTGCCACATTAGGTGACGGTACCAATATAACCGGTTTACCTAACAAACACAATTCAGAAATACTACTAGCACCGGCTCGAGAAATTACCAAGTCGGCGACAGCATAAGCGTCTTCCATTTTGGAAATAAAATCGGTAACATACAAATTCTTCGGTTGACCAACTAACTTCAAACGCTGCTGAATATCCTTGTAATAATACCCTCCTGTCTGCCAGATAAACTGAACATTCTCATTTTCAGCTATTGTACACAATTTATCAAAAACGCTTTCGTTCAAGGTCCCAGCCCCAAGACTTCCACCAATCAATAAAATGGTCTTCTTTTGAGCGTCTAATCCGAACTCTGCTACCGCCTCTTCACGGATTTTCTTATCATTCAACAAGGATTGACGTACCGGATTGCCTGTCATGATAATCTTGTCCTTTGGGAAGAAACGTTCCATTCCGTCATACGCCACACATATCTTATCGGCTTTTTTTGCCAATATCTTATTGGTCACTCCTGCGTAAGAGTTCTGTTCCTGTATCAATGTCGGAATGCCCATAGCCGCTGCCATATTCAACGTCGGTCCGCTTGCATAACCACCGACTCCCACTGCAACCATCGGGCGGAAATCCTTGATTATTTTCTTTGCAAGGTGACGACTTTTTAGTATCTTAAACAGTACACTGACATTTCTCAATAGATTCTTACGATCAAAGCCACAAATAGGCAACCCTTTTATAGGATAACCCGCTGCCGGGACACGCGTCATCTCCATACGTCCTTCGGCTCCGACGAATAAAATATCGGCTTCAGGATGTTGTTTCTTGATGGCATTCGCAATCGAAACAGCTGGGAAAATATGCCCACCTGTACCTCCTCCGCTTACGATGACTCTTAACTCCTGTTTCATAACAACCTATTTTGACAGCAAAAATACGAATAATTATAATATTTAATACATTTTCTCCCGTATTTATTTTGTAATAATCAGAGAGTTTCCGCCGTTTGCTCTACTTCTTCAACAACTGCAGCCGGTTCTTTCTTCTTTGCAGAACGACTTACACTCAAGATTACACCAAGATAAGCACAATTTATCAACGTTGACGTACCTCCCTTACTGATTAATGGTAACGGCTGTCCGGTAACAGGGAAAACTCCCACTGCCACTGCCATATTTATCAGGGCTTGCGTCACCAACATCAACGATATGCCCATAACTAGAAATGCCGGGAAATTACGTTCACACCTCGATGCTATTCTCGCTGCCCTAAAAAGAAGCACAACATAAAGGAACATCACTATGAACGCACCAAACAGTCCCAGTTCTTCAATGACTATCGCATAAATAAAATCAGAGAAGGATTGTGGCAAAAAGTCCCGTTCCACCGAATTTCCAGGACCTTTACCTATCACATTACATGTAGCTATTGCTATCTGCGCATGGGCCACTTGCGGATTTTTAGTAATGTCATAGTCTGCCGGATTTTCCGGTTTGTCACCCCCTCCTCTCAAACGGCTGGCCCAAGTTTCTACGCGATGTAACCCCGGCAGTTCTGAAATTGACCGTATGGTTGGTTCCGGAGTAAAACGCAGAAAACAATAAGTCATTGAACCTACTACCGCCAACACACCTACCAAAGTTCCTAACTGCTTGGCAGGAATCCTTCCTACATACATCATCATCAAAATAACCAAAAAAGTCATACCTGCGGTTGAGAAATTTTCAGGAGCAATAAGTCCACATATCAACACCGTTATGCACATCACCACCTTGAAAGCACTCTTTTTTGCGCCCTTCTCATCGCGCATACTCGACAATATCATGGCAGTTGTCACAATCAAGACACCTTTAGCAATCTCCGAAGGTTGAAAGCCCCACAACCAACGGCTGGCATTGTTTACCTTCGGCATAAACATCACAACGACTAGCATAATCAACGACAATGGCAGACCGAAGATGGGTATCAACTTAAAGTATTTACAATGAAGTTTGTGAATCAAAATTGTTGCTCCGACACCAACCAAGAAATATGAGCCATGTTGCAACACGGGCCACCAAAAGTTTCCGGACTTATAACTCATATTACTGGATGCGCTATACACTTCAATGATAGAAATCATTCCTAAAAAGAACAACACCATCCAAATGACTTTATCTCCTTCAAACAATCTCCATTTCTTGATGGGATTTGCCGGTAATTCCATATTCATATACCTATTTTATAAATTTCTCACGTATTCCTTAAATTGTTCTCCACGGTCTTCCATATTCTTGAACAAGTCAAAACTTGCGCAACACGGACTTAGTAGCACCGTATCACCTGATTCCGACAACCTTACACACGCATCCATGCAATCTTTCATGCTATGGGTATCGACTATAGTAATTCCCAAATGACCGAATGATTCATGCAGTTTCTGATTGTCCGCTCCTAAGAATACTAACGCTTTACACTTCTGCTTCACGAGGTCTGTAATGGCATTGTAATCGTTCCCTTTATCCTTTCCGCCTATAATCAATATGGTAGGTCCGGTCATACTATCCAAAGCAAACCAACACGCATCGACGTTCGTCGCCTTTGAATCATTGATATAGTGCACTCCATTTATTGTCGCCACCTTCTCCAAACGATGCTCTACACCTCTGAATGTCGCCAGCCCTTCACGGATAACCTCGTCACATATTCCTGCCTCATGAGCCGCCAAACCTGCAGCCAACGAATTATACATATTGTGTTTCCCCGATAGTGACAGCTCACTTTGTGTCATTCTGAATGGAGGTTGACCTTGTAATACATATTCTCCTTCTGCTACATAACCAGCCATCGCATCCTTTGATGTAATGGAGAACGGACACATCTTTGCATGAATCGGATATTTCTTCAATTCTTCCTTAACAATCGGATCGTCATTCCAATAAATAAAGGTATCATCGGACGTTTGGTTTTGCAGTATCCTCATTTTGGAATCCACGTAATTCTGCATCTTGAAGTCATACCTATCCAAATGGTCAGGAGTAATATTCAAGAGTATAGCAATATTCGCACGAAATGCGTACATATTATCCAATTGAAAACTACTCAATTCTATCACATACCAATCGTAATCTTTCTCTGCTACTTGTAACGCCAAGCTATGTCCTATATTTCCTGCCAATCCAACGTTGAAACCGGCTTTTTTGAAGATGTGGTAAACCAACGACGTTGTGGTTGTCTTACCATTACTTCCGGTAATACAAACCATCTTGGCTTGAGTATATCGTGCGGCAAATTCAATCTCAGAAATGATAGGTACTCCCAGCCCTTTCAACTTAACAACCATCGGTGCCGTATCGGGGATTCCGGGACTCTTAATCACTTCATCCGCGTTAAGAATCAAGTTTTCCGTATGCCGTTCGCTCTCCCAACTGATGCCATGCTTATCTAATAGTTCGACATATTGCGGTTTAATCTTCCCCATATCGGATACAAAGACGTCAAACCCTTTCTTTTGCGCCAATACTGCCGCACCGACTCCGCTTTCTGCTGCTCCCAAAATCACTATTCTCGCCATACTTCCTCCTTATCTAACTTTCAACGTAATAATTGTCAACGCCGCCAGAATGATTGTGATTATCCAGAAACGTACTGTTATCTTTGATTCAAAGAAACATCCTTTAGGCCAATTACAAAGCACTTTCATGTCAGCAGGTAATTGTCCCGGTTTTACACGGAAGGCATCATGAATCGGCGCCCGTTTGAAGACTCTCAACTTTAATCCTCGCTTGTTACCCCATTGTGCATACCGAACCTGCAACATCACGCTCAGACTTTCCATCAAGAAAACGAAGCACATCAAGGGAATCAATAGTTCTTTATGTATGATAATGGCTGTCACAGCGATAATTCCACCTATTGTCAGACTGCCGGTGTCGCCCATGAATATTTGTGCCGGATAAGCATTATACCACAGAAAACCTACCAATGCACCGATAAAGGCACAAATAAAGATAACAAGTTCTTCCGATCCGGGAATATACATGATGTCAAAATAACTTGCAAACGAAATGTGGCTGGAGACATAAGCCAATATGCCCAACGCCACACCTATTATCGCAGAGTTTCCCGCCGTCATACCATCCATACCGTCATTTAGGTTAGCGCCATTGGAAACAGACACCACCACCAACGTTGTCATCACGACAAAGAGGAACCATCCGGCTGCATTCTTGTACTTACCACAAAAACTCATTATCTCCGCATAGTCCAAGTTGTTATTCTTTACAAAGGGGATAGTCGTCTTAGTGGACTTAACTTTTTCACTCTTATGAACAACCACCTCTGTATTCCCCACTTTCTCACTTGTCACATTCTCACGTATCACGGCATCCGGACTCAGCCACAATGTCAATCCTACAAATAGTCCAAGAACGGCTTGTCCGGCTAATTTATAGATAGGGCGCAAACCATCCTTATTCTTTTTCATCTTGATGTAATCATCCAAGAAACCCAAGAAGCCCAACCACACTGTAGTTATCAGCATCAGGATCATATAAATGTTTCTCAATCGACCAAAGAGAAGACAAGAAACAACAATGGATACTATTATAATTACACCACCCATCGTCGGTACACCCTTCTTCTCCACACCATACGGATCGATACTCGCATCGCGCTGCGCCTCACTCACATTATGACGCTTCATCCAATTGATAAAATGCTGACCGAACCAAACGGAAATCACCAACGAAAGTATCAACGTCAACAATGAACGGAACGAGATATAACTCCACATGTGCGCACCGCTCACGCCATACTCTCCTAAAAACCTAAAAAGATAGTATAACATATTCTTACTGAATTACATTCCAAAAATTTCTCTTATCACTTCATGGTCATCAAAATGAAACTTAACGCCCTTGATGTCTTGATAATCCTCATGCCCCTTACCTGCAACCAAGACAGCATCACCGGGACGCGCCATCATACATGCTGTACGGATGGCTTCTTTACGATCTACCACTGCCACCACCTTGCGCATCTGTGTCTTATCCAAGCCCGACAACATATCGTTGATAATATCTTGCGGTTCTTCAAAACGCGGATTGTCACTCGTTATAATCACTCTGTCACTATGCTTTACTGCCTCTTGTGCCATCAATGGGCGCTTTCCTTTATCCCGATTTCCTCCGGCGCCGCAAACTGTTATTACCTCACCGCGCCCTTTAAGTATTTCGTTGATGGTTGTCAAAACATTCACCAATGCGTCGGGTGTATGAGCATAATCCACAATCGCTGTGACGCCTTCCTCAGAACGGATGGTTTCGAAACGTCCGTTAACGGGACGCAACATACTAATTGCCACCAATACCTCTTCGGGTTGACGCCCCATTGCGATGGCGGCACTGTAAACAGCCAAAAGGTTAGATACATTAAACCGCCCGATAAATGACACACTCACTTCCTTACCATTGATATCCAAACACATTCCCTCAAAAGACTCCTCCAATACCTTTGCTTTAAAATCGGCAGCGGAACGTAGAGAATAGGTTTTAATATCAGCTTTTGTATTCTGCGTCATCACTTTACCATTCTTGTCGTCTACGTTCGTTACTGCAAAAGCATCTTTGGGCAAAGCGTCAAAGAACGCTTTCTTGGCATCACGATAATTCTCAAATGTTTTGTGATAGTCCAAATGGTCACGTGTCAGATTCGTAAAGATTCCACCTGCGAACTTCAAACCGCCAATACGGTGTTGCGCCACTGAATGTGAACTGACTTCCATAAAAGCATATTCACATCCCTCGTCCGCCATACGTCCTAACAAACGGTTCAACGTAATGGGGTCAGGCGTTGTGTGATCCGTCGGTAGCGGTTCATCATTGATATAGTTACATACGGTTGAACACAGTCCGCATTTATACCCGAAAATACGGAACATCTTATATAATAAGGTGGCAATGGTTGTTTTTCCATTCGTTCCGGTCACTCCTACTAAGCGCAACTTGGACGTCGGATTGCCATAAAAGGTTGTAGCTATAGGTCCTACTATCTGCTCGGAATCTTCTACCTGCACGTAGGTGACACCATCATGTCGCTCTTCCGGTAATGTCTGACATACAACTGCGACAGCGCCATTCTCTATAGCCTTATTGATATACGAATGTCCATCGGTTTGCGTTCCTTTTACGGCAATAAACAAATGTCCTTCTTGCACCTGTCGGGAGTCAATATTTACACCGGTAATTTCCTTGTTCTCATCACCGATAACCGTCACCTTGCATATATCCCTCAAAAGATTTTCTAATCTCATAACGTCTTATCTCTTTATCATTTTAATCTGATGTGTATCGTTTCTCCTTCCTGGAAATCACTATCAGGAGCAATACTTTGTCCTACTACCTTCCCCATTCCTTCCAGTGTCACTTTCAATCCTCTGCTCTCAAGCGCATATACTGCATCTTTTGCTCCCATGCCTCTCACATCGGGGACAACATCCATCGGTGTGTCATCAACCGTAAATTTTACGGCATTACCATTATTTTCTGTTACACCCCACACTGAAGACGACTCATCTTGATTGGAACGATAAGGTATGTCCAATTCTTCAAGAACGTACTGCGCTGCATTCATGTTACCATAAAGGACATCGGGAACGAATACCGACGTACTGTCGGAAGCCTCGCTGACATCACGATACACGCCCTTTGCCATAACGCTTTGTGCTATCTCGCTGAACACCGGACCACAATGACCTCCTCCTGATGCGGGTAGTCCTGTCTTCTGAATGGCTACAATACAACTGTACTTGGGTTGCTCGGACGGATAAAATCCGCAGAAACTGATAAGGTATTTCGTGCGTCCGGACTTATAGCCTCCTCCTTTTTGTGCCACCTGAGCGGTACCTGTCTTTCCGGAAACTTTAAAGTCCTTGCATCCGGCTTTCTTGCCTAACCCTTTACTCACCACCATCTCCAATATCTCCCGGATGTCTGCCAACGTACTCGGAGAACAGATGCGCTCTTTCAATACCTCTACCGGATATTCATAAAGCACTTCGCCATTTTTCTTTACTGCGGTCACAAAACGCGGTTTCACCATTTTGCCGTCATTAGCGATTGCATTATAGAATGTCAAGGTCGCAATAGGAGGCAACTGAGTCTCATAACCGATACTCATCCATGCCAACGACGTTTTCCACCACAAATTCTTATTCTTTATCGGGTGCTTTACGCGCGGATTGGCACTTCCCGCCAAAGGTAGGTCCAAAGGCATACCCACGCCCATCCGATACAATCCCTCTACGTATTTTTCGGGACAATCCGTATAATTCTCATCAATAATACGGCTCACTCCGACATTGGAAGAATACATCAACACCTCCGGAACACTTATCGTACCATAACCTCCACGATGCCAGTTATGGTCTTTCATCACTCTGCCATGCATCGGCCACTGCCCATTACCGGTCTCTATAAAATCATTCTTCGTAATCTTGCCATCTTCCAATGCCACCATGATTGATGCCGTCTTAAATGTCGAGCCCGGCTCCATCAAGTCCGCAATGGCATTATTCATTACCTCATAATATTCGCCATCGTCGCCTTTTTTCATATTGACAATGGCTTTCACGTCGCCCGTTGCAACTTCCATCAACACCACGACACCAACATCGGCACCGATATTCTTCAGCTGTCTGACGAGCGCTTTTTCCGCAGCGTCCTGCATAGCCACATCAATGGTAGCTATCACATCGCAACCATCTTCCGGTTGAACATCCACGATATCCAACCACTTGTTGCGCACCTTAGAGCGGTGTGATATACCCGGCTTTCCTCTCAACACAGTATCAAACGCCAGTTCCAAGCCATTCTTGGCAGAATCTTTTCCTGCGTATAAGTCACCGAGTGTTCGTGTCGCCAACGAGCCGTATGGCTTCTTACGCAACTTAAATTCCTCATAATAAAATCCGCCCTTGAACGGTCGCTCCTTGAATAACGGTAACTTCTTACATTCTTTATACTGGATATACGAAATGCGTTTCGGATAGACCAGCCAATTACGCCTCTTATGTTTCTTTCCTTTCAACAAGTGAGCTTTAAACTCTTTCGCACTCTTATCGGGGAAAATCTTGTTCAACCCTACGGCAATGGAGTCAATGTTATTCAGCAACATCGTATCACGCCAATGTTGCAACTTGGCACGTTCTTCCGGATTCCTGTCGTATGCCACAAAGTCCATAAATATTTTGTACTCCGGCAACGTACTCGCCATGAGTTGCCCATCCGCAGAGAACACATTACCACGTTTGGCAGGAATTGGCACATTCTCTTTCACGAACTTTTTGCTGACTTCTGTCCAATAATCTCTCTCGGCAAACATCAAGTAAGCTGCGTTTCCCAATATATACAAACCGAAAAGTGCCATTACAATCACCAGCACTTTAAAACGGGGCATTATCTTTTTGTTGTCAAAATTCATTCTTCACCCTCCTTTAGATTTATGATGAAAGGCGGTTCTTTAGGTATGCTCAACAAACTGTCGGATGTTTGCGACAGACTTTGTTCTATCTGACTCTGACGCGACTTGACTGTCAACTCGCCCGAGCGTGTCAAAGCACGGTATTTCACTTCCTCCAACTCCGTCTTTAATCTTTCTAGCTCTATCATTTCTTGCTCAGCAGAATAACGGTTCGTGATGTAAACAATGGCAAAGAATGCACATAGCAACAACAATCCCATCTGACGACTCAACCAACCTGTCGCCAAAATATCCCCACCCAAAATTTCTTTCAGAGAGACATTGGTTCGTTCCTCTACGCCCTCATTCTCCGTAAGGGCTTCTATGGGCGACAGTCCCCCTTCCGTATGCTTTTCGTCCATTGATGCCTGAAGTTCTACCACTTCATCCGCAGCTTGTTCGATAGGTTTTAATTCGTCTTGCTCCTTCATTGCCTATGTTTATTTCTTTTCTGCCACACGTAATTTTGCACTTCTGCTGCGAGGATTCCTGCTTTGCTCCTCCTCGCTGGCTACAATCACTTTATTGTTGACCGCCCTAAGGGGACAGTTGATATTCCCAAAGAAGTCTTGCTCCATCTTGCCCTCCACATTGCCGGTCTTTATCAGGTTCTTTACCATTCTATCCTCCAATGAGTGATAGGTCAGCACCACCAATCTGCCACCCGGTCGAATCAGCTCGGCTGCTGCCGTCAACATTTCTTTCAGCGCCTCCATTTCCTGATTCACTTCAATGCGTAGCGCTTGAAACACCTTCGCCAATTCTTTCTTCTCGCGCTCGCGACCAAACAGAGGCTTGATGACCGTCATAAAATCCTCTATCGTTTCTATCCTCGCTTGCGCTCGGGCTTTCACTATCAGCGACGCCAACTTCCGAGCATTGCGTATCTCTCCATATAGATAGAAAATATCTGCCAATCTATCATCGGAATAATTATTTAACACATCCGCCGCCGTTAATTGCGCCCGCTGGTTCATTCTCATATCCAATTTGCCTTCGAAGCGGAAAGAGAAACCTCGCGCACTATCATCAAAATGATGACTGGAAACTCCCAAGTCCGCCAACAACCCATCCAACTGCTCGACGCCATAATAGCGCATCCAGTTTTTCAGATACCGAAAGTTGCTACGCACAAACGTAAAACGTTCGTCGTCCAAGGCATTCCGCTCAGCGTCTGCGTCCTGATCGAAGCTGTACAAATGACCCTTCTCGCCCAATTTACTTACGATAGCCTTACTGTGTCCGCCACCACCAAATGTCACGTCCGCATACACCCCATCAGGGTCTATACACAAACCGTCCACACATTCATTCAACAGCACGGGGACATGATACACCGCCTCTTCCATAAACTTTAGTGATTTGTCGGTCAAAGATACGAAATTTCAAACGTTCTTCCACCTTATTATAATAAAATAATTTTCAACAAAATGTTAATAACTCGCGCCCCCTCAGAATCTCCCCATTCCATCGGTTACAGCGCACCTCTCTTCACAACTTGGCAAACCTCTTGAAATAACGGTAAGACATTCTTTGTACCGATATTCTTATTTAGTTGCTTATTTTTCACTATCTTTGCGCCCGATTTAACTAAAGTTCCTATTTTTTATGAAAAAGATTTTTTCAGGACTCCTTCTTTTTTCTTGCGTGATGTTCGGCTCTTGTATTCAGAACGAGCCCATGAACAGCGAGTGCGACATTGAGTTGGCAAAAATCACCAACGAGAACAAGGAAGCGCTGGTTTACAGCACAACAGAATGTCAAAAAGAAATTGCATCTTCCGATTCGGTAATTGTTTTCCGTCTTCCGGCAGATTTTAACAACGACAATCTTCTCAAGGAAGTTTCACTTGAATTCGCTATTACCAAAGGGGCTACCATCTTCCCGCAGAATGGAAGCATACAAGACTTCAGCGAGAGAAAGAGAGTTACTTATACCGTAACATCCGAAGACAAGCAATGGAGCAGAAACTATTACGTACAATTTATTCCTGTTGAACCGATAGAAACCACTCTTTGCTTTGAAAACTTCGAATTGGAAGAGTCCAATAATCCTAAATACTACAATTGGTTTGAAGTATTGGACGACGGATTTGTCAACTACCAATGGGCTAGCGGTAATCCCGGTTACAAAATCAGTAAGTCTTCTGCCGAAATCAGCGAATACCCTACCATACCTGTCACTCCTGCCGAGTTCGCCACAGTGAGCGGCAACGCAGTAAAGTTAGAGACACGAGAAACCGGTGCATTCGGTGCGATGGTTAATATGCGTATTGCAGCCGGCAATCTGTTCATCGGCACATTCGACGTAAGTAACGCATTAAAGGACGCCATGAAAGCGACTCGCTTCGGCAAACCGTTCAATAAGAAACCGGTACGCTTTGAGGGATATTACCAATTCGTTCCGGGCAACAGATTCCAGGACAAGAAAGGCAAAGAAGTGGTAGGACGCGTGGACGAACCGGACCTCTACTCTGTATTCTACAAGAACACGGACGAAAACGGTAATGCTGTCATTCTGAAAGGTGACGACATCTTGACACACCCCAACATTGTTGCATTGGCACGCCTCCGCAACCACGAGACCGTCCGTCACGGCTTGGGCGAATGGCATTACTTTAGCATTCCCTACGATTATCTTAACGATATGGACAAGAACACCCTTGACACATACGGATACAACCTGACTGTTGTCTTCACGTCCAGCATCGAAGGTGCTACTTTCTGTGGCGCACCGGGTAGTACGCTTTACGTGGACGAGGTAAAAGTAATCTGGGAATAAATCATAAACACACTGACGAACATGAAAAGAATCATCTATATCCTACCTTTATTGTTTGCCTCACTGATTGTTAAGGCACAACAAACAGAGAATGCGACGGACTTCGAGAAGTTCCTCGCCAACAAACGCAGTGACCGCACTGAGCGTTACGAAAAATGGGGACCTACACGCGAGGGCGACAGAGGTTTCATCGTACGTGCGGGTTATGTCATCGGTGGAACGGCACCGCTTCCCATCCCTAAGGAAATTCGCAAAATCAATGAGTTCAAACCTCTCGGCGGTGTGAGCATCGGCGTTGATGGTTACAAGTACTTCAACACCCGTTGGGGATTGACAGGAGGATTGCGTTTCTTCTATCAAGGTATGCACACCGGAGCAGACGTCAAAAACTATAACATGGCCATCACTATGGGCGAAGATGTGGTTGAAGGACGATTCACAGGAACCGACATCACCGACACCCGCATGGCAGGATTGACCATCCCAGTTATGGCGACCTACCGTGTTGGCGCACGTTGGAACTTAAATCTTGGTATCTATTTCAGTTCATGGTTCTACAAAGACTTTGAAGGTTCCGTCTTCAACGGTTATCTCCGCGAGGGCGACCCTACCGGACAGAAAATAACGATTTCATCGGAGAATCCTGCCATTTACGATTTCAGCGAGAATCTTAACGATTGGTCGTATGGTGTGGAGTTTGGAGTGGACTTCCGTGCCACCAAGCACCTCAACGTATTCGGCTTGTTGGACTGGGGCGTTCGCGACGTGTTCCAAGACGATTTTGAAACAGTCGCTTTCAAGATGTTCCCCATCTACGCCACTATCGGATTGGCATACTATTATTAATACGGAGCAACACCAAACGTCATTCCGAACCAAAGGGAGCAATCTCAATTCTCCCCTCCCTTGCGGAGGGGCCGGGGGAGGGTCTCTGTGAAGGGATAGGGGGTGGGTCTCTGCGGAAGGGTCGGGGGAGAGTCCTCTACCAAAATAACTACCGAAATAAAAACGCCATCGGAAAATTCTCCGTACCTTTGCACTCAGTAAAACTATGTAATCATTTATCAAATTTATAAGCTTATGAAGAAAACTTTACTCTCAATTGCTTTTGCTGCATTCGCTCTTTGCGGATTCGCACAAACTACAACCACTTACACGGATGATTTGACAGTGACTATCAACGGCGAATCAACTGAGCCGCAACAGACAGAAATCCTTGTAACAGAGAACGTGGACGGCACATTTAACCTTTCGCTCGACAATTTTATTTTGTACACGGAAGACGACCTAATGCCTGTTGGTAACATCACATTGAACAATTTAATAGCAACAACTGAGAACGGTATTACGAAGTTTGAGACAACACAAGAAATTACTATTCAACCCGG
>JAGBCQ010000022.1 GCA_017937925.1 Paraprevotella sp. | reverse complement strand
TTAAAAGCACTTCTAGGTAGAGAATCAATCGCTGCATATTCTAAATCCAATACATCTAAATCTTGTAATAACTTTCCCCGAATAAAGGCATAATCATCTTCCGATAATTTTCCAGTAATGCTTAAATAACGTATACTGTCCCCATCACTATCTTCCATCAAAGATTCCAAACTCACTGTGCCGTCCACGTGAACCGTCACAGTATCACTTTGTGCCCTCATTCCACAAATGGCGCAAAGTACTAATATCGTAGTAATGAATATCTTTCTCATGGCTGTAAGATTTAATAATTCGCATGAAAGTTAGCAAATTAAATTTACATCTACCATGATACCGCCCATATTTTTATTCTAAATCAGCGTATCCTTAAATTATGCTTTATTCGTTTTTATATCTATTCAAACTCCTTTTTCAGCCTGAACCATCTTATAAAGTTTATCACTAGGACGGATTTTATCAGGAACCTTAAATGATACGCGCATTCCTTTTTGAACACCTTCAACGGGTTTCAAATCGTAACGCACCTCTTCCAAATCCATGAAAAGCGCACCTGTCGTAGGGCCGGTAATCAGTAATTTATCGCCCACGTGCATATCCGATGCCTCTATTTGAAATTCACCAACGCCTAAATTAGAAAAATACTTGATGGCCTTGCCTACATAAACTTTCTTTTCAGTCGCAGCCGAACCATAATTTTGTGTCCATTCTCCAAGGAACTGTCCTTGATAGTACCCGTCCCAAAAACCACGATTAAAAACTCGTGATAACCTTTCGTCCCAATCCTCCTTTTTTTCATCGGTAAAGTTATCGTCCAAAACACTTTGAATTGCTTCACGGTAACAACCAACTACTGTATGTACATATTCTGGTCCCCTTGCTCTTCCTTCTATTTTAAATACTCGAACACCGGCTTTCATGAGTTTATCAATAAAGCGGATTGTTTTTAAATCCTTCGGGCTCATGATATATTTATTGTCAATAGCTAATTCTGTTCCTGTTTCACGGTCCGTCACAATATATCCCCTACGACATAGTTGCATACATGCTCCGCGATTGGCTGAACGTCCGGTATTATCTAAACTCAAATAGCACTTCCCACTTACTGCCATACAGAGCGCACCATGACAAAACATTTCTATGCGAATCAACTCTCCTTTTGGTCCGCATATATTTTGCTCTTCTATTTGACGATATATTTCCGCAACTTGTGTCATATTCAACTCTCTAGCTAAAACTACAACATCGGCGAACTGTGCATAAAATTTCAACGCTTCAATATTGCTGATGTTTAATTGAGTTGACAGATGTACTTCTTGACCCACCTCGCGACAATACATCATAACAGCAACATCTGATGCTATAACTGCTGATATTTCGGCTTCTTTCGCGGCATCAATAATGGAACGCATCAAAGGTAAATCCTCACCATAAATTATGGTATTTACAGTCAGATAACTTTTTATACCTCGTTCTGCACAGGTATGAGCTATCTCTTTCAAATCATTTATGGTAAATGTACTTGCCGAGTGAGCACGCATATTCAGATTTTCTATACCGAAATACACTGAATCTGCTCCAGCATTGATTGCTGCTGCTAACGATTCTCGCGAACCTACCGGCGCCATTATTTCAAAGTCATTTCTGTTCATCTACTTTTTCTTTTTACGACAAAACTTACGCAAAGATAAGTTCTTTTTGCGACATACTATAGAAGGGGAGCTTTTTCTTTCAAATCACCAAGAGTATATCACCGGAAATATTTAGTTAAACTTTCCTTTTTCTATATATACGTATGCAATCATCATTTCTTAATCCACTTCTTTGACCATTCGAACAACATTTGGGATGCCTCATTAAAGTCAACGGACTCTCCGTTTTTGCACTTCAAGAAAGTTTCTGTAATCATCCGCTCCTCAGTCGATGCCACTTGAAGCAATTGGCTTTGATGCTTGATGTAGTTACCTGTCTGCTTGAAAACGATGGCTTGCACCACAAAAGAAGCAGCCTTGTACAATCCTTCCAAAATCTCCTCGCTCTTCTCGTGCAGCATGTTGTGAACGCATCCGTGATAGATGTTGCCAGCACCCATCTTGATGACTCTATCGATAGCTACTTGGTCTATCAACGGAAGCAAATCATCCAGACTTCCCTTTATCGCGTTGGTGTCGTGATAGAACTGGAAGAGGTCGGACGGTTCCCAATTCAGAATCTCATCCTTACCCGACACAAAGCCACAGATTAATTCTCTATGAGGCAATGTATCCAACATGTTCTGATAAGTTTGTATGTCCGATGCATTCAGTTCATCCAAAATCACCACAACATCTATATCACTAGCTTCTGTTGCCTCACCTCGACCATAACTGCCTTGTAAACCAACAAACCAAATCCGATTCTCAAAAACTTCGTTCAGCCTCAGGAGAAAGTCATTCATCCAAACATTTATATCTATCATATCCTCTCTAATTTCAAATATTTTCCAACTTCCACCCATAGTCTCCATGATAAATCATCTGCTTGGTCATGCCACCGTCGATGCAGATATTTTCACCCGTGATGAAACCTGCCTTGTCACTGCAAAGAAACAGCACCATATTGGCTATGTCCATAGGATTACCCACTCTACCGGTAGGTTGCTGCGTGGCATCCGGACCTTCGTAAAAGGTGTAGGCCGTATCTATCCAACCCGGAGAAATGGAATTCACCCTAGCACGTCCCGACAGGCTTACTGCCAATGCGTGAGTAAGTGCGGCAATGCCACCTTTGGCAGCTGTATAACTCTCGGTCTGCGGTTGGCTCATGCGGTCGCGTGACGAAGAGATGTTGATGATGGATGCACCATCAGCTAAATGAGACATAAAGAGTTTGACCAAATAGAAGGGTGCAGTCACTCCTACGCTCAATGCATACTGAAACTCCTCGTAGGAACATTCATCTATCCCCTTCATCAATGGCAAGGCATTATTGACGATAACATCCACTTTATCATGCTTGCTCAGCACTTCGACTGCAAAAGCCTCCAGCACCTCTTTCTTGGAGATATCCCCAACGAAATGTTCGCCCTCCTGTTTGTCAATCACATAAACTGTGGCTCCCTGTTTACGGAACTCATCGGCAATGCATCGGCCAATTCCGTTTGCACCACCGGTTACAACAACTACTTTATCTTTGAATGAATCTGTTTGCATAAAGTCTTGTTCTTTTATATCATCAACATAATAAAATCATTACAGCGCTAATATACGAATAATGATTAGAATAAAAGCTTTGCTGGTATAAAAATACGTAATCAATGACTTAAAAAAGTGAACAAATTTGACTTCACGAACTTACTCACACGACGGACGTCCGACGTTGCGACAACAGACGTCTTGCGTTTTGATGACGGACGTCCGTTATTTTTATAACAAAAGGAGCGGATTAAACGCCGATGAAACATGAAACATCATTCTCGCACGCGCGCGCGTTATACACAAGAGTTTTTTTCATGTTTCATGTTTCATTATTGCTCAGACCCCCTTTGTAGATGCGGATTTTAGAGTGAAACATGATGTTTCATCATAGTTCATAGAAAATTAACAATATACATTAAGAGCGCATCACGAAAATATTTACTTAAACCTCCTATTTTATTACCATATTAATTCATTTTGCTATCTTTGTATCATAATTATTAATCCTAAAGATATGAAATAACAAGAAACTATATTAATAACTGCGTTTACTATATTCGATATACTCTGAAAACTTGGCCGTTAGAAGATGTACAAACACGAATAAGTTCAGTGAACGCCTACGCTTGCGTGGGTGGAGCTTATTGTTTGTACGGGTATGGCCAAGTTCCCTAGAGTATAATAAGTGAAGCTCGCGCTTTTTTATACAATTCTATGGACTTGGTCTTCCCCGTACTATCGAAATTATAGTCCTCGCCTAACAACAGCGTAGATGAAATTTAACTTTTTAACAAGAAGAAGTATACTATCTGTATATTTCTCATTGGGTATCATTACCCAAACACAAGCACAATCACAAAAATTAGATGTGATAGATAGTTTACATTGTAATTATTCTTCGTGCATCACAAATGGAACTCATGATATAAGTTGGAAAGAAATCGTGATTCCGACATCACTTATAGGAATATCTGCTCTATATGTTGAAAGCGGATGGCTGAAAAAACAACGTGAGTCTGTTCAAGATGTACTTTCTGCTAAAGGAAGTAATAAAACAAAAGTTGATGATTATATTCAATATGCTCCTATGGTGGCAGCCTATGGACTAGAATTATTTAAGATAAAGCCAAAACATTCCTTCAAAGAGCGAACAATTACCCTTGCTATGTCATACGCTACTATGGCTATTGTTGTTCGCACTATGAAAATTGCTTTTAATGAAAAAAGGCCTGATAGTAACGCTAAAAATTCATTCCCTTCAGGACATACTGCTACCGCTTTCATGGGAGCACAATTCCTTTATGAAGAATACAAAGAGATTTCACCATGGATAGGATATGCCGGTTATGCCATTGCTACAACCACAGGGTACTTAAGAATTTATAATAATAGACACTATTTTAACGATGTTATTGCGGGTGCCTGCCTTGGTATTCTGAGCACAAAATTTGCTTATTGGCTGTATCCTAAAATATTCAGAAAATCAAAGTGTAACAAGAACCTCTATAAAGTAGAAACCATACCATTTTATTCAGAATATGGAGCAGGTATATCTTTAGCGCTTCAATTCTAGATGACAATTTGTACCACGTGATGCCATGATATAATAAATGTTACCGAATTTTTCTCGTTATTAGGGATTTTGGTTACTTTTGTTTCTATATTTCAAATAGGTTGTCTTTACACTTATGAAAATAGGGAATGTTGAATTTGGACCATATCCGGTTTTTTTAGCTCCAATGGAGGATGTGACAGATATCGGGTTTCGATTGTTATGTAAACAATTCGGAGCAGACATGGTATATTCGGAATTTGTTGCTGCAGACGCTTTAGTGAGAATGGTAAACAAAAGTTTAGAGAAGCTCACAGTATGCGAAGACGAACGACCGGTAACAATTCAGATATATGGTAAAGAGCCGGAACCGGTTGCTGAAGCTGCACGTATTGTAGTGGAAAGGGCTCATCCGGATGTGTTAGATTTAAATTTTGGTTGTCCTGTAAAACGAGTGGCCGGTAAAGGAGCCGGAGCCGGAATGCTACAGAACATTCCTAAAATGTTAGAAATAACACGCGCTGTTGTAAAGGCTGTGGACATTCCTGTCACTGTTAAAACTCGGTTAGGATGGGATGAAAATCACAAAATTATTGTGGATTTAGCCGAACAATTACAAGACTGTGGCATACAAGCTCTTGCAATACATGGCAGAACTCGTTCGCAAATGTACACCGGAGAAGCCGACTGGACCCTTATCGGAGAAGTGAAAAACAATCCAAGAATGCATATTCCAATCATTGGAAACGGCGATATAACATCTCCTGAGCGTGCCAAAGAATGTTTCGACAAATATGGAGTAGATGCCATAATGGTAGGACGCGCCACATTTGGTCGTCCATGGATATTTAAAGAAATAAAGGACTTTTTGTGTCCGGACCGACAACCAAATCAAGTGGATTCATTTCTCAAAAGCGAATACTCTCCCCTCAGTGTCGATTGGAAGATTGATGTCTTGAAAGAACAAGTATTAACTAGTGTACACCGAATTGATGAATATCGAGGTATTCTTCATAGTCGTCGTCACTTAGCCGCATCCCCCATTTTTAAAGGGATTCCCAATTTCCGTGACATCCGTATAGCCATGCTTCGTGCCGAAACGATAAATGACCTGTTCTCAATTTTGGAAAAAGCAAGAGAAAGTATTCACGCCAACGGATGACCTTGCCATTATTCAACATCACTAACTAATAAAACATAGGAAAATGACATTACAACAGATGGAATATATCATAGCGGTAGATAAATTCCGACATTTTGGTAACGCTGCGGAGCATTGCGGTGTTACACAACCGACATTGAGCGCTATGATACAAAAAATGGAAGACGAACTTGGACTAAAAATTTTTGACCGTAGCAAGCAACCTGTAATGCCAACATCAAGCGGAACGTTAGTAATACAACAAGCACAACAGGTGTTGATGCAAGTTGGAAGAATCAAAGACATCGTTAACGAGGAGAAACAATCATTAAAAGGGGAATTTAAATTAGGTATATTACCGACTATTGCACCCTACCTTCTTCCGAGATTCTTAACAAAAATGATGAAGAAATATCCGCTACTTGATATTCGAGTAACGGAGATGAAAACGCACGAGATTAAAACAGCATTGACAAGAGGCGAAATAGATGCCGGAATAGTTGCTAATCTGGCTGATATGGACAATTTCAAAAAGACGACATTATTCTTTGAACCGTTTCATGTTTACTTATCACGAGAGAGTGTCTTGTTCTCTCGGGATGTTATTCGTACTTCTGATTTAGCTGAAGAACAATTGTGGTTATTAGATGAAGGTCATTGTTTTCGTGACCAATTAGTAAAATTCTGCCAATTGAAAAACGCTCGTTCCAGTCAGGATATGTATAAATTAGGCAGTATTGAGACTTTCATGAGAATGGTTGAGTATGCAGGAGGAACAACATTTATACCGGAGTTGGCTGTACTTCAATTGAGCGAACAACAAAAAGAATTGGTTCGTCCATTCGCCATCCCATGCCCCACAAGGCAAATTATCATTTTAACAAATGAGAACTATATCCGCAACGCATTGTTAGAAACCTTAGCACAAGAAATTCGAGCGTCAGTTCCTAATGCTCTATTGTCGCAAAAAAGCACACAAATACTAATCTGACTTTTTATGCTTTAGCCTGAAAAGCCAAAGCATAAAGTTTCATTTGCTTAAGCATGGCAACAAGCCCATTGCTTCGAGTCGGTGATAAATGTTCTTTCAAACCTATACGTTCAATAAAATACAAATCTGCATCAAGAATCTCTTGCGGTGTATGATTACTTAGTACCCTGACAAGTAGGGTTACTATTCCCTTTACTATTAAAGCATCGCTTTCTGCTCTAAACGTAACAATACCATTATTATAATCTGCTTGTAACCAAACACGACTTTGGCATCCATCAATAAGATTACAATCTATTTTATATTCTTCGGCAAGTTCTTCTTGTTCGCTTCCCAAATCTATTAGGAGTTGGTATTTATCCATCCAATCATCAAAATCATTGAACTCTTCAATAATTTGGTCTTGTATCTCATTGATTGTACTCATAGTTCTATTGATTTTCATTATATATAACTTGTATTACTGTTTGTCCCACTGCCTTTAAGACATTAGGATCAATATGTTCAATATCATCATATACAGTGTGCCAAGTTGGTCCAAAACTCGATGGCCCTTCGGTAAAATAAGGCACAATGTTAACACACGGGATACGTGCTATCTCATTAACCGGAACATGATCGTCTGTTATATATCCTCCCTCCCGTGTGGGAAAGAATTGAGAATATCCTAATTTTGCCGCTGTCTTCCAGATTAAATCTACAACTTGAGGTGCAAAGCGCATAGAATATGATTCCTTTGAGAACGTGCATCCCATTCCTCCTACCATATCCAATAAAATACCAAAACGAGGACGATAATCATAAACATGCGGGTGAGCCGCCCAGTATTGTGATCCCAAACACCATGAAGACGAGGAATCCATATAATAGTTTTCCCATTGTGGAAGTCCATAATCTTCTGCATCGAAACAAATAAAATCTACTCCGATATTCAATGGTTGCGTCTGAATCAATCGAGCCATTTCTAACATTACCGCCACACCACTTGCGGCATCATTTGCACCCATTACCGGTTTGCACCAATTGGCAGAATCCGGGTCATTGTCAGCCCAAGGACGACAATCCCAATGTGCGCAAACCAAAAGACGTTTTGCCGCCATGGGATTTATTGATGCAATAATATTGCGGGCTTTTAATACTGTTTTGCCATCATAAGCTGTCAAATCTACTTTCTGCTCTACTACCGTCGCACCATAACTCTTGAACTTGGCAACCAAATAATCTCCACATCTGCGATGCGCCTCAGTATTGGGCACTCGCGGGCCGAAATTACATTGGTCTGCAACAAACTTATAAGCACTATCCGCATTGAATACAGGAGCTTTTATCAGTTTTGGTTCTTCTTGTGCCCCTTGATGTTTACTCATTTTATTACCACAAGCCATACAACTACATAGCACTAAAGCAAATAATATCGTTGATTTTATGATAGAAGTGTTCATTGTTTAACTAGTTTATTTGATTCGGGCATCTTGCGCTATTTGCATAACTCTCAAGAAATTTCCACCCCATATTTTACCTATTTCTTCTTCTGTATAACGTTCTGCTAAAAGACAACGAGTAAAATTTATAAGTTCGGAAGCAGAAGCACACCCCGGTATGCCGCCATCTCCATCAAAATCCGTACCTATACCTACATGTTCAATCCCCATAATTTTGACCATATGATTGAGATGATCTATCGCATCATAAATCGTTGCTTTCCCATCCTTTCTCAGGAAACCACTATAAAGGGTTACCTGAGCCACACCGCCGGCCTCCGCAAGTGCTTTCATTTGTGCATCTGATAAGTTGCGTGGCACATCGCATAGAGCCTTACATGATGAATGTGAACATACTACAGGAACACGACTTATCTTTAAGGTGTCATAAAAAGTAGTTTCTGAGGCATGAGAAAGATCAACCATTAAACCTAAATCGTTCATCTCTTTCACTACTTGAACTCCAAAATCACTCAATCCGCCATGCTCACCATTACCCCGTGCCGAGTCGCAAATATCATTATCCCCATTGTGACATAGTGTCATATATACAATACCTTTGTTTCTATAATATTGCAATAAAGACAAATCCTTCCCGATGGCATAACCATTTTCTATCCCTAACATAATGGCCTTTTTGCCTATACCTTTTAATCTCAATAAATCCAAAGGTGTTCGTGCTATTTCTATCTGCATGCTATTTCCAGACACCATTTGCTCTATCTGATTTAAGATATGGTCCGCTTTATGCATAGCAACTTCAAAAGCCTCATCAGTACGTTCTTTCTGCTCCAGATAGGCAACCATAATGGCTGCATCCAAATGCCCTTCGTTCATTTTGTGCAAGTCCACTAAAATCCGTGGGTCGCGTTGGTCAAAATGAATATTTTCCGGGAAAAACATAGGGGTATCACAATGACTATCAAGAGAAAGAATCTTATTATGTATATTCTTGGCTGCCTTAAATGATGAAGACTCATTTATAAGCCATTGGAATAAAGGCATCATACATTCATCTTCATTTAGAATGAAACATTCCGGATGCCATTGCACCCCCAAAATCGATTTACATTCCGAAGACTCTACAGCTTCTATAACGCCATCAGGTGCTGTTGCACAAATGCGAAGATGCTCACCTGGCTCCTTGACTGCTTGATGATGAAACGAATTTACAAAATGACGAACTCCCAAAAGAGGACGTAAAATAGTACTATCCTCACAGATTCTCACAGAATGTGAAGGTTGAGTTCTATCTAAATTTTGACTGTGTTTAATATATTCTTGGTTTGTCCCCTGTGTATAAATGTCTTGATAGACTGAGCCACCCAATGCAACAGTAAGCATCTGTATGCCTCTGCATATCCCTAACATCGGGATTTGGCGGTTGTATGCTAATTTAATAAGTAAAAGTTCTGCCAAATCTCGTTTGCAGTTTATAGAACCTAATTGCGGGATTGGTTCCTCTCCCACAAACAATGGATTCATATCCCCTCCACCGGACAATATTAACCCATCTATATGCTCAACTACATTTACAAGAGCATCTTTATCCTCAAAGGGGGGGATAATCAAAGGAGTTCCACCTGCTTTTAATATTGATTGATAGTAACCTTCAGCCAATTCACATCCTTTTTCTCCAAAATTACCAGTAATTCCTATTACGGGCTGAGAAGATGCATTGGGATAACAATCATGGAACTTATTATATTCGGTTTTCCAATCAAAATAACCGGAATTTCTCATGACCTATTTTTGTTCATGTATTATCGGTATTTCCTTATTGATACTTTGCTCTAAAGAAATCAAGGTTTCAGTTGAAAGTACGCCGGGAATACCTTGCAATTTTTGATTCAACAATTCCATAAGATGAGAATTATCACACGCATACAATTTCACAAGCATGGTATAAGGACCCGTTGTGAAATGACATTCCACAACTTCAGGTATATGGTTAAGTTCTTCTACCACATTTTTGTACATAGATCCTTTTTCCAGGATAATTCCCACATAAGTGCATGTACTATATCCCAATGTCTTAGGGTCCACATTATAACCGCTGCCCACTATTACACCAAGATCTATCAACCGCTGTACCCGCTGATGGATTGCCGCACGAGAAACTCCACAAACTGCAGCAACATCCTTAAAAGGAATACGAGCATTCGCTGTTATAATCTCTAAAATCCGTTTATCTAAATTATCTATCTTCTCCATAGTATTTAATTAGGTTGTACATTATGTAAGCAAATATAGCCAATTTCTTACAAACTGAGCTATAAAAGGAACAAAAAAAGACGCCACACACGTAGTTTGGCGTCTTTTTATAAGAAAAAATTCTATTTATTTTTCTATACTTAACAATTCTACAGTGAAGATTAGAGCTGAGAATGGTTTAATCTTACCGGCTTCTCTTGAACCATACGCTAGTTCTTGGGGAATATAAATTTCCCATTTTGAGCCAACCGGCATATGTGTCAAGGCTTCGGTCCAACCTTTGATAACTTGATTACAAGCAAATGTGGTAGGTTGCTTGCGCTCATAAGAACTATCAAACACCGTGCCATCAATTAAACGTCCTTCGTAGTTAACTTTTACTTTAGACGAAACTGTTGGAACTTCACCTTCTCCCTTAGTCAATATTTTATACTGAACTCCACAATCCAATTTGTGAATACCGGATTTTTTAGCATTAGCTTTCAAGAAATCTTCACCGGCACGACGATTTTCACCATACTTACGTTCCAACTTCACTTCATTATAATATGCCATTTGCTTGTTTGCCAACTCTTCGGCTTTCGGCATATCAAAATCCGTTTTCTGCCCGGCTAATACTTTTCCAAATGCTTCTAGGAATAACGTTTCATTCAGTATTTTTACAGAATCGCTATCTGTAATTCGTTTATTCAGACTCGGGATAATTTGCTCTTCTACTTGTTGGCGTATTTGAAGACCTGCGACAAAAGCCAATAGTCTTTTTCGTTCGTCAACAGACAAATTCGCATGAAAACCTTCAACAAAGTTCCCCATATATGCAGAGTCCACATTCATTCGGCTCGTTACATAATTTTTTAAGCCTTGTGTATTAGCCATACCAATAGCATAACTGAATGTATCGACCGAACAAGTATCAATCTGAACTTCAGTCTCCAATTTCTGATTTTTCTTATTCTTGCGTTTAGCCTGCCCATCAACACAAACGAACAAGACAAATAAGAATAATAAAGAAATCTTTAGAACTTTCATCCTCCTAGATTATTTCTCTATACCCAATAACTCTATCTTAAATGTCAATGCAGAGAAAGGCTTAATTTTACCGGCCTCACGCGCTCCATAAGCTTGCTCTTGTGGTATGTAAACCATCCAAGTAGATCCTACAGGCATGTGAGTCAAAGCCTCAGTCCAGCCCGGAATAACTTGATTGCAACGGAATGTTGTAGGTTCCTTGCGTTCGTATGAGCTGTCAAATACGGTTCCATCGATTAATGTACCTTCATAATGAACTTTTACACGACTTGAATCGGCAGGAACTTCACCTTTTCCGGCTACCAAAATCTGATAATAAACACCATTATCTAACTTTTGAATACCTTCTGTTTTTGCAATGCTATCAATATAAGCCTCGCCTGCTACCTTGTTTTCACCATAAGTTTTCTCAAGTGTTTTTGCTTTCAACTCTTGCATCAATCTTTGTGCCATGTCTTGAGCCTCAACCATGCTCATCTTAGCATCCTCACCTGTAACACCTGAGACAAAACCGGCCATGAAATTCTTCAAGCTAACTGTTTGTGTAGAATCGTTACCAAACACTTCATAATTCAGTCCTTTAATCATTTGTTGACTGATTTGTTGACCGATTTGGATACCTGCAAAGTAAGCCGCTTTTTTCTTATCATCCCCGGCATTTACTGCTTCGTTCAAACCTTTTACAAACTCATCTATTTGAGTTGTATCGATACCAACGCGACCCACCAAATATTCTTTCAACCCTTGTGTTTGAGCCATTCCTATTGAATAGCTTAATGAATCAACTTCAGTCTTAATATCTGCCTTCGGAGTAGAAGGAGTACAAGAAGAAACCAATGCTGCTAAAACTGTTGCAGCAAAAAGAATTGTCTTTTTCATTGTCTTAATTGTTTTTATGTTAAAGTACTTTTATTAATTCTACATCGAATATCAATGTGCTGTAAGGGGGAATTGAACTGCCGGCACCGCTAGCTCCATATCCTAATAAATACGGAATAAAGAAACGGAACTTGGCACCTTCCTTCATCAACTGCAATCCCTCTGTCCATCCTGCAATAACTCCATTCAAAGGGAAGTCCGCGGGTTCGCCACGTTGCAGACTGCTATCAAATAGTGTACCATCAATTAGCATTCCTTCATAATGGCAACGCACCTTATCAGTTGCTTTCGGGCTTTTACCTTCACCCTCTTGCAATACCATATATTGAAGTCCAGAAGCAGTAGTAATTACACCTTCCTTTTGACCATTCTCCTTTAAGAATTTTTCGCCATCAGCCTTAGCCAATTTACCTTTTTCTTCCTTTGCCTTATTCATTTCGGCTTCTTTTTCTTGGAAGTATTTAGTAACGATGGTTTGCGCCTCATGATGAGACACCACCAAATCTTTGTTCTCTATTACGTCCTTAATAGCTTGTGCAAAATCATCAATACAAAGGTCATTTGCTCCCATGCTCTTAAGTTGCTGACCTATGCCCAAACCTAATGCGTAACTTACTTTATCCATTTCTATTATAAAATTAATTTAACGTTAAATACTAAAGTTGCAAAGTTAAATGATTTATTTCACGTTTAGAGTATTTTGAACTGTATTTTTGTTATTTTTGACGGTAAAACATAAAATACATGAAAAAAATAGTTGTTTTAACTGGAGCCGGAATGTCGGTGGAGAGTGGGTTAAGTACTTTTCGAGATGCTGGAGGTTTGTGGGACAAGTATCCTGTGGAGGATGTTGCCACCCCGGAAGGTTATGCGCGTAACCCTCTGTTAGTGACAAAATTCTACAATGAACGACGCAAGCAACTTGCAGATGTAAAACCATGTAAAGGGCATCAATTACTTGCTGAAATGGAGAAGGATTATGATGTAACCATTATTACTCAGAACGTTGACAATCTGCATGAACGTGCCGGAAGTTCAAGGGTAATACACCTACATGGAGAACTGACAAAAGTCACTTCAAGTCGTGAGCCAAACAATCCTAATTACATTCAGGAATTAGCACCCGAACAATGGGAAGTAAAACTCGGTGATACCGCAACAGACGGCACACAACTCCGCCCCTTTATAGTTTGGTTTGGTGAAGCAGTTCCCATGATTGAACCTGCTATCGATGAAGTAACACAAGCAGATGTCTTTATTGTAATTGGAACGTCACTTAATGTCTATCCTGCCGCCGGTCTATTAAATTATGTAAGGAGAGATGTTCCCATATATTTAATTGACCCCAAACCCGTGACAACAGCAATGGGTAATCGTATTAAGCACTTAATAAAAGGAGCTTCAGAAGGAGTTGAAGAAGTAATAAATTTGTTAAAAAAATAAAAGGATACTTTTCTCACGATTGTTTTTGATGAATTTGTTATTATACTTGCATCGTGATAAGAATATTGAATATAAACATTAAAAGTTAAGACTATGAAAAAGTATATTTGTACAGTATGTCAATGGGTTTATAATCCCGAAGTTGGCGACCCAGATTCAGGCATTGCTCCTGGCACAGCTTTTGAGGATATTCCGGAAGATTGGGTTTGCCCATTGTGCGGTGTTGGCAAGGATGATTTTGAGCCATACGAAGAATAATAGAATTTCCTTAAAATAATATGGGCTGTGTCTTTGATTTGACACAGCCCATATTATATCATTAAAAAAGATTATTTCACGCCCATCTCTTTAATCAAGCGGTCCGCACCGCCCCAACAATCAATGATGTAAAGCACATAGCGAATATCCACTCCTATACAACGGGTTAGGTCTTGCGTAAAACTCACATCACTACTCATTGCATCCCAATTACCATCAAAAGCCAAACCTATCAGTTCGCCCTTGCCATTAAACATTGGACTACCGGAGTTTCCTCCCGTAATATCATTATTTGATAAGAAGCACAACTGCATTTCACCTGTTTTCTCATCTTTATACGGACCAAAATTACCTTTTTCAAACAGAGTTTTCACTTCCGGTTCTACCCAATATTCGTCTATTTCATCGCATTTTGCAATTTTCTCAAGAATACTTGGCATCGTAGTATAATAATTTTGATGCCCCTCTGCACTTGTATAATCATTGACAAATCCATAACTCAAGCGCATTGTAAAATTGGCATCAGAATAATGTGGACGATCGAACTCCATTTCCACTATGGCTTGACAGAGTTTGCGTTCGTTCTCAGAAACAGTCAGATTAGCTGTACTTATCTGTTTCTTTAACTTAGCACCTAACTCTTGTACACTATTCAAACAAGCCATCGCCATATCATTTTTAACTTGTTCCTCTGTAAATGTACTATCAATGCAATTAGGATTATTCAAGAATGTCTTGCTGAACATATCGTTAACAAATGCGGTATAGTCCTGATTGTATTCGTTCTTTATAATCTCATAGAATGAAGGTAAGTATTCCGGTTTTACTTGTTTTGCATAATTCTCCATCAAAACTATCATGGTTTCCTTATCTACCTGTTCATTACGATCTTTATACTGAGTACGAATACGATTTTTTAATGACTCTTTGGCATCATTATCCACTGCCTTTTGCAAATGATTGTAATAGTTAGCAATACGGAACATGTCAGGACCGCCAGGGAAAGACTCTTGTAAGAAACTCAAAGCATAAACAGCTTCCTTCCGACTCTTATAGGCTTCTGATAGTTCACTGATTATGTTTCCAAAACGCACATTCGTACTCTTCTTCTTTTTAGCCCACTCAGTAATTTGTTTTTCCTTTGCCTGCTTTTGCTCTACTACTCCCAAATCTTTCAATGCTTTGTTCATACCGATATTATTCTTCCAGTAGTTAGAACTTTGGGCATACTTAGATGCATATTGCAAACGAATGGTAGCGTCACTATTCATCCAACGTTTCCATACATCCTGTTTTACACCGCGTACATTGATACGAGCTGCATTGCCACATTCCATTTGCTCAGTAATACCAAACGAAGAAAGATAACGATCGGTACTTCCCGGATAACCGATTGTCATACAGTAATCACCTTTTTCATACCCATCCAATGAGATTTTCGCATAACGCTTTGCCTGCAAAGGACGATTGGTCGCACTATATTCTGCCGGTTCGTTGTTATTATCACTATAGATACGGAACACACTGAAATCGCATGTTTGGCGAGGCCACATCCAATTGTCTGTCTCACCACCAAATTTTCCTAAACTTTGAGGCGGAGCAAACACCAATCGGATGTCATCATATTGTTTGTATATATTGATATAAAATTCATTGCCGGTATAATAACTCTCTACCTCTGAAATCAATTTTGGATACTTCTTATTATATTTATTTTCTATCTCATTGCAAATAGAATCTATTGCAAACGAACGGAATTTCTCTATTTCTGCATTTGTCAACTCCGGTTTTTCTGTCATCATTTTCTTGTATGCTTTGTTGTAAGCTTTCATGACATCCTTTGTAATGTCATCCGTACGTTGTAACAAACGTACGAAAAGGCCCTTTGCGGGAAGTTCATCTGCTTGAGTTCGAGCCACAAAACCATTCTTCAAAATATCGTTTTCAGGAGTAGCCAATGCTTGTATATTACCAAATCCACAATGATGATTTGTAAACACCAAACCATCCGGCGAGACAATCACTCCTGAACAGAAACCACCAAAAGCTACTACTGCGTCCTTTAGTGAACTCCCCTTGGGATTATACAACTCTTTCTTGCTCAACTCTAATCCCAAATCTTTCATTATTTTCATACTTTGGGGAGAGACATGACTGAGCATCCACATTCCTTCATCTGCTTTTATGCCGTTAAAACAGCAAATCGCAACTAATAATACTAACAGTTTTTTCATTACACTTATATTTTTATATTATTGATTTTATTTCATTGCCTCTGTTATGATTTTAACCTTTGGATTATTGAATTTCGCTTTGAGCCATTCATTCATTTTCACCTTATCAGCTTCCAATAAATCTTTTGTTACCATAAGGTGCACAAACAAAATCGTATCCGTTCTCACAGTATCTACTGTCGGATATGAAACCGATTGGGATATACTGATGCGTTCCACTTCGGGAAATAATGGTTTAATCTCCGCGCTAATAGACTTTGCTCTATCATTCATCATCTTATAAGGAGCCAACTCAGCCTCTAAAACACTTGCTCGTTTTTGTTCATTGGCAAGCAGTTGCGCATTCTTATCTGCTTGCTTTGATTGCGGATCATTTAACATGGATTTAAGTTCATTTGCTGTAAGGTTCTTCGTTCCTTGCACTATATTCAAACTCACATTCTTCAATCCATAACGTTCCAAACGATTTTGTATTCTTTCAATTTCTTCCGTTGGAATCTCTTCACCAATCGTAATCACTTTAACCGTCTGCGTAGCACAATTTATATCTTTAGATATGACTTGCGTCCTCTCTGATGCTATATTATGGTTAATAAAACTGTTTACTTTGGTAGTAAAGATATTTTCCTCTACCAAAGTATAGGTCAGATAAGTAGCAGGAATCATTGTCAGAACAGCAATCGTGATAATGATATGCTTTACGCGCTTCTCACGTTGTTTGTCAACAAACACTTTCTTCTTGAAGTCCAAAATATTCACTCCTACAAAAGTGGCACAACTGATAAAGATAGAGTTGATAATATAAAGGTAAAAGGCACCGGCTGCATACAACCAATTACCGGTCGCTATGCCGAATCCTGTAGTACATAACGGTGGCATTAAGGCCGTAGCAATAGCCACACCGGGAATCACATTACCTCCTCTTTGCCCCGAACTACACAATGCCACAATACCAGCCAATCCACCGAAAAGTGCAATGAGTACGTCGTAAATAGTCGGCGACGTACGCGCCATCAATTCAGATTGAGCTTCAGCTATTGGAGTTATTGCAAAGTAAAACGTAGCTGTCAGCACACTGAAAATAGAAGCTATGGTAAAACTCTTAAATGCGCGCTTGAGCATTTCAAAATCATTGATGCCTACACCTAATCCCATTCCTATAATTGGTCCCATAAGCGGAGATATCAACATGGCTCCAATTATAACCGCCGCAGAATTGGTGTTCAATCCCAACGAAGCTACAAATATTGCAAAAATAAGGACCCAAAGATTTGCTCCCTTAAAGTCTATTCCGGCTCTGATGGTAGCTATCGTTTCTTCCTCCGGTGCTTTGTCAGATTTCAAACTGAGTAAATCCCGTAAAAGAAGTTTAATATGTGAGCGTCGCACACTCTTTCCCTCAGTTGTTTCCATATTTATTCTTTTGATGATTTTCTAAAATATTTACCAATAACCGGAAGTGTATAAACCGGCAAATCATGGTATAAGATATGCCCTACGAACATTGCTATCAGTCCCGTATTGATTGACAAACGTAACCAAACAGACCAATTCTGCGGTACTTGCTCCATAATAAAAAAGAACAATAACGCTATGAGGACGTACACTCCGATGCTTTTGAGAGGATAATCTATCGGATTCTTCTTTTGCCCGACGAAATAAGACAAGGTCATTGAAGTGGCATAACCGGCAAAACCTCCCCATGCGCATGCCATATAACCATACTGTGGAATAAAGATAATATTCACTGCTATGAGTACCACGCATCCCGCCAAAGAAAACCACGTTCCCCAAATTGTTTTGTCTATAAGTTTATACCAAAAGGAAAGATTAAAATAAACTCCCATCATAATCTCCGCCGCCATAACTATTGGCACTACACGAAGTCCCTCCCAATAATCGGGCGCTATGATAAATTTTAAAATATCCATGTATCCTATCACACAAAGGAAAGCAAGTAATGTAAAAATGATGAAGAATTTCATCGCGACCGCATACGTCGCTCCACTATCTTTCTCCTTGGCACTTCCAAAAACAAATGGTTCGTAAGCATAACGGAATGCTTGCGTAATCATCGCCATAATCATGGCTATCTTAACGCATGCTCCATATATACCCAATTGAACACGACCTTGTTCTGCATCTCCATACACCAACGGGAAAATCATTTTGTCCACTGTTTGGTTCAAAATGCCGGCTATACCCAAAATCAAAATGGGCCATGAATAAGAAAGCATCCGTTTTACCAAAACTCTATCAAATCTGAAATCCGCCTCTTTCAACTCGGGAATAAAAAACAAAGTGATGAACGAAGTACAAACGAGATTCAATACGAACGCATAACCCGCACCGTAATTAGGATTATAAAAACACCCTACCAATTCGGGATTCTTTGCATACCACCACGGCATGATAACGAAATAAAGGATATTGAGAGCGATGTTCAAGATGATGAACAACATTTTTAATGCAGCGAACTTAATAGGACGTTTTTTATACCGCAACCATGCAAAAGGAAGAGCTTGCATTGCATCAAGCGCCACACAAACGCCCATTATACCGATAAATTCAGGGTGTTTTTCATACCCCATAAGTACCGATATTGAAGGCAAAAAGAGTAATAACAGAAGTACAAACAACAAAGATACTCCACCCACCATTATTAGTGCATTGCCATATACTCGATTCGGCTGAGCACCGTCCTTATTCGCGAAACGGAAAAAGGTAGTCTCCATGCCAAAAAGAAGTATTACCAATATAAGAGCAACGTAAGCATATATATTTGTAATCACTCCATAACCTCCGCTCGAAGCCGCCAATTGTGCGGTGTAAAGCGGAACCAACATATAATTTAAGAAACGTCCAACAATACTACTCAACCCGTAAATGGCAGTATCTTTGACAACTGTTTTAAGTTCTGACATACTTTCATTTCATGTAGATGTGGACAAAGATACTACAATAAACGGATATATAAGGAGATAAATAGTCATAAAAATAATTAAGATAAGACTGAATACATTAGGAATGATTGCCCAAAAGTTCTTAACTTTGTCCGTGTATTTAATTTTTATTCTTATGGACAAGGTATCGGAAAACCCTTTCAAAAACCGAAAGACAGACGGAATGTCACTTATGATTGTGACAGGTCTTTTCATTACTCTCTATTTAGTATCCAACATCATGGCCGTAAAGATCATCAGTTTCTTTGGGCTGGTCTATTTTGATGCCGGAACCATCACATTCCCCTTTGCCTATATGTTGGGCGACGTCTTGACAGAAATTTGGGGCTACCGCACTGCAAAAAAAGTAATATGGCTCACTTTTATTTGTAATGTCGTTATGATTATATGCACTCAAATAGGTGTTTGGCTACCATCACCGGAGTATTTATCAGATAATGCTACAGCCTACAATCAAGTGTTCACCTATGTGCCACGCATCGTTCTCGCATCGCTGATGGGTTTTCTGTTTGGAGAATTGTCAAACGCATGGTTTATGGAACGTATTAAAATAAGGACACACGGTCGATGGCTTTGGCTTCGAACTATTGGCAGCTCTATGATTGGTTATGTGTTTGACACTCTTCCATTTGTTTTAATCGCCTTTGCCGGTGTCGTTTCGAACCACGACCTTTTATTGATGATAGTATTCCAATATTGTTCAAAACTAATTATTGAAGCATGTTTCGGCACTCCGATGGCCTATGCAGTAATACATTGGATAGAAAAACGCCTTGCAAGACAAAAGTAATATGGATAGATATGCGGTAATACATACAAAGATGCCCCGTGAATTTGTATTATTGCAAGGCACAGGCTGCAAGTGGGGACAATGCGTTTTCTGCGATTACCATAAAGATACGAGCAAACAACCTTATGCCATCAATCAATCTGTTTTAGAACAAGTGACCGGTATTTATGGTGTTTTGGACGTCATCAATTCCGGTTCTGCATTAGAACTAGATTCCGAAACTATGGCGCACATTAAAAGACTTGTACACGAAAAGCAAATCCATACCCTTTGGTTTGAGGCGCATTATATGTACCGACACAAGTTGAAAGCTTTCGCCGAACAATTCGCACCCGCACAAGTCAAATTCCGTTGTGGTATAGAAACGTTCGACCCTCAACTGCGAAATGTTTGGAAGAAGGGCATCCCACATTCCGTTACACCGCAGGACATCTCACACTTCTTTCAAGGCGTGTGCTTACTTTGCTGTACACAAGGGGAAAGTAAAGAACGTATCCTTTCTGACATAGAAACAGCAAAAAAACATTTCGAGTACTTCAGTGTAAATGTGTTCTGCGATAATAGTACATCCTTAAAACAAGATATAGAACTTGCCACGTGGTTCAAGAAAGAAGTCTATCCATTACTTAAGGACGAACAAGGCATAGAAGTCCTACTGAATAATACCGACTTAGGTGTAGGATAAGCTCACATTAAGAAAAGAATAGATATGCCACACCTATAGCAGCCAAAATACCTGCTACGTCTGCCAACAGCCCACACACCACTGCATGACGAGTGTTCCTGACACCTACACTACCAAAATAAACCGCCAAAATGTAGAATGTCGTATCGGTTGAACCTTGGAATATACAACTCAACCTTCCTACGAACGAATCAGCACCATAAGTGGACATGGCATCCACCATCATCCCCCTAGCGCCACTGCCGCTGAGAGGTTTCATCAGAGCCGTTGGCAAAGCACCGACAAAATCGGCGTCACCACCACATGCAACCACCAGCGACGAGATACCTTGAATCAAGAAATCCATCGCACCGGATGCACGAAACACTCCAATTGCTACTAGTATAGCTACCAAGTAGGGGATTATTCTAACCGCCGTAGTAAATCCATCCTTTGCACCCTCTATAAACGCATCATAAACGTTCACCCGCCTTATCATGGCCGCAACAATGAATGTCATAATGATTCCAAACAATAAGACATTGGCTATTGTAGTACTCCATACATTCATTTCATCCTTATCCAACTGACTGAATCCCCATACCAACGCAGCTATAAAGACACACGCTCCACCCAAGGTCAAAAGAATGGTTTTATTCAGTAAATTTATGCGTTGGTACAATGCCGTTACTACAATTCCCACTAACGTAGAAGCAAACGTAGCCAAGAGTATCGGAATAAACACGTCAGTTGGCTGCGCTGCACCCATCTGCGTCCGATAGACCAATATACTAACCGGAATAATCGTCAATCCAGAAGTGTTCAACACCAAAAACATTATCATAGGATTGGTTGCACGCTCTTTTTGCGGATTCAGTTCCTGCAATCCCTCCATCGCTTTCAGTCCTAACGGCGTAGAAGCATTATCCAGCCCTAACATATTTGCTGAAATATTCATAAATATATTTCCTATTACAGGATGATTCTTTGGGATGTCCGGAAACAACTTACAGAAAAGCGGACTTAGTCCTTTTGCTAAAATATCCACCAATCCACCCTTCTCGCCTATCTTCATGACACCCATCCATAAGGATAGTACCCCCGTCAGTCCTAACGAAATCTCGAAAGCTGTTTTGGCCGAATCGAACGTAGAATTCATTATTGCCGGGAATACACTCACATCTCCCATAAACACCAATTTCACCGTCGCTATGACAAACGCAATCAAAAAGAAAGCTATCCAGATATAATTGAGAACCATGCTTATTGTTTTGAGGATTCACAAGCAAAGGTACATTAAAAAACAACAAGCACACCGATTTGAAAGAAAAAAGATTTATTCATTCTATCAAAGATGTAAAAACAAAAAACTCTGGTTTTCCTTTTTACTTCTCTCGGTTTGCACTATCTTTGCCGTATATGGAAGAAGATTTTGACATACGACGTTCCCAAAGTTCTGTAACCGAACGCGAATTTGAAAATGCTTTAAGACCTCTGCAATTCGGGGATTTCAGCGGACAGCAAAAAGTGGTGGACAACCTCAAAGTATTTGTTGAGGCTGCCAAATATCGCGGAGAACCATTAGACCATACTTTGCTCCATGGGCCTCCGGGATTAGGAAAAACCACTTTGAGCAACATCATAGCCAACGAATTGGGAGTGGGATTCAAAGTGACTTCGGGACCAGTTTTGGACAAACCCGGAGATTTAGCAGGTATATTGACGTCCTTAGAACCTAATGACGTCCTTTTCATCGATGAAATTCATCGTTTAAGTCCCGTAGTCGAAGAGTATCTCTACTCTGCGATGGAGGACTATCGCATTGACATCATGATAGACAAAGGGCCTTCGGCAAGAAGCATACAATTGGACCTGAATCCTTTCACATTGGTTGGGGCAACTACACGCAGCGGACTGCTCACAGCTCCACTACGGGCACGCTTTGGTATCAACCTACATTTGGAATATTACGATGCGTCCATTTTGGCACGAATCATCGAGCGTTCGGCACGCATCCTCAGTGTCCCCATCGAACATGATGCAGCATCTGAAATAGCGAGTCGTAGCCGTGGCACACCGCGTATTGCCAATGCTTTATTGCGGCGTGTTAGGGACTTCGCCCAAGTGCGCGGTTCCGGTCGCATTGACATGAGTATTGCTCGTTATGCATTGGAGGCATTAAACATAGACCGCTATGGGTTAGACGAGATTGACAACAAAATTCTGCTCACTATCATTGATAAGTTCAAAGGTGGTCCGGTGGGCATTACCACCATAGCCACGGCTATTGGCGAAGATGCCGGTACGGTTGAGGAAGTCTATGAACCTTTCTTAATCAAGGAAGGCTTTATCAAACGTACTCCACGCGGACGAGAGGTAACCGAATTGGCATATAAACATTTGGGAAGGAGCATATACACCGCAAATGCTCAAACAAGTCTGTTTGACGATTAAAAGAATAGCAACGAATGATAACATACAATATTGACGGCGTCAAGATGCCGAAGATTAAGAAACGCGAGAACAACGCATGGATTAAAGCTGTAGCGGCATCTTATGGGAAAAAGGTCGGTGAAATCGCCTATATTTTTGTAAACGACGAGAAAATCCTCGAAGTGAATCGTGAATACTTACAGCACGACTACTACACCGATATCATCACGTTCGACTACTGTGAGGACGATATTATTTCGGGCGACTTGTTCATTAGTTTAGATACTGTTCGTACCAATGCCGAACAAGTAGGTGTCACCTACGAACAAGAACTCTACCGCGTCATTATTCACGGCATCCTGCACCTTTGTGGTATTAACGACAAAGGACCGGGAGAGCGCGAGATAATGGAAGCGGCAGAGAACCGTGCTTTGGCAATGTTATAAGTTTTCTTCCTATTCTTCTAACTTCTGCGCAAAAGCATTAAATACGTTATCCATCACTAAGAGATGTAGGATTTCTTCGGGTTTAAACCACCTTTGAATACAGGTCTGACATATAGAGCCATCCTCAAACACGGCACGTATCTCAGCCAAAACCGGCTTGTCCAATTTTGCACGGTAGGTAAACTTTCTATCTTTAACTAACACCACTGCAGATGGTTTGGGACTGATATTGCCACTCTCCTCTTGGAAGTTTATGAGGTATGCTACGTCGCGCAACCCTTTTGTGACCGTTCCGGAGAGGATGAAATTTGTGGTTGAATCGGCTTTAAACGTTTCTTTAAAAGCAGCGTTTTTCCATGGCAAGTAACGACATGGGTGATGGGGATGACCTATCACATCCTCACATTTCTCTACGACCACCGCTGCACATAATGCTCGTTTGTCTCTATATCGCTCTTCCAACATATTGTTATAAGTTTCATCATTCCTGTTAAACCAAAATATTGACGAAGAATACTTTTCGTCCAAGAATTTTTCCGCTTTTTTATTGGTACCTAGAGCAAAATAAAATTGCGGATTAAAGTGCTTATTCCACAGTTTCTTGAATTGTTTAGAAGAAACTACCTCTCCGTCAAAAACTAGAAGTACATCATCTAAACTCTTAATTTCCATTTGCTCAATATTGCCCTTGGTTGTTTCATCTTGCAATGTAGCATTTTCTGCTTCTATTAAGTTGTTAGCTGCTAAAACACTTACTGACATAAACATCATAAGCATTGAACACCATCCCTTTCGGCGTATCTGCAAAAATCTTTTTCTTGTTCTCATTTTAATTCCTCCTTTTAAATTTAAAATAACGACCTTGTAATTTCTAAAAGTTTACTTCTTTGGCAAAGATATGAAAAAGTTGCATTTTACCCCCCCCATTCGTTAAATAACGTTAACATTTTCTTACATCATTTTTCAGATACACTTTTCACCTTTCACTTTTCTACTCAAATCCGTTGTAGGCACGGGGTTTGAAATAAAACATATATTTAGCCATCTCTTCATGAGGAGGCTATCTTATCTACCGGATTTACATTATAGTAAGATTTTAGTAAAACAAAGATGATTACTTATAACACGGACGGTGTGAAGACGGCAAAAATAAAGAAGCGTAATAAGAAGATTGAGGGCGCAAAATGACGGACGTCCGCCATTCAAACGCAAGACGTCTGTCGTCGCGACGGCGGACGTCCGTCATTTTGGTGATCTCAGTAGGTATTTTTTACCATATACAAACTATTGATTTACAACACACTAACAAAATTCTGATTTTAGTGCGTTTTCGGTTGTAAAACAAAGGGATTTTTATGGTGCTTTTTAGGGTCTTTCTTCCGATGAGAAACCTATGTTTTTGTTTTTCTCAAATGAACCATCAGTTTCAGAAACCATTCTCATTGGTAGGTTGCCTTTATTTTCTATCTTTGACACACTGAAAAACAAAACCTAACAAGTCAATTTTACTCAAACATTATGCTTAAAAAACTTTTTGGATTTGATTCTGAGAAAACAACGATTCGCACGGAAATCATTGCCGGAATCACTACATTCCTCACTATGTCTTACATCCTAGCCGTGAACCCCTCAATGTTCAGTATGCTTGACGGCATGCCCATGGGCGCAGTATTTACCTCAACAGCCTTGGCTGCCATCGTAGGTTGTGTAATGATGGCTTTCTGGGGAAAACTTCCATTTGGTCTTGCACCGGGAATGGGTCTTAATGCTTTCTTCGTTTACAGTGTTTGTTTAGGCATGGGATATACATGGCAATTCGCCCTTACGGCAGTTTTTATAGAAGGATTCATTTTTATCCTACTGACTGTTACCAACGTCAGAGAAGCCATTGTCAATGCCATCCCACTGAGCATGAGAAATGCCATCGGAGCAGGAATAGGTCTTTTCATCGCATTTATCGGTTTGGAAAGCGCCGGTGTGATTGTAAGTGACAGCGCCACGCTTGTTGCTTTAGGCGACGTTAAATCGGGTTCTGCACTATTGGCTATGATAGGTCTCGTCATAACCGGTTTCCTTTATAGCAGAAACTTTCCGGGTGCTATTTTGGTGGGCATCCTGCTAACTATGATTATCGGTATCCCTATGGGAGTCACAGAATTTAAGGGTATCCTATCAAAACCGGAATCTATCGCACCCATTTTCTGCCAGTTTGAATGGAAGAATATCTTAACCTTAGATATGTTGGTAATTGTATTTACATTCTTGTTTATTGATATGTTCGACACGGTGGGTACGCTTGTGGGTGTCTGCACCAAAGCCGGAATGGTAGATAAGAAGGGTAACATTCACAGAATAAAGGAGGCTTTCATGGCAGATGCCATCGCAACTACGGCAGGTGCTGTATTAGGTACGTCAACTACTACCACTTACGTAGAAAGTGCTGCAGGTGTAGCGCAAGGTGGTCGGTCGGGACTCACTGCTTTTTCCGTAGCTTGTTGTTTCGTTGTGGCTCTGTTCTTCTCCCCCTTGTTCCTTTCTATCCCTGCTGCAGCTACAGCTCCGGCATTAATCATTGTAGGTCTGCTCATGCTTGAACCAATCAAACACATTCCTTTTGATGACTTCTCAGAATCTATTCCTGCATTCGTGTGCATTATCATGATGCCTCTTTCTTACTCTATTTCCAATGGTATATTGCTCGGAATGATTATCTATGTACTTATGAATATCATTTGTGGAAAACACAAGAAAATCACTCCCACAATGTATATCCTTGCTGTTCTGTTCATCTTGAAATATATCTTTATTTAAGACATTATAATCACAAAAAAAATCTCCGCTACCGAAGGGCAACGGAGATTTTTTTGATGTATTTGACTTTATTAGTCGTTCAACTTTGCTTTGATGAACTCACGGTTCAAACGAGCGATGTTTGAAATACTCTCGCACTTAGGACAAACTGCCTCACAAGCACGTGTATTGGTACAGTTACCGAAACCAAGTTCATCCATCTTAGCAACCATCGCTTTGGCACGACGTGCTGCTTCAGGACGTCCTTGTGGCAACAATGCCAATTGGCTCACCTTTGAAGAAACGAACAACATGGCTGAACCGTTCTTACATGCTGCTACACATGCGCCACAACCAATACAACTTGCGCAATCCATTGCTTCGTCAGCGTCTTGCTTCGGAATAAGGATAGCGTTGGCATCCTGTGGTTGGCCTGTGCGCACTGTTACATAACCTCCGGCTTGGATAATCTTGTCGAAAGCAGTACGATCGACCATACAGTCCTTAATTACCGGGAAACCGGCTGAACGCCATGGCTCAACAGTAATAGTGTCGCCATCCTTGAACTTACGCATATACAATTGGCAAGTAGTTGCTCCACGCTCGGTCTTACCATGAGGTGTTCCGTTGATATACAATGAACACATACCGCAGATACCTTCGCGGCAGTCATGATCGAACACGAATGGTTCTTTCCCTTCATTGACCAATTGCTCGTTAAGGATATCAAGCATTTCAAGGAAAGAAGTGTCACCAGGAATGTCTTTCATTTCACGCTCGTCAAAATGACCTTTATCCTTCGGTCCGTTCTGACGCCAATATCTAAGTTTGAATGATATATTCTTATCCATTTTCTTTTAGTTTTTAATCGTTGAACAAACCGTTAATTAGCTCTTGTAGTTACGTGTCTGTACCTTAATTGCCTCGTAAACGAGTGGCTCCTTGTAGAGTGCCGGCTCTTTTTCGTCGTCACCTTGATACTCCCAACAACCAACATAGAAGAAGTTTTCGTCGTCGCGCTTAGCTTCGCCTTCTTCTGTTTGGTACTCTTCACGGAAGTGTCCACCACAACTTTCGTTACGATTCAAAGCATCGTAAGCAATCAATTCACCCATCACGAAGAAGTCTTCCAAACGGATAGCTTTTTCCAACTCTACGTTCACACCTTCTGTAGAACCCGGTACGAACAACTCTGAGTAGAATACTTTACGCAATGCCTTGATTTGTTTCAAACCTTCTTGCAAACCTTCAGCCGTACGACCCATACCTACGTATTCCCACATAATGTGGCCCAATTCCTTATGGATAGAATCTACACTGCGCTTGCCTTGAATACCCATCAAACGGGTGATGCGGTCTGTAACAGCCTTTTCTGCTTCAGCAAATTCCGGCAAGTCGGTAGAGAAACGTGGCACTGTAATTTGGTCAGCCAAATAGTTTTGAATAGTATAAGGAAGAACGAAATAACCATCTGCCAAACCTTGCATCAATGCAGAAGCTCCCAAACGGTTAGCTCCGTGATCGGAGAAGTTACACTCTCCGATTGCAAACAATCCCTTAATAGATGTCTGCAACTCGTAATCTACCCAGATACCACCCATTGTATAGTGTACAGCAGGATAAATCATCATCGGTGTCTTATATGGATCGTCATCGGTAATTTCCTCATACATATCAAAGAGGTTACCATAACGAGCAGCCACAACATCCTTACCCAAACGGTCGATAGCATACTTGAAGTCAAGGAATACAGCCAAACCTGTGTTGTTCACACCGAAACCCTTGTCACAACGCTCTTTTGCTGCACGACTGGCAACGTCACGAGGCACCAAGTTTCCAAATGCCGGATAACGACGCTCCAAATAGAAGTCGCGATCTTCATCAGGAATATCCTCACCACGTAAAGTTCCCTCTTGCAACTTCTTGGCGTCTTCCAACTTCTTCGGAACCCAAATACGGCCATCGTTACGCAATGACTCTGACATCAAAGTCAGTTTGGATTGCTTGTCTCCGTGAATAGGGATACAAGTGGGGTGAATCTGAACGTATGAAGGATTAGCGAAATAAGCTCCCTTACGGTAGCATGACATAGCAGCAGAACAGTTACATCCCATAGCGTTAGTTGAAAGGAAGTAAGCATTTCCGTAACCTCCTGTAGCAATAACTACAGCATGAGCAGCGAAACGCTCCAACTTACCGGTAATCAAATTGCGTGCGATGATACCGCGAGCACGACCGTCAACAATCACTACGTCCAACATCTCATAACGAGTGTACAACTTAACTGTTCCAGCATTCACTTGACAGCTTAACGCTGAGTATGCACCCAACAATAATTGCTGACCTGTTTGTCCCTTAGCATAGAATGTACGACTTACTTGAGCGCCACCGAAAGAACGGTTGTCTAACATACCACCATACTCACGAGCGAAAGGAACACCCTGAGCAACACATTGGTCGATGATGCTATTTGACACCTCTGCCAAACGATAAACATTGGCTTCACGAGCACGGTAGTCACCACCCTTCACAGTGTCATAGAATAAACGGTACACAGAGTCACCGTCATTTTGATAATTCTTTGCCGCATTGATACCACCTTGAGCAGCGATAGAGTGCGCACGACGAGGAGAATCCTGAATACAGAAGTTGAATACACGGAATCCCATCTCACCAAGAGAGGCAGCCGCTGAAGCACCAGCCAAACCGGTTCCTACGACGATAACATCCAAACGACGCTTGTTGGCAGGGTTCACCAACTTTTGATGCGCTTTATAATTGGTCCATTTCTCGGCCACCGGTCCTTCCGGTATTCTCGAGTCAATTATCTTTGTCATATCTATATACTTTAATTATTTTAGCTTGATTGTTACTCTCAATTAAAGGGGGCATGAACCGCAGCAGAACGCTCCACCACAAATGGCAAACTTAGCTACGACCACCAAGAACATCAAAATAAGGATGGTTGAATATGCATAACCGATGCACTTCCAACGCTCAAACCAAATCTTGCCACTCCATCCCACTGTTTGTAACGCACTCCAGAAACCGTGTGTCAAGTGGAACCACAAAGCTACCAACCAAATTACATAGAGAACTACGTAAATCGGATTGCTGAATGTTTGTGCAATGTAGTCATAACCGTTGGTCGCATGAATACCACCCAACATTGGTTGATGAATCAGTTCGGCAAACATCATGTTGTACCAGAAATTCCAGAGGTGAAGTACCATACCCAATACCACGATGATACCAAGTACCAACATGTTTTGAGAAGCCCATTCTACTGCCTTTGGTTTATCGGTCACTGCGTAGCGATCCTTACCGCGAGCACGATAATTTTGTAACGTGAGCCAAAACGCATACACAATGTGTACTGCGACCAACGCAGCCAAACCAAGCGTAGCAGCAACCGCATACCAGTTTGCGCCAAGAAACTCACAAATCATGTTGTAACCCTCCTTAGAGAACAGAGCTACTAAGTTCATCGACGCATGGAACGTCAAGAACAGGATAAGGGCCAATCCACTAACGGACATTACCACTTTCCTTCCAATAGATGAATCACATAACCACATAATTGTTTGAATTTAAGATATTTATAATGTTTTTAAAATAAGTTTTAGATTTAAGCACATTCTCAAGTGCTTTGCAAATTTACGTTTAATCCTGAATTAGACAAAGAAAATCTCAAATTATATTCCTAAAAATCACTACTTTTGTAGCTGAATTAAGGAAGTATAGGATGAACTTTGATTACGATGTTATAGTTATAGGTGGTGGACATGCCGGATGTGAAGCGGCAGCGGCATCTGCCAATATGGGCGCTAAAACATGCCTCATTACAATGGACATGAACAAGATAGCCCAAATGAGTTGCAACCCTGCAATTGGTGGTATTGCCAAAGGTCAGATTGTAAGAGAAGTTGATGCTCTCGGCGGTTACACCGGTATTGTAACAGACCGCACCGCCATTCAGTTCCGAATGTTGAACCGTTCCAAGGGACCTGCCATGTGGAGTCCTCGTGCCCAATGCGACAGAGGTAAATTTATTTGGACTTGGCGTGAGATACTGGAAAACATCCCCAACTTACATATATGGCAAGACCAAGTTAAAGAGTTATTGGTAAAGAATGGCGAAGTCACCGGTGTAAAAACTTATTTTGATGTAGAGTTTAAATCAAAGTGTGTCATCTTGACTGCCGGCACTTTCCTTAATGGTTTGATGCATATCGGACACACCAAAATCGCCGGCGGTAGAGTCGCAGAACCGGCTTCATACCATTTGACAGAATCCATTGCCCAACATGGCATTACTTATGGACGTATGAAAACCGGAACTCCTGTACGCATTGATGGAAGAAGCGTTCATTACGAGGATATGGAGATCCAAGACGGAGAACACGACTATCATAAGTTCTCGTTTATGGGTGAGGGCCGGCACTTAAAACAACTACCTTGTTGGACTTGTTTTACCAATCCGGACGTTCATGCCGTATTAGAAAGTGGGCTACCAGATTCCCCCCTATACAACGGACAAATTCAAAGTATCGGTCCTAGATACTGCCCCAGCATCGAAACAAAACTCGTTACTTTCCCCGAGCGCGAACAGCATCAGCTATTTTTAGAACCGGAAGGTGAGAATACGCAAGAGTATTATTTGAATGGTTTTTCTTCGAGTCTTCCGTTGGATATTCAAATTTCAGCACTCAGGAAGATTCCTGCTTTCCGTGATTTGGTTGTGTACCGTCCCGGCTACGCAATTGAATATGATTTCTTCGACCCTACGCAACTTAACCATTCGTTGGAATCAAAAAAAATATCCGGTTTATTCATGGCAGGACAGGTTAATGGAACGACCGGTTATGAAGAAGCAGCAGGTCAAGGTATCGTAGCAGGAATTAATGCTGCGCTCAAATGCGCCGGAAGCGAACCTTTCATCATGCATAGAGACGAATCGTATATAGGCGTTTTAATCGATGATTTAGTTACAAAGGGGGTTGATGAACCATATCGTATGTTTACCTCACGCGCAGAATACCGCATCTTATTAAGACAAGATGATGCTGATGCCCGTCTGACCGAACGTTCTTATCAATTAGGATTAGCGAGCAGAGAACGATATGACCATTGGATTGAAAAGAAAGAAGAGATTGAAAAGATTGTTCATTTCTGCGAAAACTTCTCGCTCAAACCAGCTCTTATCAATCCTGCCTTAGAAAGTATTAGGACAACTCCTCTTAAATACGGGTGCAAACTTTTTGACTTAATCAATCGACCACAAATTACCGTACAAAATATTTCAGAACACATCAACGCTTTGAAAAATATAATAAACGGTATCAAGAACAGACGTGAAGAAATCGTGGAAGCAGCCGAGATTCTTATAAAATACAACGGTTACATTGCAAGAGAAAGAGTTATCGCCGACAAAATGCAACGCTTAGAGAATATTAAAATAAAAGGACGATTTGATTACAAGAACATGAACTCTTTGTCAATCGAAGCGCGTCAAAAACTTGAAAGGATAAATCCTGAGACTTTGGCACAAGCCGGACGAATCCCCGGAGTATCTCCAAGCGACATCAATGTACTCCTTGTTTTACTCGGACGATAACCCGCTCTGATGTTTCACGTGAAACAATCCAAAGACAACTAATATAAAAACATCATATTATGAACAATCCTATTTTACTAAAAAATCTTAGAAACGTACCGGACTTCCCCATTCCCGGAATACAGTTTAAGGACGTAACTACTCTATTTAAAAATGCAGAATGCATGGAAATCATGCTTAACGAGATGTATGAGCTTTACAAAGACAAGGGAATTACAAAAGTCGTAGGCATAGAATCTAGAGGTTTTGTGCTTGGAGCCGCATTAGCTGTTAAATTAGGCGCAGGATTCATTATGTGCCGCAAACCTGGCAAGTTGCCTGCTGAAACTATCAAAGAAACATATATGAAAGAGTATGGCAAGGATACTATCGAAATACACAAGGATGCTATTGAACCCGATGACGTAGTTCTCATACACGATGACCTACTCGCTACCGGAGGTTCTATGAAGGCCGCTTATAATTTAGTTCAAAAATTCAACCCCAAAAAGACTTATATTAACTTTATCATAGAGTTGACCATTGAAGGATTAAAAGGCAGAGAAATGTTTAACGAAGATACCGAAATCACAACACTTCTCACCATTTAAGAAACTACAAGCATACTTTATTACCACATCAAATGACTGACGGGGAAAGAACTACATTAGACAAATTCCTAAAGGGAATCGTCCTCAATTTGCCGGAAAGTCCCGGATGTTACCAATATCTAGACGATAAGGGCGAAGTCATTTATGTAGGAAAAGCTAAGAATTTGAAAAGGCGCGTTTATTCCTATTTTAGCAAGGAACATCAAAGTAGGAAAACCGCCATGCTTGTCAGCAAAATACGCGACATTAAGTATGTCATCGTCAACACAGAGGAGGATGCTCTACTTTTAGAGAACAATCTTATCAAGCGGTATAAACCGCATTACAACGTCTTGTTAAAGGACGATAAAACTTACCCCTCAATATGCGTCACGAACGAATACTTTCCACGAATCTTTAAGACAAGAAACATCGTGCGAAATGGCGCGACTTATTTCGGTCCGTACAGTCATATCCCGACCTTGAACGCACTATTGGATCTAATCAAAAATCTATATCCACTGCGTTCGTGTCATCATGCGCTCACCCCCGAAAACATTCATTCCGGAAAATTTAAAGTCTGCCTTGAGTATCATATCAAGAACTGTAAGGGACCATGTATTGGCGCACAAACAAGAGAAGAATACCTAAAGAACATTCAAGAAGCAAAAGAAATTCTTAAGGGAAACACTGCGGAAATCAGCAGAAAACTACTTTTCGATATGCAATCATTAGCCTCAGAAATGCGCTTTGAGGAAGCACAAAGCATCAAACAAAAATATGATTTACTAGAGGCATATAGGAGCAAGAGCGAAGTCGTCAGCAATGTACTAAACAACATTGATGTGTTCACTATCGAAGATGATGAAAACAGCGCCTACATTAACTACCTTCATGTTACAAACGGCAGCATCAACCAAGCCTTCACATTCGAATACAAAAAGCGAATGAATGAAAGTCCAGAAGAACTACTTGTGCTTGGAATTGGCGAAATGCGCGAGCGCTACAAAAGCTACTCACGTGAAATCATTGTCCCATTTCCTGTAGAATTAGAGCTTGAGAATGTGACTTTCACTATACCACAAAGGGGGGACAAAAAGAAATTGCTAGAACTGTCTATCCTTAATGTCAAACAATACAAAGTGGACCGTTTGAAACAAGCAGAAAAATTGAATCCGGAACAAAAAACAGTTCGCCTTATGAAGGAACTGCAAACCGCTCTCAACCTTGACAGACTCCCCATGCGGATTGAATGTTTTGACAATTCTAACATATCAGGAACGGATGCAGTAGCTGCTTGTGTCGTGTTCAAAAAGTGTAAACCAAGCAAACAGGACTACCGTAAGTACAACATCAAAACCGTAGTCGGACCTGATGATTACGCCTCAATGAAAGAAGTCGTAAGGCGCAGATACTCAAGACTTATCGAAGAAAACGGGGAACTTCCTGACTTAATTATTACCGACGGTGGAAAGGGACAAATGGAAGTAGTCAGGGAGGTTATTGAAGATGAACTTGGACTTCAAATTCCAATTGCCGGACTCGCCAAGGATAGCAAACACCGAACCAACGAACTGCTTTTTGGTAATCCACCCATAGTAATTGGCTTAAAAACAGACAGTTTTGTATTTAAATTATTGACGCAAATACAAGACGAAGTACACAGATTCGCCATAACTTTCCACAGGGAGAAGCGTAGCAAACATCAAACAGCGTCAGTATTGGATAACATCAAAGGCATTGGCGAAAAAACAAAGACGCAATTATTAAAGAAGTTCAAGAGTGTCAAACGTATTCGCGAAGCAACACTTGACGAACTATCAAACGAGATAGGGCAGGCAAAGGCAAAAATTATCAAAGAAAACCTTAATTAAAAGACTGCTTACCCACGTTTTTCATTATCTTTGTACAAAGGAATCAATAATAAGGAGAATGAGAGCCGTTGTACAACGTGTAAGCCACGCTTCAGTTACCATTGATGGTATCTGCAAATCTGCCATTGACAATGGAATGCTCGTCTTATTGGGAATAGAAGAACCTGACACCCAAGAAGATATTGATTGGTTATGCAAAAAACTCATCGGATTGAGAATATTTGATGACGAAAACGGTGTAATGAATAAAAGCATTCAAGAAACAAATGGTGAAATATTGGTAATCAGTCAATTCACGCTTATGGCATCATACAAGAAGGGTAACAGACCATCTTACATCCGTGCAGCAAAGCCGGATATTGCCATACCTTTATACAATTCTTTTTGCAAGAAATTGGAACTCTCGCTCGGGAAACCTATCGGTACGGGACAATTCGGAGCGGACATGAAAGTAGAACTCCTCAATGATGGACCCGTTACCATTTGTATGGATACTAAAAACAAAGAATAAACATGACTATCGAAGAGGCTCAGACACAAGTAGATCAATGGATTAAGACAATAGGTGTTCGTTATTTCAGCGAATTAACCAATATGGCTTGTCTAACGGAGGAAGTTGGAGAATTGGCGCGTGTCATCGCACGAAAGTACGGCGATCAATCATTTAAGAACGGGGAGGATTGTAATATTGAAGAAGAGATTGCCGATGTCTTGTGGGTACTTATATGCCTTGCCAACCAAACCGGTGTCAACTTGACAGAAGCTTTTGAAAAGACTATTGAAAAGAAAACAAACAGAGATAAAGAAAGACATATTAATAACCCAAAATTATATTGATTATGAGCGAACATGCACATCATCATGAGTCTGATATCAACAAGTATGAACAAGTTTTAAGTAAATACAATCTTGATATTGACGACGAGAAAGTCAAGGCCGCAGTGGAGAAACTTATCGCAGAGAAAGTACCAGAGAACGATACTTTAGACGTCAAGAAATTCTTGATGGGAAGCGTCGAACTTACCACTCTGCAAACCACAGACAGCGAGGAGAGTGTATTGAAATTCACAGAACGCGTCAACGCATTTGAGAATACCTACCCTCACCTTCCCCATGTAGCCACTATTTGTGTCTATCCTTGCTTTGCACAAATTGTCAGCCAATCACTCGAAGTAGAAGGTGTCGAAGTGGCCTGCGTATCAGGTAGTTTTCCGTCATCACAAGCACTAATTGAAGTTAAGGTTGCAGAAACAGCTTTAGCCATTCACGATGGCGCCACAGAGATTGACATAGTAATGTCTGTCGGTAAATTCCTAAGTGGCGACTACGAAAGTGTATGTGACGAAATCAGCGAATTGAAAGCTACTTGCGGCGAACGGAAAATGAAAGTCATTCTTGAGACCGGGTGCTTAAAGAGTGCCAGCAACATCAAAAAAGCATCCATATTGGCAATGTATTCCGGAGCTGACTACATCAAGACATCTACAGGAAAGGTTAGTCCTGCCGCTACTCCTGAAGCCGCTTACATCATGTGTCAAGCTATCAAGGAATACTATGATCAAACAGGCATACAAATTGGTTTTAAACCGGCTGGAGGCATGAACACTGTTCACGATGCATTGGTTTATTACACCATTGTCAAAGAAGTCTTGGGCGAAAAATGGTTGACAAACCAATGGTTACGTCTTGGCACAAGTCGCCTTGCAAATCTATTGTTAAGCGAAGTGGAAGGAAGAGAAATCAAATTCTTCTAAAACAGAATAGAATCATAAGTTATTTAACGAAAGGAGGTGCTTATAGTGCTTCCTTTTGTTTTGTACGACAGACTTATTATGAGCGTCTTTTAAGAACAAAATCAAGATACAAAGACAAAGAATCTACAATGTCTATCTGCTTGCTATCTCTAAGCAAACTATTGGCATATTCCCGCATCTCATTCATTTTAGTATGTGCGTAATCAATACCCCCTGTGGACTTGGTAAACTCTACCAATTGCGCAATTTCTGCATCTGTTGCTTCGCCTGTACGTACTTTCATAGCCAACGCTCTCCAATCCTCTGAACCAGACTGTATGACAGCGTGTATAACCGGTAAAGTCAACTTTCCTTCTTTCATATCATTACCGGTCGGCTTACCTACTTGCTCGTTGTAATAATCAAATACATCGTCACGTATTTGGAAACAAACTCCTAGTGTCATGCCAAAATCACGCATTTTAGCAATTTCATCGGCCGAAGCACCAGACAACATCGCACCTATTTCAGCACAAATAGCAAACAACGACGCCGTTTTTTGTTTTATAACATGAAAATACTGTTTCTCTGAAATCTCCGCAGAACTGATATTGGCTAACTGCTGAAGCTCACCATCCGAAAGCGCTTGCCCTAAGTGCGAAATCATATACACCACCCTCAAATCACCCGTCCTCGCAGCGCATTTTAAAGATGTGGACAAGAGGTAATCACCTACCAATACAGCAGCTTTATTATCCAGCAATGCATTGATTGATGACTGTCCGCGACGCATTCCACTCTCATCAACTACGTCATCATGTACCAAGCTAGCAGTATGCAATAATTCCAAACTCAGAGCAGCATCCAAAACCGACTGCGTAATCTCACCGTACATCTTGGCCGAAAGCAATACCAATATAGGACGCATCATCTTACCCTTACGCGCCAAAATATGTCGTAAAGCAACCGATAAAATGGGGTTCTCATGTTGCAACGTATTTGCAAACAAGACTTCAAAATCCGCCATTTCCTGTTGTATAGGTTTTCTTATCTGACTAAGTACGTCCATCAATATTACCGATTTTGGAATACAAATTTACATAAAAAACAAAAGCTACTCATATTTTTTGCGTAATTTTACGGAGAAAATAACCATACATCATGAACAGACTCTTCTTACTCGATGCCTATGCTCTCATATATAGAGCTTATTACGCCTTTATCAAGAATCCAAGAATCAACTCCAAAGGACTTAACACTTCTGCCATTCTTGGTTTCGTAAACACTTTAGAGGAAGTTCTCAATAAGGAACAACCCACACACATCGGAATTGCCTTTGACCCATCCGGTCCGACATTCCGTCATGAGGCATATCCTGAGTATAAAGCACAACGAGAAGAAACACCTGAAGGAATTCGTACAGCTGTGCCCATTATAAAGGACATCATCCGTGCTTATCGCATCCCTATCCTTGAGATGCCGGGATTCGAAGCGGACGACGTAATAGGCACTCTTGCCACGCAAGCAGGAACGCATACCGATATCGAAACATTCATGATGACTCCTGACAAGGATTATGGGCAACTTGTCAACGACCGTGTCAAAATCTATCGACCCAAGTTTGGAGATAAAGAATTTGAAATCATGGGTACGAAAGAAGTAACAGAAAAGTTTGGCATTTCAACAACTGCACAAGTCATTGATATGCTCGGACTGATGGGAGACACTTCAGACAACATTCCGGGATGCCCGGGAGTAGGAGAAAAAACAGCCTCCAAACTTATCAACGAATATGGTAGCATAGAAAATTTATTGGAACGAACTGATGAATTAAAAGGGGCGTTAAGGACAAAAGTGGAAACCAACCGCAAAATGATTCAGTTCTCAAAATTTTTAGCAACCATCAAAACCGACGTTCCCATACAACTCGACATGGAAAGTCTAAAAACGAAAGAGCCTGACATGGAAAGTTTGCAACGTCTGTTCGAAGAACTTGAATTCCGAACATTGCTTGACCGAAAGTTCCAAAAAAAGAAACCGACCGCACAACCCACACTTTTTCAAGACACTCTCTTTGCAGAATTTGCGGACAATCTCCCAGTTGAAGAAAAATATTCGAATCTCACGAAGTATATAAAAGGGGAATATGATTACCAACTTATTGACACAAAGGAAGGTAGAAAGAAAATTATTGACTTATTCTTTACAAAAGATTTTCTCAGTCTAGACACAGAGACAACAGGAACAGACCCTATAAGCGCAAAATTGGTTGGTTTGAGCTTCAGCGTACAAGAAAATCAAGCCTTCTATGTTCCGATTCCTCAAGATGAGTCAGAAGCGTTAAAAATTGTCAACGAATTCAAGGATGTCTATGAGGACGAGAAAATTTTGAAAATCGGACAAAATATCAAGTACGACTATTTGGTGTTGCAAAATTACGGCATCACACTCAAGGGAGAAATCTTCGACACAATGATAGCTCACTATCTTCTTCAACCTGAACTCCGTCACGGGATGGATTACCTCGCCGAAGTTTACTTGAACTATCAAACCATACACATTGAAGATTTAATAGGAACAAAAGGGAAGAACCAAAAGAGCATGGCAGAACTCACGCCTACAGAAATTTATGAGTATGCTTGTGAGGATGCCGATGTAACTTTGAAACTAAAAAATATCTTTGAACCGAAATTAAAGGAAGAAGGGTGTTACGACTTGTTCCGTCAGATAGAAATGCCCCTCATGCCGGTTTTGGCTTGGATGGAAAGGAATGGAGTTTGCATTGACACAGAAGCGTTACAAGAAACCTCACGCCTCTACACTGAGCGCATGAACAACTTGGAAAAAGAGATTCACGAATTGGCAGGAGTGGACTTCAACATTGCATCTCCCAAACAGGTAGGAGAAATCCTGTTCGACAAATTAAAAGTCAGTGCCAAGCCGAAAAAGACCAAAACAGGACAATACGTTACATCGGAAGAAGTATTGGAAAGTTTGCGCAAACAACACCCCATCATTGAAAAAATATTAGAACATAGAGGATTAAAAAAATTATTGGGAACATACATTGATGCGCTTCCTAAACTAATCAATCCTACTACCGGGCATATACACACATCATTCAACCAAACCATTACCGCCACTGGACGCTTGAGTAGTAGCAATCCTAACCTACAAAATATTCCGGTACGCAATGAGGAAGGCAAAGAAATACGCAAGGCATTCATTCCTGAGGAGGGCTGCGAATTTTTCTCAGCCGACTACTCACAAATAGAACTCCGCATTATGGCACACCTCAGTGGAGACGAAAACATGATAGCCGCTTTCCGTGAAGGACATGATATCCATGCCGCCACTGCAGCAAAAATATACAAGAAACCGATAGAAGAAGTGACTAAAGACGAGCGTAGCAAAGCCAAAACAGCCAACTTTGGTATTATCTACGGCATTACTGTATTTGGTTTGGCTGAACGTATGAATGTTAGTAGAACAGAAGCCAAAGAATTGATTGAGGGTTACTTTGCCACTTATCCAAAGGTAAAGGCGTACATGCAAAGAAGTATTGATACAGCACGAGAAAAAGGCTATACAGAAACCATTTATCGTCGTAAGTGCAGACTTCCGGACATCAATAGTCATAATGCTGTGGTACGTGGCTATGCCGAACGCAATGCTATCAATGCCCCCATTCAAGGCTCTGCCGCTGATATTATCAAGATTGCAATGATTGCCATATACCGCCGGTTCAAAGAAGAAAATCTGCGTTCAAAGATGATTCTTCAAGTGCACGATGAATTGAACTTCAGCGTGTTCCCTGAAGAAAAAGACATGGTACAACACATTGTGATAGAAGAAATGGAGCGTGCCTATAGTATGCAAGTACCACTTGAAGCAGACTTCGGATGGGGCATCAATTGGCTTGAAGCCCATTAAATATAATCACTATATCAAAACCTTACTCTCACCTTCTTTTAGAGAGATTCTTTTTGATAAACCATTGTATTTTACAGTGGTGCGTCCGGACTTTCTTCCTGTTATGGTTAGCCCTGTTACCCTACCCTCTTTCCATGTCATGTCGATGACAAAACCTCCTCGTGCACAAATGCCTTTCACACTCCCCTCTTTCCATTGCTTGGGTAAAGCCGGGAGTAAGGTAATAGAATGAAGTGTTGATTGCATCAGCATTTCTATCACTCCGGCGCAACCACCAAAATTTCCATCTATTTGAAAAGGAGAATGGGCATCCAACAAATTAGGGTAAGTTCCACCTCCTCGACGTGCATCATGCCCCCTATAACCATCCGGACTCACATAACGCAACAATTTTCGGTAGATATGATAAGCATTATCGGCATCTCCCAACCGAGCATATAAATTCACACGCCAACCTGTACTCCAACCCGTTGTTTCGTCTCCTTTTATCTCCAAAACCTTAGCACAAGCCTTTGCTAATTGCGGAGTACTTTCAACTGTAATGTGATGACCCGGATAAAGTCCATATAAATGTGACTGATGTCGATGGTGCGGATCCTCATCCTGCCAGTCATGAAACCACTCTTGCAAGTTACCACGCTCTCCTATTTTATATGGTAATAACCTTGCAAGCGCTTGATCTATCCTCTTCCCTAAATCTTTATCTGTTTTCAGTTCATTAAGAGCCGATTTTGTATTTAATAAACATTCACGTATCATGGCCATATCCGAAGCATTGCCGTACAATGTAGCACCGGCATACCCGTCTGAAGTCAGGTATTTATTCTCTGGGGATGTACCCGGTGATGTCATCAAATAACCATCCTTCTCTATCAACCATCCTAAACAAAACTCAGCGGCACCACGCAATATCGGATAATATTCGACCAAGAAGTCATCATCTTTCGTAAACAGATAATGTTCCCATATATGAGTTGACAACCATGCACCTCCCATATTCCAACAAGCCCATACCGGATCGCCCGAACGCAACCCAACCGGACAAGTCATTGCCCAAATATCAGAATTGTGCCCTAAACACCAACCTTTATCTACTCCATAGTAAGCCTTTGCTGTCTGCTCCCCTCCCTGACTTATATGCTTTATAAAGTCGAAAAGAGATTGGTGCATCTCACTCAAATTGGCTATTTCTGCTGCCCAATAATTCTCTTCGAGATTGATGTTGACAGTATAGTTTGAACTCCAAGGCGGAAATATTTGCTCGTTCCACAAACCTTGCAAGTTCGCAGGGATACCGGATGTCCTTGAACTGGAAATCAACAAGTAACGCCCATATTGAAAATAAAGGGCCTCCAATTCCGGATTGGTCTGTTGCTCATCAGTATATAACTTCAACTGCTTATCCGTTGTCAATGACGCCACTTCTTGACTTGTTTTTCCCAAATCCAACTCTACCCTATCAAAATAATATTTATAGTCTGCAACATGTGCTTCATACAGTTCTTGAAAAGATTTTCGGGCTGCTTGGTCCATTCTATGCTTCGCTATCTTCACATAGTCTCTACCCTCTTTAACGGGATCCTTATCAAATCCATTGAAACTTGTTGCATTGGTCACAAGGATAAGAGCCTCTTTTGCACCATCAATCTTTATTTCTCCACTCGCAAACGATTTTACAGTACCCTCGGGAGCAACGACACGAATCTGCGTCCTAAAATGTATTCCACGCTCCGGGTCATAATATGCCTCCTTTTTATGATAGGATGGGAAAGAATGATAAGCGGCGTAACCTGTCGCCGAAATCTCACCTTCAGAACATTGTGCTGCATGAGGCAATTGAGAATCAAAAGCCAATTGCGCTATGATACCACTCTCTGAATTAGACGTCAAACGAATGGCGATTACTGAATCCGGTGCGGAAGCAATATATTGGGCCTTAAAATCTGCTCCGTTTTTTTCATATCTTACCTCTGCTGTAGCCTGGCTTATGTCCAACCACCTCTCGTATGCTTTTGTTTCGCCGTCGGGATAAGTTATTGTTAGAGTTCCCAACGGTTGGTAATTCTCACTATAATGCCCCTGTACCTGCTTTTGCAAACGATCGGCATTGCGATAATCCTCTTTGTCCAACAAAGTTCGTATCTCAGGAATCACTTTAAAAGCCTCAGGGCTATACACTTTCTTGTCTGGCTCACCGGTCCATAATGTAATATCGTTCAATGAAATTCTGTCTTGCTTAGTTCCACCGTAAACGATAGCTCCCAACCGTCCATTACCTATAACCAACGCTTCTTCAAAAAAGTCTGCAGGTCGGTCATAACGTAGTTTCAAATCTTTATTTTCTGCACTTGCTGAAAGTACACTGATAGAAAGACAAACAAAGACACAGAGTTTAGTGAACCAAGATATATTCTTCATAACATTTTTATTGATTTATTACTCACAAAGGTAGTTCATTTCCTTATCACTTCATCCATAAAACGTTGTTTTCTTTCTTATTTCATTTGGTTTTCACTATCTTTGCACCACAATAATTGAAAACTCAACACACTATGGCATTAAAAGCTGGTATCGTAGGACTTCCTAACGTGGGCAAGTCAACTCTATTTAACTGCTTGTCGAGCGCAAAAGCTCAAGCAGCCAACTTCCCTTTCTGCACCATCGATGCCCAATTGGGACAAATATCAGTTCCTGATGAGCGACTGAATAAATTAGCTGAATTAGTACATCCCGGTCGTATCGTGCCCGCAACTTGCGACATCGTTGACATTGCCGGATTGGTAAAAGGCGCTAGTCAAGGTGAAGGACTTGGCAATCAATTTTTAGGTAACATTCGTGAAACTGATGCCATCATTCATGTGTTACGCTGTTTTGACAATGATAATATCGTACACGTAGATGGTTCTGTTGATCCGGTACGTGATAAGGAAATCATTGATACTGAACTCCAACTAAAAGACTTGGAAACCATTGAAAATCGCATCAAACGCGTAGAAAAAGTAGCCAAAGTGGGTGGTGACAAACAAGCTAAATTGGAATACGACGTTCTGTGCCAATACAAGGACGCCCTACTTCAAGGCAAGTCTGCCCGTACTGTTACCTTTGAAACGGAAGACGAACAAACAGCTGCCAAAAACCTATTTCTTCTTACCACAAAACCGGTACTATATGTTTGCAATGTTGATGATACTTCAGCAGCAAATGGTAATAAATATGTAGATGCTGTGCGAGAAGCAATAAAGGACGAAAATGCTGAGTTGCTGATAATCTCTGCACAGACCGAAGCCGACATTGCCGAACTGGAAAGTTACGAAGAAAAACAAATGTTCTTGGAGGATATGGGTTTGACCGAATCCGGTTGCAACCGCCTTATTAAGGCCATTTACAGTTTGCTCAACCTACAAACATTTATCACTGCCGGCGAAATGGAAGTAAAAGCATGGACCTTCCGTAAAGGTTGGAAAGCCCCGCAATGTGCCGGTGTCATCCACACTGATTTTGAAAAAGGTTTTATTCGTGCCGAAGTCATTAAATATGCCGACTATATTCAGTATGGTTCCGAAGCCGCTGTTCGCGAAGCCGGCAAAATGGGTGTGGAAGGAAAAGAATATGTTGTGCAAGACGGTGACATCATGCACTTCCGCTTTAACGTATAAGTCATGACTCATTCGCTGAATTACATCCTTTGGAATCCCGATTTGTTCGCATTTCATATTGGCAACTTCGGAGTTCGTTGGTACTCGCTTTGCTGGTGCTTGGCGTTATTGTCCGGTTACATTCTCGTTCAACGACTTTACCGACAACAAAACATCAATGACAAACTATTCGAACCGCTGTTCTTCTATTGTTTTGTTGGCATACTTGTAGGCGCCAGATTGGGGCACTGTTTGTTCTACGAACCGGACTATTTCTTATCCCATCCTCTTGAAATGATTCTACCCATGCGCAACACTGTCAACGGATGGGTATTTACAGGTTATGCCGGTCTTGCAAGCCATGGCGGAACCATAGGATTGATTATCGCATTGTTGTTATACGTAAAGAAAACCAAACTGAACATCCTTAGAGTTTTAGACAACATAGCTATTGCCACACCGGCTTGTGCCTTTTTTATCCGTATGGGTAATTTAATGAACTCTGAAATCATTGGAAAACCAACTGACGTACCTTGGGCTTTTATCTTTGAACGCGTTGATATGTTGCCGCGTCATCCGGGACAACTATACGAAGCACTTTGCTACTTCATATTCCTGATTATAGGTTATTTAATTTATTTCAAATACCCGAAAAAGATAGGAACAGGCTTCTTTTTCGGTTTCTGCCTCGCAAGTATTTTTACGGCACGCTTTTTTATTGAATATACCAAAGAAGTACAAGAGGCATGGGAATCAGGAATGCTCATCAACATGGGACAGATATTAAGCATTCCGTTCATCATTATCGGTATTTACTGCATGGCACAAGGCAAATTGTGCAAACGCTTGGCAGAGAAGAAATAAACGAATTTTAATATCATATCAGCCGTAAGAAAGTATTTTAACCTCAAATTCTTACGGTTTTTTCCTTTTTAACACGACATCAACTCAAAAAAAACGGATTTTATAGTCATAGTTTTGTCAAAAAACTCTAAATTTGCCGATGAATGTGCCTACTAAGTTACATTCAAGATGAGATGAAAAACACTATGAAGTGATTTATACAAACTAAGACTATTCATTAAAATCTATATCTATCATGAAAAGATTATTTGCAGCACTTATTCTCACCATGACTTTTGCATCCACTACTGTACTTAACGCACAGACAGAAGGATGGATAGACGTCACAAGCGAATATGTGAAAAACCCTGGATTTGACAATAACAGTAATAGCGGATGGGAATATACCGCAAATGCAAGCGGAATCAACGTGAATTATAATGCCATGGAGTTTTGGCAAGGTACATTTGACATCTTCCAGTCTCTTAACGTTCCAAACGGGAAATACAGGGTAAGCGTACAATCATACTTTCGTGCCAAAGACAATGCTACCGGTTACCAAGAGTACATTTCCGGCGAAGAAATCATAACAGGACGATTGTATGCCAACAATGACAGTGTCCCTATTACAAGTATTTATGCTCATCCATTTTCTAGAAACAATACCGGTATCAACGATGGATGGTGGACATACGGCAACTATTGGGATAACGAGCGTGTTTTCGTTCCTAACAATATGAATACAGGAACCTATATGTTTAACCAAGGATATTTCAATAACTCCATTGAAACAGAAGTTACCGATGGAACAATCAAATTCGGACTTGCCAATACAGAATGGGTAGCTAACAATTGGTGCTTGTTCGACAACTTTAAACTTGAGTTATACGGTACAGTCGTTCCTGTGGAGAAACTCATTCCTTCACAACGTAGTTTGAACCTTATCAAAGGTGAAACAGTACAGTTAACTTATACCATCCAACCGGAAAACGCCACATATCGCAGTGTCAGCTGGACTAGTTCCAACGAGGCTGTAGCAACGGTCGATGCAAATGGCGTGATTACAGCTATCGGCGCAGGTAGCACTAATATAACCATTACCAGCGATAAGGATCATATTTCTGCTATTTGCAGAGTGACTGTCACCGTCAACCAAGCTACAGCCGGTTCCATTATCATCAACGAAGTACAGGCATCTAATGTCGATATGTTTGTTGACCCTTCATTCAACTATGGTAGTTGGATAGAACTCTACAACCCAACCGACCAAAACGTAGGTATCGGAGGATTCTATGTGAGTGAGGACGCCACCAATTTGAAGATGCACCGTTTATCGGACGATTATGGCATTGTTCCTGCCAAAGGATATAAAGTCATTTGGTTCGACCACTATGAAGCATATCAAAAACAAGTCAACTTCAAACTTGATTGCGACGGCGGTGTTATTTTCATCTCTAATGAAGCAGGTATGCCTATAGCAATGTTATCATTCCCTGCAAGTATTTCAAGAACATCTTACGCTCGTACCACCGATGGCGGCAATTCATGGGGAGTAACAGCCTATCCTACTCCGGGATTTTCCAACAATGGCAGTACTTTCGCTACAGAAAGAGTGGCAGCTCCCATCCCGGACCAAAACACTCGTTTGTTTACAGGTTCACTTGACATTAACGTAGCAATACCGGAAGGAAGTACGTTGATTTACACTACCGATGGAACCACACCGACCGAAAAGAACGGTGAGATAAGCACCGACGGCGTGTTTAATATCACCGAAACAAGCATCTTCCGTTTCCGCGCTTTCCAAGAGGGCAAGATACCGAGTGAAGTCATCACCCGTACTTTTATCTATCAAGATAAGAATTATTATTTGCCTATTATCTCAGTAGTAACCGACCCTGTCAATCTTTATGATGACAGTTTAGGATGCTACGTAAAAGGTGTAAACGGACGTCCGGGTAATGGTCAGGCAACACCATGCAACTGGAATATGGATTGGGACCGACCGGTAAACTTTGAATATTTGACTCCTGACGGTGAAATGGCCATCAATCAAGAAGTTGATTTCTCTATGTGTGGCGGATGGAGTCGCGCTTGGACACCTCATTCTTTCAAACTCAAAGCCGGAAAGATATATGAAGGACGCAACTCCATGGACTACCCGTTCTTCGAAGATAAACCTTATTTGAAACACAAGACATTACAAATTAGAAACGGTGGTAACGACACTTGGAATCGTTTCAAAGACCCTGCTTTGCAAAGTATCGTATCAACATCCGGTATAGATATCGATTACCAAGCATACCAACCAACCGTACATTTCATCAACGGACAGTACATTGGTGTCATCAACATGCGTGAACCGAACAATAAAGACCACGCGTATGCCAACCATGGTTGGGACAACGACAGTATCGACCAATTTGAAATGAGTCCCGACTCCGGCTACTGTCAGAAAGAGGGTACCAAAGAAAGTTTTATGAAGTGGTACAACCTTGCTGCTTCTTTAGGAGAGGATCCAACAAACGAAGTTGTTTACGACTCTATCAAAGCAATGGTAGATATAGATGAGTATATCAACTACATGGCCGTGGAATTCTACTTAGGCGGTGACGACTGGCCACAAAACAACATCAAGGGTTTCAAACCTGTTGTCGAAGGTGGCAAGTTCCGTTTTGTTCTGTTCGACCTTGACGGCGCTTTTACCAAGAGTAGTAACACATTCAGCCGCTTTGAAGAAAAACAATACCACACCTTTGATAAGCTCTACGGACAACCTGTAAACAATTGGTATGAAGAAATTGAGATGGTGACCATCTTTATGAATATGATGGAAAATGCGTCATTCCGCAAACAATTCATCGACACATTCTGTTTGGTTGCCGGTAGCGTTTTCGAACCGAAAAGATGCGTTGCTATCATTGATAGTCTTGCTGCGAAAGTTACACCGATGATGCAATACGAAGGTGCATCACCATCAGGAACAGCAAACGATTTAAAAGGCAAGCTCACAGCCTCACGTCAATCCACAATGTTTAACACCTTGTACAACTACGAAAGAGCGCAATTAAGCGATGCCGGCATGCTGGAAGTTCAACTATCAGCCAACCTCCCGCAAGCAAATTTGTTTGTGAACGACCTGCCTGTACCTACCAATAAATTTGGCGGTACATTATTCTCACCTATTACCATTAAAGCTCAAGCACCTGCAAACTTCCGTTTCGTTGGTTGGGCAGACAATGGTGATGAATTTGAATCTGAATCTATCTTGTTTGAAAAGGGTAGTGAATGGAACTTCTACGACCAAGGTTCATTGGACGACACTGAATGGTACAATCCAAACAACTCTGTCGCATGGATAAACGGAATCGCTCCGCTTGGTTACTACACCAGCGACTCCAATAATGGAAGAGGGTATAACACCTTCTTGGAATATGGAGACGATTCAAGCAACAAGCGTCCCACTTATTATTTCAGCAAGGAAATCAATTTGGATAAAGCACCGGCAAGCGATGACGTATTCGTCATGAGCTACACAGCCGATGATGGATTCATCATTTACGTCAACGGAACAGAAGCAGGACGTTATCTGATGCCGAGTGGTGATGTCACATACAACACATTCTCCAGTACCTATGCTAATGGAAACCCTGATTCCGGCACAATGAAACTTTCAACAAGCTTGTTTAAGAAAGGTACTAACTACATCGCTGTAGAAGTTCATAACACAGACGCTAAATCATCTGACATTTATTGGGATGCTTCCATCGCCCTTACAACCACTTCTGAGGTTTATAACATTTACTCTGAAGAGGAAGTCTTAACACTTCCCGAAGACGGAACTTTCAACTTCATAGCTATATACGAACCTATGACTGAGGATGAAAGAGAGGAAGCCAACTTGTTACCGGTTAGAATCAACGAAATCAGTGCAGATAATGCTGTCAACATCAATGATTTGTGGAAAAAGAACGACTGGATAGAGTTGTACAATACTACCGACGAACCTATTGACGTTGCCGGAATGTACATTACCGACAATGCTTTGGTTCTTGACAAATGGCAAATCAGCGCCGGCTTAACTGATGCCAACACCGTTATCGCTCCTCATGATTATCTCATCATTTGGTGCGACGACTTGGATCCTGTAAGTCAACTTCATGCCACATTCAAATTGGCGAAAGAGGGTGGAGTAGTGATGCTTTCTTCTGAGGATAAAGGTTGGACCGACTACCTCACATACCCGGCACATAGCGGTGACAATTCTGTAGGACTTTACCCCGACGGTGGTAGCAACTACTACGTAATGACAAGAACAACCCTCGGCAAGAGCAATGTCATGAATAGTTACGCTCAATACTTTGAGAATGAAAAACCGGAAACCGGTGGCGATAATGTCATTGAAGAGCTTGATGCTACCAATAGTTTGAACATCGCTTATCATCATGGTAGAATTGCAATCAGTGGCGATGCAGACTACATTACATTGAATGTAAGTAGCGTAGCTGCTCAAACATATATGCAAGAGCGCATCAGCCTTAGCAGTGGAAGCGCCACAGTTTCTATCGAGACCTTACCTCGCGGTATTTATATCGTAACGGTTAAGGATAACCAAGGCAATAGTAAGACTATTAAGGTGATGAAGAACTAATCTTCAAAAAATAACAAACCATCATTCGGGCGCATCGGTAACACATCGGTGCGCCCGAAGTGGTTTTATCGGTATTTTTAATTGTTATTTTAAAATTATCATTATATTTGCATTATCTCATACGAGATAGACATATTAGGGAAGCGAATGTTTATTCCAAATAGATGAATCTGGACAATTCACCGACGATAGGGATATGCAAGACGCTCTCCTTTGGTTGACGTATCATTATGCATCGCATAATACCGACCAAAGGTGTGAGCTAATTCTATCATCTTTCGTCGAGGCAGTCCAGAGCCCATCTATGAGTGATAGATATGAGGCTCACACTTTTCTTTTATGTTTTAGATTCAATTTTACACAGGGAACACAGAGCCTCTGTTCCACATTATTTTATATGATGAAAAAAATATATTTGATTTTATCACTATGTTTAGGTGCTATTTCAACAAACGCACAAATCATGAGAATGGAAGAATTAGAAACTTATGCAAAAGAAAAGTATGGCGAAAAATGGGTTGAAGCCGCAGAGAATTTGGGAAGTACCTTGGTTCTTGATAAAAACAATTCATTAACATACACTCAAATAATTGACTGTGGTGAAGCCACTAAAGAACAAATCTATCTGATACTGAATCATTGGTTCACTGCTACTTTTAATGATGCTAATTCTGTCATCAAACTTAACGATAAAGATTTGGGTTGCATAATTGGTGAAGGTTATTTAGATGACATTGCTAAACACATGGGTGGAATGAATAGCTATATAGTTAACGCCCGTCCTATCATTAGAACTGATATTAAAGACAAAAGAATAAGAATAACTTATACTATACAATGTTATGAAGTAGAAAAAGCTAATGGGGGAGGCATCGCTATGTTGCTTGCTGGCGCAAAACCAACCCACACCTATGAAAAGTGGGCACTTGAAAAATGTTATCCTTTTGTAACGAAAGATAAACATAAAAAGAGTTCATCAAAGGCACTTGTTATGGCGCATGCTTACTCCAATGTTATTATGGATAAAATAGAAGAGGCAGTTAAAAATGGTCTGATTGGAAATGAAAACGATGATTGGTAATACAATTAAAAACATGATGAGTTTTTTATAAAATTTTTATTTATACAAAATAGATAAAATAACCAAACTTACTTCTTTTAAAAAGAGTTATGTAAAGATTGGGAAAACCTCATATTTTAATCATTAAAAGGGAGGAAAATTCATCTCATAGAAATTACTGATTATCAACCTAATAAAAATAGCAAAATGACGGACGTCCGACGTCGCGACGACAGACGTCTTGCGTTCGAACGCCGAACGTCCGTCATTCAGACAACCTACTGAGCTAATTTTCCTGACTTCAATAAACGAGATAAATGATATGATTCTATTGAATCATTTATCAACATCCGTTGTTATCAAAATATAGTTCAGTAATTGCATTTAGCAATTTAGTATAAAGGAAAAGAGTAGGGTAGTCGAAATATAAAAAGAAGAACGGTGTTGAGCGTTATTTACTTCACTCAACACCGTTTATTTATTCTCTAAGCAATTATTTGCTTGAAGATGACTATTCGATAGTATAAATACCGTTTAAAGCCGTAAAAGCCGCTAATTCGGTTTCTCCCGCACATTCGGCTGTAGGATTAAATCCCAGGATATCTTCTCCACCTGTCAACTTATCCCAAACTGTAACTCCCAAGCTATAAGTTTTACCGGCCTCTACATCAGGAGAACAATAAAGAAAATCCAATGAGCCGTAATCCGCTTGCATGGTATAAGACATTACCATTGTACCCGAAGCGTCATGCAAGCAAAGACTCGCACCGCGACTCATTGCACCCTTATAATAAACACCGCTTTGTGTAGTTGCGGTCGGCATGGTATCACCACCACCAAGTGCTACAATGGTACCACCGTTAACAGTAAAGGCGTTATCGTAATTCACACCATTACCTTTTCCACCATCAGCTTTCTCATTCGTTCCGCAAGCAACAACTACACCACCATTTATCTCTATTGTCGGCGCATCCAAACCATCATTGCCATCACTAAACGCTACGAATGTACCGCCATTGACTACTACAGCAATATCGGACTTCACGCAATCATCAAAAGCACGTGCCTTGACATCACCACTGTTCACGGTTATTTTATTACCGGCATCAATAGCCTCAGTGCCTGATGTTCCACCCATTGTCTTAATCCACAATTGCTTTCCGCTCATATCGATGACACCACCTACGGAAACCCCTTTAGGATTTGAATCCAAACCGCTTTCATGAACAACTTTAACACCGGTAGTAACCACCGTTACTTCCGCATCGCCACTTATATAAAGTGATTGGTCGCAATTGATACCCTTACCGGCATCACCTGTACTCTTGATGCGCAAACTTCCACCCGAAATATTTATATCGCGTGCTGTCTTCAATCCTGCAGATGAACTTAAATCGTGAACGGCTGCATCATAAGTGATTGCACCTTCAGTGACCAATGTCACTGCACCACCTGACATGGCATAACCGCCATCGGTTGAAACCGCTTTGGATGCGTTACCCTTCACTGTTGCATGAAGCGCACCATCATTGATGATAATATCTTTAATAGCCTTTAACGCATGCGCCTTTTCACCGGTTGTAGTCACTTTCAAAAAGCCGCCTTTCAGCACGATTCCTTCGTCGCCACTCTGAACGCCATCGCCCACAGAGGTTATCTCCACTTCGCCACCGGTCATCTCTATTTTACCATTGGCATGCACACCATCTTCAGGCATTGCATCAGGATTGGACAAGTCGTCATTCTCAGTAATGATATTCATCTTACCACCGCCACGGAAATAAATCTCTCCGTTAGTATCAATAGCATGTCTATAATTCGTTTTTATCGTGGTGGTTCCCTTACCACAGAAAATGAGGTTGGCAGCACCTTTCACACATGCTTTTTCCGTACTGTTCGGATTCAGACAACCCGTCAATGTATTGGTTGTTCCTTCAGCCGAACTGATGAATGTTGTAGTTGTCACTTGTGGCATGATGTAGATGGGTGCTCCATTGGGATTGGTCAGATTCAAATCGGACAACGTAATCTTATAATCCGTTGTACATGTTGACATCTTAAATTGACCATCGGAACAAGTTCCTTTCAGTACAAATTCCACCTTGTTGGCACTCATGGAAAACACATCAACATAGGCTCCTATCGGTGTAATGAATATCATCGGATTGGTATTCTCTACTGTGGCAACCCCCTCACCAAAGGTAATGGTAACTACATCGGTAAAATCGTGGTTTTCTGCATAGTTCATATCCCCTGTAACAGGTGTATCCGACATGGCTGCATAAGTGGCGCGTTCACTCTCATCGAATGTCACGTCAAAATCGTAAAAGGTCATTTCACCCATTCCCGCCGGCACTTCCGGTCCGTCATAATCAGGATGCAATACCCATTCTTCCTCTGTACAAGATGGCATGAAGAAACATACTCCCAACAACAGACTTACTGATAACAATATCTTTTTCATAGCTTCTTCCTTTAGAATTTAAATGCGTATTTAGCTCCCAACACCAAGCCGTTTGGCTCATCCTCACCATCAGCTAACGATTGATATAGGCAATAGAAATCGAAGCCGTGTTTCTTATTTAATTTGTACTCAGCTCCCACGATGCATCGTTTTTTCTCATAATAGAAACCATGATGCAAGTTGTGAGTCAACTCACAAGATACATACGGCGTGAATTTGCATTTGGGCAAGTCATACTCTATCTTTAAGCGCGAACGCAAATTGTTCTTGCCTTTACCTTTTATCACTTCATTGTCCTTTCTCTCACCGTCATTGTGGTCATACTTCTCTGTTTCTTGTTGCGGACGATAGGTGTATTGCCAACGCTCACGCAGTGAGAAATCAAAACGACCGATGCTCCATTTTCCGGTAAGAGCTACGTTGCAACGATGACGCATCAACCAATGCTCCGGAATAATATCCCAATCTTTCTCATACTCCAACGGTTCGTATGAATATAAGAACGTGTAATCGACTGATGCTTGCAACCACTTACACATCTTATAGGTCAAACCGGCAGAACCGGACCATCTATCGACTGTACGTGCAGTATTTCGTGAACGGATTTCTCCTTCAATGCCAACTTCCAATTGTTTGGTAATCTTCTTCTCAACGCCTATACCTCCCCATAGGCCGAAGTCATCCTGTGCCTTGATCATTGCTGCACATAAAAGCAACAAACACAAGGATACATATCTTTTTAAAAACTTCATATTCTAATCAATCTTTAGTCTTGATTGTTTTTATTCGTTTGGTTTCGGAAACTTTACCAAGTTATCCACTGTATTTGGACGAATGGTATGAGGGTCGTAATGCACCTTCAACATTGCCACATCACGCAAGAAGTCTATATGTCCAACCTCAACGCGAACAATGTCCAAGCCGGTACGTTTACGCAGATCCTCCATCATTTCTTCTTTCTTATCGGGAACAATTAAATCCACACGATCGTACAACACCAATTTGCAAGCCACGTGCTTCATCCATTTCGTACTTTCGCACACCATGATGCTCAAGACAAAAAGTAAGTTGGTTCCTAACAATTCCAAATAACTAAGCTGCTCATGTCCCAAGGCATTGATAACAGAAATCGCAATAATTACGAATAAGTAAGTCATCTCACGCACCGGCATTGATTCTGTACGGTAACGAATAATACCAAAGATAGCGAACAAACCTAGCGCAAATCCGACTTTCAGTTTGACACTTCCCAATAAATAAATCATCAAGAAAATACTGATACTGATCAGCATGAACGTGAAAAAGTAATCACGACGCTTACTTTTTGGATAATACAAAAAACGTATAATACTAAATATTACCGCTGTATTGAGTACAAAATACATCAATAACGATAAGAAGCCCACACCTGAGAACAACGGAGCGTCCACCATGGTTTCTGAAATTTCTTCAAACATAATTCAATATAGATTTAAGTTAATAATAATTTTCTACTCATCAGTTTTTCCGCCATACGCAACTTGCGTTTGAAACGGTTTATCTTTACTTTATGCGATGTCAGTGCCGTACCGATACAATATTTACTGAAACCGCTCGGTTTAACACGTAGTTCTTTCATAATATCGGCTATCTTGGAATAAGATTTGCCCGCTCGCTTCAACTCAACAATGGCGAGGCGTTCCAAACTGCAATCTCTATCGGTATGTAAATTATGGAATCGCAAGTTCAAGTCAATCGTCAATCGTTCGGTCATTCCCTTGTTTACCAAAGTAATACGATTGAAAGAGTTTTCCAGATGGAAAGTCAACTCATCCAACTCATACCATGCGTACTGTTTCAAAAATTCATTGCCACCGTCCGCACTTAAGGATGCTTTACTTTGCACTTGTATTCGTTTTTTCTTGGTGCGTCCTTTATTATTCTTGTTTTTCACTTCCAAGAAAGAAATTCCACTTATGGCATAAGTACGCACTCTGATTTTCTCACGACACTTCTTTCCGCTTTGATGTGCGTGATACATAGCATAATCGTGCGTTTCCATATAAGTGGTACGATATAACGGAGTGCGTTCTCCGTTTATTTCCTGCACCCAATAATGTTCGGTGGCACGGCTAAGAATCTCCGCTAAGACTGGCAATGACACTACGTATTTTGTGTCAGTTCGGTTCATGAGCTTTACTTTGCCCATTTCTTCCAAAGTTATAGATTCGTAGCCCGACAGAAGGGATATTAGATCAAGGTTCATTACGTTTTGTGTTACAAAGTGGTTACAAATATAATTATTTATCATTACGACTCACACGATTTTATCAAAAAACAAACGAAAAACGACAAAAAAAGATTTATAAACGTCATATCTATATGTTCCAATTCTTTTTTTGCTACATTTGCAAACAAACTTAAACTTTTACCACATGAAACGACTTTTTAATTTCTGCATTTTGTTGGCTGTTTGTGCTTGCGTTATGGGACAAGGTAGAAACAACCGAGTAAGAACCAATATCCCATTGGACTCCATTGTACTGAGCGACCCTTGTATTTTAGCCGACCAAGCTACTATGATGTACTACATGACCGGAACGGGAGGCAAACTATGGAAAAGTAAGGATTTAAAGTTATGGAGCGGACCATATACCGTCGCAGAAACAGACCCAACATCATGGATGGGTCCACGACCGATGATTTGGGCAGCCGAACTACACCAATATCAAGGTAAGTACTACTACTTCGCCACCTTCACCAATAGAGACGTGAAAATAGGAACATACAGGGGTAACGAAATTGAACGACGAGCTTGTCATGTATTGGTGAGCGACAAAGCTGAAGGGCCGTACCGCCCCATGAAGGACAAGACTTACTTGCCGGCTGAAAAACCTACTTTAGATGGTACACTTTGGGTGGATACCGATGGTAAACCCTACATGGTATATTGTTATGAATGGTTGCAGAATTGGGACGGAACCATCGAGAAAATCGAACTAAAACATGACCTCAGTGGCAGTGTGGGTGAAGGACAATTATTGTTCCGTGCCAGCGAATCACCTTGGAGCAAAGAGAAAGTAGATGGTAAGATTGTACCTAATAGAGTGACCGATGGTCCTTACTTGTTCCGGACACAAACGGGACGCTTGGGAATGATTTGGACAAGTTGGATTTATGACGTTTACACACAAGGCGTTGTGTATTCTGAAAGCGGCACGCTTGATGGACCATGGATTCAAGAAAAAGAACCTATCACACCGCCCAACTTCGGTCACGGCATGTTGTTCCGTACTTTTGACGGTAAACTGCTGATGTCTGTCCATAGTCATAAGAGCATCAACGGACGATACCACCGAGTGCCACATCTATTCGTCGTTGATGATTCGGGAGATCAAATAAAAATAGGGGAGGAGTACCGACCTTAATAAGATTTTACTTTCCTTTGACTATGCGCTTAATACTATCCAACTTATTAAGCGCCTCTACCGGAGTAAGGTTGTTGATATCAAGATTCAAGATTTCATCGCGTATCTGACACAATACCGGGTCGTCCAACTGGAAGAAACTCAGTTGGACACCGCTATCCGGTGCTACAATATTCTTTACCTTTGAACCTTTCTTTACAATATCTTTACTATTGGCCGACTCCAAATCTTTCAATATGGTATTGGCCCTTGCAACGATGGTCTTGGGCATACCAGCCAATTTAGCAACGTGAATACCAAATGAGTGTTCACTGCCACCGCGCTCCAACTTGCGTAAAAATATCACCTTTTGGTCCACCTCGCGCACCGACACATTGTAGTTTTTAATGCGAGGATAAAGTTTCTCCATCTCGTTCAACTCGTGATAATGGGTAGCAAACAATGTTCTTGCACGTCCTTTGCTGTTTTCATGAATATACTCTACTATGGCCCATGCTATACTGATACCATCGTATGTGGATGTACCACGTCCCAACTCATCGAACAATACTAAACTACGTGACGATATGTTGTTCAAAATATTGGCGGCTTCGTTCATTTCTACCATAAAGGTACTTTCGCCCATTGAAATGTTGTCACTAGCACCGACACGCGTAAATATTTTATCCACCAACCCTATGCAGGCCGATTCAGCCGGAACAAAACAACCTATTTGCGCCATCAAGGTTATCAATGCAGTTTGTCGTAACAAAGCTGATTTACCTGCCATATTAGGACCGGTAATAATAATGATTTGCTGTTTCTCACAATCCAACCGCACATCGTTCGCTATATACCGCTCACCTATAGGCAATTCCTTTTCTATGACCGGATGACGACCTTGTCGGATATCCAACACGTCGCTATCCTCTATCACCGGACGTATATAATTGTTTTCTTGCGCTGCTTGTGCAAATGAGAGGAGACAATCCAAACGCGCCAATAGATTGGCATTAACTTGAATGGCCGTCGTAAACTCAGCCAACGCCAACACCAAGTCGTTGAATAGTTTGGTCTCTAAAACGAGGATTTTATCCTCAGCACCCATTATCTTCTCTTCGTACTCCTTCAGTTCCTGCGTGATATAACGTTCTGCATTTACCAAAGTCTGTTTACGAATCCACTCTGCCGGCACCTTGTCTTTATGCGTATTACGGACTTCAAGATAATAACCAAACACATTGTTATAGGCTATTTTCAGACTTGGAATACCTGTTTGTTCCGTCTCTCGTTGTTGTATCTTCAACAGATAATCCTTTCCTTCGTATGCAATATGTCTCAACTCATCCAACTCTGCATTCACTCCTTGCGCTATCACTCCACCTTTATTGACTAAAAGTGGTGGGTCGTTCTGAATCTCACGAGCTATACGATCGCGAATGGACACACATAAATCCAATCGCTCACCGATTCGTCTTAATGTTTCGTCCTTAGCACATTCACAAGCTCGCTTTATCGGTTCTATAGCCAGTAAAGCTATTTTCAACTGCACTACATCACGTGGTGAAACTCGTCCAACGGACACTTTAGAAATGATGCGCTCCAAATCACCCATCATATGAAGTTGGTTTGCTACCAATTCTTTAAAATCCGGTTCACGGAAGAAGTATTCGACCACGTCCAAACGTTCGTTAATGGGCTTTTCATCCTTCAACGGAAACAATACCCACCGTCTCAACATTCTGGCACCCATCGGTGTTATGGTGTGGTCTATCACTCCCAACAACGAATTGCCTCCTTCAATCATCGAACCCAACAATTCCAAGTTGCGAACTGTAAACTTATCCAAGCGTACATAACGTTCTTCCTCTATGCGCGAAATGGATGTGATGTGACCCAACTGACTGTGTTGTGTCATCTCCAAATATTGCAGAATAACACCGGCTGCTATCACTCCTCGTTTCAAATGGTCGATTCCAAAACCTTTTAAGTTCTTGACCTCAAAATGGCGCAGCAGTTTCTCAGTGGCTGAACGTTCGGAAAAAGCCCAATCATCCAACTCAAACGTAAAATACTTTTGTCCGAAGTTTCCCTCAAACATATTGCGTTTTCCGCGCTCAAAAAGAATCTCCTTCGGCGAAAAACTTCCTAATAGTTTGTCAACATATTCAGCAGAACCTTCTGCTGTAAGGAACTCCCCGGTACTGATGTCAAGGAAAGCCACTCCACAAACATTCTTATCAAAATGTACCGCCGAAAGAAAATTATTTTCCTTGTAACTCAACACATTGTCATTCATTGCCACACCGGGGGTTACCAACTCGGTTATGCCACGCTTCACCAATGTTTTCGTCATCTTGGGGTCTTCTAATTGGTCACATATCGCTACGCGCCGACCGGCACGAATTAGCTTTGGAAGATAGGTATCAAGAGCATGGTAAGGAAAACCGGCCATTTCTATCGGTTCGCCATCCTTACCTCCATTGCTTCGTTTGGTCAAGGTGATACCTAAAATTTCCGAAGCAATAATCGCATCTTTACTATAAGTCTCGTAGAAATCACCACAACGAAACAGCATAATCGCATCAGGATGTTTCGCCTTTAAATCATAAAACTGTTTCATCATCGGAGTGAGACCCTCTTTCGCCATAACTGTAACCATTTAGATTTAAGCACAAAAATACAACTATTTTCCGTATTCCAAATGGAAAAGTCCACATTTTTAACGGGTACAAAAAACGGGACAACCCTCAAATCGCAAGAGGAAAGCCCCGACAAACAAATCTCAGATTCTACAATCTTTTTACCTAACTAATATTGGCATCTTACGATGCTATCTGTTCATGTGTTTGTGTTCTCCTAAAAACAATACAAAGATATATGGTAATCAGCTATTAGCATTAAGTTTATGACACTGTTTTCTTTTTGAGGCGGTTTTCTTGACTTAGGTCAATTACCTCATCAAATTCATGTGTATTTAACTTGAAAAAAAGAAGTCAAAAACATAATAAGTATTATCTTTACACGGAAATATTCCTATGAATAATACTTGTCATGAATTTAATAGAAGTACAATCACTGAACCATCCCGGTGTAGAAGTGTTTTCCACACTAACGGAAGCACAACTACGCAATAGTTTGGAACCGTCGAAAGGAATCTTTATAGCCGAAAGTCCAAAAGTGATTCAAGTAGCATTGAATGCCGGTTATAAACCATTATCGCTCATGTGTGAACAGAAACACATCATAGGCGACGCTGCTTCTATTATAAAACAATGTGGAGATATTCCTGTTTATACCGGTAGTCGCGAACTGTTAGCCACCCTCACAGGATATACATTGACACGCGGCGTACTATGCGCCATGCAACGTCCTACCCCAAAAACTATTGAGGAAACATGTAAGGATGCGCATCGTATAGTGGTTATTGATGGAGTGGTTGATACCACCAACATTGGAGCCATTTTTCGTTCGGCTGCCGCATTGGGCATTGACGCTGTATTACTCACACCCTCATCATGTGACCCATTAAACCGTCGAGCTGTCAGAGTTTCGATGGGTTCGGTGTTTTTAGTACCTTGGACATGGCTTGAAAAACCCATTTTTTCTCTCAAAGAAATGGGTTTTCGTACTGTCGCCATGGCACTAACGAACAAGTCCGTTCCTCTTGATTATCCCCCTTTGAAAAAAGAAGACAAGTTAGCCATCATCATGGGAACAGAAGGCGACGGATTGTCTGATTCTGTCATTGAAAATGCTGATTACGTAGTTCGCATCCCTATGTCACACCAAGTGGACTCACTCAATGTTGCCGCTGCATCGGCTGTAGCCTTTTGGGAACTGAGGAAATAACTTAACTAAAACAAATTTGGCGGTACTAATCTCTTTCTGTCTTCTTTTTTTCTGTTTTTCCGCTTATTTTCAAATTAAATTATTCGTCTCAGTATTTAAAATACTTATCTTTGTATTCATTTACAAAGGAATCTATACGAAAACGATAAAGAAGAAAAGTAAAAAAACAATCATATATGGAATACAATTTTAGAGACATTGAGAAAAAATGGCAACAGTACTGGGTTGAAAATAACACCTACAAAGTAACTGAAGACAAGGACAAAAAGAAATTCTATGTGTTGAATATGTTCCCTTACCCAAGCGGTGCGGGATTACACGTAGGACATCCTTTAGGTTATATTGCCAGTGATATATATGCACGATACAAACGTCTGCAAGGCTTCAACGTACTGAATCCGATGGGCTACGATGCTTACGGACTTCCTGCTGAACAATATGCAATACAAACAGGACAACATCCTGCCATCACGACAGCCGCCAATATCAATCGTTATCGTGAGCAGTTGGACAAAATAGGTTTCTGCTTTGATTGGGACAGAGAAGTACGTACTTGCGAACCGGGTTATTACCATTGGACTCAATGGGCATTCCAAAAGATGTTCAATAGTTACTACTGCAATCAGAAAAAGCAGGCGTGTCCCATCGAAGAACTCATTAAATCATTTGAACAAAACGGAACGGTCGGCATTGACGCAGCTTGCAACGAAGAGTTGAGTTTTACTGCTGAAGAATGGAATGCCATGAGCGAAAAGGAGCAGCAAGAAACGTTGATGAACTACCGCATCGCCTATTTGGGTGAAACAATGGTCAATTGGTGTCCGAAATTAGGAACCGTATTAGCCAACGACGAAGTTGTGGATGGTGTGAGTGAACGTGGAGGTTACCCCGTTGTTCAAAAGAAGATGCGCCAATGGTGTTTGCGTGTAAGCGCTTACGCTCAACGCTTGTTAGATGGACTTGACACCGTTGATTGGACCGACTCTTTGAAAGAAACACAACGTAATTGGATTGGTCGTTCAGAAGGTACTGAAGTACAATTCAAAATAAAGGACAGCGACAAAGAATTTACCATCTTCACGACGCGTGCAGATACCATGTTTGGTGTGACTTTCATGGTTCTCGCTCCCGAAAGCGAGTTGGTAGCAGAAGTAACAACTGCAACACAAAAAAGTGAAGTAGAAGCATACCTTGACGCTACCAAGAAACGCACGGAACGTGAACGTATCGCCGACCGCAAAGTGACCGGTGTATTCTCCGGTTCTTATGCCATCAATCCTTTCACGGGCGATGCTATACCCATTTGGATCAGCGACTACGTACTAGCCGGTTATGGTACCGGTGCTATTATGGCTGTTCCGGCACACGACAGTCGCGACTATGCTTTTGCGAAACATTTCAAATTGCCTATTATTCCACTTGTTGAGGGCTGCGATGTGAGTGAGGAGAGTTTTGATGCGAAAGAAGGTATTGTCACCAACTCACCGAGAGTAGGCGTCACACCATACATTGACTTCTCACTAAACGGACTGACAATTAAGGAAGCCATTGCCGCAACCAAAGAATATGTTAAAACCCACAACTTAGGAAGAGTTAAAGTGAACTTCCGTTTGCGTGATGCTATCTTCAGTCGCCAACGTTATTGGGGCGAGCCATTCCCTGTTTACTATAAGGACAACATGCCTTATATGATACCAGAAGAGTGTTTGCCACTTGAACTTCCTGAGGTAAGCAAATTCTTACCTACAGAAACTGGCGAACCTCCATTGGGACACGCTACAAAATGGGCATGGGATACCGTAAACAAATGCGTAACCGAAAACTCACGCATTGACCAAGAAACAATCTTCCCATTGGAACTCAATACTATGCCGGGATTCGCAGGTAGTTCAGCTTACTATCTGAGATATATGGACCCCAATAACAACAAGGCCTTAGTAGATAAGGAGGTTGACAACTATTGGCAAAATGTAGATCTTTATGTTGGTGGAACAGAACACGCTACAGGTCACTTAATTTACAGTCGTTTCTGGAACAAATTCTTACACGATTTAGGTTATAGCTGTACAGAAGAACCATTCAAGAAGTTGGTGAATCAAGGTATGATACAAGGTCGAAGCAACTTTGTTTACAGAATCAAAGATTCTAACACTTTCGTTTCTCTCAATCTGAAAGATCAGTACGATACAACTCCGTTACACGTAGATGTGAACATTGTAACTGCCGACATTCTTGATGTTGAAGCGTTCCGCGCATGGCGTCCGGAATATAACAATGCTGAATTCATCCTTGAGGATGGTAAGTACATCTGTGGTTGGGCTGTTGAGAAAATGAGTAAGAGTATGTTCAACGTTGTGAACCCAGATATGATTGTAGAGAAGTTCGGTGCAGACACATTACGTCTTTATGAAATGTTCCTCGGTCCGGTAGAACAAAGCAAACCTTGGGATACGAATGGTATCGATGGTTGTCATAGATTCTTGAAGAAATTTTGGGGATTATTCTACGACCGAAATGGTAATTTCATGCCTGCTGATGGCGAGGCGACAAAAGAATCCATGAAATCACTCCACAAACTTATCAAGAAAGTAAGTAGTGACATTGAAACGTTCTCTTACAATACTTCCATCAGTGCGTTCATGATTTGCGTAAACGAACTTTCGCAACAAAAATGTTGTAACAAAGAAGTTTTACGCACATTGGTAATTTTGATGGCACCATTCGCTCCGCACATTGCCGAAGAATTGTGGCACACATTGGGCGAAACAAGCAGTGTTTGCGATGCAGCATGGCCTACTTTCAATGAGGCGTATCTGACTGAAGACAGTATGAAACTCAGTATCTCGTTCAACGGTAAGACACGTTTCATTATGGATTTCCCAACTGATGCTGACAACACCACTATTGAGAAAACAGTATTAGCTGAAGAACAAACTCAAAAGTACATTGACGGCAAACAAATTGTTAAAGTGATTATCGTTCCGAAACGTATCGTGAATATTGTATTGAAATAAGTCAATCAAAAATTTATGAGTTATGAAGTCTGGAAAATTTCAAATTTGGCAAGAGAGTAAGGATTACATTGGTATAACCATTGGTATCGCGTTGTATGCTATTGGTTATACGTGTTTCATGCTACCGTATCAAATTACGACCGGCGGCTTGGCGGGTATCGCTGCCATTATTTACTATGCCACCGGATTTCCGGCACAATACACCTATGTTCTCATCAACGGTTTGTTATTAGTCGCAGCCGTAAAGGTTTTAGGATTCCGGTTCTGCTTAAAAACCATTATTGGCGTGGCTTTATTAACATTCCTCATGGACATCTTACAACAAGTCATCGTTGATGAAAACGGCAACCTTCCTCGCATCTTAGGCGAACAGGACTTTATGGCTTGCGTTTTGGGAGCTTGTTTAGAAGGTCTTGGTTTGGCAATTGTTTTCCTTAACAATGGTAGTACCGGTGGAACGGACATTATTGCTGCTATCGTCAACAAATACAGGGATATCACTTTGGGACGTATGTTGATGTATTGCGACATCTTTATTGTTTCATCATGTTACTTTGTGTTTTACGACCTTCAAAAGGTGGTGTTCGGTTTCTCTACGCTCATCATTTCCATGTTGATGTTGGATTATTTCATGAACAGCGCAAGACGTTCCGTTCAGTTCCTTATTTTCTCGGACAAATACAATGAAATAGCCACAGCAATCAACACTCAATTGGAAAGAGGTGTCACTGTACTTCATGGCGAAGGTTTTTACAGTAAAGAACCACGCAGAGTACTTGTTGTACTTGCCAAACGCAGAGAATCAATAGAAATATTCCGACTTATCAACAGGATAGACCCCAACGCTTTCGTTTCACAAAGTAATGTCGTTGGTGTTTACGGTGAGGGATTCGACCATATAAAGATTAAATAATGAAGAAGAAACTTGTTTTCGCAACAAATAACGCCCACAAATTAGAAGAACTCAAAGCCATACTTGGCGACAAAGTTGATATTTTGAGTTTGAAAGATATTGATTGTTATGCCGATATACCGGAAACAGCCGATACCCTTGAAGGCAATGCACGACAAAAATCCTTGTATATTTACGAACATTACGGATTAGATTGTTTTGCTGACGACACGGGATTGGAAGTAGATTGTTTGGACGGCGCACCCGGTGTTTACTCTGCTCGCTATGCCGGCGACGGACATGATTCAAAAGCCAACATGGAGAAATTATTATACGAAATGAAGGAAAAAACGAATCGTAAGGCACGATTTCGCACTGTTATTTCGTTAATAGAAAAAGGAGAGGAGCATCAGTTCGAAGGTATTGTCAACGGACAAATCATAAAAGAAAAGAAAGGCGAAGCCGGTTTCGGTTATGACCCGATATTCCAACCTGATGGATACGCAGAGACTTTTGCCGAATTAGGTAATGACATCAAAAACAAAATCAGTCATCGCGCTCGCGCCGTCGCTGCTCTCTGCGAATATTTGTCGAAAACATAAACTCATAATAAAGCCTAACAATATGAGAAAATACATTTTATTACTCGTCACATTGATGTACACGCAGTTCATGATAGGTCAAGCAATCGGTTCATGGAAAACCTATCCGGCATTGCAAATAGCCACATACAACGTGCCGGTAGATGATAAAGTGTATTCACTATGCAACGGAAATCTATTCAGTTATAATACATCAGACACTGAAGTTTATGTTTACGACCGACTGAATGGTTTACATGATACCAAAATTAAATTCATACGCTATTGTCATGACACTGATAAACTCGTTTTGGTCTATGAAAACGGTAACGTAGATTTAATTTATCCGAACGATGAGGTTACCAACCTTAAACAACTGAAAGAAAAAAATTATCCCAATCTTATTATCAATAACCTTTCTATTGTCGGAAAAACTGCCTTTATAAGTACTAATTTCGGAGTTTTGAGTATTGACACAGAATATGAAGAGTTTGAAAGTACATACGATTTGAATTTAGATGTTCTGAGTTGTATCAAAGATGAAGAAAACATTTATATAAGTTCGAAGAACGGCTGTTACAAAGGCGATATCAATCAGAATCTTTTGGATAAGAATAATTGGACCTATTTAAACAACAGTGTTTATAACGAACTTGCCTTTTTCAATAATGAATTGATAGGGTTTATCCAAAAGAAAGGTGTTTACAAGTTGGATAAGAATACTTTGAAAGCTTCTGATTTACAAAAGGGAAACTTTACTTATTTCTCTTGTGAAGGAAATGTAATGATAACGGGCAACAACCAAAAAACTTACCTCTTCAAATCCATAACAGAACGAGAGGAAATCAATCAAGACAATCATTTTAATTACATTGTTCACCACAAAAATACTTATTGGGCAAGTCAAAATATAAAAGGATTGCAACCCTACACACTTCAAGAAAAGCAATTCGTTGCTACTTCATCAGCCATACAACCAAATAGTCCTGTAAGAGATTATTTTTGTCAGATGCATTACGTCGGCAACAGACTATTAATTGCTGGTGGTGACTTGAACTATAGCGGTATTGTACGCGAAGGAACAGTGATGTATTACGAAAACGATACTTGGTACAATTTCAGTGAGGAAAACATTGCTGAACAAACCAATTTAAAATACGTCAACGTTACTTCTATCGCACAGGACCCTAAAGATTCTAATCATCACTATGTATCTTCCGCACGACATGGAATGTATGAATTCAACAATCTCACTTTCACAAATCAATATGATTATACCAACAGTTTGATTGACAGCATTGCCATCGGAGCTAGAAACCCACGCGATTACGTCAACTGCATGGGATTACAATACGATGATGACGGAAATCTTTGGATGGTAAACGGTCAAGTTGACACACTCATAGTTATTATGACACCTGATAAAACTTGGCACCGTTTGTATTATCCTGAAATTAAGATGGCACCTACTTGTCCTCAAATTTTATTCGACCAAAGAGGACGTATGTGGATGAATTCACAGCGCCTTAGTTGGGCAGGTATATTCTGTCTGGATTACAATGGAACTATAGAAGACAATGACGATGACACCTATATTATAAGAAAAAGTATAACCAATCAAGACGGTTTGTCCTATTCTCCTTATCAGTATAACTGCATGGCTGAAGACCATGACGGACAAATTTGGATAGGTACGGACATTGGTCCATTCGTTATATCAAGTTCAGATGATTTCTTTAGCGATAACTTTACCTACACTCAAGTTAAAATACCAAGAAATGATGGAACGGATTATGCTGACTATCTCTTGAGTGGCGTGTCAATTAATTGTATTGCCGTTGACGCTGCCAATAGAAAATGGATAGGTACATCTTCCAATGGTATCTACTTAATCAGTGCCGACGGACAAGAAATGTTGCAACATTTCACAACCGAAAATTCTCCACTCATATCCGATGAAATACTTAGCATAGCCGTCAATCCTCAAACTGGCGAAGTGATGATAGGTACATTTGATGGTTTGATGTCTTATATGAGCGATGCCAACACACCGTCCGACGAACTAGATAAAGACAATGTCAAAGTGTATCCTAATCCCGTAAAACCCGATTATAATGGTCTGATAACAATAGATGGACTTACTATGAATGCTGAAGTTAAAATAGCTACTATAACCGGACAAGTTATATATTCAGGTCATAGCAATGGTGGACTCTTTACATGGAATGGAAAAGATCAGACCGGCAGACGCGTGTCCTCAGGTGTTTATAACATCATATCCACAAATTCAGAAGGTAAGAAGGCTATAGTTAATAAAATAACCTTCATACATTGATAAAAGACTTAAAAGTTGTTTACCGACTCTATTACATGACTTATTTCATCGTCGGTCATAACGGGAGATATAGGCAAACTTAATTCTTCTCGATGAATACGTTCTGTAATAGGAAATGAAAGGTTTGAATAATCCTTCAAAGCATCTTGATGATGCGGTGGAATAGGGTAGTGTACCAATGTTTGGACGCCACACTTTTCCAAATGCGACTTTAATTCATCTCTATCAGACGTAAAAATTGTAAATACATGAAAGACGTGTGAAGTGTCCTTTACCGGTAAAGTTATTTTCTCGTTCTTTATTTCGTTAATATATCTACTTGCAACATATTTTCTTCTGTCATTGTCTGCATCAAGACGTGGCAACTTTACCATCAACGCTGCGGCTTGAATTTCATCCAATCTACTATTCACACCTATGTATGGATGAACATATTTTTCAGAAGAACCATAATTTGACAACATTCTTACACGCTCAGCCAAATCTTTATCATTGGTAGTTACAGCTCCCGCATCACCCAATGCACCTAAGTTCTTACCGGGATAAAAACTGAAACCTGCTGCATCGCCTAAATTTCCAGCACACTGCCCATCCTTATTTTTAGCTCCATGCGCCTGCGCACAATCTTCTATAACTAATAAACCACGCTTTTTACATAGTTCACTTATTTCTTTCATTTTACACAATCTACCGTATAAATGAACCACCATTACAGCCGAAGTCTTTTTTGTGATTAGTGATTCTATCTTTTTGGGGTCTATATTACATGTTTCCCACTCAGGTTCACATAAAACCGGCTTCAGTCCGGCTCTCATTATTGATAATATTGAAGCTATATAAGTATTGGCAGGAACAATTACTTCCGAACCTTCCTTAATTCTACCCATACTTATATACGACATTAAAATAAGTGTCAAAGCATCCAAACCATTACCCACACCAACACAATAAGAAACACCACAATATTTGGCAAATTCATTTTCAAATTTATTCAATTCTGTACCTAACAAGTACCACCCTGAATGAGTCACTCTATTCACTGCACTTGTTAAATCCGGTTCGAACGAATCATTTATTTTTTGTAAGTCCAAATACTTTATCATTGTATTTCTTATTTTATTTCCATTTCATAGGTATCATAAACAACCGCCCGACCGCCAAAACCTTCTTTTTGAAAAAGTAAACCTTCATTCAAATATTTACCTCCTTGTTCTACGGAAGTTCCTAAATCAAAATAACGGATGTTCTTAAATTTATTATTTATCAAATAATGGAATAATAAATCCACTGCTCCCAATTCTTTACCTTCGTCTGTAGAGGCTATATATTGTACATGAGCTACATTCTCGGTATAATAGATAACACAACCTGCTAATGTTTTCTTTTTACATTCATCACATACTCTATAAAGTTGAATATTCTCTTTAAAATGATTGTGTAATGACTTTATTTCTTCTAATGTATGAACAGGAACTGTGTTATACCTTTTCTCTAAATTTTCTTCTAATATTTGCCAAAAATCATCAAAACACTCATCATTATTTGTAATAGTCAATCCGTTTTTCTTGGCTTTTCTTACTTTCCTTTTTCTTAACTCACTAAAACCGTATGTATTTGAAGGCATAATTACCGATGATATTCTTCTTTCTTTTATTTTGGCATTATTACGAAACAAAACATAAAGGTCCTCTTCACAAGGATAACATATATATATATAAGGTATAGGACTGTATATCCATTTTTTTGCTGAGGTATTGTTTTTCAAATATTGCTGTACTAATTCAAACAATTCCATCATCATTGAACCGGTCATGTGTTCATCAACTATAAACCCACCATAAGTTAAACCGGAATGACTACTGAATACATCTTCATTTATGTGTGCAGGAAGTAAAGCTATCAACTTATTTTTTTTATAGAACATCAAAGAATTATCCTTGAATTTGTCTGCATGATAATCCATATAATCACGAAGGAATAAAAAAGTGCCATTACGTGAATTTTTTACAAATTCGTCCCAAACACTTTTATAAGAAGTATGATATGGTTTTATCTCACATTCTTTCATCTTTCAAAGCATTTACTTTTTTCTATTACTTACAAATTCTTCATGCGAATTGATATACATTTCAGGATTATAAGGTTGTGAAGACATCACCAAAAGAACAGCATCCTCTGACATATATTGCAATTCATTCCAAGTCATTGGCGGTATTAGTAAACCTTTCTCTGGCGAATTAAGAGTATATGATGATATTTCACCTTCTAAACTCTCTAACTTTATATTGATAGTTCCCTTTACTGCAACAAGGTATTGATAAGTTATTCTATTTGCATGACAACCTCTTTCCTTTTCTTTAGGAACATTATATATCCAATAAATCCTCTTTACTTCAAAAGGAATATCTTTCAAAGTTTCAACTACCGTCAAACTTCCCCTATCATCAGTAAAGGTATTCAGTGATTTTATCATAAACCTAACTTTTCAGAAATTTCAAGCATCTTATGAATAGGTTTCACTGCTTTTATTGCTACTTCCTCATCAACTATTATCTCCGGCCACTCGTACTTCAATGTATTATATAGTTTTTCTAACGTTATCATACGCATATAATTACACTCATTACAAGCACAAGTACTGTCATTAGGAGGTGCCGGTATAAAATTCTTATTAGGACAACTTTTTTTCATTTCATGTAATATACCGCTTTCTGTTGCTACTATAAATTCTTTTTCTTCACTATTAACGGCATATTTCAACAGGGCAGCAGTCGAACCCACTACGTCCGCCAATTTAAGCACAGCTCCTTTACATTCCGGATGTGCCAATACTTTAGCTTCTGGATGAAGTTTCTTTAATTCTATTATCTTTTCAACTGAGAACTTTTCATGAATATGACAAGCCCCGTTCCAAAGTAACATATTTCGTCCTGTAATAGAGTTTATATAATTGCCTAGATTCTGATCCGGACCAAATATAATTTTCTCGTCCTTAGGCAGACTTTCTACTATCTGACGCGCATTACTTGATGTAACCACTACATCAGTTACTGCTTTAGTTGCTGCGGTAGTATTTACATACGATATAACCGTATATCCGGGATGTTCCTTTACGAATTTTTCAAACTTATCAGCCGGACAACTTTCAGCCAACGAGCAGGTAGCGTTTAAATCCGGTACCAATACTTTTTTGTTGGGACAAAGTATTTTATTAGTTTCTCCCATAAAATGCACACCACACATCACTATAATATCAGCTTCTGTAGTTGCTGCCTTTTGTGCCAGTGCTAAACTATCGCCAACAAAATCTGCTACGTCCTGAATCACTCCTTCGGTATAGTAGTGAGCCATGATGACTGCATTCTTTTCTTTGCATAGTTTTCTTATTTCTGACTTCAAGTCTATATTTTTATCGACAGGCGCATCTATATAACCTTTATCTATCCAATCTTTTTCAATCATATATATATTTATTATTCTTTTATTCTTCTTTTAAAAAAATTTTATGTTGATGATGATGTCTTGTTAATAGTGTAAATAAAAAAAAGTGTAAATACTTGTTTATTTATTTATAAGTATGAGAAAGAAAGTTAATCATTATTTATCAACATATCCACCTTTTATTTTAATATCTTTAATAGAACTAATTACGTTGTTTAGGACTTACTTTTTCAACAGTATGTTCATTACGCACAAAGTTAAAAACTTTAATGGTATTTTTTGTAAAAAGCAGATGAAAAAGTGGTTTAAACTTTGATTCTATCTTTTTCTTATTTATTTGGATAATTGAAAAACGCATATAAATAAAGTTATCGTCTTACTTCCAAATTTATTTATTAAATTCTTTGTTTTATTTATGAACGTATTATTAAATAGTTTTCTACTGTTTTTCTATCTTTGTGAACAATTAGATGAAAAAGTGATATGAGAAAGTTAAGTATAACTGAATTAAATAGAATAGATAAGGAAGAGTTTAAGAAAGTAGAAAAATTACCTTTGATTGTAGTATTGGATAATGTACGGAGTTTACACAATGTAGGTTCAGTTTTTCGTTCGTCCGATGCATTCAGAGTAGAATCTATTTATTTATGCGGTATTACAGCCGTTCCGCCTCAACCAGAGATACATAAAACAGCGTTGGGAGCAGAAGAAACAGTGGAATGGAAATACTTTGAACATACACAAGATGCTGTTCATGAATTAAAGAACGATGGGGTAGAAGTTTTGGCTATAGAGCAAGTAGAAGGTAGTATAATGCTTCAAGACTTTATTCCTGAAAGCAATAAAAAATACGCCATTATATTCGGAAACGAAGTGAAAGGCGTACAACAGGAAGTTGTTAACATGTGTGATAACTGTATTGAAATACCTCAGTTTGGTACGAAACACTCTTTGAATGTGTCAGTTACAGCAGGTATATTGATATGGGAATTTGCTTCAAAAATGAAGTTATGAACATCTTATAAAATACCTGCTTCTATCATTCTCACCACTCTTTCTGTCATCTTATCATCCGCTTCGGCATCGTATTCTTTTTTCAAACTTGCGCCAAATAGGGCGGCAAAGGTTTGATAAAAACCGGCTTTAAATGGTCCTAAGAAAGCTTTGACTATTTCATAAGAGTTTTGGTTACATTCTCTATCCACCAATTTGATAAGTAATTTACCTTGTGAGTAAGTCAACTTTTTCATTTGTGGCGTATATTGTTTCTTTACACCTTTTTCAACAGCTTTTATATGAGCGTCTTTCTCTTTTTTGGTAGGGAGAGTTTCCAAATATTCGTAAGTTTCCTGAATAGTTTTGTTCACAGTCTTCGCTATGGGTAATGTTTTCTTTACGTTATACACCAACCTGTTGAAACGAATATATTCCTTTTTGTTTTTAAATTTAAGTGGCGGATAAACGGGCAGTTCAGGTATAATAATAACCGTAATGGAATCGCCGTCATAATATTCTTTCTGCGTTTTTTTATGGAAAATCACTTTAATATGCTCCTCTTCCGAAAGTGTTTCGGAAATGTCTTGCGCCTTAGATTCTAAAAAAAGAAGACTGCAAACAAAGAGTACTATTAACTTTATGATTTTCATTCTGGTTGCAAATTTAAGAATTAAATGCGTTCTATTTCTGCTTTTTACATTTTATATAATTTGTTATACAAAAATAGTTCACTAATTTTGACGAATGATGCACCATCTTCAGACATCTATAAGCAAGATACGGATTAGCGCAAGACTTATTTTGTTTTGCCTTTTTATTATTTGTTGTACTGTCAATGTGGATGCGCAACATTATTCTTGGGAAGATTTTGTGGAAAAGTTGTCGGTCGATGAATATGCGGATAATGAATATTTGACCCCCTTGATAGAAGACTTGTCCGAGATTCATGCCCATCCTTTTAATATCAATACAGTCACAAAACAAGAGTTAGAACAATTACCTTTTCTAAGTTCTGAGGATATAGAAGAGATTTTGGCATACGTTTATCGTCATGGTCCCGTGCAATCCATGGGCGAACTGATGTTGATAAATCAACTCGACTATCAGACGCGTCAGTTCCTTACCTTATTTATATATATAGGTCCTCAGGAAAAGGAGAAGCAACGATTCAAGTTGAAAGAACTTTTCAAATATGGTCATCATGAAGTTTCAACGCGGTTGGATGTTCCATTGTACCAGCGCGATGGTTATAAAATACCGTCCGACGAAGTGTTGTTGGATAATCCCAACAAAGTTTATTTAGGTAATAGCCTTTATCATAATCTCCGTTATGGGTTTAAGTATAAAAACAAATTGTTCTTTGGTCTGACAGCCGAGAAGGATGCGGGCGAACCATTCGGAAGTTATGGCAACAAAGGTTATGATGCTTATTCTTTCCATTTCCTACTCAAGGATTGTGGCATACTGAAGACATTGGCTTTGGGCGACTACCGTTTGAAGTTCGGTGAAGGACTAATAGTGAATACGGATTATTATTTCGGTAAATCCACGATGTTGAGTCTGGCACCGGAACAGAATACCATTAAGAAATTTTCCTCTACGTCCGAAACATCTTTCTTTCGAGGCGCAGCGGCAACAGTAAGACTGGGTACGTTCGATATTTCAGCTTTCTATTCTTATCTTCCGCTCGATGCCACTTTACGTAAGGACGGTACTATTTCATCTATCAAAACCGACGGACTGCATCGCACATTGTTGGAAATATCCAAGAAACACAACACTGTCGAACAGTCGGCAGGTGGCGACATCACGTGGCGTCATAAATATGTTTCGTTGGGAGTGACTTCACTTTATCAACACTACAGCAAACCTTTTTCTACGGGTAGTCAACAGTATCGCAAATATTACCCGTCAGGTACCGACTTCTTCAATATCGGTGCGCACTATGATGTGAGGTACAACAAATTTTACTTTTCGGGAGAGACAGCATACAACAATACCTATCACGGATGGGCAACTTTGAACAAAGCCGTTTATAGGTTCAATCACAATTATAGTGTCATTGCTTTACAACGTTTATACACTTACCAATACGTCGGTCTGCGCTCTAATGCCTTTTCCGAAGGCGGTACGGTAAAGAACGAAAGCGGTTTTTACGTTGGGGTGGAAGCTTCACCACTGAACGAATTGAAACTTTTTGCTTACTTCGATTATTTCTATTTCCCATGGGTGAAGTTCGCCACGCCTCACACCTCCGATGGGGTGGAAGGAAATTTACAAGCCGACTACATTTTCTCCAAGAAGTTCAATCTTTCCGGGCATTATCAAATCAAGAAGAAAGAACGTTACGGTGAACCCTACCTTTATAATAAGTTGAAACTTCAGTGCCAGTATTTCCCCACTCAAACGTTAGAACTCCGTCTGTCAGCCCGTTGCACTACAGTGAAGGATGAAACACAAAATCGAGTGAATGGCTATATGGCAGGTGGCATCTTCAAATGGCGCGAGAGAAAGCAACGCATCAACCTAGCCTTGTCCTATGTTTACTTTGACAGTGAGGACTACAAAGCACCGATGTCTTTTTACGAACCCTCTTTGTTATACACCTATTCGTTCATGACCATGTATGGACGCGGTATGCGTACAGCCCTCAGAGCCGAGTGGAACATCACGAAACATTTGATGTTTATGATGAAGTACGGACTGACGGCTTACACCGACCGTCATGAGATAGGCGAGGGACTGCAACGTATCGGAAGCAGCTGTAAAAACGACTTTTCCTTTTTGTTAAGATGCAAATTTTGATAGATTGTGTCATCTTTGTTGTATCTTTGTCCCTGTAAAAAGATGTGGTTATGGCAACAGTGATATATCCTTCTCCAATATTCGGACCTGTACACAGTCGTCGGTTGGGCGTATCTTTGGGCATCAATCTGCTTCCGTCCGACGGCAAACTTTGTACTTTCGACTGCCTTTATTGCGAGTGCGGTCTCAACAAAGATTTTCGTCCGCATGAGGCTTTGCCGACAAGAGAGGAGGTGCGTCAAGCACTGGAGGAGCGACTGAAGGACATGACGGTCAACGGACCGACGCCGGACGTCCTGACCTTTGCCGGAAATGGCGAACCCACCATTCACCCCCACTTTTTAGGCATCATCGAGGATACCTGCACTTTGCGCGACCGGTACTTCCCGAAAGCAAAAATCAGCGTCTTGAGCAATTCCACACGCATTATGAAACCTGAAGTGTTTGAGGCTCTGTGCAAGGTGGATAACAACATCCTGAAGTTAGACACGGTGAGTGAGGAGTATATCAATAAGGTCGATCGTCCTACCGGCCATTATGAATTGTCGGAAATCATTGAGAAGATGAAAGCCTTCAACGGTCATGTCATCATCCAAACCATGTTTATGAAAGGCGAGTCCTGTGGTAAGAGTGTGGATAACACGTCCGACGCTTATGTGTTGCCATGGATGGAGAAAGTCAAGGAAATCCGTCCGTCGCAAGTCATGATTTACACCATCGACCGTGAGACGCCGGTACAAGGATTGCAGAAAGCTACGCCCGATGAGCTCGACCGCATCGCCGAATTGTTGCGTGCCGAAGGCATCACAACGAGTGTTTCCTATTAGTTTCGTGCTGTTTTTCTCTAGATGGTGTCAAAAAGCGTTCCAAATCCGATTGACACAATGTAAGGCCAGCCGTACTTCCACTGCCATTTGGTTTTGTCCCCTCCTGAAGTTTTGCTTTTTCTTCGGCAAAACGTCAGTGCTTCGCTGCTTTTATTGACACAACAGCGTCGTCCCGACGTCTGAGAATCGTTTATTTTTCTGCTCCTTGCCGTCCGTACACGAATACTTCAAAGAGTCGCCCTATGCCACGATGGTGTTGTGCAGTTTATCCACAAACTTTTTGATGACGGCAAGGTTTCTTGACTTCTACTGACGAAGTTCCAAATTGTCTAGATGTTGTCTAGACATTTTCTTCAGGCGTCATTTTACATTTATTTTTGGTCGTATGCGTGTTTAGGGTAATCGATGGTGTAGTGCAGACCGCGACTCTCCTTGCGCTCGATGGCTTGTCGGGTGATGAGATAGCCCACGTTAATCATGTTGCGCAGTTCGCAGATATCCTTTGTGGCTTTGACACGTTTGAAGAGTTCTTCGGTCTCCTCATAGAGCAGGTCGAGGCGCACCCATGCACGTTTCAGTCGTAAGTCGCTGCGGACAATGCCCACGTAGTTACTCATGATTTGTCCCACTTCCTTCATGTCCTGTGCAATGAGAACTTTCTCCTCGTTGGTCATGGTGCCCTCGTCGTTCCATTCCGGAATTTTGTTGTTGAAGGTGTATTCGTCAATCACGCTGAGGCTGTGGCGTGCCGCTGCGTCGGCATAGACCACCGCTTCGATGAGCGAGTTGCTTGCCAATCGGTTGCCACCATGCAGACCGGTGCATGAACACTCGCCAACGGCATACAGACGTTTGATACTGGAGCAGGCGTTGAGGTCCACCTTGATACCGCCACACATATAATGGGCGCAAGGCACTACCGGGATGTACTGCTTCGTGATGTCAATACCCATTGACAGACACTTGGCGTAGATGTTCGGGAAGTGGTGGCGTGTTTCTTCTGCATTCTTATGGGTCACGTCCAGACAAACATGGTCCAGACCGTGTATTTTCATTTCCTTATCGATGGCACGAGCCACGATGTCGCGTGGCGCCAAACTGAGGCGTTTGTCATACTTCTGCATGAACTCCTCGCCGTTGGGCAAGCGCAAGATGCCGCCATAGCCACGCATGGCTTCCGTAATCAGAAAGGCAGGGTGTGTCTCGCCCGGACAATACAAGGCTGTAGGGTGGAACTGTACGAACTCCATGCCCTCCACTGTTCCTTTGGCGCGATACACCATGGCGATACCGTCGCCCGTGGCGATGTTGGGGTTGGTGGTGGTGGCATAGACTGCTCCCGTACCACCGGTAGCCATCAGTGTCACTTTCGATAGGAAGGTGTCAATCTTGTGTGTGTCGGGATCCAATACGTATGCTCCGAAACATTCGATGTCCGGAGTGCGACGGGTCACTTCCACACCCAGATGGTGCTGTGTGATGATTTCCACTGCGAAGTGGTTTTCCAAAATAGTGATGTTCTTATTGCGACGGACGGCTTCCATCAGTCCGCGCTGTATCTCAAATCCGGTGTCGTCGGCATGGTGCAGGATTCTGAACTCCGAGTGTCCGCCCTCACGGTGCAAGTCGAACTCACCCGCTTCGTTCTTGTCGAAATTCACACCCCAACGCACTAAGTCCTCAATACCTTTCGGACCGTTCTTCACCACCTGTTCCACCGCAGCCGGGTCGCTGATGTAGTCGCCCGCTATCATGGTGTCTTTGATGTGCTTCTCGAAGTTATCCACTTTCAAGTTGGTGACGGACGCTATGCCGCCTTGTGCCTTGGCAGTGTTGGCTTCCTCCAACGTGGTTTTGCATATTATGGCTACTTTCCCTTTTCCGGCGTTGGCTACTTTCAATGCGTAACTCATACCTGCCACGCCTGAACCGATGACTAAGAAATCGAATTTGCGTATCATGATACATATATATTAGATGATACAAATCTACTTAAAAAGTCCGTTCGTTGTTCTACTGTTTATGAAAAAAAACGTAACTTGCGATGAAAATCTACCGTTATGATACGTACATTCCATTCTAAGATAGACAAAAAGGCCTTGTTGCTATGTGTTTTGCCGGCAGCCGCGCTGTTGGTTTATTTTTTTTGGAACCGGATGCCGTTGCCGGTTTTCTTTTGTGCCGTGTTCCTGGTGTTTGTCATCGAGCGGATGCTCCACACGGACTATGTGTTTACGGACGAAGGCATTTTGCTCGTTCGTCGCGGTCGGTTTGCAAGGGTGCGTGAGGTCAGGTTGGCGGACATCGATACGGTGGAAATGGTGCAACCCTCGCCGGTGGCGTTCCTGCGCAACAAAGACACGGTGTTGCTGACGATGAAGAATGGGGCGATGCTGTTTGTCACTCCCTTTCCGGCCGAAGAGTTTTGCAGATATATGGAGAAGAAACGTCAAGAAATGACAGACAAAACAAACGAATGATATGAGAAAGACTTGGTATCAACATATTTTGATGGTTTTATGGTTGTTGGGTGGACTTCCATTGAATGTGGAAGCTCAAACCGACACGGTGAAAGTGGAACGGAGCGACGCGGAGTGGGCGCAAGCCTTGACGGACAGTCTGACGCTGTTGTTGAACGACGAACTGTTCACCACATCACAGCTCGGATTGTGTGTCTATGACTTGACAGCCGATACCGCTCTGTTTGTTCACAATGCCCGCCAACGGATGCGTCCTGCCTCGACCGAGAAAATCCTCACTGCCATCACCGCCTTGTCGGAGTTGGGGAGCGACTACCGATTCTTTACTCGTTTGTACGTCAGTGGTGAGGTGCGTGGCAACACGCTTCATGGCGATGTATATGTGAAGGGAGGTTTTGACCCTACTTTCGGCAAGTCCGACCTACAACAATTCACAACAGCGCTGTCCTCGCGTGGCATCAAGTCCGTCAAAGGAGCGTTGTGTGCCGACGTGTCGATGAAGGACACTTTGAAGTGGGGCATGGGCTGGTGTTGGGATGACGATAACCCCACGCTCACGCCTTTGTTGTATTTGGGGCGTGATGTTTTTATGGACCGTATGCGAACAATGGCACGCGAGCGAGGCATCACTTTTTCCACTACCAAGGTGGCAGATTGTCCGTCGGACGCTGTGCTGTTGAAGGCTTGCTCCACTCCTCTCAGTAAGGTGTTGGAACGCATGATGAAGGAGAGTGACAACCTGTATGCCGAAGCGGTGTTCTATGCTTTGGCGGCGAAAGCAGGCAAGCCTTATGCCACGCGCAAAGATGCCCTTTACCTGATAGAAAAGCAAATCAGTGCCATGGGTTTCGACCCGGAGAAATACAGTGTGGCCGACGGTAGTGGGCTGTCCTTGTACAACTACCTGACACCGGAATTGGAGACCGCTTTGTTGCGGTATGCTTACACCCACCGTCATGTGTATGAACCTTTCTATGAGTCGTTGCCCATAGCCGGAGTGGACGGTACGTTGAAAAAACGCATGAAGGACACCCCTGCTCATTATAATGTGCGAGCCAAGACGGGAACACTGACCGGCGTGTATTCTCTTGCCGGTTATGCCACTGCTGCCAATGGTCATCATTTGGCATTTTGTATCATCAACCAAGGTGTTGAGAGCGGTCGGATAGCGCGCGAGTTTCAAGACAAAGTGTGTGTGTTGTTGTGTAGGTAGAAGACCCACCCCCTGCCCCTCCACAAGAAGACCCTCCCGCAGCCCCTCCACCAGGGAGGGGAGATTTTTGTCAAAACGTCAAATACGAGGCGGTGTGGTTCGGTTATTTCCGTCATGGGGCGGAGGCGCATTGAAATAGGCGAATGTGGCGCGACGGACGATTGATAAAATGATAGTGTTTCCGTTGTTTTCTTTCCTTTTTATCACGTTTCCGGAAAATCTGTACTTATGTTTTTAGGGAGTGTGTCAATGTTTTGTCCGAAGTGGTGACACTATGCGTTTTGGTTTTTGTGGGTGCGAACGGCCCGAATAAGTGTTAAAATGTTCCGAAAGGAACAAAAAGCGGCGCCGGACTGATGGCATTTTAACGACGTCAGTCTCGTTTTTGAAAAACGTCAGTACGTTTTTTTAATTATCTCAGTACAAAATTCGAGTGAGAAGCGTCTGATTTTTGCATAAAGTCAGTATATTTGGTGTATATATTCATTATATTTTGAATATTTATGCTGTATTTTGAATTATTTGTCTCCTTTTTCCGATTTTATCGTCTTCCGAAAATGGCGAAAAACTATCAAAATGTCACTTTTAAGCGAAAAGTGGTAACGTAAAAAAAAGTCAAAATGAACGATAAAATCAACAGGCAGACCTTTTGTTTAGAAACGCTTTTCTTATCTTTGTCGTAAGACAATTTAAAATTGCGCCTTATGAAGTATAAAATGTTGGTACTCGACGTGGACGGCACACTGCTGAACGACGAGAAAATGATAAGCAAACGTACAGCGCACGCCCTGCGCAAAGTGCAACAAATGGGTATAAGAGTAATGCTGGCTTCCGGACGTCCCACTTACGGATTGTTACCGTTGGCAAAGCAGTTGGACTTGGGTTCCTATGATGGTTTTATCCTTTCCTACAACGGTGGTCAGGTCATCAAAGCCTCCAATGGTGAAGTGATATTCGAGCGTCGCATCAATCCCGAACAGATACCTTATTTGGAGAAGAAAGCCGTGAAAAACGGTTTTGCCATCATGACATACAATGGCGACACCGTGGTGACGAACCATGCTGACAACGCGCATGTGGCTGCCGAAGCCGAACTGAACGGCATGAAGTTGGAAGAACAGGAACTCTTCTCGGTGATGATAGACTATTCGCCCTGCAAGTGTATGTTGGTGAGCGATGACGAGGAGGCATTGGTGGGGTTGGAGCAACATTGGAAGCGCCGTCTGAACGGTGTGCTCGACGTGTTCCGCTCGGAGCCTTACTTCCTTGAGGTAGTGGCCAGCGGTGTGGATAAGGGTAACACGCTGGCGGCTGTCATGGAGATGATGGATGTCAAGACGGACGAAGTGATGGTGTTCGGCGACGGTGTGGCAGACGTGTCCATGTTGCAGGTGGCAGGAATGGGTATCGCCATGGGTAATGCGCCCGATTCGGTGAAACGCTGTGCCGACCATATTACCCTCTCCAACAACGAGGACGGTGTAGCGGTGGCAGTGGAGAACCTCATTCTGGAAGAGATACGCAATGCCGGAGTACCATTAGAAGTGCTGAACGAACAGTCCAAATCGACCCTGATGGGTAACTTGGGCATACAATATACTTTTGCTTCGCCCGAAAGGATGGAAGCGACGATGCCGGTGGATTACCGCACCCGTCAACCTTTCGGTATTCTGCATGGCGGTGCTACATTAGCATTGGCAGAGACGGTGGCGGGCATCGGTTCGATGATAGCCTGCAATCCCGATGAATTTGTGGTAGGACAGCAAGTGAGCGGAAATCATATCTCCTCGGCTCACGAGGGCGATACGGTGCGTGCCGTAGCCACCATCGTACATAAGGGCCGCTCCTCACACGTGTGGAACGTAGATGTGTTCACTTCCACCGGTAAGTTGGTGTCGTCGGTCAGAGTGATGAACAGTGTATTGAAACGTAGATAGTGGAGCGAACGGTAGGAGAGTGGATAGACAGCGGTAGGGCGTTCGTGATGTTTCGCGAACCGGGCGACTCGTTCGTAAGGGCGGTATCGGCAAGGTGTGAAGCATTGCAACGATTGACCGATATGTCGGGACTGCGCGACAAGGATGGTTTTGTATTCGCGCCATTCAAGGCGAGCGAGGACTGCCCGTTGTGGCTGTTGCCGATAGAGGAAGAGCGCCGGTTCACATTGAGTCATGACTACGACGATGTGCCGGAAGCCCCTGCGCCGGTTACGACAGAAGAAACGCTGTGTGACCAACCGTCGGAGGATTATGCGCAAACTTTCCAAACCTATCAGTCCGCCCTCAAGGCGCATGAGTTTGACAAGTTGGTCTTGGCGCGCCGACAGACGGTCGGTATGCCGTCGGGATTCTCATGGGCGAGAGCTTTCGGTGTGGCGTGCCGTCGATATGTACACTCTTACGTTTATTTATTCTATACGCCCCAAACAGGTTTTTGGTTGGGAGCGACTCCCGAAATTCTCCTTTCAGGGGGCAAAGGGCGGTTTCGCACGGTGGCATTGGCGGGAACGCAAGTGTTGTCGGACGAGGTGCGCCGGCCTGAATGGAGCGAAAAGAACAGATACGAGCAGCAGTTGGTGGCCGATTTCATTGCCGACGTACTGCAAACGGCAGGTATCAAGGCAGAGACGAACGGTCCGATGACCATAACAGCCGGCAGTTTGGCGCATTTGAAGACGGAGTTTTGTTTTGAACTCCGCAATACCGAGCAAGCGGTGGATTTGTTGTGCGCCTTACATCCCACGCCGGCAGTGTGTGGCGCCGAGAAAGTCAAGGCGTATGAATTTATCTCCTCGCATGAGGACTGCCCAAGGGCATATTACTCCGGTTTCTTGGGGCGGTGGAATCCTAATGGAACAACGTCATTGTACGTGAACCTGCGCTGTATGAGTGGCGACATCAATGGGGCGTTGAGTCTGTATGCCGGTGGCGGTTTGTTGGCAGTCTCCAAAATGGAAGAAGAATGGATGGAGACAGAGAGGAAGTTGCAAACCATGAAGTATGTGATAGAAAAATGTATTCAGATAAAAGAAATATCCTGCAATTAGTGGCCTTGCTCAAACGTTACGGCGTGAGAAAGGTGGTGTGCGCTCCGGGAAGTAGGAATGCGCCCATCATCGGTGCGTTTGTGGAATGTGAGGACTTTGAGTGCACCTCGGTGGCAGATGAACGAAGCGCAGGTTTCATGGCTATGGGTATGGCGTTGAAAACCGGACGACCGGTGGCGGTGTGCGTCACGTCGGGTTCGGCATTGCTCAACCTGCATCCCGCAGTGGCGGAAGCCTACTATCAGCAAGTGCCGTTGGTGGTGATTTCTGCCGACCGACCGGCGGCATGGATTGGGCAGATGGACGGACAAACCCTGCCACAAAGCGATGTGTTCGGAACATTGGTAAAGAAGTCGGTCAATCTGCCGGAAGTGCATACTGACGAAGACGAGTGGTACTGCAACCGTTTGGTGAACGAGGCCTTGTCGGAATCGACCCGTCATAGCAAAGGACCCGTACATATCAATGTGCCGTTGAGTGAACCTTTGTTCCAATATACCACCGCCGAATTGCCGGATGTGAGAATGATAAGTCACATTCCGACGGAAGCGATTAAATACTTTTTATATGCCCATCAAACATCGTTTAAACGCCCTTTAATCATTGTCGGGCAGATGTCGGCAACCGAAGTCCAAAAACTGACCGATATGCCGGAGGGGATAGCGGTGGTGTCAGAGTTGTTGGGCAATATGCCCCATGCGGTGCGAGGTATAGATGCGGCATTGAATGCTTGCAGCAACAGTGATGAGTTACGTCCCGACTTGGTCATCACTTGTGGCGGTCATGTGGTTTCAAAGCGTCTGAAATCTTTTCTGCGCGACACAAAGGGATTGACGCATTGGCATATCAGTCCCACCGGTGAAGTGGTGGATTTGTTCCGTGCGCTTCGTGTCGTGTTCGAGACCACGCCGAAGGTGTTTTTTGAGCAACTGAAGGAAGTGTGGAATGTTGATGGCGATTATGCAAGTGAGGTGCGTCATCATTGTATGAATGTACCGACACCGACGCCGGAATATTCGTCACTGTTGGCTGTGAAAGAACTGATGAACCTATTGCCGTCGTGGAGTGTACTGCACCTTGCCAATAGCAGTGCCATCCGCTTGGCAGAACTCTTCCCCAATCCGAACGGGGTGGAAGTGTGTGCCAATCGAGGTGTGAACGGTATAGAAGGCTCGCTCTCCACAGCGATAGGTTATGCAGCGTGCGATGACAGGTTGAATGTGCTGTTGATAGGCGATTTGAGTTTCTTCTATGATATGAACGCGTTGCGCAATGAGGGTGTCCGAAATAATCTGCGTGTCGTGTTGCTCAACAACGGTGGTGGAGCCATATTCCGCAATGTACAAGGAATGGATGTGGCAGGCGAGAGTGGTCGCTTGGTAACAGCTGTTCACGCGACGAGTGCCGAGGCTTGGGCAAGGTCGTTGAATTTTGCTTATTTCAAGGTGACGGATAAGGAATCTTTGCGGAGCGCCATGGTAGAAATGACGTGTCCTTACGACAGACCGGTATTCATCGAGGTGTTTACCAATGCGGAAACGGATGCTGAAGAATTGAAAAGATATTACGAACAAATAAAGAAATGACTATGAATAGAGAGTGGACTATTATCAAGGAATATGAGGACATCATTTTTGATTTCCACAAAGGAATAGCACGTATCACTATCAACCGACCACAAGTGCGCAATGCTTTCACACCGCAGACCGTGTCGGAGATGAGCGACGCTTTGCGCATCTGTCTGAATCGTCAGGACGTCCGTGTCGTTGTGTTGACAGGTGCCGGCGACAAGGCATTTTGCAGTGGCGGCGATATGCACGTCAAAGGACATGGAGGATATGTGGGCAACGACGGAGTGCCTCGCCTGAATGTGCTCGAAGTGCAGAAACAGATACGTTCCATGCCGAAACCCGTGATAGCCGCCGTGAATGGGTTTGCCATAGGAGGCGGTCATGTGTTGCACGTGGTTTGCGACCTGACCATCGCTTCGGACAATGCTATCTTCGGTCAGACCGGTCCACGAGTGGGCAGTTTCGATGCCGGTTTCGGTTCGTCATACCTGGCGCGTGTCGTAGGACAGAAGAAAGCGCGTGAGATATGGTTCCTGTGTCGTAAGTACACCGCACAAGAGGCGTTGGATATGGGATTGGTCAACAAAGTCGTGCCATTGGAACAGTTGGAAGACGAGTATGTGGCATGGGCAGAAGAGATGATGCAACTCAGTCCGTTGGCGCTGCGCATGATAAAGGTGGGATTGAATGCCGAACTGGACGGACAAGCCGGTATTCAAGAGTTGGCAGGCGACGCCACGATGCTTTACTACATGACAGAGGAGGCACAAGAGGGCGGACGTGCGTTCTTGGAGAAGCGCCGACCAAAGTGGCAAGAGTAGAAAACAATAAAAGGGAGCGCGCTCCCTTTTATATTATAATGTAAGAATAAAATCCGTTACAGCTTTCAAGACATCAGCCGAGAGAGGAGCTTTGATAGAGCGGTACTCATCGGGTGTTCCTTTCTCGCAAGGTAATAGCAAGTGGTTCAATCCCGGTAACAGAAGTGTTTGGAAGCGTGGATTATGCCCCATGAGTTGGCGGGCAGTACCCAAATTCAGTTTTGCATTGACCATGGCGTCCTTCTCGCCATTGATAGCAAGGAAGGGTACATGAATGTGTTTCATATAGTCCGCAGGATTGTAGCGAATGAAGAAACGATACCAACGGTTTGAAGCCTCGTTGGCGTAGAACCAAACGGGAAATCGGAACGTGTCCTGTTCGTCGCCCCAAAGAGCTTTGAAACGACTGGTGTCCGCAGACTTCCACAAGTCATGTCTTTCGTATATTTTCGTTTGCAGACTGTCGCTATCGGCATAGTCGTAGGCGGTGCGTGCCATGAGAGCCATAATCTGGTGGTAGCGTTGCTTGTCGCGTTCCTTCATGGCAGATGATTCCACCAAATCATAGTTTTGTGAGATGACGGATGACAGTCCGTCGGAAAGTAATCCCGCCAAACTAATCACGAAAGCCACCTCTTTGTTTTGTGCCGCAGCGATGCAAGCGGCAGCAGCTCCTTCGCTGTGTCCTAACAGTCCGATGCGTTCTTTGTTGATACCTTTTTTAGTTTTCAGATATTCAAAAGCGGCGAGAACGTCGGCTGCGAAATCAGCAGTTGTGGCGTATTCGTAACGGCCCGTACTCTGTCCTGTGCCTCTGTCGTCCATGCGTAACACAGCGATGCCCCTTGCTGAGAGGTGGTGGGCAATGTCACGAAAAATGGAATGTCCTGCCATATCACCGTCACGATTCTGTTTGCCACTTCCGGAAATCAAAATCACCGTAGGGAAGTTCTTACACTTCTTGGGGGTGGTCATAGTGCCACAAATACGAATGGAATCGCATGAGGTGAATACCACAGAAGTGTCTTCCACAACAGTATATAATCGCTCATCGGGAGAGTTTGAAACAGAAGCAACCGCAGCATCTATACGGAATAGAGCTACGGTTGCAATGATACGAACAACAAATTTATTCATAAACTAATTACTTCACAGTAACTTTTTGGGTTGCTTTGCCACTCTTAATTACGTAGATACCCTTAGCCAATCCGTTGACAGCGTCGGCAGTCTTCACATTCTTGCGAACGCAGATACCTGAAACGGTGTAAACGTCAGCATTTTCAGTTGCGCCATTAGCAACGACAGTTTGGATATCGGTAGCAATATTGTGAGGGTTGCAAGTCACAGTGTTTGAACGCTCTGAATCACCGGTAGCATAGCTGATGACTACAGAGAAAGTCAAATCCTTACCATCGGTGTATTCGTACAATTCAGTGTCATAAACACGTACAGCATACTCTCCTAGTTGGATGGTAGCGCTTGTAGCGGTTACGTCGGCAACAGATACATAATCGTATGAACTTTCACCATAATAAACCTTAATGCCGGTAATAGGAGAAGCGTTGGTTGGAAGCGTCCAGCTAACTTCAATGTTGTAAGCAACTCCGCCCCAATCATTTTCGCCTAATGTAATAGCACCCATAGCAAAGTCGGTAGCCGGTTTCTTACCTTCGTCCTTCACGCTGCAAGTTGCCACGTCAGATACGTTCTTATCCTCGCCGTTTACAACAGCCAACACGTAGAAGTTGTGTGAACCGTCCAAAAGAGTAGAAGTGGTGAAAGTGGTTTCAGTTACCTCAGCTACTGTTTGGTCGAAGATAACCTTGTAGGCGGTTGCACCTTCAACAGCTGTCCAAACCAATTTTACGGTGTTAGCCTCGCCTGCTTCAATTGATGTGATGGTTGGAACGTAAGCTGCGTCAAGGTTAGCGTAAGTGTAAACAGCATCAGTAACAAATACACCCCAACGTCCGTTTTGGTATTGCCATACGTGGTCGATGTTGCCATCGGCATTGTAATAGTAAGTATTTGTCATGTGAGGGTCCATCCAACCGCCGACACCATCGCTGTACTGTGTGCTTTCGGTTTCGAGTTGTCCATTAGCGTTGTAGGTGTAAGTGGTCATTTGGTTAGCTGTCTCAAACTCACCGGAGTAAGAAATCATGGTAAGTGGTTGGTTGTTCTCATTCCAAGTGTAGCCGTAAGTTTGAGAGTAGTAAATCTCACCGTTACCATATTTGTTTTCCATTTTAGCATAGCAACCGTTCACATAACCGGAATACTCGTTAACAGACATAAGAGAGTCCTTCAAGTTGTAAGTTTCAGCTCTCAACAGGTTGCCCTCTGCGTCGTAAACGTTCTTGGTGTAACCACTTGTTTCCCAACCTTTAGATTGAGACCAGGATTGGTTGAATTTTTTGTCTAGTTTGCCATCGGCAGTGTAAGTGTAAGAGTACTGAGTATAACCGCCGGCTAAAGCTTCAAGAACCAAATTGTTGTTCTTGTCGTAGTAGTAAGTTGTACCACCATTGTCAGTGCGAGCAGACTCTGCACCGCTCTCGTCCAATGTAATACCCCAATTGGTTTGTTTTACCAATTGCTTCTCAGCGCTTACATTCGCTACAGTGAATGCCAAAGCGCACAAAGGGAGTAAAATTTTCTTCATAATCTTTGTTTTTTTAAGTGAATAAATAAATGTATTTTGTTGCTCTTCTTATTTCTTTTCTTGTTTCAAGTGTTCAATGATATAACCAATCTCATTGGCCATGCCTACGGGACTGCCATGATAGCCTCCTTGCATCCAGCGTAAGCGTCCCTCACCGTCAATAATCATTTTCAAAGGAATACCTGAAGTGTGGAATGACTTGCAATAATCTTTGAAAACCTTGTCTTGTTTGCCCGGCTCGCCTTCATCGAACAGTACGTTGAAAGTGTATCCTTTGCTCTTGATGAAGTCGGCAACCTTTTGACGGTAGTTCTTTGCCGTTTCGTTGGTATCGATGAAATAAAATTCCACATTGGGGTCGTCCTTATATCGGTCAACCGCCATTTGTCCGCCCGGCATGGATGCCTTGCAAGGACCGCACCATGTCGCCCAAAAGTCGATGAACAGGATTTTTCCTTTCTTGTCCGCCAGATTGACACGGCCGCCGCCCAATTTGTCGAGTTCGTACAGATGGATAGGCTCATTGATGATTTGACTGATGGCGTGTTCTTTGGCCTCCGTTTCCTTGTCTTTGTTTCGGAAAGAATCCAAGTACGCCTCAAAACCGCTCGCGTCGTTGGTTTTCAAATAATCGGCTTTTAAAATATCCAGCATTTCTTGAGTCACTGCATTGGTGTTGACACAACCTTTTATGTATTCCACCAATTCCTCCTGCATATTCTTCTTTTGTAACAGACCGCTGTAGAACTCGGTGAAAAAAGTGGTTTTATTCGTATAGAGCGGATAGACCATTTGTGCGTAACGATAAGCTTCATCTGTTTGTCCCAGTGCTGCCAATATTCTAGCGTGAGCAAACAATGCCATACTGTATTTTTGCAATTTCACACTTTCCCATTCAGAAGGCGAGTAGAGTTTTTGTGCATTCGTCAGTTGAGGGCGTGTCATCATTTCGTTGATGATAAGCGTGGAGTGGGGCAATAATTTCTCGGGGGTAACTTGTCCGTTATTGAAACAAACTTCAACGACATGCCAATGGGTTGTAATCAGTTCGTCGTAAGGTATATCGTGGATGAACTTTTTGAGGTTACTGTAATCATCTGCTCTCATAATGCGGTCGTAGATGACCGAACGGAATATTTTGCTGTAGAACAATTCGGAGTTTTGTGAGCGGGCGTTCAAGAACTTCTTTGTGGGGAAGCGTTTCATAAACTTTTTGAAGTCCTTTTGTGCCTGGTCCTGCTCCTTTACGAAGAGTTGGGAGATGCGCCATACTTCCTTGTCGCGACTCAATATACCATCTGGATATTCTTCTTTTTCTTTTTGCTCTATGCGTGCTGCTAGTTCTTTGTCGCTGAGTGTGAATTTGGCTACTTCATAGATGTCCACCCAGTCTTGGTTGGATAGTTTCAACTTGTCATTGGCAAGGAACTGTTCAATGTTTTGTCGGAGAATGTCGTTTTTCTCTCCTCTCTTATATCTGTTCAAAGCCTTCACCAACAACCCAAAAGTGTGAGGTAATTGGCTATTGAAACGTTGGAACTCATTGTTGAACCACATCATCACAACATCGCCGGCAATAGGTGTTGCTGCAGAATCTGCCAACAATCCGGGAATGGACTTAGACTCGTCACTGCGCAACAAAGCCCAACCAATGTTGGCGGTAGGTTTGTTGTTTTTATTCTTGTCAAGAATGAACGATGTGTAGGTGGCGGGCCAACCGTAGTCCGTCTTGTCGCCGGAATAGAATTTACAGGTCAGTAAAGAGGCTTCTTTAGGAGCATTGAACGTTCCTATCCATTTGCCTTCCTTTTGCGTGATTGGCAAATCGAATGCTTCCCAATGGAAGTCGGGCATCCAATAGTAGATGACGCACTTGATGTTGGTTTCATTCTCTAATATGGTTCCTGCGGGATTGTAGATGACTTGGTTGTTCTTTGTTCCTTCGATAATGTATTGTGGAACGAATTGAACACCGCTCTTTTCTTCATTTGCACAAATATTGCCGAATACCGTAAGTAACAATATCAGCAGAGTCGTTAGCTTTTTCATTGTATAATGTATATTTTAAGTTTTGTCTTAATCTCCTCTTCCTTGTGGCTTAACGCAAATGTCAACAATACGCTCCATACCTCCGAACACATTGAGTGGTTCTTTCAAGTTGCCAGAAGCGGCGGTCCTGTTGTTTAAACGGCAAGTTGTACGATTGAGCGCAAACTCATAAATTTTACCTTCTTCACCGTTCCATGTAGCGACATAAAGCAATGTGCCGCTGACATTAGTAAGATTCTCTGTATATGTTTCAACATTGTAAATCTTCATGGCTGTGATTTCCTCACCTTCTGGGAAATCGTCATTGATGCGTGTCGCTCTTTTGGCACTGAAGTCGTATGTGTACATATTGCGGTCGGTAGCATAGATGAGTGTATTTGCATAGCGACCTAAATCGAACAGTCGGGCTTGGTTGCCTTCGGTGGCAGCGGACAAATCGTACTTGGCCATCGGGATGTTATACACTTGTTCGTTAACCAAAGTATTGCCATCGGCGTCCGTAACGGTGTTGGCAATGTTGAAACGCATACGAAGAATATCTCGTTGCGTATCATCGCCTACGACCGCAAAACCTTGTCCAGCGTTCCCTTTACCCATAAAAATCAAGTCCTTACCGATATTATTGACGTCGAATTTAGCTTTAGCGCTGGTTGTTTGTTCGTTGAAAGCGAATAAGGGCGGTTCAACATTGATACCGTCTGACACTTTTACGAAACGTTGGCCAATCTCATCAAATAATATAGCGGAATAACCGGTTTGTGACGGGAACATATCAGGTTGGTATATCCATTTAGAGAAACGCATGGGTTCCGGTAAACTGTTGTTTCCTTTCAGTGGGCGTGAGAACTTATAGCCATGTGAATAGGATGTTTGTTGGTTCAAGCAGTGTGCTTCGCCATTGTTGACCATAAAAGTGTAACTATAACCGAAACGAATGATGTTCTTAATATTGATTACTTCAGGAACAACTTGGAACAGTTCTGTGTTACTGTAAAGGCAAGTGAAATCGGTGGCATCTGTACGTGCCACTTCTCTGTCGGTCCAAATGTATAAGTTCTTGACTTGTGGTTCGTATGAACTTTTAGTCAGAACGGAATAAGAAACGCCTAAGGGTTTGCCTGATAGGTTCGCACCATTATTGGCTGTTTTATAAACGTCCTTCAAATGGCGTGTTGCAGCGAAAGCCGGTTCGGCATTAGTGGATGCCAAATAATCCAAACGCATTTCGCCTTGCCGGTTCTCTTGTAAAACCATGATGCCGGATAACACGCTGGGTTGTACGCTCAATGCATATTTGAACTGATAGCTGGTGCCGTTCTCTTTATTGGTAACGGTTAGCATCAAAGCGTAATCGTCCGTACTGGCGGGGCGGGAAATGATAGTTTTCAGGTTTTTCTCATATCCAAGTACGGTGGCCTTAGCTTCGGCATTGGCCCAATCGTCAATGTACATTTCCCAACGGAACTCAAGTTGGTCGTCAGGTATTATACTACCGGAAAAGTCCAATACAGGATTGATTTCAATCTCATCGTATCTGTCAACCGCAAACCGGCTCCCGACGATGGGTGATTGAACACTGATTTCATTAAGTATTCCATAGTCGTAACTTCCTTCGTCCTTATAGCATCCGGTTAGAATGTTCGATAGAATGAGCGCTATGATGAGGCTTTGTATTTTTTGTCTGATGTTCATGGTTGCTTGTTTTGGTGTTAGCTTTCAGGAGAATAGTAAATCTCTACAAGTTCGTCCGCGTTCTCGTCCATATAGATAGGATCATGAGTTTTTCTGTATTCGGCGTATGCTTCGTTCAATTGGTTGGCGAACAACTGCAATTCGGAAATTGTAAATACGCCTCCACTTACTCCGTCATAGAAACGATCGGCTTGAGGCCATTCTGTCATTCCTAACACGTCGATGGCAAAACGGTATTTGTTGTTGCTGTATGAACCGAAATAATAGGGCCAATTCTTGGGTTTCATCAGCATATCAGCCCAACTGATACGATAATTTATCAGATTGGCATTGCCGGCTCCTAAATCGTTCGTTTGGGAAATACGTAGATATACGCTGACTTTTTGCTCCTTGGTGTCGGCTGTGCGATAGAGTACGACCGGAAGGTAGGAAATGTACTCGCCGGCTTTCATGACGCCATCCAACAACTTATAGTGAACTCCTTCGATGGCAGTACTACTATCAGCGATAGCTACCGCTTTGAAAGTTCGGTCGTAATCGGCTACTGCGCCCATGAGTTTTACTCTTACCTTAATAGTATCTTCCATTAAAGATGAATTGACGAGTGCAAAAGAATAGTTCTCCTCAGTAACAATTCTCTCAACGGCATTCAACGTATCTGTTTCATAAAAGTAAATACTACCATCCAAACTGAAGTCCATCATTTCGTTTTCCTTACACTGTGTCAGTGTCATTATCAAAATGGAACTCATCCCAAAGAGGGTAATGTATCTTAGCAGCTTCTTATTCATCATTTCGTCCTCCATATTCTATTTCATCGTCCGGAAGTGGGAAGATGTAATTGGGTTCTACATAGTTGGTTGTTACTGTGTTGCCTACTGCCGTTACAATTGGTATGGCAGTGAAGTTTAAACGTTTGTAATAATAGTACAACTGACCTTCGCACATAAACTCTTTGCGATATTCCTTGAGAATTTCATCACGCGCTTCCGTCTTGCTGATAGTTGTTTGAATACCATCGGTAAGGTTGCGATGTGAGCGAACGGTGTTCAGATAACCGATGCAAGTAGGAATGTCTTGGTTGAGTTCAAGTTCACATTCGGCTGCGATATAGTAAGCTTCGCTCAATCGCATTAACGGAATACGGAACATGAATTGAGTATTTCCGGATGTCGGTTGCATGAGTTTGGTGTTGAAGTAATTACCGTCTAATTCTTCGTTTTGATAAGCATAACGGTAATCACCGGAGAAACCGGGATTATAAAGTTCGTAAACAGCTTGGTAACCGGCTTCGTTCATAAGTAGTCCGTTCTCAACTGTCGTGAAATAAGTGGAATAACGACTGCGAAGGTTGGAGTCGTACAAGCAGAAAACTAATTCTTCTGAGAAAATACGATTCCTATTTGAACCATCTGATGTAGTAATTTCTGTTTCGGGTGTCCAATAGAACGTATTTTGGTTGATGACCTCCTTAGCAGCTGATAGTGCTTCCGAATAGCGTCCGGCATATAATTGCATACGCGCTTCAAGTAACTTGGTTGCATAGTAATTCATCTTAAACGTGCGGTCGTGTTCATAACCTTCGTCCATGTCCGGCATGCCTTGGTTGGTAGCTATGACCGGGTCGCAACGCAATTCTGTTTGTGCAACTTCCAAATCTGCCAAGGCCAGGTTGATGACTTCTTCTACAGTAGATAACGGGGTGATGTCTGCCGTTACGTGTTTCATATAAGGAATACATTTGTCATTCTTGTCGGCAACGTATGAACTTCCCCACAAACGAGCCAAGTCGAAGTGCATGAATGCTCTTAGCGCATAAGCCTCGCCTCGTATCAAGTTCCTGTTACGACCGGTAAACATTGAAGCGTCACTTTGGTCAATATGTTTGATGAGTTCATTTAAGTTTGCAAGTGCCGTGTACATATTACTCCAAATGGAATTGATGCGTGATTCACATTCCGTATTATCGTAATCGAAAGCAGCATCATAAGTATAGGTGTTATTGCTTCGCATACCTGTGTAATACTGTGCCATGGCATCGGTCATACCGAAAGTCAGTTCCTTTCCGTATAAGCTTTCATTAGCCATAAGCAGATAGACTCCGGTCAAAGCGTCTTTATAACCTTGTTCGCTAGCATAGTTGTCGTCCGACTTGATTTGTGTCTTCGGACTGATGTCAAGCCAATCGTCACATCCCGAAATGAAGATGGTGACAAGTGCAATGAGTGTTGTTCTGATATATTTATTCATGATGTTCAATATTTAGAAACGTGCTGAAAGCGTGAATGAGAAGACTCTCGCACGAGGATAAGACAAACCAAATTCTTTTTTCACATTGCTCAACCAACCAATATCGTTCATCGTGGCGGTAAGTTTAAGGTATTCTAGCGGACTGCGTTTGATGAATTTCAAATTGGAGAAATCATAGCCAAGCGAGATGGCAGAGAATGCCAACTCATTGTAATCCTCAACAAAACGTGATGTGGGTTTGGTTGTAGAGTAGTCGCCTATGGCTTTGAATTTTGCAGGTACACCCGGAGTGTTCCAGCGGTCGGTGAGAACGCGGTTGTCAACGTTCCAATTCGCAACATCAACATTTTCGACCTTATCCACTAAGGTGGAGTTATAGGTTTGACCTCCCAACTTGTAAGTAAATGCAACATTCAAATCAATGTCCTTCCAACGTGCTGACAAACCAATGTTACCCTGAACTTTTGGAGTCGCGTCGCCGCATACGACTTGGTCGTCAGCGTTCCACTCATAGGTGGTGGTACCATCCTTCTTAATAAAGACTTCTTTACCTGTAATAGGATCGATACCGGCAGAGCGTACAGCCCAAATAGCGCTCATACTTTGTCCTTCCTCGTATCGTGTGGAGACTTTACGCTGAGCGGCTTTCTCTTCTTCGCTACCGGCATAGTCATTTTTTTGAGCGTCTTGTTCTTCGTTGTAGGCTTTAAGAGCATTTGATATTTTTGCAATCTTATTCTTATTGTGTGAGATACCTGCAAAGATATTGAGTGAAGTGCGACTTGCTGCATGACTTAGAACACGGTAGTTAAGTGACACTTCGATACCGGTGTTATCAGTGATTCCTAAATTCTCTTTATAGGATGAGAAACCGGAAGAGGGCGCTAATGTGACATCTGTCAAAAGGTTGTCGGTACGGTCGCTATAAAAATCAACACGACCGGACAAGCGATTGAACAATGTGAAATCCAAACCGATACTTCTATCCAATTGTCTTTGCCATTTTAAATTGTCATTGGCCAATGCCATGAGTACCACACCCATATCGCCGTTATATGTGCGGTCGGTGATATAGCTATATGTGGATAGGGCTTGATAGGAATTGAAATTTTGAGAACCGGTATAACCGATTGACGCTCTCAACTTACAATATGTCAGCCAATCGGACTCTTTCAACCATGACTCATGGTGCAAGTTCCAACCGATACCGACAGACCAGAAATGCCCCCATTTGTTTTTTGCACCAAACTGTGATGATGCATTCAAACGATATGATACGTCAGCCAAATAGCGATCGGCATAAGAATAGTTGACAGAACCTATGACTCCAACACTTCGAGTTGTATTCTCACTTCCTCCGGGTTTACCACCATTGGGATAGCCGTTACCAAATGAGATATAGTCCATTTTATCCGAAGGGAATCCAATAGCAGTGAAACTCTGAGTCTCGTTTTTGGATGTTTCTACCGAATAAGTGGCATTGGCAAACATGAGGTGCTTGCCTTTAGTCAATGAATAATTCACACCAAAATCGGCTTGTATGGTTCGAGCGGAACCATGACTTTGGTCGTATTGTCCCCTTTCCAAATATTGTGGGGATGAGGGCAATATGCTTGCGTATCTTGTGTTGGATGCCGGTACGAACACATCCGAACTAGAACTTTGTTTGGTGAAACCGAAACGTCCGGTAAGTTTCAAAGTAGGTAAGATATTCCATTCCGCATAGAAGTTTTCAGTGATAAGAGTGTATTTGGATTGGTTCTTACTGTTAAGAGTACTATTATAAATAGGATTGTAGGTACCGTTATCGTACTGTTTGATAAGGTTGCCGTTTTCATCATGAATGCGCCAATAAGGATTCATGCGTGAGTATTCCGAGAAGTCGCCATAAGGAGAGTTGTTCGCCACATTACCATCTACCGTTAATTGATTCCTGAAAATCAAATTATTCATACGGTATGATAAAGTGATATTTCCGCTGATGGTCCGGCGGTCGGAACCTTTCATGACACCGGCAACATCATTGTACGATAGGCTGGCAGCATAAAGCATTTTGCCTTCACCGCCATCAAGCATCAAAGAGTGCTTTTGACCGATACCCGTACGCAATGGTTGCGCCATCCAATAGGAGTCAACGCCACGAGCCACTTCTTTTTGCAGTTCGTAGAGTTCGGCATTTAACTCTGCTTGCGTGAAAGCATTATTGGATGTATATTTCCCTGCCAAGATTTCTGCTTGTAATTTCTCAGAGGCATTACAAAGGTCATAACTCGTTAGGTCGGGGACTGTTACATCTAAACTTGCGTTATAACTAACGCGCAGTCTGCCGGCTTCAGGTTGTACTGTTTCTATCACGACAACGCCATTGGCTGCTTTTGAACCATAAATGGCTTTAGCGGCAGCATCTTTCAGTAATGTGATGCTTTTAACCAAGTTCATATCCATATCCACTACTTTCTCAATCGTGGTTTCGAATCCATTTAAGATGAACAGTGGTTGATTGGGATTAGTTGCATAGTCGCCTTTCAGGTCAATATTGTTTTGTCCTCGTATTTGAATATCCGGCATTACATTGGGGTTGCTACCGAAATCAACGCTTTCGTTTACAATGAATGATGGGTCGAGATTCTTTAAACTGGCGATGACATTTTGACTTCCGGCAAGTCGGAGTTGATCGCCATTGTAAGTTACAGCTGAACCTGTAAAAGTCTCGGTTCGGCGTGTAAACATACCATTGCCTACCACTTCGAGGCTTTTCATAATGGCGACGTCTTCTTGTAATGTGATGTCAATGCGTGACTTGTTCTTGGTGTCAATCTCACGGCTTTTCATGCCTACGTATGAAACAACGATGATGTTTTCCTCATTATTGGGAAGTTCCAATCTGAAGTTACCATCCATATCTGTAGCGACTCCCATTGCCGTATCTTTTATTTTGATGGCTGCACCGGGTAACGGTTCTCCGTCAGGGTCACATACTTTTCCGCTGATGACTTTTCGTTGGGGATTGGCGGATGTTGTGTTAGATTTATACTTTTGTTTTACCGTGATAATCTTATTTTTAATACGGTAGTCAAATCGTGTGTTATTGAAAACACGATTTAGGACACTTTCTGTCGGCTCGTTTGTTGCAGAAACAGAGATGGGAGGCATATCTTTTATTTCCTCTGAACTATAAATGAAGTTCAAACCCGTTTGTTGTTGTATCCTATCAAATAAAGTTTTAATAGAAACATTGTTCAGGTTGAGTGTTACCGGATATTTCCCCGTAGTTTGTCCGATGGTGTTTAATGCCAAAAGAAAAGCGGAAATGATGAGGGTTGTTCTCATCGTCCACCAGGCAGACGGATTGCGGTGTTGTTTCATGTTTATTCGCTTATGAGTTTAGATATAATGTTCTTTTCTTTAATTCTAATGGTTTCGCCGTCCGCTTTGTAAGTGATTCGGCTACTTTGACAAATGGCATCAAGTATATGTGCAAGACTTTCGTTTTTGGAAATGGTACCGGTAAAGCGCAAGTCTTTTAATGGCTCGTCAATAGCAATATCAACATCGTACCACCGTTCTAAATCTTTGGCGATTTGTTTTAATGATATATTGTCAAAACGGAAGAGACCTTCATGCCATCCTGTAACCATTTCTGTATTGATTGCTTTGAGTGCAATGGATTTAGGCTCACATACCGCTTGAAAGCCGGGGGATAACATGGTATAAGCGGCTTCATTTGTTTGACCTTTTTGAATGTCTTGACTATGAGCTACGCCAATACTTCCATTGATAAGCGTAACAAGGGTTGTTGATTCTTGATAGCCATTGATGTTAAACTCTGTTCCGTATTGTTTGACAATAATATCGTTTGTGACTACTACGAATGGTGTTTTGTCAGTCGTTGGTTGCACCTTAAAATAAGCTTCGCCTTTTAGAATGACTTTCCTGACATCTTTACTGAAACGTGAAGGAAAACTAATGCTACTTTCTGAGTTAAGGTGGACTTCTGTTCCATCGGGTAATGTCACGTTGTATTCTGCACCGCGAGGTACAGTAAGAGTTTGTATGCTTGGCGTTTCTGCTTCATGAACATTTAAAGTTCCATTCTTATCTTGCGCTATGATGCCGTCTTGATTTATGTCATGTCCAAGACTTTCGTTGTTTTGGCCTAATATAATTTGCGCACCATTGGCAGTAGTAAGATAAACCTCTGATTCTGGAGGCATGATATCAGCCAATTGTTGAGAAGTTAGTTCTGATTTATACTGAATAAATATTGCTATGCTGATGATGGTAGCCGCAACTGTTGTTGCAAAAATGACTTTGTGCCACCAGTTTGTAAAACGGGCAGATGAGGGAGCTATTCGTTGCTTGAAGTTGTCAAACGCTTTGCTGTCGTTGGTATTTTTGTAGATGTAGTACTTTTCTACAAAATCTTTACGTGATGTGAACGTATCTATGTAGCGACGTATGTTAGGATCCTCAATTTTGAGTCGTTCCAATGTGCTTCGTTCTGTTTCGCTCGCAGTTCCGAGTAAAACTTTGACAATAAGTTCTAACGTATAATTATTGTCATGTTCTTCCATAATTGTTGTTTTGTGTGTGTTTAATAATACTTAAGACAATTAAACACACCAAAGTGGGTAATAAAAACAAGAAAAAGTGAAATTTTGTTCAAAAGAACTAGGTGTTGGCTACATTTAGCAGTAAATGTATTTCTTTCAAAGCACTTGCTCCGAAATGTTATGGATGGATGGGAGAATGAATAATAACATTATCATGGCCAATTCCGGAGAGTCCTTAAGTGTTTCACGCAAGATTCCTAAAGCTCGCTTGCGGTGGGTCTTTATTGTTTCAACGGAAAGATTGAGTTGTTCTGCAATTTCAGCATTACTTTTTCCTTCCATTCCTAATAACAAAACTTCTTTGCAACGTTTCGGTAATGTATCTATTGCTTTGAAGAGTGCGATGTATAACTCTTCTATAGAGGAATGTGATTCGGAAGGTAATGTTTCTTTTATAGTTTGTTCATCAATGTAACGTTGTGCTATATTCTTACGTTTGAGTATGTTTAATGATTTGAACTTGACGGCGTTGTATATGTATGCCTCAAAACTTTTTATATTTTCAAATGTATCTTCTCTAAGCCAAATAGCAACGATGACGTCTTGAACAATATCTTCTGCTTCGCTTTGATTACCTACAAAGTCATATGCAAAAAGAGTGAGGGCTTTATAATATTGTTTATAGAGCATTTCGAAAGCAGATAATTCGTGGGCGTTCAATTGTTCTATGAATAGAGGCTTTTGCATTGACTTTGATGATAGAATATTGTTCTGATGCAAAGGTATTATTTTTATGGCATTTAGCATCGTTTTTTATGAAAAAAGGAGGCAATACTTATAGAATGAAAAAATCCTCTTTTATCCATGAGGACTAAAAGAGGATTCTGTATAATTAAGTCTAGAATTTATTCCTTACCGAGGCATTTCCACATAAATGCGCTACAGATGGCTCCTACGAATGGGGCTACGATAAAGAGCCAAAGTTGTGAAAGTGCCAAACCGCCATCGAATAATGCCGGACCTATGCTGCGTGCAGGATTGACAGAGGTTCCTGTGATAGGAATGCATACGATATGAATCAAAACCAAAGCCAAACCAATGGCTAATCCTGCCAAATTGCCGGCACCTTTCTTTTCGTCTGTAGTACCTAATACAACTAAAACGAAAATGAAAGTAAACAAAGCTTCTGCGATGAATGCTTGAATCATGCTACCTTCTGCAAAACTATTGCTACCAGTCTGTGTCGGACCATTATGCGCTCCATTGGAAACAAGTAAATAGAGTAATGCGGAACCTACAATAGCACCGACTACTTGGAACAGCATATACAGGGCTGCGTCTTTTCCTTTCATGCGTCCGGAAAGTAAAACGCCAAGTGTAATGGCTGGATTGATGTGGCAACCAGAAACACCACCAATTGTGTAAGCCATTGCAACTACAGCTAAACCAAATGCCATTGCAACTCCAAGTGTGCCAACGCCTTGACCGACTACATCAGCGGCATTACCTGCGAATATCGCGCTGCCGCAACCCATGACAACCAGAACCATTGTTCCAATCATTTCTGCAAGATACTTTTTCATAATCCCTTAGTTTTATTTTATAGGAATCCATTGGTTGATGTTATTCCCGAATGGGCGGGGATTCCTATTCCATCCATTCGCAAAGTTATTATGTGTGGTTAAATTTATGATTTTTCAGCTCAAATATAAAAACGGAAGGCGTTACTTTAGGTTTATTTAACGGTAGGATTCTTTTTGCGCGTTCGATGTATTTTGAACATTCTTTTTTTTAATTTTGCGGATAACTTATAGTAACTCAAAGACGACAAAGTATGTAATTATGATAAAGCGTTATATAATTGATGTTATTCCAAAGGTGTTTCATTTTAAGAAACCTGCAGGCACCTCTCGAGGGGTATATACAGAGCGCAGGTCGTGGTTTGTGAGGATTCAGGACGGAAGTTCACCTTGTCGTGAAGGTTGGGGCGAATGTGCGCCGCTACCAGGATTGAGTTGTGATGACGTACCGGAGTATGAGAATTTATTGCTAGCGGCGTGTCGTGAAGTGGAAGAAAATGGTGTGTTTGACGCGGAAAAGTGGAAACGATGCCCTTCGATAGTGTTCGGTTTGGAAACAGCAATACAACACTTGGAGAGGGGACATTATGGATTATGGGATACTCCTTTTTCACGGGGCGAGCAAGGGATTCGTATCAATGGATTGATATGGATGGGTGATTATGAAAGTATGTATCGACAGATTCGTGATAAGGTTGATGCGGGATACCGATGCGTGAAGCTGAAAATAGGAGCGATTGATTTTGAACAAGAGTTGAACTTGTTACGTTTTGTACGTCAACAATTTTCAGCAAAAGATATAGAGTTGCGTGTGGATGCTAACGGGGCATTTTCGTCTGATGAGGCACTTGAAAAACTGAAACGTTTGTCGGATTTTGATTTACATTCTATTGAGCAACCTATCAAGTCTGGTCAGTGGGATGTGATGCGACAATTAACAGATGTGTCGCCTCTTGATATTGCTTTGGACGAAGAATTGATAGGTTGGCATCATCGTAAAGACAAAGAACAGTTGTTAGAGGTTATTAAGCCGAAGTACTTGATACTAAAGCCTTCTTTGCATGGTGGATTTAGTGGATGTAAAGAATGGATTGACATCGCAGAGCAAAGAAAGATTGGGTGGTGGATAACGTCGGCATTAGAATCAAATGTGGGACTGAATGCCATTGCACAGTGGTGTGCGACATGGAATCCTATAGTGCCACAGGGATTGGGTACGGGATTACTTTTTACGGATAATGTCCCAATGCCGTTGGAAATACGTAAAGATGCATTGTGGTATGTGGCAGACTGATATTCATAAGCAACATATATATATAAAAGGTGTAACTAGTGGACGTGAGTGGTCGTCTGCTGACTTTAAAGAACTGCAAAGACGTTCTTTGTCGGATGAAGAGGTGGCTTTGCGTCCGGTATATGCATTTTTAGCAAGGTGGTTTTCCTCATCGACATTTATGGAGGTCCAAACATCGGGTTCCACCGGTGTACCGAAACGTATCAAGGTGGAAAAGACATTGATGATACGGAGTGCTGTGCGTACTTGTGAGTTTTTAGGATTGAAAAGTGGGGATACTGCTTTATTATGTATGGATATGAGATATATCGGAGCTATGATGATGGTGGTGCGTGCCTTAGTAGCCGATATGAGATTGGTGGTTCGGCACGCGACAGGCAATCCTTTAAGAGGTGTTAATGAGCGAATAGATTTTCTTTCCGTTGTACCCATGCAATTATTCAATACGCTTCAAGTGGCAGATGAGTGGGAATGTATGATTTCCATACCTTATATTATAATAGGTGGCGGAATGGTGGATAAAAAAATGTGTGATGCGTTAAAAGACGTTGAGGGCAAAGTTTATTCTACTTATGGTATGACGGAGACATTATCACATATTGCCTTGAGAAAGATAAACGGAAGTGATGCCTCCGAATGTTTCTTACCTTTGCGAGGGGTTGCCGTTTCTTTATCGCAGCAAAATACTTTAGTGATAAAAGACAATTTTTTAGGCGGAAAGGAATTTGTTACAAATGATGTGGGAGAGGTTTTTGATAATGGAAGTTTTGTGATTTCCGGTAGGGTCGATAATGTAATCAATAGTGGTGGTATAAAAATTCAAATAGAGAAAGATGAAAGTTTATTGGCTCCTTATATAGAAGGTCGATTTGCTCTAAGTGCATTTCCGGATGCCCGTTTGGGTGAGGCGTTGGTTTTATTGGTTGAAGATAGATGTGAAATGAAAAATGAAGATTTGATGGAGATTGGTCGAAGGTGTTTACCACGCTATCATGAACCCAAACATATTATTCGTGTTAAGGAGATTCCTATGGTAGGCAACTCTAAGATAGACAGAACGGAGTGTCGTAGATTAGCGGAAAGTTATTATAAAAAACAAAGAGACTTGTGAAGTCTCTTTGTTTTTTTATGTTGTGAATTTTATTCTTGGTTTTCTATCGTGCAAATGCTGACGCGATTCCAATCCGGTTCGTCAAACATATAACCTATACCTTGACCTTTGGCAGTAATTCTGCTGGCGTCAATCCTGTATTTTTCTATCAACATTTTCTTTACGGCTTGAGCACGTTGATTGGCAATACGTTCGTTAATCTCAGCACTTCCTTCCGGTGAGGCATAACCTGTGATGACTACTTTAGAATTTTTGTGGTTTCTCATGTAAGTAGCAATGCGTTCAACATTAGGTTTCTGTGAGTTGTCAATAACAATCTTGCCTTGTCGGAAAGTCACTACTGATTCCAATGTTTTTTTGTTATTCTCAATAACCTTTGGTTCTTTATTTATACATTCCTCTAAGGCTTTTGTGAGAATCGCATTCTTTTCTTTTTCTGCATTGAGTTGACTTTGGGTTGTACTCAGTGCGTCTTGTGTTGCAAGTAACATTTTGTCTTTGACAATGACTTCATCGCGCATTTCTTCTATTGTTGCATTCAAAGCGGAAATGACTGCACCATCGTAAGCTTTGATTTTTGTCATGTGGTGCTTATCATTGCTATTTTTGAAATGATAGGTTATGCCGGCTGCAAATTCCCAATTAGCATAGTTCGCGTTATAATTAGGATGGGTGTGTTTACGGTCAGTATCCCACATGCTCATATCCCATAGGATTGCTGGCTTAACAGCAATAGTCCATGCTCTCTTTTTGCCTAAGTTAAAATTGAAGTTTACACCGGCTTTGCTTGCTAAATGATTGGCATCTTCCTTGTTTTCATGAAAATCAATTAGTCTGAGCCATCCAAAACCACTGACCGCTTCAACTTCAAATACGCGACGTCTTCCGTTGTATCCGGCAAAAAGATTATTCAAGTTGATACGATTCAACAACATGATATCAAAGGCATCAAATGCCGTACGGCTTTCAAGAGTAGTCATTCGACTTTGGGTGTTGATAGTCCAATTACTTTCTAAACTTAAACCATAGACCGGCGTGAGTTGTTTGTTGATATTCAGTCCTACAACAGCCCGACTATCTTTAATGAAATCACTGTGGGTAAGGGGTGATACAATACCTCCGTTAATGCCGATTGACCAATTGTCGCGCATCTTGTTCCCTGCTAAATGTTGTGCATTTATGCTGTTGAAACATATAGCTCCTAACAGCAAGAAAATAGACTTTTTCATACTCTTAATGTTTAGTGACACGGTGCAAATGTAATTCTTTCGGTATAGGTCGCAAAAAATATGATGATAATTATTTTGAAATTAAGTTTTCTTATACTCTTGCTGTCTTGAGGTAGATAAAATTAAATAATAGATACGAAGAAAGGTAAAGGGGCAGTCCAAAATGAACTACCCCTTTACTTATGATTGTGTTAAATTCTATCTTATTTTGCAACGCAGATACTTGCGCGGTTGTACTTCGGAGTTTCAAATACTGAACCAACACCTTCGCCTGTAGCGATGATTCTGTCTTCAGCAATCTTATAATCCTTAACCAACTTATTCTTGATAGCATCAGCACGTTTTTGAGAAAGTTTCTCGTTGAAAGTCTTATCACCTTCAGGAGAAGCATAACCCTTAACAACAACCTTAGCGTCCTTGTTCTTCTTCATGAACTTAGCAAGACGATCGATGTTAACCATTTGAAGAGCGTCAATTTTGCTGCTGCTTTGGCGGAAGCTGATAACGATGTCAAGGTCCTCAACAGGTTTTTGAACAACCGGCTTCTTGTTCTTGCATTCTTTCAATGCTTTCTCCAAGTCGCTGATAGTATTTTGTGCACTTTGCAATGCACGATCCTTGCTAGCAGCTTCTGCTTCCATAGTACCGATAGTAGCGTTCAACGCAGCAATTTCAGATGCGTGTGAGCAACCGTTTACAAGGTAGTGAGTACCATTGCTGTTCTTGAAGTGGTAAACAACACCTGCTGTGATTTCCCAACAAGCTTGGTTTGCATCGAATTGGATATTGTGACGATCAAATTGAGTTACGCACCAACTAACAGCAGGCTTAACAGCAACTGTCCATGCTTTCTTTTCACCCAAATTGAAGTTCAAGTTCAAACCTGCCTTAGATGTAATCCAATTAGCATCTGTTGGAATAGGTTCGCCTTCCCAAGAGTGTGAATAAGCGTCGTTTACGTGCAACCAACCGAATCCAGCAACTGCTTCAACCTCAAACAAATCAGGTTTACCATCGTATTTGCAGAATACGTTGTTCAAATTGATGCGGTGCAAAAGTGACAAATTAGTAGCGTCAAAAGCTGCTTGGCTGTCAAATGCGTTGATGCTCCACATATTTTCTGCTGTCAATCCGTAAATCGGAGAGAATTGCTTGTTCAAGTTAACACCCATAGTTGCACGAGCGTTCTTGAAGAATGCGCTATGTGTAAGCGGAGAAACAATACCGCCACTGATACCTACTGACCAATTGTCGCGGAATTTAGTTGTTTGCTCAAATGTTTGAGCATTAAGGCTACTTAAACCAATGATGCTCGCTAATAACAATAGAGACTTTTTCATAATTGTTTTTTTATTAAGTTAATAAATAAATCATTACATTCGGGGACAAAGATATACATTCTTGCTTAAACAACACCTAACAAAGTGTTATATTTTTTAAAAAAAGGGGCAAAAATTTCCTTTTTTAGGTAAAACTAGTGCATTTGACCCTCTTTTATAGTTCAAAACTATACTAAATGACTGATTAAATCCTCGCGGTTACCATGTAATAAGTCTATAACCGGTACCTCTATCAAGGTATAGCATCCAGGTTTTTGTTTCATTGTTGCGCGTGCTGCACAAACTAGAACTTGTCCTGTTAAAGCAGGATTGTTGATACGCATGTTGAACTCAAATAATTGGTTCTGTGTTATTCCGGAGACACCTTTGCGTGTCAGATTGACACCATGCCCCATGTCAAGAAGTTCATCTACGTTAGGAACTTGAATGACATGTGTTTCGTCGTTTACAAAGTAAGCATCTGCTTTGATAGCTGTAGCTACTGCTTCAAAATTATATCCGTCTTCAACTTCAATATATACCATACGACGATGGATACCTGTACCTGTTGGTATTGTCATGGAAAGTGCTGCTTTAACTCCTTCAATAGCCTTTACAGCAACAGTATGCCCCATGCTCATTCCCGGTCCGAAGTTAGTATATGTGATACCTTTAGGGGCTATGGCTTGTAACATAGTTCTGACAATAGAATCGCTTCCTGGATCCCAACCGGCCGATATGATAGATACGGCATTGCCGGTTAACGCACTCTCGTTGAGTGAACGTCTTAATGATGTTATTTGTGAGTGTATATCAAAACTATCTACGGTATTGATACCAAGAGAAAGAATCTCTTTGGCGTATTTTTCCACACTACGAGTGGGTGTTGCTAAAATGGCGACATCAACATTTCTTAATTCACGAATATCTTTAACCACTTTATACGCATCTAACTCTTTAGGTTTGTTTTCATCGCCATTGCGTCGAATGATGCCTGCAACTTCAAAATCATCAGAGGTTTCAAGAGCTTGTAGCGCATATCGACCGATGTTGCCATATCCTACGATGGCTGCTCTTATTTTTTTCATTTGACTTTAATTTTATTATGGTTTGTGTGTTGTCTGTTATAACTCGTTTTGGAACATAGGATCCCATGCTGGCAAGCGAATAGGCTTTTGTTTCAATAATTCAAGGATGCGCTGGGGGCAATATTTTTTATTAACAACTAAGCGGAACATGTATTCATCAAACCATTCGTCAGTCATGATGAGATGACCTTGATGTCCATGCGTAGGTCCCCAACTATTTTCCACCATCCATTTTTTAGTTTTGCCATTTTCGTCAATGTCAACAGCCATCAAAGTCATGGCATGAGTACTACCACTGTCAAAACTCTGGATGCGCTGCTTTTTATTCATTCCAAATGTAGTCCCAAATAGGCTTTCATAATCGTAGTTCTCTAAATCAAGGATGCCGGTTTTTGCATTTAGGAATTTGCCAACGTCACAACTGAAGTACATCATGGTGCTGTCTTTTATACTAGCAATAGCCATTTCCTTAATATCCTCAATAGGAAGATTTAAGTAAACCCAATTGTGACCGTCATAAGTATGACGATCATAATCAATTTCGTACACCTTATTATATTCGCGCGTTGGATCATTCATTAACATGACATAGTTTGCATTCAAGTCTTCTCCTCCGCAAACATCTTTGTAAAAACTTTGAGGGGTGTATGTTTTTGGAGTTGAGGTGTATTTCCCATTAATCTTTGGAGCCCATTCAAATGTTGTGGGTGGTACACCATACGCATATACCAACATTCTGTAAACGGTTTTCAGCTTTTCTGTTTTCTGTGCTTCTAACTCTTTGTCTGATGCTCCCTTTTCTGATGCTTCACGCAGGATAATGGCATCTTCACGTAATTTTCGTTTCAAAAGTGATGCGAACTCATTGGTGTTATTGCTACAATAAGTTTCCGGCATAACATCTTGTGGCACAAGACCGTATTTTTCAATCAAATCGGAAACGCCAGTAAATTGTCCGCCGTCGCTTAAAGGATTACGGAACAACCACTCTACCATTTTATCGTCCATTGGTTTCTTGCGTGTGTCAATAATCCCTTGTAAGAATAGATTGCTTTTTTCCAATTGGTCGTAAAAGAAAGTATAAACTTGGGAGAATTGGAAGTTTTTCATACCAGTCTTTGCCATAACTTTTGCACGGATGACATTCGTGCCGGTAAAAAGCCAACAGCGACCGCTTTGTAATTGATCAGTAATACCAGAACTGTTTACTTTATGACTGAACCAAGTATCAGTTGCATTCTTCGTATCACGGTTTAGTGTCAATTGTTTAAGTGATGTACCATTTACTGCATTTCGAATGGCTTTCTCTGTCCCGTTATTTTGGTAACTTTCTTGCAAATCCTTCAGCACATTCGGAGTGATGGATTTTTGTGAGAATAGCGTACTTCCTATTAGAAATAGGGCTATATATAAAAAAGATAATCTTTTCATATTTCTTATTATTTGATGTATTCAGACCAGTCAGTTAAGCGCATATCACCCTTACGATTAAGTGTGTCGTGCATTGCGAAAGCAGCAGAGAGGCAATGATGAGTGTGACCACCATTTTTAGCGGCATATTTCAGATAGTCGGTTAGCATTGGGCGATAGTCTGGATGTGCCACTTTGATAAGTTCAGCAGCTTTCTCCATTGAACATTTTCCGCGTAAGTCAGCAACACCATATTCTGTAATGACCGCATCAACGAAATGGCTTGTATGGTCAATATGTGAACAGAACGGGACTATGCTACTGATAGCGCCCCCCTTAGTTGTAGAACCGCAAGTAAAGATACTTAAATACGCATTGTTAGTAAAGTCGGCAGAACCACCGATACCATTCATCATCTTTGTGCCACAAATCTTAGTAGAGTTGACGTGGCCGTAGATATCCACTTCAATGGCTGTATTCAATGAACAAACTCCGATACGTGCGATGACTTCCGGGCAATTAGAGATTTCAGATGGGCGAATAACAAGTTTGTCTTTAAAGAAATCCATATCATCGTAGATTCCTTGCAAACATTCATTTGTAACAGTCAATGAGCAAGTGGATGCTGAGAGTACACGGCCATCACGCATCAATTGTACAGGTGCATCCTGCAACACTTCTGTATAAATGTTGAAGTTGGGAATCTCCGGACATTGTCCTAATGCACCTAGAACGGCATTAGCGCCACTGCCAACACCACTTTGTAAATTTAGGAATGTAGGAGGAATCTTACCACATTTCATGTTTGCTAATAAAAAGTCAGCCACATTATTCCCTATTTGAGTTGTAATGGGGTCAGCATCTTTGAAACCGCGGGCTTCGTCAGGAATATTACATTCAATGATTCCCTTGATACGGTCTGCATTCACTTCCACGTATGGTTTACCAATACGGTCACTTGCTTTTGTAATCATGATGGGAGTACGATAAGGATGTTCTTCTATCTCGTAAACATCGTGAATACCCATGCATTTTTTGCTGTGGAAAGCATTAAGTTCTATAATAATACCCTTGCTTGCAAGGCGACATACAGTAGGACTGATACCTCCGGCTGCAGTTAAATAAATACGAGCTTTATTACCAACTTGTTCTATTTCACAAGCTTCAATAATAGCCCATTCAACTGAACCTAAGTATCTTTGGCGAATTTGTGTAGCAACATTTGAGAGATTCAAGTCTGAATAAGAAATCTCGTTATTATTGACGTGAGTACGGAAATCTTTATTAGTTGTATAAGGCGTACGGAATTTGATGGCTTGCGCGTTTGCTAGCATACCATCACAACTTTGACCAGTTGAGGCTCCGGTTAGTATGTTGATTTTAAAATCTCTACCGTTAGCATGTTCCGTTTCAGCAATCTTGGCAATTTCAGCAGGAACGCACTTGGGAGCACCTGCTGGTGTGAATCCACTCAAACCTATTGTATCGCCATTTTTTATAAAAGCAGCGGCTTCAGCTGCTGTAATCTTGTTGAATCCCATATTATTTCTTTATTTTATTTATTCGTTTGATTATAATGACGCAAAGGTAATTATTTTTTTTATATAAGGTAGTTGGAAGACTTATATTTCGTCCGTAATATTAAACCGTAACTGAGATTCTAGCTTTTTATTAAGTATCACAATTACCAAAACAAAATGAGAGGGAACTTCACAGCTCCCTCTCACCCAACTAAACTTTAACTATGAAAAAATCTAATGTTTTATTCATTTGCAAAGTTCGTCTTTATATATGTTAAAACAAAGAATGCGATGTGATTTTAACCTTATTTTTGCGTTTTTTAAACTATTAGACTTTCTTTTTTTTAGCTTTAATAATAGGTAGAAGAACTGTATGTGCATGTTTTTGTCTATCTTTGCAAGCAAATTTTCAACAAAGCGTATGAAAAAACTATTTATTGAGACTTATGGCTGTCAAATGAATGTGGCAGATAGTGAAGTTGTTGCATCTATAATGCGTATTGCGGATTATGAGGTTTGTGAAACATTAGAAGAGGCTGATGCTGTGTTTCTCAACACTTGTTCGGTACGTGATAATGCCGAACAAAAAATTTTCAATCGCCTAGAGTTTTTTCATGCCATGCGGCGTAAGGGGCGTCGTCTTATTATTGGCGTTCTTGGTTGTATGGCAGAGCGTGTTAAGGAAGAATTAATAGAAAAGCACCATGTAGATATCGTAGTGGGGCCAGATGCATATCTTTCGTTACCAGATTTGGTGGCACAAGCCGAACTTGGACATAAAGCTATTAATGTTGATTTATCAACGGTAGAAACGTATAAGGATATTATTCCTGAGCGAATCTGTGGCCCGCACATCTCCGGCTTTGTTAGCATTATGCGTGGATGTAATAATTTTTGTCATTATTGTATAGTGCCTTACACACGTGGCAGAGAACGTAGTCGCGATATAGAAAGCATTTTAAGGGAGGTTGCAGATTTAAGGGATAGAGGATATAAAGAAGTGACGTTGTTAGGACAAAATGTAAACTCCTATCAGCATACAAAAGTTGATGGCACGGTTGTGACATTCCCTAATTTGTTACGTATGGTAGCTCATGAAGCAGAAGGTATGCGTGTGCGTTTTACTACTTCCCATCCGAAGGATATGAGTGACGAAACGTTGCAGGCGATAGCTGATGAACCAAATGTGTGTCGTCACATACATTTGCCAGTACAAAGCGGAAGTAACAAGATTTTGAAATTGATGAACCGTAAATATACGCGCGAATGGTATTTGGAACGTGTAGCAGCCATCCGACGTATTATCCCAGATTGCGGTCTTTCAACCGATATATTTTGTGGGTATTGTTCTGAAACAGAGGAGGACCATTTAGAGTCACTATCACTGATGCGAGAATGTGCTTACGATAGTGCATTTATGTTTAAGTACTCTGAGCGTCCTGGAACTTATGCATCTAAACATTTTCCGGATGATATATCAGAAGAAACGAAAGTACGTCGTTTGAATGAATTGATAGCATTGCAAAATGAACTCTCTGCAGAGAGTAATCGTCGTTGCGAAGGAAAGATTTATGAAGTACTGATTGAAGGCGTGAGTAAACGTTCCAAAGACCAATTGTATGGTCGGACAGAACAGAATAAAGTTGTTATTTTTGATAGAGGAACCTATCGAATAGGACAGTTCGTAAAAGTAAAAGTGACGGAAAGTTCATCAGCTACTTTAAAAGGTTTTGTGGTGGAAGACTAAATATACAAGTTAAATGCTGTTAAAATAATAACCAAACCTTACGTTTGATATTATTTTTGTAAAAACAGCGTAAAACCATCAGTAAAAAATGAAAGAAAAGAAAACCGGACGTGCATTGGGAATGCAATGGTTTACTACCGGAGTAAGTACTACACTCGTATTGATATTGTTAGGTGTAGTCATATTTTTTATGATGTTCGCAAATAGACTTTCTGATTCAGTAAAGGAGAACTTTACGGTAACAGTCTTGATGAGTATAAGAGCGGATGAGGCTGATGTTGCCGAATTTGAAGCTATGTTTGATTTAATGCATTATACCAATAAAGTCGAGTATATTTCTAAAGAACAAGCGCTAGGAGAACAAATTGATGCAATGGGGGTTGACCCTTCCGAATTTTTAGGAGCCAATCCTTTTTCGGCATCTTTTGAGTTAAAGTTAAATCGTGAATATGCTGTATCTGATAGTATAACAAAAATTGTAACCGAATTGAAACAATATAAAGAAATAGAGGATGTAATTTATCAAAAGGACTTGGTGGATAAGGTAAACGATAATCTCAGACGCATTGGATATGTTTTGTTAACATTAGCGGTTCTATTGTCTTTAGTGTCTTTTTCGTTAATTCGAAGTACCGTCCGTTTGAGCGTTTATTCTAGTAGGTATGTCATTCGTGCGATGGAATTAGTGGGGGCGGAGTGGTCATTTATTCGACGCCCGTTCATGTTGCGTAGTGGAATTTTAGGACTATTATCTGGTTTATGCGCTGACCTTTTCTTGCTATTGGGTATGACTATGTTATTACATTTTGATGCGACACTTACAGAATATATCCGACCAAATATGATGGTCACAGTAGGTTTGGTAATTCTATTTTTCGGACTATTGCTAACACTTTATTGTACTTACTTTTCCGTCAATAAATGTTTGCAGATGAAAACGGCTGAATTGTATTAAAAAGTAAATGAAATAAATATGGACAAGAGAAATTTTGCGTTTGGAAAAATGAACTTTATTCTGTTAGCGATAGGTGTAGCTATTGTAGTTATCGGATTTATACTGATGTCCGGTAGTGGAAGTACAGAAACAGAGTTCAATCCGGAAATATTTAGTATTCGTCGTATCAAGGTAGCACCAATAGTTTGCTTATTCGGATTTCTATTTATTGTGTATGCAATATTACACAAGCCGACGGATTCTAATAATGCAATAGAGAAAGTAACATTGGAAGATGAATAATTCTAAGAAATTATTATGGAAGTTTTAGATGCACTTTTGATGGGGCTATTACAGGGACTGACTGAGTATCTTCCGGTAAGCAGTAGCGGTCATCTGACCATAGCATCGCATTTCTTCGGTATAGAAGGCGAAGCTAATCTAACATTTACAATTGCCGTACATGTTGCTACAGTTTTTAGTACATTGGTTATCTTGTGGAAGGATATAGTTTGGATATTCAAAGGTTTATTTGGTTTTAAGACGCCCGGAATGAATGAGTGTCAGCGATATGCGCTCAATATTGTTGTGTCAATGATTCCGGTAGGTATTGTGGGCGTTTTTTTTAAAGATTATGTCGAAATGATATTCGGTAGTGGTTTATTGGTTGTAGGTATTTGCCTATTGCTTACAGCCCTACTATTGACTTTCTCATATTATGCTCATCCTCGTCAGAAAGAAGATATTTCGTTGAAAGATGCGTTCATTATTGGACTTTCTCAAGCTTTAGCAGTCCTTCCTGGGTTGTCTCGTTCTGGAACAACAATAGCAACAGGATTATTGTTAGGAAATAGCAAGGAAAAATTGGCCAAGTTTTCTTTCTTGATGGTCATTCCTCCCATATTAGGCGAAGCATTGTTGGATATTGTAAAAGGGATGACACAAGGTGTTGAGACTGCGTCTGGCGGAATAGGTCTATTGACACTTATAGTCGGTTTTATTGCTGCATTTGTTTCCGGTTGTCTTGCGTGTAAGTGGATGATAAACATCGTTAAGAAAGGAAAGTTGATATACTTTGCTATATATTGTGCCATCGTTGGAATGGTGCTTATTGGGCATAGTTTCATGTAATTTATAGAGTAGATGGATTTTAAGGAAGGCGTGATATTGGCATTTGACAAACCTTATGGGTGGACATCTTTTGCACTAGTGGCAAAGATACGCTACTTGTTGTGTCGTAAAATGGGTGTCAAGAAACTTAAGGTAGGGCACGCTGGGACACTTGATCCATTGGCTACAGGTGTTTTGGTTCTCTGTACGGGAAAAGCAACAAAGCGTATAGAAGAATTACAAGCGCACACTAAAGAGTATGTGGCTACGCTTTGTTTGGGAGCTACTACCCCCTCGTATGATTTGGAAAAACCAATAGATGAGGTTTTCCCTACGGAACACATTACGCGAGAAATGGTTGAAGAAGTGCTAAAAAGTTTTGTAGGAATCATTCAGCAAATACCTCCTGTATTTTCAGCTTGCAAGGTTGATGGAGCAAGAGCATATGATTTAGCAAGAAAAGGTCAGGAAGTAGAACTGAAAGCCAAGACACTTGTTATTGATGAGATAGAGTTATTAAAATATTCGCAAACAGAGATAGAGATTCGAGTGGTTTGTAGTAAGGGAACATACATACGTGCATTAGCGCGTGATATAGGTCAGGCTCTGCAAAGTGGAGCGCATCTTACAGCTTTGCGCCGAACTCGAGTTGGTGATGTAAAAGTTGATGAATGTTACAATCTTGATACATTCACAGAGTGGTTAGAGAATTTAGAAATAGAGAAAAACCTTTAAGATAACATAAATGAAACTGTCACAATTTAAGTTTAAATTGCCGGAAGAGCAAATAGCTCAATATCCGACTTTTCATCGCGATGAGTCGCGTTTGATGGTATTACACAAAAAGAGTGGCGATATAGAGCATCGCGAACATTTTAAGGACATCCTTGATTATTTTGATGACAAAGATGTGTTTATATTCAATGATACGAAGGTCTTCCCGGCACGTCTGTATGGAAACAAAGAGAAAACCGGTGCACGCATCGAAGTGTTTTTGTTGAGAGAACTGAATGAGGAATTGCGTTTATGGGACGTTTTGGTTGATCCGGCGCGAAAGATTCGTATTGGTAACAAACTTTACTTCGGTGAAGATGACTCAATGGTAGCAGAAGTTATTGATAATACAACTTCAAGAGGTCGTACATTAAGATTCCTATTTGATGGAACACATGACGAATTCAAGTCAGCACTTTATGCGTTAGGTGAGTCCCCACTGCCAAAACATATTATTAAACGTCCTGCAGAAGAAGATGATATGGATCGGTTTCAATGTATATTCGCACGTAACGAAGGTGCGGTGACAGCTCCGGCTTCCGGTCTTCACTTCTCAAGAGAACTGATGAAACGTATGGAAATCAAGGGAATAGATTTTGCTTATGTGACGATGCATTGTGGTTTGGGAAATTTTCGTGATATTGACGTAGAAGATTTGACTAAGCACAAAACGGACAGCGAAGAAATGTTTGTAGAGGCTGATGCGTGTCGTATCGTAAACGCGGCAAAGGATAATGGTCACAAGATATGTGCAGTAGGAACAACTGTACAGCGTGTGATAGAAACAGCAGTAGGTACAGACGGACATCTTAAGGAATTTGGAGGTTGGACAAACAAGTTCATTTTCCCGCCATACGATTTTAAGGTTGCTGATGCTATGGTTGCAAACTTTTATTTACCTTATAGTACTCTATTAATGCTGACAGCTGCCTACGGCGGTTATGACTTTGTGATGAAGGCATATAAAGAAGCATTGAAAGAGGGTTATCGTTTTGGGACCTACGGTGATGCAATGTTGATTTTAAATGATTAAATCGGATGTATATTTAAGTTTGGGCAGTAACCTTGGCAATCGCCAAGAGATGTTGTCGCAAGCTGTGAGATTACTTACAGAGCGGATAGGCGAGCAAAAAGGCCTATCCGCTTTTTATGAAACAGAGCCATGGGGATTTCATTCTTCCCATCCTTTTTTGAATGCCGTTTTGATACTTTCCACAAAACAAAGTGTAGAGGATGTGTTCCGTCATACTCGTAGTATAGAGAGGGAATTAGGACGTACTACTAAAAGTGTAGGTGGGGAATACAACGATCGCTCCATAGACATTGATATTCTGATGTATGGGGATATGGTAGCAGAGTTGGATTTTCTTTTTGACGGGGAGACGACCAAGGCTCATTTATCTTTGCCTCATCCTTTAATGTGCGAGCGGTTGTTTGTCATCCAGCCATTGGCACAAATTGCTCCCGACGTCTGTCATCCCATTTTGCATCAACCCTATAGAGAGATATTAAAAACCTTAATATAGTCGTTATAATAAAATCTCTTATCTCATTTTATCAGAATGTTTATTTGGTAACCCCAATGGGGTAACAATAGAATCTTGCCCATATAAAGTTGTTGGATAATTTCACTTCAGTTCCTATGCTAAGATGATTTTATTGCTAATCTTTTTATCGGAACCAATATAAGTAAAAATCAATAAAGACAGGGATACCTGTCTTTATTGATTTCTTTTCTTATCAAAATTTAAAAATGATTTATTGCTATTTCGGTTGTTTGCCAATGTATGCTAATATACCGCCATCTACATATAAAACCAAACCATTGACAAAGTTTGAAGCTTCTGATGCGAGGAATACGGCAGGACCTTGCAAGTCTTCAGGAGTTCCCCAACGAGCAGCAGGAGTTTTTGCTACGATGAAGCTATCAAATGGATGGCGACTGCCGTCCGGTTGGCGTTCACGAAGCGGAGCTGTTTGTGGAGTAGCGATGTAACCCGGGCCGATACCATTACATTGGATATTGTATTCTCCGTATTCAGAGCAGATGTTACGAGTCAACATTTTTAAACCACCCTTAGCGGCAGCGTAAGCAGAAACAGTTTCGCGACCTAATTCAGACATCATAGAGCAGATGTTGATAATCTTTCCGTGTCCTTTCTTCATCATACCAGGAATAACGGCTTTTGAAACGATGAACGGACCATTCAAATCAATGTCAATTACTTGGCGGAACTCTGCAGCTGTCATCTCATGCATCGGGATACGCTTGATAATACCTGCGTTATTGACCAAAATATCAATGACTCCTACTTCTTTCTCTATTTGAGCTACCATAGCATTGACAGCGTCTTCGTTGGTTACGTCGCAAACGTATCCATGAGCCTCAATGCCAAGTTCTTTATAGGCTGCAATGCCTTTGTCAACCAATTCTTGGTTGATGTCGTTGAAAACAATTTTTGCGCCACATTGTGCGTAAGCTGTTGCGATACCAAATCCGATACCATAAGACGCTCCGGTTACTAAAGCGACTTTGCCTTCCAAAGAGAAGTTTTGTAAAAAGTTCTTTTCCATATCAAATGAAATTAATAATAAAGTGTTTTTCCTTTTGAGCAAAGGTAGAAAAAGAAACTGAAATCCGCATATAAAATTCAAGAAAAAAGTCATCCGCACTTACAAACTCCATTTGCGAAGTGAGGCTATGGCTTTTTGGAATCTGTTTTCAACTTTGGTGTATGCTCCTAAATTCCGATAGATTTCATCAACTTCTGTATAGTAGTCGGTAATGGATAGTATGCCACTTTTTACGCTTTCTGTTAACAATAAAAGTGTTTCTTTCATTAAGTTGATATCATATATAGCCATGGCATTGAGTGTGTATTTGGCCTCATTGATATCTGTTTCTATACTATTATATATTTTCAAGCGGGTTTCCTCAACTAGTAAGTTTGCACTCACAGCGTTTGCTTTTGCTATTTTTACTTGTTGGCGGTTTGAAAATATAGGAATGGAGCCACCAACGAGGAAACCATGCTGTTTGACATCTCCTGTAGTATTGCGTCTATACCCTAGCTCAAATTTGGGCAACCAATTATGGTTCATAACTCTCAGTATGCTCTCATTAGCCTTTTGGTTAGATGTTGCCGCTAATATTTCAGCATTGTATTGAATAGCTTCATTACGCATAGTCTCAAAATCGTAGCTAGCAAGTAATACCGGATACTCCATATCGTGGAAGTCAAGTGGATGATTCCCATTCATAGCGGTCAGCGATTGTGAGGTAGTTCGTATCGCAGTGTTGTTTTCCAACAATGCGGTTTGAATACTCATGCGCTCCATTTTTATTTTGTTTACCTCAATAATAGAGACATCGCCGGCTTTTAGTCGTTCTTCAAAAAGCAATAAAAGTTCATCGGCATTTTGTTGCCTTGTTGTTAGAAATTCTTTTTCCTTTTCAAGTTGGATGATGTCAAAACAAAGTTTTTGTGCCTCTAGTAGTGTGTTACGTCGTAATACTTCTTTATGAAAATCAATGACGGCTTTTCTTTCTCGCCCTGCATCTTTTCTTTTGGCATATAGTGTTGGAAAATCAAAGCCTTGTGTTACAACCATTTCAGAACCGGCCTGCCCCTTTACGTCTTTTGAATAGAAAGAGCTATATGTTACGTTAGGGGCGGTTAGCGAGTTTTCGGCATCAATCCCGATTTTTGTTGCTTCGTCAGACTTCGCTGCTACTTGCAGGGTCTTATTGTTCTGCTCAATCTGCTTTAACACGACATGGACACTTTGTCCTGTCATAGGTTTTACAGAAATGCAGATGACGAATATGATGATTAAATGGATTCGTTTCATAATGTTTTACTTAATTTATTATTCAATGAGGTGTTCAACCATTCGTAAACAATAGGGATGACATAAGCGTTAAGTAAGGTAGAGGTCAGAAGTCCGCCCAATATGACTTGTGCCATAGGACTTTGTATCTCATTCCCAGGCAAATCACCCCGCAAAGCAAGTGGTATAAGTGCAAGTGCCGATGTTAAGGCAGTCATTAGAATCGGGTTAAGTCGATCTAGCGAACCCTTTACGATACAATCGTGCAAAGGTTGGTGTTCATTCTTTAATAGGTTATAATGGCTGATGAGCAACATACCATTTCGGGTAGCGATTCCAAATAGAGAGATAAATCCGATGACTGCGGGAATACTGATTTCTCCCGTAGTCAGCAATATGGCAAAGACACCGCCAATGAGTGCCAACGGTAGGTTCAATAGTATCACTCCGCTCTGTGTCGCATTTTTGAATTGGAAATAAAGTAATAAGAATATGACGATGATACTGATAAAAGATGTGAGGAGCAATGTCCGATTGGCGGTTTGCGCACTTTCAAATTGCCCACCGTATTCTATGTGATACCCTTCAGGAAGTTGGATGTTTTCGTCAATTAATGCACGAATATCATTCACAACGCTATAAACATCCCGCCCTTCGGTATTTGCTGATACAACGACTTTTCGCTTCACGTTTTCTCGGTTGATTGTGTTAGGTCCCATGGAAGAACGTATGTTGGCGACATATGAGAGAGGGACTTTATTCCCTTGCGCATCATCAATCAGTAGGTTGCCGATATTTTCAATACATCCACGATTGTATTCAGTTGAGCGCACCACCAGATTGAATGTGCGACCTTTTTCATACACTTGGGAAACGACCTTACCCCCCAAATTCACCGTGATAAATTCGTTGAAGCGTGACAATGGAATGCCATACATTGCTAACATTTCGCGTTTAGGCTCAATTTTCAGTTCGGGACGTTCTATTTGCTGTTCTACGTTCAAGTCAGCAATGCCGTTGACCATCTGTATTTGTTCTTTTATTTCATTACCGATGGTGAACATCTTATTCAGGTCGTCACCAAATATTTTAATGGCGATGCTTGCCCGTGTACCGCTAAGCATGGCATCTATACGATGACTGATGGGTTGCCCGATTTCTATATTGGCACCATTGATGACAGACAATTTTTCTCGCACATCGGATAGTAGTTCTGCGTGGCTACGTTCATGTAGTGAAAAAGGAGCTTCAATCTCTGAACAATTGACGCCACGTGAGTGTTCGTCCAATTCTGCTCGCCCTGTCTTACGAGCTACAGTTTGAATTTCGGGAATGCCGAGTAGGATGGCTTCTGCTCTTTGCCCGATACTGTCAGATTCTTCCAATGAAATGCCCGGAAGTGAACTGATGTTGATGGTAAACGAACCTTCGTTAAAAGGTGGTAAGAAACTACGTCCTAGTGTAAAGAAACAGCCTAAGGCTATAATGAACATAATGACGGTACTACCTATGACCATTCGTTTGTGTTCAAGAGTCCACTCTAATGAAATCTTATAATACTTTTTGAGGTATTTGGAAATAGCGGTTTCTTGTGGAAGGCTGCCATCTTTTGCTTTGCCACCTAGAAGATAACTACAAAGGACCGGAGTCAAAGTCAGAGCTACAAGTGTTGAGGCAAATAGGGAGATAATGAAAGCGATGCCCAATGGAATCAACATTCTTCCTTCCATGTCGCTTAGGAAAAAGAGAGGGACGAAACTAGCAACGATAATCAGTGTTGAGTTCAGAATAGGCATGCGCACCTCTTTCGATGCTTTATATACGCATTCTCTGATGGTAAGTCTTTTTTCTTTTGGTAGCAGGCTGTTTAACCTTAAGTGCTTCCATACGTTTTCTACATCAACAATAGCATCGTCTACTAACGAACCAATAGCTATGGCCATACCTCCAAGGCTCATAGTGTTGATGCTTAACCCCATAAAATGTAGGACAATAATAGTAACGACTAGCGAAAGGGGGAGAGTAACCAATGAGATGATAGTAGTTCGAGCATTTCCCAAAAAGAGAAATAAGATGACAATAACGAAGATGGCCCCTTCAAATAAGGAGTCCTTGACATTGTTTATAGAGTTTTCTATAAAATGCGCTTGACGAAAAATATCAGTAGAAACCTTGATGTCAGTAGGAAGATTCTTTTTTAGGTCGTTGATGGCATCTTCCAATTTCTCTGTTAGTTCCAAAGTCCCTGTATTTGGTTGTTTGGTTACGGTAAGCAACACAGCGGGTTTCCCTTTCTCCGATGCCAATCCTAATTTGGGTTGACTTGCCCCAATCCTTACGTCAGCAATATCTTCCAGTGTAATGGGGGTATCCCCTGTTTTCTTTATAACTGAACGAGCCAATTCATTGACGTCTTGAGTTGAAACAGTTCCCCGTACAATATATTCATTGCCATATTCATAAATGACACCACCTTGTGTGTTAGTATTCATTTCGCGAGTAGTTTCCATGACCTCGCTCAAGGTTACACCGTAGTGCATCATGCGTTCCGGGTGGAGTAGTATTTGATACTCTTTGATGTCACCTCCAAGAACTGACACTTGTGCCACACCGCCGGTTGATAATAAGCGCGGCCTAATCACCCATTCTGCTATTGTCCTTAAATCAAGCATGGAAGTACTATCGGCAGTCAAACCTACGATGAGCAGTTCGCCAAGAATTGAGGACTGCGGGCCAAGGGTGGGTTGACCTATGTTCTGAGGCAATTTGTCTATGACGGTCGCAAGTTTTTCCGAAACAATTTGTCGGGCAAGGTATATGTCGGTATCCCAATCAAACTCTACCCAAATGATAGAAAAACCCATTGTGGAAGAGGACCGTACTCGGCGCACGTGAGTAGCGCCATTGACAACTGATTCAATGGGAAATGTCACCAGTTGCTCCACCTCTTCGGCTGCCATGCCTCCTGCTTCGGTCATTACTACAACAGTGGGAGCGTTCAGGTCGGGGAAGACATCCACCTCTGTATGATAAGCTGTATATATTCCTCCAATCATGAGCAGGACGGATGCAACAAGTACCATCAGTTTGTTTTGTAGTGCAAAACGTATGATTTTGTTAAGCATAATTTTTCCTCCGTATCTTTAATGAGCGTGTGAATGTCCGGGAATGGAATGTGTGATGGAAGCCAATTTTATATGATAAGCTCCTTTTGTAACCACACAATCACCAGTTCTCAATCCGTTTAAAATCTCCGTTTGTTGCCCATCTGTAGTTCCAACTTTAACCTCTTGTTTATGGTAGCATTCGTCGTCAAGTTTAAGGTAAACAAAAAAGGTCCCTTGTTCTTCCGTAAGGGCAGATGTTGGTAATGAGATTACATTGTCACGCTGTTTGCCTAATAAGAATACCTCGACAAAAGAGCCGGGTACGATATAACCATTATTGTCAAACTCGAATGTCACAGGAATATGATATGAGTTGTTGCCTGCACTTTTGGCATAGGATAAGAGGCGACCATTCATCCCTTTTATACTGTGGATGGTTTCGTCGTATGGTGTTTTGAAGTTGGCATCGGTAATAGAAGATAAAGAGTGGTAATACCGTTCTGAGACGTTGGCTTGTAACTGTAAACGTTGGTTCTTGGAAACAGTCATCAGTGTTTGTCCCAAACTGACGTAGTCTCCCTCTTTTACTTGAATATTCTTCACGAATCCGCTGATTGGAGTTTTGATGGTCGCGCCTTGTCCACTATGTCCGGATGACAAAGCGTCATAATTCAATTTGGCAGATTCATAATTGGCTTTTAATGTTTCAATTTCATTCTTGGTAACAATCTGCTTTTCGGCAAGTGGTAAGGCACGTTCGTATTCAGACTTAACCTTTTCGTAAATGATGCGTGCGTGTTCTATTGGATCGCCGTTTTGTAACTTTGATGCAGAGAGTGTCATGATGGTGGCGCCTGCATTTACTTGTGTCCCGGCACTGATGGTACGACTAAAATTTACGATACCGGAACTGTTGGCAACGATTGCCACTTCTTCGTTTTGAGCGGCAAGAATGTGTCCTCCTGTTTTTATCACTTGTCTGAATGGAGCAGGTGTGACAACCTCTGTCACAATGCCTATTTCTTGTGCTTTCTGTTCAGAAATGACGATTTCATCGCTAGTCGTCGTTTGTTGACCTTTCTGCTCATGCCCATGCTTATGTTTATGGGTGTGGCTTGTTTGATGTTCATGCTCATGATTATGAGTTGAATGTGGATGGTGGCAAGACGTCATTGTGAAGACGATAATTGCGCCCATCAAGAAAAATAGTTTCTTCATAGGTGGAATAAAAAAGCAAGTAATAATGTTTGTTTTCTCTTTATGGTTAAAGGGAGAGTTGTGGTGGGGCTCTTAATCCGCAAAACTGTACAAAATGTGAACAATAAAGTTTTACGGAATATGGGTTACTTTGTTGCTTTTTATCTATCTCATAATTGTTGGTCTCACAGATGAGGCTAGCTTCAAAAAAATGGTTTTGTTTAACAGAATTCTGCTTAACCTCTTTCTTGGTAATTGATGAGGGGGATTCTAAATTGAATTTAGTGATACAATCCGAGTCGCAAGAATGTTTGTGTTGCGTGTTCGTACCGGTTTGTTTCATTTGGTTCAAACAAGGCAAGTCACCATGATGATGGTGAGGTAAAACAGATATGACTTGCATTAAGAGGCAGAGCACTATCATTATCGTTACCTTCAGTTGTTCTTTCATGATAAAATGCGTTGCGTATTAACATGACAAAGGTAAAAGAAAAAATATTAACCGCATAAAAAATCAGGTTAAACTTCTTTGTATTTTATGCTCATTACTTATGAAAATCTTTGTGAATTTTACAAATAATATTCATTAAGGGATGTGAGAAAATTGAGCGACTGAGGAGAGTAAAATGACGGACGTCCGTCGTCGCGACGACAGACGTCTTGCGTTTCAACGACGGACGTCCGTCATTTTTGTGACGAAAGGAGGGCTGTTTTTTACCCTCATTTTTTGATAAAAAAAGAACTTCTCTCAATATATTGAAAGAAGTTCTTTGTGTTGGTTGGGATACCTGGGTTCGAACCAAGACTAAGACGACCAAAATGTCTTGTGCTACCATTACACCATATCCCAATCCTTATTGCTATCTCTCGAAAGCGGTGCAAAGATAGGTGTTTTTTGCCTATCTCACAAATTTTTCGTCATTTTTTTTACTTCACAATGAGTAAGAAATAGTTTTTCTTACCGCGTTGAACCAGCAAATATTTGTCATTAACTAAGTCTGAGGTCGTGATAATGCGGTCAAACGCTTCCAACTTTTCTTTGTTGATAGATACACCTCCGCCTTGTGTCATTTTACGCATTTCTCCCTTGCTTGGGAAGCATTGTGTAATTTCAGCTGTAAGATCAACAGCTTTCACTCCATTGTTCAGAACTTCTCGTTCAACTTCAAATTGCGGAACACCTGCAAATACGTCTAAAAGCGTTTGTTCGTCCAATTTTGCCAAACTATCTTTAGTTGCTTTCCCAAACAAAATTTGGCTAGCTTCAACTGCCATGTTGTAATCCTCTTCACTGTGTACCATAATGGTTACTTCCTTAGCCAAACGTTTTTGTAGTATGCGTTGTCCTGGGTCTTCATCATGTTGCGCAATGAGTTGGTCAATTTCCTCTTTTTCTAATGTTGTGAAGATGCGAATATATTTTTTAGCGTCGTCATCGGCAACGTTGAGCCAAAATTGGTAGAATGCGTAAGGACTGGTGTAGTCGCGGTTGAGCCAAATGTTACCTTTTTCTGTCTTGCCGAATTTAGTACCGTCAGCTTTGGTAACCAAGGGGCAAGTGAGAGCAAAAACTTCCCCTCCTATCGTACGGCGAACTAATTCAGATCCGGTTGTGATGTTGCCCCATTGTTCGCTACCGCCCATTTGTAGTTTACATCCCTTGTGTTGGTATAAGTACAAGAAATCGTAACCTTGCAAAAGTTGGTAAGTAAACTCTGTGAAAGACAAACCGTCGCGTGCTTCTCCGTTAAGGCGCTTTTGTACACTATCTTTTGCCATCATGTAATTTACGGTAATGTGCTTGCCTACCTCACGAGCGAAATCAAGGAAAGTGAAGTCTTTCATCCAATCGTAATTGTTGACTAACTCTGCATGATTAGGTGCGTCGCTGTCAAAGTCCAAAAAACGTGCCAATTGTTGGCGAATACACTCTACATTGTGGCGTAAAGTTGCTTCGTCTAATAAGTTGCGCTCTTGGCTTTTGCCGGATGGGTCGCCAATCATGCCGGTTGCGCCTCCAATCAATGCCAATGGTTTATGGCCGCAACGTTGGAAGTGTTTGAGCATCATGACACCGCAAAGATGCCCGATATGTAACGAGTCGGCAGTGGGGTCGATACCAAGATATGCGGTCACTTGTTCTTTCTCAAGCAGTTCTTCAGTTCCCGGCATCATGGTATGAATCATACCTCTCCATTTTAATTCTTCTACAAAGTTCATTGTATATATATGTTTTAGGGTTTTTCATTTATTTCCGGCAAAAGTACGACCTTTCAGTGAGACTTGCAACTTTTTGTTTAAGTTTCGTAGGTTGTTAAAACACTGCTCTTTCAGTAGCTTTTCATTGCATGACCGAATCTCGCTAACCAACGTGTACAACGTATTTATTGGAAGGTTTTCCTCGTCTGTTTCAAGGAACATTCGGTCTATAGGACATTGTATCAAACTGTCTGTATTGAACTTGAAACCAAAACTCAAATAAAAGCCATGATTGAGAAGCTCGTGTGCTAACTCCGGTTTTCCTCTAAATCCGTGAATGATGCATGGACTAGAAGGGCGCACTTGACGATATATGTCTATCAGTTCGTTCCATGCTTTAACACAATGTATTATCAGGGGGATGTCATGTTCTGACGCCAATTCCATTTGTTGTATGAATGCTTCCTTTTGAATGTTCATGTCCGTTGCGATGAGTTTGTCCAATCCGGATTCACCTATGGCAACGCATGAAGGATGTGTGATGAAATGGCGTAGTGTTTGCAAGCTCTCCGTTATTCTTGTCGGTATAAACCATGGATGTATGCCGATGGAGAAGAATTGAGAGTAATCCCACGATGTAAGCAACATCTCATCCTTAGGAATGATGAAATTACGCACACTGATTTCAGAGTTGTGTATGTCGTCTTGGTGACTATGTATGTTGATGTATGGTGTCATAATTTAGGGAACAGGGTCGTAACCACTTCCGCCCCATGGATGACAACGAAGAATGCGTCTGACTGCTAAGTAAAAGCCTTTGAATGGGCCATGTTTTCGTATGGCTTCAATGGCATATTGTGAGCAGGTGGGAGTAAAACGGCAAGCCGGTGGAGTGAGCGGTGAGATAAATTTTTTATAGAATTGTATAGGGGCTATCAAGAGCGCCGAAAGCGCATGGCATAAATATTTATACAGCGTTTCCATTTTCTATTCCTTTAGTTGGGTTCTTCCTTATCTGTTCAGAGATTCGTAAGAGTAAATGATGCAGTTTATTCTCCACTTCATTGCTTTTGTGCAGTTGATCGGACAACCATAGAAAGCCTACGAGTAAGTTTTCTTCCGTATGGCATTGCATGACTTCCGTTAGCGTATGTTTGTTTTTCCGGTACGCTTCTCTAATTTGTCGTTTCACTCTATTACGATTGACTGCATGCTTAAAACGACGCTTGGAAACAGATATGAGTACTGAGACTTGTGCGATAGAAGTGTCACGAGGTACGCTTTTGAAAACTACGCGTATTGGAAAATTTGAAAAAGACTTACCCTTTCCGTCGAATAAACAATCAATTAAACGTTTGCTGCACAAACGCTCTTTTTTTGTTAATGAGAATTGATGGATGTGTTCCATAATAGAGAAAGGATTGTGAATGAAAAAGGGATGCCCGAAATGCACCCCTTTTAATATCTTTTCGGATTTTATTGGTTCTTCTCTGCGATAAAATGGTCTAGCGCTGCTGTGATAGAAGGATATTTTGAACTAGGTGCCTCCATGTCAACTCGTAAACCGGCATCTTTTGCGGCTTTTGCTGTTGTGGGACCGAATGTTCCAATTGCTATATCTTTCTGTTCAAAATTGGGGAAATTCTTTGAAAGAGCTTGTATTCCTGATGGACTGAAGAAAATCAACATATCGTAGTCAAATTTTTCTTCAGGCTTGAAATCGTTGCTTACAGTTCGATACATAACAACTTCCTTGTGTACCAATTTCTTTGAATCCAACAAATTGCTGATTTCGTCGTTGTGTACGTCAGATAATGGCGTTAGGAACTTCTCTGTTTTGTGCTTTATCATTGCAGGTAGTAAATCATCTATTTTACCGGTTGAACCGAAGAAGACTTTACGTTTACGATACTGAACGTATTTTTGTATGTATAGTGCAATCGTTTCGGTAATGCAGAAGTACTTCATATCTTCAGGAATGTTGATGCGAAGTTCTTTGCATAGCATGAAAAAATGATCTATGGCATTGCGAGAAGTGAAAATAATTGCGGTATAGTCCAATATGTTGACTTTCTGTTGACGGAACTCTTTTGCTGAAAGTCCTTCAACCTTGATAAACGGTCTGAATACTAATTCCACATTGCGCTTGGATGCGATCTCAAAATATGGAGATTTATCGGATGCGGGTTTTGGCTGTGAAACCAGAATCTTTTTAATCATATTGTCCTAATTTTTTATAAAAGATATTTGTTTATTGTCGTGAGTGCCTGCCACAAAGCGTATATAGGCACAATTTCAAGGGCGCAAAGGTACATAATAAAATGCAGAAAACCATAGAACTTTACAAAAAATGTTAGAAATGTCTTGTAGAAAAGGCAAAGTTTGACAAATCCAAGCAAAATGCAGACGCACAATACGATAAAATCAAAAGGGAGGTGATGGAAAACTGCAATTAAAATGAAGGGGAAAAGCATTACTCCTTCGGTAGAAATAAGGAAAGAATAAGAGCGATTCCATGAAAATTGCTGCTCTTTGTAAAAATAAATCCAATTAACATACCGATATAACAAAGACTTTGCTAACCCCACCAAACAGATAACTACGAAATATATTGTAATAAGTAGATGAAAGGATAGGTGGCTATGCGATAAATCTGTTGTATGTAATGTATAATAGAAGAAAAGGAGGGCTAGTATAAAACCCGTTTGCAAATTTAGAAAGAGTGAATATCTGGATTCTCTGCCGCTTTTTATTCGGGATGAAGAGATGCCGTCGAATTTTTCAAAGAAAAGGTGCTTTGTCTGATTTTTGATATATTGTTTACTATTAGTGATAATTAGAATAGTTGCTAATAAACAAATGATTAAAATGCTTATGAGCCAATCATCGTTCTTTAGGGTATAAGGTATGAATTCTACGTCAAAGCCTGTTTTGATAGGTGCTTCTTCAAAAGGAACCAATGCATGAAGGCTGTCTTGCGAGAGCGATTGTGTAGGAAGTGCGGATGTGTTGAGGTAGCCTTGAAGGTGCAAAGTATTGTTATGATGAGTTGTGTCCGGCATACTGTTTATATGGCTGCGAATTTACGAATATCCTTATTCCAAATGGGGGTGGTATATATCAGTTCAACTGCTTCAGATGGGGTAGTGGCAACTTTCCAAATGTCTAAATGTATGGGGCGCATGAAGTTTTCGGATACCGCTTGCTCAAGCATCGCTAATAGTGGATTATAAAATCCCTTGGTATTTAATATAATGATAGGGTTCAAATATAGACCGAGCTGTTTCCAAGTAATGATTTCAAGCAATTCTTCCATCGTGCCACATCCGCCCGGCAGAGCAATGACAGCGTCTGATAAACGTGCCATTGTCTCTTTGCGGGTGTGCATATCATTTGTCTCAATCAGTTCTGTTAATCCGGGGTGATGCCATCCTTGTTCAACCATAAAATGAGGTATGACACCTGTCACTTGACCGCCGGCATTCAAACAACCATCTGCGCACTCTTTCATCAAACCAAGATTGCCGGCTCCATTGATTAAACGGATTCCGCGTAAAGCTAAGAGCCTTCCCAATTCTTTGGCGGTTTCAAAATAGGCTTTGTCTATTTGTGTACTTGAGGCGGAATATACGCAGACTGATTGAATTTGGTTCATATTTATTGAATGTTGAATACTTGCTTGATTCTATCTACATAATCCAACTTTTCCCATGTAAAGAGTTCAACTTCCATAGTCTTTGTTGGCATATAACGACTATGGAATACTTTTACCACTTTTTTCGGCTCACGACCCATGTGACCGTATGCAGCCGTTTCTTCGTAAATAGGTTTGCGAAGTTGTAAACGATCCTCAATAGCTTTCGGTCTTAAATCAAAGATTTCATCAATCTTTTTTGCGATTTCGCCATCGGTCATATTCACGTTGTTACGACCGTATGTGTTCACATAGATGTTTACCGGTCGTGCCACACCAATAGCATAGCTGACTTGAACTAGCATTTCGTCAGCAACGCCGGCTGCGACCATATTTTTAGCGATGTGTCGAGCGGCATAAGCTGCCGAGCGGTCCACCTTTGATGGGTCCTTACCCGAGAATGCACCGCCACCATGGGCGCCTTTTCCGCCATAAGTGTCAACGATAATTTTACGTCCGGTAAGTCCCGTATCTCCATGAGGTCCGCCAATTACAAATTTGCCGGTTGGGTTTACGTGATAAGTGATGTGCTCGTCAAATAAACGTAATACGTCCGGATTATGAATCTCAGCAATGACGCGTGGCATTAAAATATTGATTACATCCTTGCGAATAACGTCTAGCATTTGCAAATCTGCTTTTTCTTGATTGCCGTCATGAGCTGTGATAAACTCATCGTGTTGGGTAGATACCACAATCGTGTCAACTCTGATAGGTTTCCCATGGTCGTCATATTCAATGGTCACTTGGCTTTTTGCGTCCGGACGCAAATAAGTCATTTCTTTACCTTCTCTACGAATATCAGCCAATACACGCAGAATTTTGTGACTGAGATCCAAAGAAAGAGGCATATAGTTTTCTGTTTCGTTGGTGGCATAACCAAACATCATTCCTTGGTCGCCGGCGCCTTGGTTCATTGGGTCTTCGCGTTCCACGCCACGGTTGATATCTGCGCTTTGTTCATGGATGGCGGAGAAAACACCACAACTCTCCGCTTCAAACTTGTATTCCGCTTTGGTGTAACCGATGCGTCGGATAGTGCGACGTGCGATTTCCTGTAAATCAACGTAAGCTTCTGATTTCACTTCTCCGGCAACAACGACTTGTCCGGTTGTAACCATAGTTTCGCAAGCCACTTTTGATTCTTTGTCAAAAGCCAGCAATTCATCAAGTACGGCATCTGAAATTTGGTCCGCTACTTTGTCCGGATGTCCCTCGGACACTGATTCTGAAGTAAATAAATATCCCATTTTCTTTTTAATGTTATAAAATTATGAATTAAAGAATGGGGATTATTGGGAAGTAATGCGTTCAGTCATCAACTAACTGTATTTAGCATTTTTTACTGTGGTTGCAAGCTGCCCAAATCTATCCACATTTGTTTTCTGAGTGCAAAGGTAATGAGTTTTTTGGATAAAAATGCGCTTTCAGACTTTTTATTGATAAAAATATTAGGTTGTACCTTTCCATTTTCTTATTTTTGGAAATTAAAAACTTAAGAATAAAGAATCAATAACCAAAATCAATAGATATGAAAAAGTATGTATTAATACGTTTTGTGTGTACGCTGATAATATTATGTGCTACGTCTATAACTATGGCACAAATAGCGTTGAACATTGATGCCGGTGCGCGAGGTCCGCAAATCGGAGCCCGACATTACGGTATTTTCTTTGAAGAAATCAATCATGCCGGTGATGGTGGGCTGTATGCCGAACTGATACAAAATCGTTCGTTTGAAGATAATGCAAATAATCCAAACAACTGGTGGACGATAGGCGATGCGACCCAAACCCTTGTAGCGACAGATTTGCTGAATTCAGTCCAAACTCGTGCTCTTAGAATTGAGTTTAATGGAGATGGCGACGGTGTTCGCAACGAAGGTTTTTGGGGCATAAACTCGGTAAGCGGTCGCACGTATAAGTTCAGTTTTTGGGCAAAAAGTGAAAGCGGTTACGACGGTCAGTTGACAGTCCGTCTGGAAAAAGAGGATGGCACCTCA
>JAGBCQ010000021.1 GCA_017937925.1 Paraprevotella sp. | reverse complement strand
GCTGATACCGGTTTCATCGATAACGAATGACAGATTGTCTTTGATGACGTGTCCTGATATAGAATCAGTGTATCCGTTGAGATAGATAACTCCATCAGCCACGAGCAGACTTGTGAAGTTTTCTTGTACCTCATTAGTTCCGGTTTCATCATATCCACTGATGTATGCTATATTTCTTTCCAACGTCTTTTTGTCAAGTACAGCTACGTAGATATCTGCAGAATTGGTTGCAGTAAATACATTGTCGAAAGCAAATACGTTGTTGAACAATCCGCCGATGTAGAGTTGGTCGCCATAAACTTGCAATGCTTCGATGCTCTCCTTGCTTGTATTGTTATTTGCCGGAGCCTTATATATCTTCATGCTGGTTTCATTGCCATTGATAGCAGCAATCACGTGACCATATTCAGCGTCTCCGTTTCCCGGCATATAGAAATCAAAATTCTCAGTACCTGCCGGTGTGGTCATATTGATTTTTCCTTGACACACAGCACCAACGTAAACCGTTCCGTTCTCAACTGTGAAGTCGCAACTTGTTGTATTATATGCAAGGTCGTATGTCATAGCTTCTGCAGAGTTGAAATCGGCAATTACTTTAGCATTCTCTAAGTTGGTGTCTAAAGAGAAAACCGCAGCGCTTCTTAGATTGTCAATCATATAGAAGAAAATATTAACCAATGAACCGGTAAATGTAACTCCTTCCACGTTGGTTGTACCGGAGTAGTTAGCAGAAACGTAAACGTTTTCACCCTCTACAGCTATGCTGTTAATCTTGAATGAACCATCTTCTTCAGGGAAATAGTACGGACCGTTAACGTCATCTTTCAATCCGTTAACATCCGGATGACGTGCCGGCACGAAAGCCTTAGCGACAAGCAGTTCACCGTTGGCGTCGTACTTAGCGATGAATGATGTGGATTGTGCCGTAACATAATCACCAAATTCGTCCATGGCTCCCTTAAGGGTTACCGCCTCACCTGCGTTGGTGTTGAATACCACTTCGTCCGCCATAGTACCTGCGATGTACACATTTTCGTTGGCATCAGTAGCAACCGACTTGATAGTTGCGCTTCCTGCCACAGCCACTGCCCAAAGAGCAGTACCTTCCTTGTCATACTTCATCAAGTAGGCACTTTGTGCCACAGGCTCAAGGAAGATGTCGCCTTCCGCGATAGTTTGATTGAAACGTCCGGTTGCGTAAACATCACCGTCGGCAGTGATGGCTACCGGTGCTGTACGATATACGTCAGCAGTTTCTGCTACACCTGCAATGTTTGCCTGCCATGCCGGTGTTGCATTTGGTTGTGCTTTGGCAGTGATTACACATGCCGCAGCAAAGATTAGAGATAAAAGTTTCTTCATAAGATATAAATTAAAATTAAAAATAAAATACGGTTTAATCGGCTAATCCCGGGTTCGCTTCAATTGCCTCTGATGGGATTCGTAATGTGTAACGAGGGTCTTCCTTTTCTAATATGTACGTGACCCCTTGATATGTTTTCTGAAGTTCGGGCTGTGTTGTACGTCTAAGGTCAAACCATCTGTGTCCTTCAAAAGCCAATTCACAGAAGCGTTCGTTATAAATTTTTTCGCGAAGTTCTTCTTGACTCATATTATTTACTTCGTCTTTGTACCTTTTTATCGTACTTGTGTGATAACGTTTCTCCATTAATGAAATCAGATACAGTTTAGCATTATCCAGGTCATTTAATTCAAGAGCGGCCTCGGCTGCGGTCAAATAGAATTCCGCACTACGGAAAGTACAACTATATTCATTGCTACCGCCTTTAAGAAGGGTGCTGACACTCGCGGTTACTTGGCGGTAGTACTTGCTCTTTCTTAAATCTCCCGAACGATAAAGGGACAGTAGAGTAGGTGAAATCTTACCTTCAGTTTGGTATATTGCCGGCATAATATCCTCCATAGACAAAATGGCTTCTACGGATTTGTAATGACTAGGTAATGTCTTCGATGTCGTTAAATCCTCTAAAGCTCCATGCTTTTCAATCACAGAATGAGCATAATTATAGGCGTTTTGCCAATCCCCCATATATAGATATACTCTTGCGCGGAAAGCATCAACGGAAAGTTTATTAAAGCGATATGTATATCCTACATCCCACGTTTCAACGTTCAGTAATTGTTCTCCTTTCTCAAGGTCAGACAAAATAGATGCATATACTTCAGCCACAGTATTCCTTTTGAGAATAGCATTGACATCACTGTTTAACTTTAGTGGAATTGCTTTTGTCTGTTTGGGGTTACAGTGGGTGTATGGTTCTCCAAAAAGATTTACCAATACGAAGTGGGTGTACGCCCTTAGCATATATGCTTCACCAACCAATTGCGAGCGTTCCGAATCAGTCGCTTCAGTCATAGACATACCTTGTTCGATAATTGTATTGGCGATATATGAAACATAGTAGAATGAACGCCAACTGAAAGAGGAAGTATTCTCATCTACATCATCGTCCATCCACCTCCAAAGGTCCAGGAATGAATTTAGTCCTTCTGATGTGGTTGTTGCATTGTCTAAAACGAGTTCATCACTGCGAAAGACAGTTTTTCCTCTATCAGAAGGGAATGCCGAATAAGCCTCAGTCAGCAAAGCACGAAACTCTCGACCGGTTTTCGGAATAACCTTTCCGGTAGGTTGAATATCCAGGAAATCATCGCAAGCCGTGAATAAAAGAACAGCCAAACAGATGTTTATAGTAATAAGAAAAATCTTTTTCATTGATTTAGAAGTTTATGTTGAGACCGAAGATAAAACTTTTTGGGATAGGTTGAGCGAATGGATTGCCCATTGTTTCAGGGTCAAGATAGTTGTCGTAGTTACTAGCTATAACCCATAAGTTACGACCTTCTAGGGAAACAGAAGCATTCTTAACACCGATAGGACGTAACCATTTTTCAGGTAACTCATAACCTAAGCGGATACTTTGGAAACGGAAATAATTCTGTTTCTTAACCCAAATGTCTAGGTCGTTGAACAATCCGAATTCCGAGTAGCGGATATATTCGCCGGGACGTTCGTCGCTGGTCATTAGTTTCGGTAATGACGTATTGGTGTTGTCTGGAGTCCATCTGTTCAAGATGTCGTGGTTGGTATTCAAACCGCGATCGTAGTTCGTTGGCGAATAGCTGGGAGCTGTCTTTACGTGCATTCCGAAATTGAAGATGCAGTTGATAGCCAACGAGACTCTCTTATATTTGAATGTATTGGTGAAACCTCCAGAAACTTTCGGGTCGGTTGTTCCTATGTATGTGTACAAATTACGCTGTTCTTCAGCTGTCAATGTACTTGCTCCCGCATTGTTGAGCTTCAAGAATTCAGTTGCAGTAACAGTTTGTCCGTCTTTTGTTACGAAAAGAGGATAACCATCTTCGTCCAATCCGGCAGTCTTATAAGCAAAGATAGCCCCTACGGGATAACCTTCGCGCCCCGGATATGTCGCATTTTCAGCCACAGATTCCTTTAATATCTTATTCCTGTTAAATCCGAAGTTTAAGTTCGTGAACCAAGTGAAGTTCTTGGTGTTGATATTGCGAGTCGTTAAAGCGAACTCTACACCTTCGTTCTCCATGCTGGCCCAATTGATGGTAGTAGAGGAGTAACCTGTTTCAAGAGGTAACATTCGCAGTCCAATTAAGTCTGAACCTTTTCGGTAATAATAATCTACGCTCAATGAGATGGCGTTGTCAAAAACGGCGAAATCGGCACCGACGTTTACTGATTGCGTCTTTTCCCATCTTAAATCGGGATTTGGAGCACTTCCCGGACGGATAATGTCTTCTGAATTATTAGGCAAGATGCTTACTTTTTGATATGTGCCGACCAAATAAGGAGAAGTGTTTTTGTCAATGTTTCCTTGTAATCCGTATGATGCTCTAATGCTTAAGTTGTCGATAAAATCGGCATTTTTCATGAACGGTTCGTCAACAACTCTCCAAAGTCCACTTACCGAGTACAACGGAAGATAGCGGTACTTCTTGGCGACGCCAAATATGTCCGAACCGTCAAAACGGATGCTTCCGCCTAAGGTGTATCTGTGTAATAAAGTATAGGAACCTGTCGCAAACCATGATACAAAGGCATTTTCTGTATGCGTCTCTGTATGTAGTGGGAATTGTCGGGCGTAGTTGTCTGAAGGGAATATTACGGGAGAGGATGTCAGCGACTTGCGGTCGTAACCATATACAGCAGAGTATAAAGTTGAGGCGTCTGCATGACGAATTTCAGTACCGGCCATCAACTCCAATTCATGTTTGTCTTTAAAACGTTGTTGGTACTCCGCCATTGCTTTCCATGTCCATTGATAGCTATGACTATCGGTTATTTTGTTAGAACCGCCAGCAGGTAAGAAACTGCGTGTACCATCTATGTAAGCGTACATGGCAGATGCTTTCTCTCTGCGCATGGTGTAACTATCTTCTCCGGAGTATTTCTCAATGCTGCCTTCGTCATATTGTAATCCAAACTGTGAGGTAATTTTGAATTTGTCGTTCAATTTGAGTTCGGCATCGAAGATAGACATCAACGATAGTGTCGTATTGATATTTGAGGTGTTATGACGTTCTTCGAAGATATTAAAGTCAGGAGCTATATCTCCCTTGCTGTGTTGGATATTAACATCGTAAATATAGTTCCCGGCATCGTCATACGGCCTCATATACGGGTTGGCCAAACGAGAATAATATACGGGGTTGGTAAAACCGTCATAATTGGTTAGATAGGAGCGCTGTTTACGACGGTTGGCAAAAACGGATGCTCCTAACTTGAGTTTGCTATTCACTCGATAGTTGGTTTTCAGCGTCACATTAAAACGGTCATTCTTGACGCTTTCTACGTTGCCTTGTTCTACATAATAACCCACTGCGGTATAGTAGTTGGCTTTATCCGAACCTCCTGAAAGACTGAGGTTGTATTCTTGATTGAAAACGTTTCTGAAAAGGATGTCATTCCAATCCGTATTGATACTTCTTAAATGGTTGATGTCGGATTGTGCTTCCGGTGATAGTGCGTTCCAACCTCCATTTTTATAAGCATCTGTTAGCCCATATTGAGAGATGATGCGTGCCACATCACCTTTGTTCTCTCTGAAAGTATAATTGGATTGTAACAAGTCCAACTCAAGACCGACTTTCTCTTGAGAGTTTAGAAGGTTCAGACGGTCAATGTCTGACTTAGGGCTATAAGTCAGTTTCGTTGAAAAGTTGATTTGTGGTTTACCGGCTTTACCATTTCGAGTGGTTATAACAATAACGCCATTGGCCGCTCTTGCACCATAAATAGCTGTTGCAGCAGCATCTTTCAAGACGGTAATGCTTTCAATGTCAGTAGGGTTAATGCCGGCAATGGATGTTTGGTAAATGTTATCAATATCTTTCAACTCTTCCATTGACGGAATATCTGTACCTTCCAATGGGATACCATCAAGCACCCACAAAGGGTCTTGAGTTCCGTTGATTGAAGAGATACCACGAATGCGTAATTTGACAGGTGCGCTGGGTGAACCGGATGTTGATACGCTTGACAAACCGGCAATCTGACCGGCTAAAGCTTGGTCAATACTACGAACAGAACCAATCTTCTCGTCAGTAATCTTTACGGTGGTTACCGCAGAGGTTAATTTACGGCGGTCGATGGCCTGGTAACCCGTTACAACGAGTTCATCCATTTCTTTTCCGGCATTCTCCATATAAATGGTATAATTGTTCTTGTCGGATTTAAGATGTAGAGTCTTGGCGGTGTAACCGATAAAACGACATACTAGGTTATGATTGTTTGGTGAAACTTCAATCTTGAATTTTCCGTCCAAATCGGTAGTCGTTCCATAAGCAACAGTTCCTTGCGGTGACATCACAGCTATAGACGCTCCAATCAAGGGTTCATTGTCTGCTTTGTCTAGGATGATTCCTGTTATAGTTCGGTTCTGCGCCCAGACCGACAGACTGATAAAAAATGATATAAATAAGTATTTGACTCTCGTCGTGTTCATGTTGTCTTCTGTTTGTTTTTGTTATTTTGTTAGTCCTAGTGCCGTTTGAATGCGGAGAATCATGTCGTTATAGTGATAGCGAGTAGCTAAATCCGATACATTTTTCTTCTCTTTTAATAGCGTTAAGATTCTAATCAACTCACCACGTTTCACGCTGATGGCGTCGCTCACTCTATTGATTTGCGAACTGTACATATCGATAAGTCGGATATTGCGATTGTCGTTGCAATGAGAGCATATTGGTTTAATACCGTTTAAATAAAAAGGAACGTTATTTAAATGCTTGTTTATTTTGACGCCTTCCGATTCTGCTGCGGCAGTGATGAGCGCATCTACAAATGCCTTTTGCATGTTGCGTGTCATGACGTCGGTACGTTTACCGGAAATAGTTGTAGCGAAAATATGTTTGTGCAACATATCCATCATTTCTACAATGGTAAATGCTTCTTTCCCGTTTCTCTGCTCGTTTTCAAGCATTCTGATAAGGCGCTTGTTGTCCAACAAATCCCAATACAAATAGTTCAAAGTGTTTTTATATACGGCATTGGGGTTTTGTTCTAATGTTCCGACGGGTGTTTCCTTCAGGATGTAAGTGTAATCGGAAATGGAAGTATTAAACAACCAATCCGGATAAGTAATGTATTGTTCCAGTAAGAAACGAACAGCATCGGCTTGCTTGTCCTTTTCAACAAAAATGTATGTCTTTTGTCCGTCTCCAACTTCTGCGTTTTCAAGATATATACCTCCGATATTAGCCATAACATGATAAGGATATAGTCCCCATTGTGATATGACACCGGCATAAAGTTTGGCTGCATCTCTATACGATTGGCCTTTCTCGCCTTTAGACGTCCATTGAAGAATCTCAGGAACGATTCGTTTCAGATTTTCTATTCCATAAGTAGCCGAATGAATGGCATTATCTCCAAGGTCTTCGCTGAGTGAACGTGGGTCGACGGCTTCTCTCATACTTTGTTCTTCGCCATACTTGTAAACTTTCTCGGTATGCTCGTCTAACAACTTTTGCAAAGCCTCTTTCTCTGTTTCTTTATTGGGGAACCAACGATAACCCCATTCAATAGCTAATAAATCGTAGGGACCAATATGGGGAGAGACGCAAGGAACCCGGTCTTCGGGTTGAGCCACGTAGTTAAATCGTGCATAATCCATGATTGAAGATGATGTACCGTTCACCTTGTTAAGGAATGTGGCAGAACGCAGAGAGTCAGTAGGATAAGTCCATGACGCAATCATATTGTGTTTTAATCCTAAAGAGTGTCCTACTTCATGACAGGCAACAAAGCGAGCCGCTTCGCCCATAAGACTGTCGGGGATGTTTATACTACGCACGTCGGGGTTCGTCGCACCGGTCTGTACCACAATCCACTCACGAAGGAGCGACACGACGTTATGCCACCAAATGATGTCTGCTTCAATAATTTCTCCTGTACGGGGGTCAATTAAAGATGGCCCCATGGCATTGGATTTGGCAGAGGCTGCGTAAGTGAATAAGGAGTGTTTGATGTCATCGCCTTCGGCTGCTATGCTGTCTGTGTATTCTTTGATGACAACAGCGTCCTTAAAACCGGCTTTCTCAAAAGCTACGTTCCAATCCAAAATGCCTTTACGTATGTAAGGTGCTAAATGGCGCGGAGTTGCCGGGTCGATGTAGAATGTAATAGGGTCTTTGGGCGTAGTCAATTCCCCTTTCATGTATGCCACTTCGTCGGTAGGTTCTAATCGCCATCTGGTGATATATTCTTTCTTCTCGATTTCTTGTTGCACGTCGGAGTATTGAAGACGTTGCGTCGTGAAATAACCAATGCGTTTGCTTTCAAGTCTGCCCTGCATCGGATGTTCAGGGAGAAGACAAATAGACGAACTGACAACAACACCGACATTCACCTTGCTCATTCCTTCTCTTACCGTCGTGGTCAACTCAGAGGTCGCTACGATATTTTTATCAAAAGCTTTTACGTCTAAAATCCTTGATAAGTCGGAGTTGGATGATGTGCCGAGATTGATATTGTTAAAGACGTCATTAAGTGCCGTTTGTTTACCGTTAAAAAGGTCGTCTATTTTAACAATTACACTTGTTGAGTCGGGGGCTACACCCTCTATTTTAAGACTAACAATGAGCGGATTGATGTAATTGTCTTTTACGGAGGCTGCCATAGCATCATCTTCCTGAACTTGCGGTGTGAGGCGCTCTTGGCGTATGTTCAACTTTTTGATGTCCTTTTGCCACTCAAATGAAATGACTTGATTCTCGTAGTTGATGCCTTTGTTCACTCCGGCTTCATTCAATTCGTGGGGAACCTTCTGTAGCTTATTGCTTACAAGGAACGCACGTCCCAAGTGCTTTGTGGGGAACTCCAAATAATAGCTACCGTCTTTTTTGATAATATTAGCCACTCCCTTTATATCAACAGAATCCTTACCCGTCAGTTTCTTGTATTCTGATTCTGTCTTCTCCTCCTTTGTCTCTTTCTTCTTCTTCTTCTTCGCAAGGATGGGGAATATGCCGGTTTCTGCCGAAACGGTGAGGGGCTCGGCTGTAAATAATGCTAATGTGCAAAGAAAGCAAACCTTTGTTAGTAAATTTCTCATTCCTTTTGTCGAGTTTAGTGTTATACCACTCCGCATTGGATAAATTGCCGATGCGGAGTGGTTTTTATTGTAGTGCTTAACACCCTTTTGTGTACGCCTTTGTATATTTTTGTGTACGCCTCTGTGCATTTTTGTGTACGCCTTTGTACATTTCTCGTACACAATATTACTGCTTTTGTTCGTACTTCTTATCTGCTTATTTCAAGCGGGCAAGGGTTTCCTTGATGCGGCGCATCGCTTCCACGATATTCTCGTCGCTTGTAGCATAACTCATGCGGAAACATTCGGGCGAACCAAAGGCATCTCCGCCTACAGTCGCTACATGACCAACTTCCAATAAATACATGGCGAAATCGGATGAGTTGTTGATGACTCTATCTCCGTCTTTCTTTCCAAAGTAAGAACTGCATTTGGGGAATAGGTAGAATGCGCCTTCCGGATTATTGACTTCCAATCCCGGAATTTCTTTCGCCAGCTTAACGATAAGATTCTTACGGCGTTCGAAAGCGACGCGCATATCTTCAACGCATTGTTGTGAACCTGTGTATGCGGCTTCAGCTGCTTTTTGGGAAACGGAGCATGGACCGCTTGTATATTGACCTTGAAGTTTGTTACATCCTTTTACTATCCATTCCGGAGCGGCGATGAAACCAATTCTCCAACCGGTCATAGCGTATGCTTTTGACACACCGTTGACAATGACAACACGGTCTTTTATCTCCGGGAACTGTGCAATACTTTCGTGCTTGCCGATATAGTTGATGTGTTCGTATATCTCGTCAGCAATGACAATGATTCTTTCGTGTTTGGACAATACGGCTGCCAAACCGGCCAATTCCTCCTTAGAATAAACAGAACCGGTAGGGTTGCTGGGAGAGCAGAGAATCAAGGCTTTTGTGTTAGGCGTGATGGCAGCCTCTAACTGAGAAGGTGTAATCTTGAAATTTTGTTCTATGCCGGCTTCTACAATGACAGGCGTTCCGTTTGCCAACAGAACCATTTGTGGATAACTTACCCAATATGGTGCCGGGATAATAACCTCGTCACCTTGATTGACTAATGCCATGATGGCGTTGCAAACAGACTGCTTAGCACCATTTGAGCATAAGATTTGGCTTGCAGTGTAGTCCAAATTGTTCTCATTTTTCAACTTGTTTACAATGGCTTCTTTCAAGGCTGGATAACCGGGAACAGGAGAGTAACGTGAATAGTTCTCTTCTACAGCTTTGATGGCTGCTTCTTTTATGTGGTCAGGCGTATTGAAGTCAGGTTCGCCTACGCTGAGGTTGATAACATCTACACCTTGTGCTTTTAATTCGCTACTTTTTTGTGACATCGCCAATGTTGCCGATGGAGAAAGTCTGTTAAGACGGTCAGATAGTTGATTCATTGTGTTATGTTTTATTAGTGCGCAAAATTACTTTTTTTTGAGCTATACTTTATATGGAACTTTACTTTTATTACATTTTTTAACCGAGAAACCTTAGTCTTGAGTCCCCAAAAAGAAGCTTTATTTGTTAAAATGTAAGTTATGTCCCATACGTTCTTTCTTTGTACGCATGTACTTCTCGTCGTATGGGGTTACAGGAACCTCTATGGGGACATTTTCTACAATTTCCAATCCGTATGCCTCCAGTCCAACTCTTTTTACCGGGTTGTTGGTAAGCAGACGCATCTTATGAACACCGAGTTCTTGTAGGATTTGTGCGCCTACACCATATTCTCTTTCGTCGGGTAGGAAACCGAGGTGAACATTGGCGTCAACAGTGTCCATACCTTCTTCCTGAAGTTTATAAGCTTTCATCTTGTTAAACAAACCAATGCCGCGACCTTCTTGATTCATATAAAGGATGACTCCCTTGCCCGCTTCCTCTACCATTCGCATGGCTTTGTGTAGTTGCGCTCCGCAATCGCATCTTTGACTACCGAAGATGTCGCCGGTAACGCACGAGGAGTGTACTCTCACCAATATGGGCTCGTCCGGTTCCCATTCTCCTTTGATTAAAGCAACATGCTCTAATCCATTACTGATTTGTCTGAAAGTAATGTCACGGAAATGACCATAATCGGTTGGCATATCTACCTCAGGTCCTCGTTCTACCATTGATTCTTGTTTCAATCGGTAGGCAATTAAATCGCGGATGGATATGATTTTTATTCCATGTTGTTTGGAGACTTTTTGCAGTTCCGGCATGCGAGCCATTGTACCGTCCGGATTCAAAATTTCAATGAGCGCAGCAGCAGGTTGTAATCCGGCCAAACGAGCCAAGTCAACGGCTGCTTCGGTATGACCGGCACGTCGTAAAACGCCCTTGTCTTGCGCGTAAAGAGGGTTGATATGTCCGGGACGACCAAATGTCTCAGGGCGTGAGTTTGGGTCTGCCAAAGCTTTGATTGTAGCAGCGCGGTCGCATGCTGAAACTCCGGTTGTGCATCCTTCCAACTTGTCAACGGTTACAGTGAAGGGGGTTCCTAGTACTGATGTGTTGTTGTCCACCTGATGTGGCAATTCCAATTCTATACTTTTTGATATGGTTATCGGTGCGCACAATACACCGCGTCCCTCTTTAAGCATGAAATTGACTTTCTCAGGCGTAATCATTTCTGCCGCAGTAATAAAGTCGCCTTCATTCTCACGGTCCTCGTCATCAACAACTATTAGGAATTTTCCTTCCTTGAAGTCTTGGATAGCCTCTTCTATTGAATCTAATTTGAATGCGTCCATTATATTGTTATTGTTGTTCTTTGATAATCTTATCAATACGTTCTATAATAAAAGTACTGTATTTTCGTATCTGCTTGATGTCTTTATATAGTCTTAACCGGTATCGCCAAATGCGGAAGAAAAAGAATACGCCAAGTGGAAAGATAATGCCCAAAATCATATTCCATCTATAATTATGGAACGGGCGCGTGTGCGCGTGCGTAGATAATACCGGGATCTTGTTGATTGCTCCTAATATGATTGAATCCTTCGTATTGGATAATATCGTAATGATGTCTTCCAACCTGTCGTTCAGACCAACCACTTCTTGGTCATCTATATTATAGAAAAATAAGCGGATATAATTAGGTGGGAAACGCAAGCGTAGTTTCTTGTCGTAGTTTTCCCAGTCTTTTGACAAAATAGTTAGTTGCTCTTTAACTTCCGGATAGTTGGGGTCGTTGATAATGACTTCTTTTCTTGCAATATGTCGAGTGATGCGAAGCCCGAAAATTTTTCTAATGACGTTCATGTAGGCTTCTATATTAAACACAGCAGAGTCTTTGTTTGCCTTGTATGTGAAGAATATACCCAATGGGAGAAGTACCATGGTGCTTAACCATTCGCCAAACCAAACTATCCACTCACCGCTTTTTGCCAATTTGTCACCTGAAGCGTTGACAATGTAGTAAAAAATAAAGATAGTAACAGAAATGACCACCGGGACTCCTAAACCACCTTTCCTGATGATAGCACCTAAAGGCGCACCGATGAAGAAGAACAGCAGGCACGACAAGGATAGTGTGAATTTCTTATGCAGTTCAACCCAGTGGATTCGGGTTGATTGGTCAAGATCTTTTGAAATGAGACTGCGAAATTCGTATTCATTTGATGCAACCATACTTTTTTGCATAGCAGTTCTCATGACACTGTGGCGTTGGTCGATACTGAGCTTGTTGTATATCGAGTCTAGATTGACCGTTTCTTTTGCGAACTTTATAGAGTCGTTTGAAGATAATGTTGTATGGCGCTTGAACGTAGCGTTTTGCATATAAGCGAAAAGCGCTCTTCCTGTACTGTCACTCTTATGTGAGAGAGAATCCAAACCTTGATTTATTTCATTAAGATTTTTTGTCTGCGCATTATTACTGAATACGTTTGCATCCATCATGTTGAAATCGTTGTTGAATTTTATCAGGTCAACTTCCTTGATGAATGTTTCTCGCATATAAGGGACGTTGGTTCGCGACATGCCACCTTGCGATTGCATATTCCTGAATCGTTCTCCGGCGTATAGTGTTAGGATTAAATGACTTTCGTCAGCGGTTGTTTGGATTTTAGCTGAGTCAGCTAGTACAATCTGAGCATTTTCGTAACCATCGGTAGTCCCGTATATCATGACGCCATAAAGCATACCGTTGTCTTTGCCTTTTTCTTCCACGAATATGTTGTAACCGGGAATCTCACTGTAAAAAATACCTTCAGGAATCTCCAATTCCGGTGATTTCTGTTTCATGGAGTAAATCAGTGCGTAGAATTTCTTTTGAGCTTCAGGACCTACAACGTTCTGAAAGTAGAAAGAAACACAACTGAGGAATACTGTAAATATGATAATGGGTTGCAGAATGCGAACCAATGGGATACCCGCCGCCTTCATAGACAAGAGCTCAAGACGCTCACCGAAATTTCCGAATGTGATGAGTGATGCCAGAAGTACCGCCATAGGTAATGACATGGGTATCAATGTTAAACCGGCATAATAAAAGAATTTGGCAAGGACATCTATAGTTAGTCCTTTACCAATCAACTCGTCAACATACCTCCACATGAACTGCATCAAGAAGATAAAAAGGCATATAAAGAAAGTGCCGACAAAAAGTAAGGCAAAAGCCTTAAATACGAATATGTCTAATTTCTTTACGAATCTCATTCTTTATAAATCTTCCGAATTAAGTGACAAAGTTACGATAAAAAACGGTGGAAACCTTAATTTTTTATTGTTTTTATGATTCAAGGCGTTCGGAAGCGATAAAGCTAAAGCTTTTAATGTGCTCAACTTTACTTTTTGACGAAAAAAATGACTTTTCTTTTGGAGATTCTGAAATATTGTGTACCTTTGCAACCGCAAACGCAAGGATGGCGGGATAGCTCAGCTGGTTAGAGCGCATGATTCATAATCATGAGGTCCCCGGTTCAATCCCGGGTCCCGCTACAAAGACATCCCTCAAGGATGTCTTTTTTTTGAAGTAAATCCATCCTACTTTTTGTTCACCCTGCTTTTTTTTGAATTACATCCTTTTTTTATCTTTTGTAAGAAAGCAAGTCTCTATAAATTTGTTTATCTTTGTAGTCTGAAAAGAAAAAATACTAAAGATATGAGCGAAACAAAAAAAATCAAGACGGCATTAGTGTCCGTATTCCACAAAGACGGGTTGGAAGCATTGTTGCAAAAATTGCATAATGAAGGAGTTAAGTTCTTGTCAACAGGAGGAACACAGAAATTTATAGAAGAATTGGGTTACCCTTGCCAAGCTGTTGAGGAAGTGACTACATATCCTTCCATTTTAGGTGGACGTGTTAAGACACTTCATCCGAAAATTTTTGGTGGAATTTTGGGGCGTCGTGAATTGGAAGGCGACCGCGAACAAATGGCTAAGTATGAGATCCCTGAAATAGATTTGGTGATAGTCGATCTTTATCCATTTGAAGATACAGTAGCAAGTGGAGCATCTGAATCAGACATAATAGAGAAAATCGATATAGGCGGTATCTCGTTAATTCGTGCAGGAGCAAAGAATTTCAAGGACGTTGTTATTGTGCCGAGCAAGGCCGAATACCAACCTCTATTGAATATATTGGAGAAGAATGGTGCGCAGACAACATTGGAAGAACGTCGTTGGTTTGCTACGCAAGCATTTGGTGTAAGTAGTCATTACGATACTGCCATCCATGCATATTTCGCTCAATAAAGCATTGTGGAATTTATACAAGAATTGTTGTTTAGGATATTAAAAACAGAGTAATTAAATGGGATTCTTTTCTTTTACTCAAGAAGTGGCAATGGACTTGGGCACAGCCAATACCATTATCACGAGCAATGGTAAGATTGTGGTTGATGAACCTTCTGTGGTAGCATTGGATCGTCGTACGGATAAGATGATAGCCGTAGGAGAAAAGGCAAAGTTAATGTACGAGAAAACACACAGCAATATACGTACTGTTCGTCCGTTGCGAGAGGGTGTGATAGCAGATTTTTACGCGTGTGAGCAAATGATACGCGGTATGATAAATATGGTTCATACCGGTAATCGGTTTTTCTCTCCTTCTTTGCGTATGGTGATAGGCGTACCTTCTGGTTCAACTGATGTGGAGTTACGTGCGGTACGCGAGTCTGCAGAACGCGCCGGTGGACGTGAGATATATTTGATACACGAACCGATGGCAGCAGCAATTGGAGTTGGCTTGGATGTTGAAGCCCCCGAGGGAAATATGATTGTTGATATAGGTGGTGGTTCTACTGAAATTGCGGTAATTTCATTGGGTGGTTTGGTTTCAAACAGTTCTATCCGAGTGGCAGGTGATGATTTGACTGCCGACATACAGGAATATATGGGGCGTCAACACAATATCAAAGTCAGTGAACGTATGGCTGAACGTATTAAAATACATGTCGGTGCGGCGTTGACAGAATTGGGCGAAGGAGCTCCGGAAGATTATATCGTTGATGGACCTAATAAGATTACTGCATTGCCAATGCGTGTTCCTGTTTGTTATCAAGAAATTGCGCATTGTTTAGAGAAATCCATCGCTCGCATTGAGACTGCCATCCTTAATGCATTGGAGAATACACCTCCTGAATTGTATGCAGACATTGTTCATAATGGAATATATCTGACTGGCGGAGGAGCGATGTTACGAGGTTTGGATAAGCGTTTGACTGCTAAGATAAATATACCTTTCCATATCGCAGATGATCCGCTACACAGCGTAGCAAAAGGTACCGGCATAGCTTTGAAGAACGTGGAAAACTTTTCTTTCTTAATGTAAGAGATAAAAATTAAGTTTAGAATATTACGAGGTTAACAAGTGATGCCGGATGTAAGTTGGGTTTCCGTTAACCTCGTTTCTTTTTCTGATACGTAAAGTTGTTGCATGCAAAGGTTATTGGATTTTTTGAAGAAGTATAGTTATTGGTTTCTCTTCTTGTTGTTAGAGGGACTAAGTCTTCTATTGCTTTTTCGTTTCAATTCATATCAAAAAAGTGTGTGGGTTACGTCTGCCAATGCTGTAAGTGGAAAGATTTTGGAGTGGAAGTCTGATTTTTCAAAGTATATTTCTCTGATAGACATCAATCAACAACTGACTCAAAAAAATATCTTGTTGGAGCATCGTGTGCAACAATTAACTGAAGAATTAAGAAAAAAAGAAGTAGAGAACTTATCAGTTGCCTTGTCGGATTCGATAAAGGGGTATGAACTGATGGCTGCCAAAGTGGTAGAGTCGTCCTTGTTTAAGAAGAATAACTATATCACGATTAATAAGGGAGAAAACGACGGAGTGGAATGTGAAATGGGCGTAGTTTGTGGAACAGGTGTCGTAGGTATTGTTTACGCAACCTCTCCTCATTATGCTATTGTCATGCCGTTATTGAATGGAAAATCGAATATAAGTTGCCAAATTCGTGGGACGGACTATTTTGGTTATTTACGATGGAATGGCGAACATCCTAAATATGCAAGTATGGAGGATGTTCCAAGACATGCGAAAATAGAAAATGGCATGGAAGTGGAAACAAGTGGATTTTCGGCAGTTTTCCCGGAAGGTATAAAAGTGGGTGAGGTGGTCAGAACAGAAGGTTCTGCAGATGGTTTATCCTATTGTTTGCAGGTCAATTTAAGTACAGATTTTGCTAGTTTACGCGATGTTTATGTGCTAAAGTCAACGAGTCATGCAGAGATAAAGCAACTACATCAAGGAATCATTAAAGAAAAATAGCATAGAATATGACGCAGAATTTGTTTTATAGATTATTTTGGGCCATTGTTTTGGTTGCATTGCAAATCTTTGTGTTTGGACAAGTCTGCTTGTTTGGTTATGCTACCCCTGCTATCTATGTCTATATTTTATGTCTTTTGCCATTAAGTACACCACGTTATGCATGGTTGTTATGGGGATTCTTCGTCGGTCTAATGGTTGATATGTTCTCTTATTCGCCCGGTTTGGGTGCTGCCTCCATGACGTTGACAGCGATGGTAACACCTCTTTTGTTACGTTTGTATATACCCAAAGATACGGTTGAGGACCATATCCCAAGTTTTAAATTATTGAGTAAGTGGAAATATATTTGGTTTGTGAGCTCTGTTGTTTTATTCCATCAAGCCTGTTTCGTTTTGCTTGAATTCTTTTCTTTCTTTCGCATTTGGGATATGATTACGGCATTTTTGTCAAGTTCCCTAATAACAATTATAATCATATTGTTGTTTGCGAAAGTTCGTGAACCCCAATAATATAAAAATCCAATGTAGGTTTCGTTATGAAGAGTTATGAATTAGAGAAACGGAAGTATGTGATAGGGGCAATGGCTATTGGCATTGTGCTTTTATTTATTATCCGTCTCTTTTCGCTCCAAATAATGAGTGATGATTATAAGGAAAATGCTGATTCCAACGCTTTCCTAAAGAAAGTACAGTATCCGTCGAGAGGCATTATAACCGATAGGAATGGTAACTTGTTGGTGTATAATAGTCCTGCTTACGACATTATGGTCGTAATGTCCGAAGTGAGTGCTTTGGATACACTCGATTTTTGTGAAACCTTAGGAATAACAAAAGAATTTTTTGACCGTCGGATGAGTGAAATCAAGGACCGTCGTCGTAATTTAGGATATTCACGTTTTACCCAACAGCTGTTTATGAGTCAACTCTCTCCGGAAGAGTTCAGCGTTTTTCATGAAAAACAGTTTCGTTATCCCGGATTTTATAGTCAACGTCGGTCGGTTCGTCAGTATGAAACGTCCTATGCAGCGCATGTGTTAGGAGATATAGGTGAGGTGTCCCCTTTGGATGTAAAGAATGATGATTATTATCAAAATGGAGATCTCATTGGTAAACAAGGTGTAGAGCGTGCATACGAAAAGCAATTAAGAGGCGAAAAAGGGGTACAAGTATTGTTGCGTGATGCAAGAGGACGAATTAAGGGACATTATCTAGAGGGGAAACTCGATCGTAAGGCTGTGCCTGGAAAGAACTTGACGTTGGGTCTTGATTTGAAATTACAAGCTCTGGGCGAGCGATTGATGGAAGGTAAGTTGGGAAGTATTGTAGCAATCGAACCGGCTACGGGTGAAATCCTTTGTATGGTGTCGGCTCCTACTTATGACCCACGTATGATGGTTGGACGTCAGCGAGGAGAAAATCATTTACTTTTGAGCAAGAACCCTTTGAAACCCTTGTTGAATCGTTCTATTATGGGACAATATCCACCGGGATCGACCTTTAAAACATCACAGGCCTTGACATTTCTGCAAGAAGGTGTCATCAAACCACACACTTTATATCCTTGTCATGGAGGGTTTCTACATCGTGGCTTCCGCTTGGGATGTCATGCGCATGCATCGCCCATTCCTTTGGTCCCATCCATAGCGACCTCTTGTAATGCATATTTTTGTTGGGGATTGTATTATATGTTTGGAAACCGTAACAAATACGAGAGTGTACAAGTGGCCATGAACAAATGGAGAGATTACATGGTCAACATGGGATTTGGATATAAATTGGGCGTGGACTTGCCTGGCGAGCGTCGTGGAATGATACCTAATGCGCAATATTATGATAAGGCATATCGAGGAGCGTGGAATGCCGTGACAGTGGTTAGTATTTCTATAGGTCAGGGTGAGGTCAGTGCGACACCTTTGCAGATTGCAAATTTGGCTGCAACTATAGCTAATAGAGGCTATTTTATAACTCCCCATATTGTCAAGCAGATTCAAAACGAACCGTTAGATTCAATCTATACCCATCGTAGATATACCGGAGTTGACTCTTTATATTATGAGAGTATTGTATCAGGAATGCGTCAAGCTATCCTTAGTGGAACATGCCGTTCCGGAAATATTCCCGGTGTCGAAATTTGTGGGAAGACAGGTACGGCTCAAAACCGTGGGCAAGACCACTCTGCATTTATAGGGTTTGCGCCCAAAGACAATCCTCAAATAGCCATTGCTGTTTATGTTGAGAATGGAGGTTGGGGAGCAGATTATGGAGTGCCTCTCGGTGCATTGATGATAGAACAATATCTGAATGGTGAATTGTCACCGGAAAGTGAGGAAAAAGCAAGAGTTTATCAGAATAGACATATTAGGTATGGAACGACTGCAAGGTAGGAAAGGTGAAGGAGTATGGAAGTCATTGGATTGGTGGACCATACTGATTTATGTAGCATTGTTGGCATTCGGATGGATTAGCATTTGCGGTGCAAGTTACGATTTCGAATTGGCAGGCAATATCTTTTCTTTTGACTCTCGTTCGGGAATGCAGTTGGTGTGGATTGGCACATCCTTTGTTTTGGGTTTTGTCTTATTGATGTTGGATGACAGAATTTATGACACGTTTGCTTACATAATATATGGCATTTTCTTAATACTTCTTTTTATTACTCCTTTTTTTGCACGAGATATTAAGGGATCGCTTTCGTGGATAAAAATAGGATCTTTCAGTATTCAATTCGCCGAGTTCGCCAAGTGTGCTACGGCATTGGCATTAGCGAAATATATGTCTGTTTATGGATATAGTATGTCAAGAATGCGTGAAGCCTTGATGACTTGTGCCATTATCTTTGTTCCAATCATTCTGATTATATTACAAAAAGAAACCGGTTCGGCACTTGTATATTTAGCTTTTTTCCTTGTACTTTATCGAGAAGGTATGCCGGGTTCTATTTTGTTTGCCGGAATTTCTGCAGTTACTTATTTTGTTGTAGGTGTACGCTATGCGGATGTTCCTATGTGGCATATACCGATGTCTGTCGGCCAATTCATCGTTTTACTATTAATTTTTCTTTTTACATTGGGATTGTTGCGTGTTTATTGCGGAAAGACCGATAAAGCTTTAAAACTAATCACTATTTATGGTATAGGAAGTATTGTGATTACTTTTTGTTTTGCTTATTGGGTAATCCCATTTGATGTAACATGGGTGTTGTTAGTTCTCTCTCTCTTTATTGTCGGTTATTTATGTTACTTGGCTTTACGTGATCGCGTTACCAATTATTTCTATATTGCTATGTTTACATTGGTGTCGTTGTCATTTTCTTATGCTGTTGAACCCGTTTTGAACGAAGTCTTGCAACCACATCAACGCGTCCGTATCCATGTGTTACTTGGTCTGGAAGATGACCCCTCCGGGGCGGGGTACAATGTTAATCAGGCAAAAATAGCGATAGGTTCCGGTGGCTTAATGGGGAAAGGTTTTTTAAATGGCACGCAAACGAAATTAAAGTATGTTCCGGAACAGGATACTGACTTTATATTCTGTACTGTAGGAGAAGAAGAAGGATTTTGGGGCGCGTCTTTAGTCTTGCTGTTATTCTTAGCGCTCATTTTGCGACTGATTTATTTGGCAGAACGACAACCGTATGCTTTTGGGCGTATATATGGTTATGCTGTGATGAGTGTCTTCCTGTTTCATTTGTTTATAAATGTGGGAATGGTCCTAGGATTGACGCCGGTTATTGGTATTCCTCTTCCGTTCTTTAGTTACGGCGGTTCTTCATTGTGGGGATTCACGTTATTGCTGTTTATCTTCCTACGTATTGATGCAGCTAGAAACTTGTCTAAGCGTTACTGATAGTATTATTGTTCAATACGTATGCCAATATCGCGGATTCCGGTTAAACAATCATCATTCATAATGTGGTATATACGTATACTGCCGTTTGTACCTTTGTTCAAATAGGTAGATTTTATTTCCTTACTATATTGTAAAAGATGTATGCCTGTCCCCGTACGTTGATGTTGCTGGTTTGTCAGTACAAATTCTATGGTGTCACATTCAAACGTAGGATTCGGACATAATTCTTTTTCTACAGTTAACCATAAACTTTTGTATGGACAATCGTTTGTGGTGCGCAAATCAAGGATGAAGTGGTATGTATTGTCTGATTCAATTGAATCTATTGCAAAAAACAAAGTATCCGAACGATACCACCCGTCAGAGTTAATACAATGGTAGCGGTGAGAAATAGTGTGTTTATCACAACTCGTGAGTGACAATATGCCACTCACGAATAGGATAGTAAAAACTATGTTGTAATATTTTTGTATCATGCCATTAAACTATTCCTTTGAACCATTTTCAGAATGATTGGAATGTTCTCTATTTCTATGTTCCCTCCCGTGTCTTCCATGATTGTTGCGTCGATCTCGATGGTTTCGTACTTCACGTTGCTCTCCACTATTATGGCTGTGATGTTCTCCACTGCCCTCGTTATTATCGTTCTTTGGGGTGTGCTCGCTATTGTGGTGCTCACCCTTATTCTTGTTTTTATGTTTACTTTTTTTGCGTTTGTCAAATCGCGTTAAACTTTCTTGTTCTACAAGGTCGGCAGGTTTAGTATTCTGTGGTTCTTCAGAACTATTTAGTTTTTCAGGTTTTTCGCCTTTGCGGTTCATGTTGATAACGTCAAATGCTTGTGCGGCTGTCAGCGTAACGAGATTTGCTGCTATGTGCTTATCGGTAGAGTAAGTGACTAACCCAGCTAGGATGTCTGCTTTAAAGAAAAAGTATTCGGCATCCATGGTTTGCAGTGTAATTTCTTTGCTAGGTAGTCGTTTGCCGGCTTCAACATAGGCATCAACTTCATAATTCATGCAACATTTTAGTTTGGCACATTGTCCTGCGAGTTTCTGCGGATTAAGCGAAATATCTTGAAAACGTGCTGCTCCGGTGGATACCGATACGAAATTTTTCATCCATGTCGCACAACACAACTCCCTGCCACACGGACCAATACCGCCTATGCGACCGGCCTCTTGGCGCGCACCGATTTGTTTCATCTCAATACGAACATGAAAGGCATCAGCAAGTACCTTGATGAGTTGTCTAAAGTCCACACGCCCATCAGCAATGTAATAGAATATAGCTTTATTGCCATCACCTTGGTATTCTACGTCGCCAATTTTCATATCCAATCCCAAATCTTTGGCAATCTGTCGTGACCGAATCATGGTATCATGTTCACGACTTTTGGCTTCTTCGTACTTCTCAAGATCCACTTGCTTTGCTTTCCGATAAACTCGCTTAATTTCTTGTTCGCCTTTAATACCACTTTTTTTCATTTGCAATGGTACTAACCTACCGGTCAGTGTTACCACTCCGATGTCATGTCCCGGAGTTGCTTCTACCGCAACGATATCTCCTTTTTCTATTTCAAGGCGGTTTGAATTTCTATAGTATCCTTTGCGTGTATTCTTGAACTGGACTTCAACCAAGTCACAAACATCTGTATTACCAGGCACATCCGCAAGATAGTCATAAGTATTCAGTTGTTTATCTTGTCGACCGCACCCTTTTATGCTAAGTCCTCTGTCCGCTCCATTTAGTTTAAATTTCTCTTCCATATTCTTGGATAGCTGTATTGTTGATTATTGAATCAGCAGCACTATCATTTTCAGAGCAAAGTCAAAGAACACCATTTTGGGGTTCGTGTTTTGCTCGATGTCACGTGCTGCATCGCTTAATTCGTCCATGATTTTTATGACGTTCCGTTCGTTGACGAAACGTGCGAAGTTCTTGGCAAAGTCAGCCTCCTTCTGTCGCATATAGTTCAATTCCGGTTGACGGAAATTATAAATAAAGTTTTCTCTGATAAGTCTTTGGCAATAGTCCAAAAAGTTTTTTTGTCGTTCCCGCCCCATGCTCGCTATTTGTTCGCTCCATTTTCGCATGTCCTTAATCTTACGTTGGTAGCTCAGGCGCATCAGCATGATGAATAAATCAAGAAACAAGTCGTTGTCCCGACTTCGGTCTATTGCTTTTAACGCTGCGGTATAGCTACCTTGTGCTGTACGTGCTACTAAGGTAGCGTCTTCAGCAGGGTGATATTGTTGTATGGCTTCAGCTATTTTGCTAGGGGCTATGCCTTTTATTTCGATACGTTGCGTACGACTTAAGATGGTGGGAAGAATTTTTTCCGGCTCATCACTTACTAGTAGAAAAATGGTATCCGTTGGAGGTTCTTCTATGAGTTTCAATAGCTTGTTTGCACAAGTAGGATGCATTTTTTCAGGCATCCAGATGACCATTACTTTACGACCACCCAATGTTGATTTCAAAGAAAGTTTGCGTTGTATCTGTTCGCTTTCGGCGGCGTAAATAAGGACTTGTTGGTTCTCAGCTTTCATGTCTGCAAGCCAATCTTCCAAATCAAAATATAATCCTTGCTCTAGTCGTTGACGCCATTCTTTTATATAAGCTTCACAGATAGATGTCTCAGTTTTTTTATATTTGATAATAGGGTAAACGAAATGTAAGTCGGGATGTACAAAACCAAGTGATGTGCGACATGAAGGACATTTTCCGCAAGCGTCATTTTCGGAAGGATGCTCGCATAAAAGGTAACGTGCAAAGGCAATAGCCAAAGCTAACTTACCGCACCCCGAGGGACCGGTAAACAGAATGGCATGTGGAACGCGCCCACTCCTAGCCTCATTGATGAGGCGCGCTTTGATATCGTCTTGTCCTATTACCTGTTTGAACATATCTCAATTTAATATATTTGTTGTGCTATTTGTTTTATACTATCCACAGCTGAGAGTGTGTAGAAGTGCAAACTTGGCACACCGTGAGCCACTAATTCTTTACATTGCGCTACAGCCCATTCTATTCCCACTTGTTTTACATCTTCGTCCGTTTTGCAACGTTGTAGTTCTGATGCCAATTCTTGTGGTATGTCGCAACGGAATATCTTTGGAATGACAGTCAATTGTGTTAGCTTGGTTAATGGCTTAATACCCGGAATGATTGGAATGTCAATACCCATTTCGCGGGCTTTATTTACAAATTCAAAATATTTGCGGTTATCGTAGAATAATTGTGTCACTGCATACTCAGCTCCCATGTCAGCTTTCTGCTTCAGACGTGCTAAGTCGCTTTCAAGATTTGGCGCCTCTTCATGTTTCTCAGGGTAGCAAGCCACACCATAATGAAAGTGAGTGCCGGGATTCTTGATAGGACTACCATCGATAAAGAACCCTTCATTGAAACGGTTGACATGGTCAATCAGTTCCGTTGCGTGAGAGTAACCGCCATTCGTTGGGGTAAACATGGAATCTTCTTTGGCCTTGTCGCCACGTAACAATAGCAAATCCCTGATGCCTAGTAATTGCATGTCAATGAGCATATACTCGGTATCTTCACGAGTAAAACCGCTACATAACACATGTGGTACTACGTGAATGTCATAACGCGATTTGATAGCAGCCGACACCGCGATAGTACCGGGGCGACGGCGAATAAGTGAGCGTTGTACAATTCCATCGCCCAACTCCTTATACACGAACTCGCTACGGTGGTTCGTAATATTGATGTATGCCGGTGAGAACTCGCGAAGAGTATCAATCGTACGAAACAACTGCTCTATTCCAGCTCCTTTTAATGGCGGAAGTACTTCAAACGAGAAGGCCGGTCCGTTCGTTTTTTTTATCAGCTCAATAACATTCATTTTCTTTTTACTATTGTTTATTCCTTACGTTGTGTAAGACACTAATAGGCAAAGTTACAAAAAACGAAGAATAAACATAAAGAAAAAGTGAAATAATCCCGATAAAATTAAAACAAATAGGGCGTGCCTCTGAGACACGCCCCACCTAATATCATTTTCAAATAGTTCTTACTTAATTTTCTTAGCCTTGAATACAACAAAGTTCTTACCGGCAATAGTAGCTTTGATAGTGTTGCCTTCTGCGGTAACGTAACCGTTTTGTGGTACGATAGCATTAGGATTTTCTACAGAATTCTCCATGGCGAACTCGCTACAATCCAATGTTTGAGTAGGAACATAGCTATCCATTTTCTTCAAGCCTTCTAAGACGATGTCAATTTGTTGAGGTTTCTCAGTCGTATTAGCTACCTTTACGATATACTCGTTGGTGTTTTTGTCAAATACAGAACTTGCAAATACGCCATCTTGTCCCTTCGGAGTAGGATTAGCGATGCTACTCTTAACCATATGCGTACCCATGTTGCAAGCGTACATTTGTTGAACATAGTAGCTAACAGATTTTACACAATGTAAATTGTCAAACCAAATCAAGTCCGGACGCCATTGCCAACCTTCGTAGTGAGCGAAGAGTGGAGCGTAAGCAGTCATGTGAACGATGTCAGCATTGCGCTCGAATGTAGTCATGAACGCAGCTTCATAAATAGAAGCACCGGCATGGTTCCACTTCATACGGTTCTCATGGTCATGGCAAGCATACTCACCGGGGAATACTTTCGGACCATTACGGTCGTAATCGTCGTAACGGTTCATGCTATTTTTGAACCAACTGATGTTACGGTAGAAGTGTTCGTCCACTAAATCAACATTCTTTTTCTTCATGTCTTCCCAACCAATTTCGAAGTTATGACCTTCAGAGTCAGGACCGGATGTTCCAATAATCTTGATTTCAGGGTGCTTCTCACGAAGAACGTCCATAAAGAATTGCAAGCGGTCAAAGTAGAACTTGTCCCATTGCTCGTTGCCGATACCTAAGAATTTCATATTGAATGGTTCTGGGTGACCCATTTCTGCACGGAGTTTTCCCCATTTCGTGTCTGTACTGCCGTTTGCAAACTCAATCAAATCAAGAGCATCGTCAATGTATGGTTTCAAGTCCTCAGCGTTGCAAGGAACGTGTGCGTGTTCATTGTTCCAGTTTTGGTACTGACAAGCCATACCAACGTTCAATACAGGAAGTGGAGCTGCACCAATTTCTTCGCAAAGTAAGAAGTACTCGTAGAAACCAAGTCCGTAGCTTTGGAAATAATCAGGGAAGTAACGATTAATAAAAGTTGACTCCCAACGGTTCTTGTTCAAAGGACGATTTTCAACCGGACCTACTGTATTTTTCCATTGATAGCGTGTTTCAAGGTTAGCACCCTCAACAATACATCCACCGGGGAAACGGAATATACCGGGTTTCATGTCGTAAAGAGCTTGTACCAAGTCCTTACGCAAACCATTTTCATGACCGTTCCATGTGTCAACAGGGAATAAAGAAACGTGTTCCAAATCAACAATACCTTGACCAGAGCGGTGTTGTGGGTTAGACAAGAAAATACGTAAGTTTGCCTTTTCTATTGTACGGTTAGACTTCATCACCATTGTGTATTTCTTCCATTCTTTAGAGTCGATAACCAAATCTTGGCTGACAAATTGTTGGTCGTTCGCAGATGTGTTTTGGTCGATGAATTGTACCATTAAAGTGACAGGCTTGCCATCCGGGACACGTGCCCATACAGAAAAACGATAGTCGGCACCTTTCTTAAGACCGATACCAAAGAAACCTGTATTTTGGATACCGGTCCACATATCGCCATGACCGGCCCAACCTAAACGAACATAGTGTGGGTTCTTCTCAAATGGTCCATCGTTCTTTAATGTGACATTTCCAAACATTTCCCATCCCATATAATGATCGGGAGTAAACTCAAAAGAACGGTTTTTTACCAATTCAGCATAAAGTCCGCCATCCGCTCCGTAGTTAATATCTTCGAAGAAGACACCATACATAGTTGACTGAATTTCAGCACCAATGTTTTTGGTCTGTACCGTTACTGTGTTGTCTTGTGCATTGGCAGAAAGCAAAGATGCTACAACCGCTGCACCTAAAAACAATGATTTGATTTTCATGATAATTGTATGTTAGTTTAATTAAAAAATGATTTCCGTTGCTAAAATACGGATATTCCGTTAAAGTAACAATATATTTAAAGAGCTTTTTGTTTTTTTGTTTATACTTAGGCGGTCTTGCAGATTGGTTGTAATGACACTTAATGTTTTTTTAACGCCATCGTAATGGTTTTTATGAAAGGATTTTTTTGTACGGATATTATATTTCTTATTTTTGCGGTGTTATCTGTCTGTGTCAAGCGTCACAATGTTATAATAAAGAGATTCAGATTCATATATAAATATAAAAGATAAAAGGGTGCTATGTTTTTCTATTATTTAATGCCGGTGATATTTGTTATTGGAATAATGGGTATCGCATTTGAAGATGTCATTAAGATAAATAAGGCTGCTACAGCCGTTGGTATGTCAATCCTTTTGTGGCTTATATTCTTGCTAAATGCAGAACAATTCTTTTTGGTCAATCCGCCAAAACACATTTCGGAGTTCATGGCGATGTTTCCTGAGTTGAGTGAAATGCCCTTACATGAGTTGGCATTTGAGTTTGTTGAACTTAAATTGGTCCGTGGACTAGGAGATGTGGCGACGACGCTATTCTTTGTGTTAGGTTCTATGGCAATAATAGATATAGTAGATTCACATGGCGGATTTGGAATTATTTCTCAATCAATCAAAACCAGTAATCAACGAGTGTTGTTGTGGATGCTCTGTTTTATCACCTTTTTCATGTCTATGCTATTGGGAAATTTGGCGACAGTCATCGTGCTGATTTCTATTGCTCGTAAATTAGTCCCTGAGCGTAATACAAGATTGATATTCAGCTCTATGATAATAATAGCAGCCAACGCCGGAGGCTCATGTTCTCCAATAGGTGATGTAACTACGCTATTGTTATGGACGGGTGGTAATGTGTCGGCCTTGCATCAAGTTGGTTCTTTAATATTACCTTCGTTAGTCATGCTGACTGTTTCTTTATCGTTAGCAACTTTTATGTTGCCCCCAAAAACATTGATAATACCGTTAACTGCCGATGTTGGCGAACAGACAAAAGTGAATCCCAAAATTCGGAAGGTGGTTCTTTGTGTAGGTCTCGGTTCATTGGCAATGGTTCCGATATTGCAGACTTTGATACAATTGCCCCCATTTATGGGTGTTCTATTGGGGTTGGTAGCATTATGGGTGATAACTGATCGTAAGTATGCAGATTCCGACGATGAGGCAGTGCTAAATCTGCGAGTGCAGCGAGCATTCTCACGTGTGGATATCAGTACGATTTTCTTTTTCCTCGGCATTCTGATGTCTGTTCAGGCATTGATAGTTACCGGTCAACTAGCTATTATGGCGAATTTCTTAAGTGACACTTTTGCCGATGAAAACACAATCGCTATTGTTTTGGGTGTCCTGTCATCATTTTTGGATAACGTGGCTTTGGTTTCAGCAACGATGGGGATGTACCCATTACAAGAAGCCGGTGTCTTTGCCGCAGATAGTTCTTTCTGGACGTTATTGGCATACTGTGCAGTGACGGGAGGAAGTATTTTGATAATCGGTTCCGCTGCCGGTGTTACAGTAATGGGAATGGAGAAAATTTCGTTTGGTTACTATCTAAAACGTTTTACACCTTTAGTCCTTTTAGGTTTCTTTGCAGGTATAATAGTATATATGTTATTGTTTTAGGATAGATAAAAAGTTAATAGGTAGTCTCAAAGTAAAACACATCATTGACAAACTACGTCAAGTCATTGTCGCATTTCTGTCATACAATAATGCCTATGCAACGAGACACACACCGCACAAGACGCTACCTGACATCGTGCAGTTGATGCGTTCTCACCCCGAAGAGTTTCCGCAGTGGCATGCTTCGCACGTGGCAAAACTCTTTTCCCCACCGATAATTGAAAATAAAAAGGATAATAAAGGGTATTGGTTCTAAAATATATTATATCTTTGTATTTAAATATATTATGATAATTATGAAACATCTGTTTACTCTCTTATTTGCATTTGTTGCAATCACGGTGTCTGCACAAACTCCATACAAAGCATATTGTACTTTGCAAGGAAAAGAATCCGAGTTCAAAAACCATAAAGTATCTATAAAAATTGATTTTGGCCAAAAGACACTTAAAGATAATGTCCTTGTTGACGAGAATGGTTCAGAAATTGATTTCAGCACAATGGTTTCTGCCATGAATTATATGGCAAAAAGAGGATGGAAATACGAAGGATGTTATAAGTCTGAAGACAAAATGATGGGAAACCCCATCTTCGTATGGATTCTTTCTAAAGAAGTTTCATCTGATGAAGAAATTACAGAAGGATTTCAAACAAAGTTGATGCATACACAAAAAGCAAAGGAATAATCCTTTTGTCTTTTACCATACAATGTGGTTACTCTACCTTCGCGGTAAAGTAACCACATTTTGTATGATGACAATAAATCTCAATGTGCCGAAGGTATGGCACGAACTGACTTAGAAACAACTTGTTTTAGTAATGGATATATGTGACTTCTTTGCGGCAATATCGGCAAGGAGTATCAAGGGAATATTGTGAATAGCTTTAATTATAAGAACTTCAAGCTAAAAACAACTTCTTGTTGTGTATTCTTGGTTTTTAATTTTCTTATTTACAAAAGATTTATTTCTTTTGTGGAAAAATACTTTTTATGAAAAAGACTATATTGGGGCTATTGCTATTGTTCCCTATATTTTTGAGCGCACAGACAGATTATGTACAGATGAAGAGTTGTGGTAGTTTATGCTTTATTCCAAGCGAGTATTCAACTGACGAAACACCGAAATTGCACATATTGCAGAGCGACGGCATAGGCATCTATGACAATGATATTAGTCTTATTAAGAGCATCAGCCTACCACAGCAGGAATTCACATATCAAAGTTCACGCACTCGTTCGCGTTCTATTGTGGATGTAGAACGTACTGCTATCGAAAAGGTCAATGATATTACCAACGTTTACGTAGATTATTCTGTTTCGAAAGGTAAAGACTTCATGAATCTTTCCTATGAAGAGAAGCAGAAACTTATAGCGGATTATGATTACTATTATTATGGTGTGGCTGTTGATATATGTGATGAAGGTGATTTTTCTTTAATTGTTTCCAAACAGTATAACGGAAATAATTTTTTCTATTATGAAGCATATCAATATGCATATCCCAAAGCCGGTATATTGCTTGATAAGGACGGTAAGGTTTATCAATTTCGAGCCACATATACTTATAAATATTCGGAGTGGAGCGAATATTTTGTAAACTATGATACTATAAGGGTTGATAATAATATACTTGCGTGTAATTGCATCGGTGCACAGAGTTCTTTATTATATCCTTTTTATTTATCTTCAACTCTCTTTAATGAGGATAGTATGCTTGAATATATTCGTCCTATATACACACTTGTTGATGCGCCTGTTTACTCTTGGGTTGGTAGTGAGAACCCTGAAAAACCGATAACAAGTGAGGGTGAATATTCAAGCAAAGAACTTGCCATTTGTGGTATTGAGGTTGTCAGTGAGAACGGGGTAGTGATTAGTACTATCTCTTTTGGGAAAGCGTATGATAGAATAGGTCATTTTACACTAAATGGCGGTTCTGTTTTCTCTGTGGGTGAAGGTGTTTTAATACTCCAATTGGGCGATAATAGATTTATCTCATTTGATACGGTGGATGAAGAAGAAGGTATAACTTCTGTTTATAAGCATTTCTATAAAATCAATGAAACTACAAATTCTGTTGAAATGGTAAATGCGCCAGTATGTGTAAGAGCAATGCAGAATAGTGCAAATAGTATTGAGGTAAACTATAATACAAATAAGGATGCAAAAGCGGAACTTTTCTCTATTGGTGGACAAAAGTGTGCCTCGCAGAGCATCAATGCCGGTATAGGTAGTTTCCGCATGAATGTAAGCGGTAGCGGAATATATATCCTCACTATAAGAGAAGATGATACTCTTGTCGGTTCACAAAAGATATTGATTAAGTAGGAGTGCTTTGTCCTGCTATAAAACCAAAAAAGTCGCTGATTTCAGCGACTTTTTAGTTTGGTTGTGATCCGCTTGGGGCTCGAACCCAAGACCCCAACATTAAAAGTGTTGTGCTCTACCTGCTGAGCTAGCGAATCGACCTTTAATAGGGAATCATTTCTGATTTCGTGTGCAAAGGTACGTCTTTTTTTGAAACCGACAAATCTTTTGAGCGTTTTTTTGAACGAAACTTTATTTAGATGTTCTCAGTCGGTTGGATGGTTTGCTTTTTTTTACGTCTCCGATACGTTGTCCTTCCTTTTGTGGGGCGCACTTTTTGAGTGCCTTTTTCTCTGGTAGAGTTGTCCTCATTGCTATGCGCTTTGCACGTTCGTATTCGTTGTAAATTAAGCATCTTTTCGTCGCGTTCTATAAAACGACGATAGTATGCAAGCAAAAGCGTAGTGAGTGGTAAGGCTATAATCAATCCGATAAGACCTAATAAACTTCCCCAAATGGATAAGGAAAGTAGAATGACTGCCGGATTCAGTCCCATGAGTTTACCCATAATCTTAGGTACTAAGAATCCATCCTGAATCACTTGTACAACAATGAATACGATACCGGCAGTAAGGAGGATGAGCCAAAAACTTTCTCCGGTGTCATAAGCCTTAAGTAATGCAAGAAGGATGGTTGGAATGAACCCCACAACCTGTAAATACGGTACGAGATTGAGGAATCCGATAAACATCCCCAAACCAATGGCAAGGGGGAAGTCTATGATGACAAATCCGATACTAAATAATAGTCCGACAAGGAAGGCAACCAATGCCTGTCCGCGGAAATAAGAATTCATACCTTGTTGTACATCAGCAACGAGTGAGGTCGCAAAACGTCTGTTACGCTTTGGAATCAACTTTATCCATCCTTCAGAAATCTTTTCATAATCCATAAGTATGAAAAATAGATAAAGTATAATGATACAGAAGCCAAAGAGGGCTATAACGATATCAATGGTTTGTGATACCAAAGCCCAAAGTTGATTGATAGCAACCTGTAGCGCCTCCATGATATTGTTCTTCTGTAGGAGTTGCAAAATGGAATTTTGGTCAATATATTCTTGAAAGAAAAGTTCAAGGTTGCGAGTAATTGCTGAGTCACCGGTTTCTCGAATAAAACCGGCAACAAGTACGCGTAATTTCATAAACTCCCCAACAACTGGGGGGATGACAAGATAGAAGAAACCTATAAGGCAGGACACAATGAGCAAAAGCGAAATAGCGATGCAAAGTATCCTGTTTTTAAAGTGTAGTTTGTATTGAAAGAATTTTACTGTCGGATAAATCATGTAAGCTAAGAGCCAAGCTATAAAGAATGGCAATAGAACAGGGCTCAATAAGTTTATGACAAAGATAAGCAGACCGATGCCGGCAACAGTCATCAAACCTCGTATGAAACGGTCGAATGTAATTTCTTTCTCAAACATAACAGAGTTTGTTTGTGTTTACTTTTTTTTCTTCCAATGCCTTTTGATAACAAGCACGACAGAGGGGTTCGTAAATACTTTGCTCACCGAGTAACACACGTTTGTCCTCATTGATGGTACGATGGGATACATACGCTAACGCTCCACAACGAACACAAATGGCATGCACTTTGGTCACCTCATCGGCAACGGCACATAAGGCCGGCATCGGACCGAACGGCACTCCTTTGAAATCAATGTCAAGACCGGCTACGATGACGCGGACGCCTCTGTTTGCTAACTCATTACAAACATTTACAAGATTGTCATCAAAGAATTGTGCTTCATCTATACCCACAACGTCGGTCTCTTCGCCTAACAATAATATACTGGCCGATGATTCAATGGGTGTTGACATGATGGCGTTGCCCTCGTGAGACACTACGTTGACTTCATCATAGCGGGTGTCGATGGTGGGTTTGAATATCTCTACGCTTTGGTGAGCGAACTGCGCACGTTTCAATCTTCTAATTAACTCTTCTGTTTTCCCGGAGAACATGGAACCGCAAATGACTTCAATTCTTCCTCTGCGCATCATCTCTCCGTTTTTTTCCGTTATAGGACTCATGTTTTGCTTGTTTTTCAATGGTTATTTTTGCAAAAGTAAGAATTGTAAGCGGTATTTAAACCAAAAATAAGGAGATTTTCGCAAACATCTGTTAAATATTTTATAGGATAGTATCATGACAAACGATAAATGCTTACATTTGTCACAATAGAGAATATTGTATGGGACTATTGTATTTGGTACCCACGCCGGTGGGAAATTTGGAGGATATTACATTTCGTGCTTTAAAGGTACTGAAAGAGGCGGATTTGATATTGGCGGAAGATACGCGAACGACAGGCGTTTTGTTGAAACATTTTGAAATAAAGAATGCCATGTTGTCGTATCATAAGTTCAACGAGCATCAGACCGTAGAACGCGTGGTTGAGCGATTAAAAGCAGGCGAAACCATTGCGGTGGTGTCCGATGCAGGTACACCGGGAATCTCCGACCCCGGCTTCTTGGTAGCACGTGAGGCTGTCAAAGCAGGGGTGGAGGTGATATGCCTACCGGGAGCTACGGCTTTCGTTCCGGCTTTGGTGTCATCAGGACTTCCATGTGACCGCTTTTGTTTTGAGGGTTTTTTGCCTCCGAAGAAGGGGCGTGCCACACGCTTGTCTGCATTAGCAGAGGAAAGTCGTTCCATCATATTTTACGAGTCACCCCATCGCTTAGTAAAAACGTTGGCACAGTTCGTAGAGGTGTTCGGAGCCGAGCGTCAAGTTTCAGTATGTCGTGAGATTTCCAAGATACATGAAGAGAGCGTGCGCGGAACGTTAGAGGAGGTATTGGCGCATTTCACAGCGACTGAACCGCGTGGGGAAATTGTGATTGTATTAGCAGGACGAGAGGAGAATAAGAAAAAGAATAATAAAGAATAAATAAATAGATGTATGAAAAAGATTATTGTATGCGTGTTAGCTGTAGCAGCGTTAGTTTCATGTGATAACGGAGCAAAGAAACGAGCTGAAGTGTTATCACACGAGAGAGATTCTTTGATGCAAGTTATCAGCGATAAGGATATGGAGTTGGATGACATCATGGGGGTGGTGAGTGAAGTTCAGGACGGATTCAATCGAATCAATGAGGCTGAGGGTCGCATTGTTGTTACAGATGGAAATGTGGAGTCTGTTTCTACTATTCAGATTATCCGTGAGAATATGCAGTACATTCAGGATGTGATGCAGCAGAATAGAGAAATGATCAGTTCGTTGAAAGATAAGTTGGAAAAGAGTAAGATTGCCGGAGAAAAGACCAAGAAGATGGTAGAGGATTTGACGGCACAACTAGAGGCTCGCAATATTAAGATTCAAGAGCTTGAAGCACAGTTGGCAGAAAAGAATATCATTATCTCTCGTCAGGGCGACTCTATTTTGGTACTGAATGAAAACATGAATTTGCTGACAGAGGAGAATGCTCAACAGGCACGGACGCTTAAGGCACAGGATGAACAGTTGAATGCTGCATGGTATGTGTTTGGTACGAAGTCAGAGTTGAAGGAACAAAAAATATTGGTGGATGGTGACGTGTTGAGAAGTGATGCTTTTAACAAAGAATATTTTACCAAGATAGACATTCGCTACGATAAGGAAATTAAACTCTATTCTAAGAGTGCCAAGATTTTGACTAACCATCCGAGTGGCTCATACAAATTAGCGAAAGATAACAAGGGGCAGTACATTCTACAAGTGACCAATCCTGAACAGTTCTGGGTCACTAGTAAGTATTTGGTGATTCAAGTGAAATAGTTGTGGTTGTTTGTGATTATTTTAAGAAATATTATATACATTTGCCAAAACATTAAAAAGATTAGCCTATGAATTAACCGCGTATTGTTGATATACGCACTTTTAAACATATTGGAAAAGCGTTTTAGCTTTATTCTACTGCTCAGGAAGTTTGGCGACTAAAGGACGGTAAAGAATAATAGTTGAAATGCTCGTGCTATGTGGCGCGAGCTTTTAGTTATTCTACTGTCCGGGTTACGCCAAACACCTCTGAGCGGGAATACACTAAAAAGTTCCGCGCTTTTTTTGTGCGTTATCCCATCTTAATTTTGGAACAACGGAGTAACTCGAAATGCCGTTAAATGAGTAGAGATGTTTTTTTTAAAAAAGTAATATGAGTAAATATGTTCGTTGCCCGAATTGTGGTAACATGGAAGAAGGTACAAAAGTTTATCGCTGTAAAGAATGTAGAACTATATATTGTGGAAGGTGTGGAGATAGTAGCTACTGTCCTATATGTGATGCTTATTACGAATATGAGTGGATTGCTGATATAGGATAATTAGCGAGTGTCAAAATGAAGCCTTGCTATCTTTGTGAGGTAAAAATACTATGATAAAATCATAATTAGTTTCATTTTGATAAGCTATTTTCTCTCATTTTTATTTCTTAAATAAAGGAAAGAATATCAATGTCTTTATAGACATCTTTTCATTTGAAATTAATGTGGGATTTTAAATATGTAAATAGTAAACGATTAAAATCTAAAATATGTCTAAAGTACAAGAATGGAAGGAAAAACGCAAAAAAAGTCTTATAGCAATATGTACATTGGGACTCTCTGCTGCTCCGTGGGGAATTATATTTGATTCTTCTGAAGGGGCGGATAAAGGGATGTCATTTGAGGGTGGCGTCTTTGGTTTTATTTTCAGGTGTATATGGTTTCTCGCATGGACAATATTGACATCTTTAGTAATGTGGGTTATAAATATATTTAAATTCATAAACTATTCTATATCAATATCTATGCATGAAAAAAACCGTTAAATTAGTAGAGATTTTTATAAAAAAAGTGTGAAAATAGAAATGATGTTTTGTAATCAATAAATGAATAAAATATGAAAAAAATAATATTATTTATTGGAGTGATTGGTTTTTCACTTCAATCTTATTCTCAAATTTACAATTTAAAGACAAAATCAGCCTATTCTTCAATAAATATTGAAAGTAAACAAGATTATGACTATAGACAAAGTCATCAAGGACAGGACGAAGCAACTTATAGTTCATATACAGGAGAAAAGAATTATATATTTAGTTCTTTTTATTCTAGAGATTATAGTCTTGCTTATAAACTTACTTCTGATGGTAGAATTATTGATTATAAGAATGATATTTTAGGCCGTTATTTTGTTGGAGAGAAAATGTATTATAAATGTTATAAAGTTTATATCCGTTGGGATCACGGAGGTGAGACTTCAGGAAGTTTAAACTATGGAGAAAGAACAGATGGGAAACCTAAGTTTAGGATAAAGAAAGGAACAGGAAGTGGCATGTCAGTATATAACCCATAAAAGGATTTAATTAAAGGAGTTAAAATGCATCGTAAATGTATATTGTCACTATTCTTATTGATTGTAGGAACTTTGATTTATGTTTGTTGTAGACAAGAAGTCTTGTTCCTTATACCTTTTGATTCAAATGTGCTATCAAAAATTAGAATAGAAATAGATTATTCCAACTTGAATTGTTTAACATATTGGTTGATTTTTTGTTTGCCTGATGGATTGTGGTATATGGCACTATTATATTTACAAGATTATTTATATAATGATGGATTAGTATATAAGATGGTCTTTTGCATATCTGTTATGCTCCCTTTTATTCTAGAAATTCTACAAAAATATGGAATTATGTCAGGAACCTTTGATTATTGTGATATACTAACTTATTTATTAACTTATATATTTTTTTGGATATGTCAAGAAAAACGTTTTTATCAATATTGGTGTTAATTATGTTCGTTGTGATGGCTGTTAGTAGTGGTGGAACTACAAGTTCTGTTTCAAGTTCTTCGAGTTCGCCTAGTTCTCCCAGTTCTTCTGGTAGTAAGTCCTATTTGACACCTACGAAATTCCCTAAAGCAACAACTAGGTGTTGGAATTGTTATGGAAATGGATGTAGCGTTTGTGGTGGTAGTGGTATGGTTGTTAAATAATGAGTGCAATGAAATTAAAGTTATTATTAATAGCGCTAATGTGTTGTGTTACTTTCCTAACACATGCATATACCCCAGTGTCAGTAGCAAGGCAATTCTGTACGGCTGTTTATAAAAATGATATGATAAAAGCTAAATCTTTGATGTCTGAAGAGGGTGCTCGAAGGACACCCAATAAAATGTCTTTTTCAAAAGAAGAAGGAGACTCTTATTTGCAAAGATTGGCTACAGCCCACTATAAAATAATAGAAGGAGTAACAGCTTCTATTGTAACAGTGAGATTTTATGATCCTCAATACGAATATCTGGATAAAAAAGGACGATGGTTTTGTTGTTCTATTGGTTTAGTTAAAGTAGGAGGAAGATGGCTTGTCACTGATTATGGGTACTAAATAGATAAATTCATGAAAGAGTGTCTATTGTAATTTTAATAGGGAGTGTCATGCTCTGTACAAAGTTTGATACTCCCGTTCTATAGCTTTTATGAATACTTGAATTATAAATTATAAGTTTCTCTTCTAAGAAATTGAGTTTTGGAAAACCAACAATATCGTAACTTCTTATATACAGAAACGTAATATAAATTCTCTATTTAGTCGCAGGTTCAATACTAAAATGATGGACGTCTGTCGCCGTGGCGACGGACGTCTTGCGTTTTGATGACAGACGTCCGGCGTTTTTGTAATGAAAGGACAGGCCAGGGCATGGGTGAAACATGAAACATCGTTCTCGCACGCGCGCGCGTATTACATAGGAAGTTTAATCATGTTTCATGTTTCACTTTGTTCTGAATCCCCTTTGTGGATGCGGTTTTTGGAGTGAAACATGATGTTTCATCGTGGCTCACCATGTTTCATCGAACTTATCAGTGCTTAAATGCTTATAAAAACCCTAATAAATGAGCCAACGAACGTTCATCACTCCAACTCCAATGACGATTTTCTGTGATGCCTTTCAGAACTTTACGTTCCGCTTTCGAGTAGCGGCGCATGATGCGACTTTCTTTGGCGGGGACGGTCTCGCCGTCTAAGATGAAATAGTATGTTCTCTTTAGTGGAAATGTTTTGGCTTGCTTTTGAGCATCGCCATCGTTCAACTCAATCATACTGATGCTCCCCATCATATTGTCCAACTGAAAGAAGGGTAATCCTTCGCCTCGCTGGTCTAAACCGCCGAATCCATCGTTCTTTCCGGTCATTTTATACTTGTCAATAGTCTTGATGCAAATCAGCAATTTGTTACTGTCTTGTGCCACGATTCTTGCCATGACGGAATCCTTTGGAATATACACCGTGTCGTTGAACTCAACTTGGCGTACATTGTGTAGGTCTGCCTCTATTGCTCTTTTACCCTGTAAAAAATAGAATTTGCTCCCGTCCAAATAGATGTTGGCCTTGACTTTCTTTTTACTGCCTAACATCATGGTGACGGTTGCGTCTCTGAATTGTGGATATTCATAAGGAATCAGTGTTCTTTCCTCTTCCGGTGCTTGTTGGGCTGTCGCGCCGACAGTTGTAATCAAAAAGCTTAAAAAAAGTAGAAGATAACTTAACTTCATGGCTTCGTTGTTAAAAGGTTAATTGCGATTATTTCCGACAAATATATTAAAAGTTTTAGAACGCACGTCCTCTTTTCTTCGTTTTTCTTTCTTAATTCTCTGAGTTTGCATTATCTTTGTTTCCGTTAATAATGAAGAAAGTTTAGATGAAAGAATTTGTGATTTCAGAGGCGCAAGCAGAAACCGCCATATTGGTGGGTTTGATTACGCAAACACAAAACGAACGCAAAACGAATGAATACCTGGACGAGCTGGAGTTCTTGGCGCATACGGCAGGAGCGGTCACAGTGAAGCGTTTCACTCAGAAAGTGAACGGACCAAGTTCGGTAACGTATGTCGGTACAGGTAAGTTGGAAGAAATTCGTGCATATATAGAGGCTGAAGAGGAGGCGGAAAGAGAAATCGGTATGGTCATATTCGACGACGAACTATCTGCCAAACAATTGCGAAATATAGAAAAGGAACTAAAGGTAAAGATACTCGACCGCACGTCTTTGATTTTGGATATTTTCGCCATGCGTGCCCAAACGGCTAATGCCAAGACGCAAGTGGAGTTGGCACAGTATCGCTATATGTTACCACGCTTGCAACGTTTGTGGACGCACTTGGAACGTCAAGGAGGTGGTTCCGGTTCCGGTGGCGGAAAGGGTTCTGTAGGACTGCGTGGACCGGGTGAGACACAGTTGGAAATGGACCGTCGTATCATTCTGAACCGTATGTCATTGTTGAAACAACGCTTGGCAGAAATTGATCGTCAGAAAACAACGCAGCGTAGCAATCGAGGTCGTATGATTCGTGTGGCATTGGTCGGTTATACGAATGTGGGTAAGAGTACCTTGATGAACTTACTCTCAAAGAGTGAGGTGTTTGCAGAAAACAAATTATTTGCGACACTTGACACGACGGTGCGAAAGGTTATTATCGACAATTTACCTTTCTTGTTGTCCGACACAGTCGGGTTTATTCGTAAGTTGCCCACCGACTTGGTCGATTCGTTTAAGAGCACGCTTGACGAGGTGCGTGAGGCAGATTTGTTGCTTCATGTTGTGGATATAGCCCATCCGGATTTTGAGGATCAAATTAAAGTAGTGGAGAAGACGTTGGCGGACTTGAAGTGTAGTGACAAGCCGAGCATGATTGTATTCAACAAAGTGGATGCATACAGTTGGGTGGAGAAAGACGAGGATGATTTGACGCCTGCCGGTAAGGAAAATATTTCGTTGGACGATTTAATGAAAACGTGGATGGCACGGCGCAATGATAATTGTATCTTTATCTCGGCAAGAGAAAAGACCAATTTGGAGGGACTGAAAAAAGTACTTTATGACAAGGTGCGTGAGTTGCACGTACAGAAGTACCCATACAACGACTTCTTGTTTGAGAAGTACGATGAAGAATAACCAAATAACGAAGAATTATAGAGTTAATAATGAACAATATGAGAAAACTTTCTTTCTATTTCTTATTTTTCTACTCTCTAGTAATGGTGGCGCAAGTTAAATACTATGGACCACCTAGCCAGGGATTTTATTATGGAAACCCTCAAAATAATAATTACTACGGACCACCTAGTCAGAGTAGAAATGATGGGACTCACAATAATAAAAATAAAGACTACGATATGATATCAGCTCCAAAAGGGAGTAGTTGGACTAAATATTCATACGGAGGTTCGATTTTTACCAAATATCATAAGTATGAAAACGGTGTGATATATGCAAAAACATATAATCGTTGTGGCAATTGTAGGGGAACTCATGCATGTCCAGTATGTCATGGTACAAAAATTTGTAGTGCATGTAGAGGACGAGGAGCTATTGTTATTGGTAATTATTATAATCCATGTATGTGTATTGCGGGTGTTTGTAAAACATGCAGTGGGAAGGGTATCTGTTTGGTATGTGACGCCGAAACTCCTGGATTCGTATTTGTAAGGGATGCTTTTTATACACCTGATGGATATATAATAGATTCAAAAGGTTTTAGGAAACCTACTGTTGATGGTGGTAGTAATGATAATGCAAACGATAAAAGTATAAAAAATAATACTACATGCAAAAACTGTGGAGGTACAGGTGTTGATCCGACAGGACAAGCTACAATCAAAGGCGCTCATATCCATCATAGGGGAATCACAGCTCCCATACAAGGGGATTGTCAATATTGTAATAGAAAAGATTATCATTTTCATCTATTTTGCCCTTATTGTGAGAAAGGTCAAAGGTATTATTGATAAAAATAGGTTAATATATAAAATTATTAAAAACAAAACGATTATGGCAAACGCACCAGAATTTAAGTACGCTCCGATGTTCCAATTGGGCAAGGACGATACGGAATATTATTTGCTGACCAAGGACTATGTGTCAGTGAGCGAGTTTGAAGGACATCCCATCCTCAAGGTGGAAGCCGAAGGTTTGACGGCCATGGCCAATGCTGCTTTTCGCGATGTGTCGTTCATGTTGCGCCGTGCGCACAATGAACAAGTGGCTAAAATATTGTCCGACCCCGAAGCAAGCGAGAATGATAAGTACGTGGCACTGACATTCTTGCGTAATGCGGAGATTGCTGTTAAAGGTAAATTGCCTTTGTGCCAAGACACCGGAACAGCTATTATCCATGGTGAGAAAGGACAACAAGTATGGACAGGTTTCTGTGATGAAGAAGCTTTGTCAAAAGGTGTTTATAAGACCTACACAGAAGAGAATTTGCGTTACAGTCAGAATGCTCCTCTGACGATGTATGATGAAGTCAATACCAAATGTAACTTACCGGCACAAATTGACATCGAGGCAACCGAAGGTATGGAGTATCATTTCCTTTGCGTAACCAAGGGTGGTGGCTCGGCCAATAAAACATATCTGTATCAAGAGACGAAAGCCATTTTGAATCCGGCAACATTGGTACCTTTCATGATTGAGAAGATGAAGAGCCTCGGTACAGCGGCTTGTCCTCCTTATCACATCGCTTTTGTCATCGGAGGTACATCGGCTGAGAAGAACTTGTTGACAGTGAAATTGGCATCTACTCATTATTATGACAATCTGCCTACAACCGGCGACGAGACCGGTCGTGCATTCCGTGATGTAGAGTTGGAAAAACAAGTACTTGAAGAAGCACACAAGATTGGTTTGGGAGCGCAATTCGGTGGTAAATATATGGCTCACGATGTGCGCATCGTGCGTCTGCCTCGTCACGGAGCGTCATGCCCTGTTGGACTGGGCGTGTCATGTTCGGCCGACCGTAACATCAAGTGTAAGATCAATAAAGATGGAATATGGATTGAGAAACTAGATTCCAATCCGGGTGAGTTGATACCTGTTGAATTGCGTCAGGCTGGCGAGGGCGATGCTGTGAAGATTAACTTGAACCAACCGATGGCAGACATCTTGAAAGAGTTGGATAAGTATCCTGTTTCTACCCGCTTGTCATTGAACGGAACGATTATCGTAGGTCGTGACATTGCGCATGCTAAACTGAAAGAGCGCCTTGATAGAGGTGAAGAGTTGCCACAATACATTAAGGATCATCCTATTTATTATGCCGGTCCGGCAAAGACCCCGGCAGGTATGGCATGTGGTTCAATGGGTCCCACTACTGCCGGTCGTATGGATTCATATGTTGATTTGTTCCAAAGCAACGGCGGTAGCATGATTATGTTGGCAAAGGGTAACCGTAGTCAAGCAGTGACCGACGCTTGTCAGAAGCATGGCGGTTTCTACTTAGGCTCTATCGGTGGTCCTGCAGCAATTCTTGCACAGAACAATATCAAGAGCATTGAGTGTGTGGAATATCCCGAACTCGGAATGGAGGCCATTTGGAAGATTGAGGTTGAGGACTTCCCTGCCTTTATCTTGGTAGATAACAAGGGTAATGATTTCTTCAAGCAAATCAAACCTTGGCCCGTATGTAAGAAGTAATTAAAATCAAATATTCATGCCGTCGTCGGGCTGTAGCTCGATGGCGGCTTTTTTCTTCCTATAATGAAACAAAAACTATTCTCTTTATTAGTCGTAATGGCTATCGGTGCGGTTTCTTTGGCACAAAATCTGCAGAAGGGTGATTATGGTTACCTTTATTGTCACATGAGTGGGCGAGGAGAGTGGACAGCATACGCATTGAGTCGCGATGGTTTGCATTTTGAAGATTTGATAGGTGGTGAACCTGTTTACGACGTAGAAAAGTTATCACCCATTGAAGGGGGAGCGCGCGATGCTTATATCTGTCGTACGTTCGATGGAAAGGGCTATTTGATGGTTACTACTGATATGAGTAATCGTAAGAGTCGTTCTTGGTTTAATTATGGTATAGACTTGTTGCGGAGTGACGACCTTATCAATTGGACGTCCGTAGCATTCGACTTCCGTAAGGGCAGTGAGATTTTCTCGGACCCGGACTCTCCTGATGTTTATAAGGACTTCAGTACGATAAAGCGTGTATGGGCGCCACAAATATTTTGGGATCCTTCGTATGTATGGCCGGACGGGACGAAAGGCGGTTATATGATATACTATTCTCTATGGAATCCCGACGAAGAGAAGTATGACCGTATGTATTACTCGTATGCCGACCATAGTTTTACGACCTTGACCAAGCCTCGTTTGATGTTCGATTGGGGGTATGCCACTATTGACGCAGACATCAATTATGTTGAGACAGATGGGAAGTATCACATGCTGATTAAAAAGGAAGGCGGTACACCCGGAATCTTTGCTGCCGAGTCAGACTGTCTGACCGGTCCGTACAAGATAAAGAGCGAAACAGATTATGTACGTTTTGAAGGAAGACTCAAATGTGAGGGATGCTCAGCATTCCAACTGATAGGCGACAGTACATGGCGTGTGGCATATATTCAGTACTCGACGCGACCGAAACAGTATCGCATTTGTCAAGCAGATGCGACGATGCAAAATTTTCATTCACCCGTCACGATAGAAGGCGTTGAGGCACCGCAACATGGCTCTTTCATGCGTTTGACAGAGGAAGAATACAAACGGCTAAAACAATGGTCGGACGACGTGATGCGGGAAAAAGAGCAAAGGAATAAGAATAGATAAACAAAGAATAATGAGAACAGAACAAGCCATATTTGCAGCCGGCTGTTTTTGGGGCGTGCAGTACCAGTTACAAAGAGTGAACGGAGTGATTGAAACTCAAGTGGGTTATATCGGTGGCCCGGAGGAGAATCCGCAATATGCCGATGTGAAGGCACATTTGACGCACCATGTAGAGGCAGTTTTAGTGAAATATGATGTTGATGTGGTAACGTATGAGGATTTGTGTAAAGTGTTCTTCGAAATTCATGACCCTGCGCAGACCGATGGAATAGGACCGGATATAGGACCGCAATACCGTAGTGAGATATTCTATTTTGATGAAAGCCAAAGACAGACGGCACTAAGTGTGATAGCGTTGTTGCGTTCAAAGGGATACGAAGTAAATACACAACTACGTCCTATGGAACGTTTTTGGATAGGCGAGGAATATCACCAGGATTATTATAACAAGACCGGTGACGAGCCCTACTGTCACATTAGGACTAGAAAGTTTTAACCATATAATAAGAGACGGACACCGCGGAGTCCGTCTCTTATTTGTAATTCATCAAAATCTTATCGGATATTTATTTGACAAGTATCTTCTTGATGTTTGTTCCTGCCTTTAATATGTAAAGCCCCTTGTTCAACACTTGACCCTTCGGCAGGAGAGAGCCGGCGATGTTAAAAAGGTTGTAATTGTTTGTTCCGAACACCGTCAGTTGACCGTCATGGATGTTGTATGCAATATCCTCGTCGTTCTTTTGTTCTGCGATGGCAGAGCCTTCCTGAATGTTTTTGCCGGTTTTAATGGTGATAACGGCATCGGCCAATCCTTCTGAAGTGACTTTTAGCTTGATTTCACCTTCTGTATCAGAGCTCTTTATAATAGCCAACGCACGACCGTTGTATAGTTTCGGAGTCTCGGAACGGAAACTCTCCATGTCTGTAGGAGATGCGTTACCTGCAGCCAACAATGAACCTTCCCCTTCAACGGTAATGTTAATCTTACGCTCGGAATTGGAAGTGATGACACGTCCCTTCTCGTCAATCAATTCAATAGTTACGTAACTCAAATCGGTGTTGTTTGAGCGAATTTCCTTGCGGTCGGCAGTCAATCGGATGGCAGCGTCTGCCGAAGTCGTTTCAAGGATGAAATAGGCACCTTCTTTTGTTCCGTCGAACTCAACAGCTTTCAAAACGCCCGGGCGATAGGGGATATAAAATCCGGCCCAATATGTATTGCTTGTAGCCTTTTCGTCAAGTAACTCATCGTTTAAGTACAAACGGACGCGAGGCGCACGTGAATATACGTTGACCGTCATAATGTCCTTTTCTGTCAAGTCGTTGAAAGTCCAACTTTGTTGCTCTAATTGCCATCCCCAATTTGATATGCTTTGATAATATCCCGATGGAATGGGACGTTCTACACCCATTGTGATAGGTGCTAAGCGCCATACGACATCACGATAATAACTTTGTGGTTTCTTTTGTCCTATGAGGTCAATGTCACCACACCACCCATTGAACCAAGGCCAATCTTGGAATTGACTTTGGTTGCCGCTCTTTCTGATGGACGCACTACCAATACCGGCTTCGCCAACATAGTCCATGGCGGTCCAAATGAAGTCGCCAATAACATAAGGGTGCTTCTCTACCAAATCCCAATTCTGTGAGGCATGCTTTGCGTAGCTCTCAGCTCCATACATAATTCTGTTTGGATACTTGCTATGGTCGCTCTCATATTTGTTATATAGGTAATTGTAACCACCAACGTCAAGGCTGTTAAAAGCTTTGGCTGTTTCGTCTTCCCATGGATGCCAAGGTATATCCCAATCGCAAATGGCAGCAGTGACGGGGCGTGTGGTGTCGTACTTCTTAACCATTTTTCTTAAACGTTCAGCAGCAGCCATGCCTTCTGGTTCAATACGTCCCGGAACTTCATTTCCGATGCTCCACATGATGATAGAAGGATGGTTGCGATCGCGACGTAGCATGACTTGAAGGTCGCGATTAGAAAACTCAGTAAAGAAGTTGTGGTAGTCGTTAGGATTCTTGGCTACAAGCCAGTGGTCAAAAGCTTCGTCAATAACCATCAGTCCAATGCTGTCGCAGGCATAAAGGAAATGTTCGGATGGAATGTTGTGAGAGCATCTTACAGCGTTGAAACCGTTGTTTTTTAGTATCTGAAGGCGACGTTCTTCTGCACGGTCAAATGATGCGGCACCCAACAAACCATTGTCGTGATGTACGCAACCACCTCTTAAGAGCGTAGGTACACCATTCAACAAAAATCCTTTTTCTGCGCTGAATTCAATAGTACGAATACCAAACTTAGTGGAATATCGGTCTGTCGTTTCTCCGTCACTAACGCTCAGAACAGCTTTGTAAAGGTTGGGCGTTTCCGGGCTCCATTTCTTAGCGTCACTTATCTGTATGTTAAGAACTACCGGCTCTTCTTTGCCGCTGCTGACTGTTGTTTCAAGACTCTTGGTAGTTACCAATTTATTCTCGCTATCGTATATCTCTGCTGTGAAAGTTGCAGTTTTGTTCTCACTGCTTTCGTTTAAGATAAGACTGCTTACTTTGACGTCCTCACTGATGGCCTCAATATTGGTGCTCCAATCGTCTAGATGGAGAGCGGGCGTTTTAATGAGCCACACGTGTCGGTAGATTCCACTTCCGGCATACCAACGTGTGTTCTTCCCTTCATTCTTAACACATACGCTGAGTGTGTTCTCCTCGCCTGCCGGTAGTACATGGTCGGTAATGTCAAAGCGGAAAGAGGAATATCCGTAAGGGTTAAAATAGATGTGTCGTCCGTTAAGGTAAATGTATGTGTGGTAATAGGCTCCTTCAAAGTACAAACTGACTTTTCCTTTTAAATCTTCTTCGCTTAAGGTGAATGTTTTTCTGTACCAACCTTCGCCACCTACTGTTTGTCCGCTCGCAGAACCTTCCGTACTGTTTTTGGAGAAAGGACCGATGTTGTCACCGGCTGCTGTGGCTGCGTCAGTCTCAACGCTCCAGTCGTGAGGTAAATCCAAAGTCCGCCATTCCGAATCGTCAAAGTCGGGGGCAATGGCTTCTTTGTGTGAACCATATTGGTATTTCCAATTGCTATCGATATTGATTTTGCGTTCCTGTGCAACGCCGGGCAGAATTATGCTAACAGCAATAAGTGCTATAAATATTCTTTTCATATTGCGGGATGTTTTATTTGTTGGTAGAAATGTAGAAACTATAACCTTTAATGCGTGCCGGACTTGCATAAAGTGTCATGCTTGTACCTTCCGAAAGTTGATAATTTTCGTCCAATCCTTCGTGACTTCTGAATGTACCGGTCAACTGCAATCCGCTTGGCAATGTGCTTGTCATTGTGTTCGTGGGGTTTATAGCAACTGGATTGGCTTCAATGCGAACTCTTCCGCTCTTTTTCCCCTTAACCAAATACGGAGTGTTGGCCTTTATGGTGCTGCTCGCTGATGTGATGAGTTCCAATTTATCAGAGCCTTTTGTTTGTGCGTCTGTAACAAGGAGTATTTTGCTGAAATATTTGTCACACAGTTCCTCATTCATATCAAACGGCAAGTAGAGTGTTGTATAGTCGGTAGAGGATAGGGTGCGCATCAGAACAACATCAGCCAATTCAAATTGACGTGCTACGCTGACGTCGAAATGTTCATCCAAAGATATGGAAGTTAATGAACCGAATCCGTCGAAATCAATACATTCTACTCTTACGCCGGCAATGCTTACCCAATCGTTTTCGTTGGTCCCGTCGCTCTTTATACCGATTCTTAAAACTTCATCTTTCCCGATAGTAGTTGTGACAGACAACTCTTCCCATTTGTTGGAGGTGATGTTTGACTTTGCATCTCCGGCAAAAAGATAAGAACCTCTGCCGCATTGTCCTTTGGTGGAGGTGTTATTGTAGATTTGTGCTACAACGTAGGCAGTAATGCGATAAGTGCCGGCTGACAGACCTTCAACATCTTGCCAAATCAAGTCGGCATTCTTTACCGATGACCAGTACCATGACTCAATGCCGGTATTGTTATAAACGGTTGAAGCAAACTCTGTGTTGTGCTTGTTGTAACCGGCTGCTGCATCGGCGCTATTACGGTTCCATCCGAAATTCTCGGTTCCACTCGGATTCTGCAAAAAATGCGTAACATCGTAAGGAGAATCTTTAGAAGCATTTTGCCATGCCTCCAAATCAATACGTTGTGCCATACTATTCCCTGCCATAAAAAAGGTAATGAATAGCCACAAAATGTTTCTTGACTTTTGTCTCATGGTTTCCTGTTTAATTGTTTATTAATATTTGATTTTTTGCAAAGATATTTTGTTTTGCCAAAAGACAAGGACTTTAATCCTTACTTTTTTGGGGTGAACTTGTGTCATGAACGTACTTTGCACGTTTTTTACAACTATCTGAACGAATAACGTTTACCTATGCAATGCAAAAACGACATCGCAATAGAAATCTTATAGACTTTCATTGGCGATGTCGTTTTGATTTTTATTTGAATCCAATTATTTCAGGGCTTGAGAAATGTCTCCTTTGGTTAAGTGACTGATATTTTCGCGCATGGCAGTATCGCCTTTGAGGTTCTCTAATTTGTAGTAATCCATGAATCCCATGTTGCCGTCACGTAGTGCTTGCGCAAGAGCTTTTGGCACTTCGGCTTCGGCTTGAATCACTTCGGCACGTGCCTCTTGTGCTTTAGCTTTCATCTCTTGCTCGGCAGCGATGGCCATTGCACGGCGTTCCTCAGCCTTTGCTTGCGCGATGTTCTTATCGGCATTGGCCTGGTCTATTTGTAAGGTTGCACCGATATTCTTTCCTACATCAATGTCGGCGATGTCAATGGAAAGAATTTCAAAGGCAGTACCGGCATCCAATCCTTTCTTCAATACAAGTTTGGAGATGGAATCCGGATTTTCCAACACTTGTTCATGGTTCTCTGCTGAACCGATAGACGAAACGATACCTTCACCGACACGAGCGAGGATGGTATCTTCGCCGGCTCCTCCGACTAATTGATGGATATTGGCGCGTACTGTAACGCGGGCTTTGGCTATTAACTGAATACCATTTTTTGCTACGGCAGCAACAGGAGGAGTGTCAATTACCTTGGGGTTGACAGATGTTTGTACCGCCTCGAATACGTCACGACCGGCAAGGTCAATGGCTGTTGCTTTCTCAAAAGGAAGATCGATGTTGGCTTTTGAAGCCGACACCAATGCATGAACTACGCGCTGAACGTGACCACCTGTCATGTAGTGTGCTTCCAAATTGTCGCGAGTGATGTTTTTCAGTCCGGCTTTATGAGCCTCAATAAGACTTGGTACGATGATGCCGGGTGGAACATTACGGATGCGCATCAAGAATAGTTGAATCAGTGAAATATTCACACCGGAAACTTTAGCTGAAAGCCAAAGGAAGAATGGAACAAAATGGAAGAAAATGGATAAAAAGATAATCGCAATGAATGCGAGAAAAACTGTGATTAAGATAGGATCGTTAAACATAACTTACTGTATTTAGAATGGTTGTTGATTTATTTCTTTTTAACTGTAATTTGTGCCTCGTCAACACGTGTTACGATGATGGGTGTACCTTCGTCAATGAATCCATCTGCCGATTTTACTTCTACGGTATTGCCGTTGATGTCGGCATTTCCAATGAGTGCCAAACGAGTGATGGCGGTACCTTCTTCCCCCACTTTAACGGATAGTTGTGCTTGAGTGGCTGAGGTGGAGTCAATGGATTTGTGGTGCCAATAACGCTCAAGAAATTTGGAGCGTGCCACCCATATCCCCAATAAACTGCACACAACAATAGATGCCAACAACACGATAGTGCCGATGATTGTGCCATAAAGTTCAAATGTCATGTAGTTGGCTACGATTAAACAAATTCCTGCAGCGATACCGGCCAAACTTGTTCCGGGAATAATGAAAATTTCTACGGCAATGAGTATCGCACATAATAAAAATAGTAAGGCAATAATCAGTATATCCATGATTGATGTTCCTTTTTATATGGTTGTTTTAATGTCCTTGTCTGTATTTGTCTTCATCTTTGTCGTCCAACATACTAAGGTATGAATTATACCGGCTCTCGCTGATAATATGTTCCTCTACAGCCTTTAATACAGCGCATCCGGGTTCGTGAATATGACTACAGTTGCTATATTTACATTCTGCTGCTTTCTGGAAAATCTCGCGGAAATAATGTCCCACTTCCTCACGTTCAAAGTCGAAGGTCCCGAAACCTTTTATGCCCGGAGTGTCTATAATCTGTCCTCCGGTCGGTAAGTCAAACATTTCACTGAATGTTGTTGTGTGCATACCGGTGTCGTGCGTAGTGGAAATCTCTGCGGTTTTCACATTGAGGTCAGGAATCAAGGCGTTCAGCAAAGTGGATTTACCAACGCCCGAATTGCCGGAAAGAAGTGTTGTTTTATCTTTTAAGACCTCTTTTAAAGTATCAACACCTTCGTTTAAAAGAGCGGAACAAGTGTAACAATGGTAACCAATAGAGTTGTATAAGTAAATCATGGCTTCCATGTAACTTTTGTCCTGTTCGTCATAACAATCCGTCTTGTTGAAAATGAGGGAGACCGGTATGCGATAAGCTTCAGCGGAGGCTAAAAATCGGTCGATGAATGTGGTAGAAGTCTCCGGGTGGCTGATGGTTACAACCAAAAATACTTGGTCAATGTTTGCTGCGAGGATGTGACTTTGTTTGGATAGATTGGATGCTTTGCGAATGATGTAATTCTTACGGTCTTCTATGTCCGTAATGAATGCAGTCCCTTCGGCGTTTGTCACAATCTGAACATAGTCGCCAACAGCGACAGGGCTTGTACTTCGAATACCTTTCAGGCGGAAGTTGCCTTTTATCTTAGAATCAAAAAGTTGGCCATCGTCTGTTCGGACGACGTACCAACTTCCTGTATTGCGAATGACTAATCCACGCATTAGACGGTCATGATTTCCTTGTCTTTGGCTGCATACAAGTCATCAATTTGCTTGATGTACTTGTCATGAATCTTTTGTAACTTAGCCTCAGAATTCTTCTGCTCGTCCTCCGGCATACCGTCTTTAACGGCTTTCTTCAGAGCATCGATAGCATCGCGACGTGCATTTCTTACGCTGACTTTAGCGGTCTCGCACTCAGCTTTACATTGTTTTGCCAATTGTTTACGACGCTCCTCGGTCAAAGGAGGAATACCGATACGAATAATCTCGCCATTGTTCTCAGGTGTGATACCTAAGTCAGAGTCTATAATTGCTTTTTCGATGATGCGGAACATACTCTTGTCCCATGGTTTGATAGCAATGCTGCGTGCGTCGGGCGTGTTGACGGCAGCCACGTTGTTGATGGGCACCATAGTTCCATAGGAATCTACACGGATGCCATCCAACAAGCGAACGTCAGCTTTTCCGGCACGGATATGTGCCAAAGCATCGTCCAAATACATAATTGCCATATCCATTTTCTCTTGTGCTTCATCGAGAATCATCTTTGAGTCTGCCATATTCTTTATTGTTAAAATGATTATTGTTTCTTGTTGAGCAAAAATAACTCATTTTTTATTTACGTGCAATAAAACGAAGAAGGTTTTATATACATTAAGATTTTAATCGCTTACCGGAATGTTCTATAATTAGTTATGAACCAATGTGCCGATAGCCTCTCCATCCATGACTTTCTTCAAATTGCCATAGATGTCCATATTGAAGACGTAGATAGGTAGGTTGTTTTCCTTACACATCGTTGTTGCTGTCAAGTCCATCACTTTCAGGCCTTTGTTGTAGATTTCATCATAAGTAATCTCGCTGAATTTTGTTGCCGTCGGGTCTTTTTCGGGGTCAGCGGTGTAAACACCATCCACGCGAGTACCTTTAAGCATTACGTCAGCTTCTATTTCGATGCCGCGAAGGGACGAACCGGTGTCGGTCGTAAAGTATGGATTACCTGTACCGCCGCTCATGATGACTACTTCGCCCGCTTCCATACATTCAATGGCTTTCCATTTGTTATAATACTCGCCGATAGGTTCCATACGGATAGCTGTCAGCACACGACTTTTAACACCGATAGCACCTAATGCGCTGCTCAATCCCAATGAGTTGATGACAGTAGCACACATTCCCATTTGGTCGCCCTTTACACGGTCGAAACCTTTGCCGGCTCCGCTTAGTCCGCGGAAGATGTTACCACCACCGATAACGATACCTATTTGTACACCCATGTCATGTACTTCTTTGATTTGTTCTGCATATTCGGCGAGGCGTTTCTCGTCAATACCGTAGCGTTGTTCTCCCATAAGGCTTTCGCCACTTAATTTCAAAAGAATTCTTTTAAATCTTGCCATAATCGTGTTGTTTTTTATTTGATTAAAGTTCAATGGTCTTATTCGTGCCGTTCGGAATGATGAAACGGACTTCTTTAAAGGCGTATGTTCGTTCTCTGCCTTCTCGATCTGTCAGTACCAGATGTCCCGATGGTTGGGTCGTTGTTATCTTCGCCTCAAAACTTCCATTGGCGTCTGAATAGGCATGGTATCCGTTTCGGCGGTAGAGCGCATCCGCATAGAATCTTACGATTTCATCGGTGTTATGACTCTTTATTTGTGCCAAGTATTCTTTGAATCGCTTGACAATCTCTGCTAAAATGAAAGTGAGTTCTGTCTCTTTCTTTATAATCTGTATGAGTGAAATAGGGTTGGGAGCATCGCTTGTAAACGTCTCTTGATTGACGTTGATTCCTGCTCCAATGATACAAGTGTCAATTTGTTTGCCTGTTAAAGTGTTCTCAATAAGTATGCCGCCTATCTTTTTGTCTTTCCAATAGATGTCGTTGGGCCATTTAATGCTTATGTCCTCCGTGTAAAGGCTGAGTGTGGAGCAGATGGCTAAAGAAATGGCTTGTGACAAGATAAATTGGCGGTTGGCTTCAATCATTCTTGGGTGGATGCGCAAACTAAAAAGAAGGTTTTTCCCTTTCTCCGACTCCCACGAGTTGCCTTGCTGACCTCGTCCGGCACTTTGATAGGTTGCTGTTACGAGTGTCATTTCCTTAGACTCAATAGGGTGGTAGTTCTTTAGGAAGTTATTGGTAGAATCCGTTTCGGATAGTTCTACCCATTCAAACCATAATGAATCATCTAATGTGTATAATGCGTCAGTCATATTCATTCTTTTTATGCGCCGTTAGAATAGCGGTGGGTAAAATGCGTCTTCTATATGATTGATTTGTGGCTCATTTACGTCTGTAACAATGGTGATAAGGTCGAACCGAACAGGTTTGTCTATTGCATATTTTCGCAAGTAAGCGTCTGTCGAACTGACAATTCTACGGATTTTGCCGTTAGTCAGTGCTTCTTCCGGATTCCCGAATAAGGTGTCCTTGCGTGTTTTGACTTCGACTACAACCAACAAGTCGCTTGTTTCTGCAACGATGTCCAATTCCTTATGCCCACAACGCCAATTCCTGTGAAGTATGCTGTAACCTTTTGCTTTTAGCAAATCAACAGCCATGTCTTCTCCGTTTCTTCCCAAGTCATTGTGTGCAGCCATCGGTGTAATGTGATTATTCTTTTTGCAAATTTATCAAAAATATTGTTGAATCCTTGCAGAAAGTTTACTTTTGCAATATTAAATAGGAGAAAAATGGCAGACGACGTATTTTATATGAATAAGGCGCTTGAAGAAGCGCGCCGAGCGTATGACGAAGATGAAATACCGGTAGGTGCAGTTGTTGTGTGTAACGACCGGATTATAGCCCGGGCACACAACCTGACAGAAACCCTGACAGATGTGACGGCACATGCCGAGATGCAAGTGATTACGGCTGCTGCCGGTGTGTTAGGAGGTAAATACTTAAACGAATGTACGCTGTATGTCACGTTGGAACCCTGTGTTATGTGTGCCGGAGCGATAGGATGGTCGCAAGTGAAACGTGTGGTCTATGGGGCTTCGGACGAAAAACGTGGTTATACCAAGTTCGCACCGCAAAGTTTGCATCCGCGTACCGAAGTGACGAGTGGTGTCCTTGCGGATGAGGCTGTAACGCTGATGACCGATTTCTTCAAAGCAAAAAGATAGAAAAAGACTTGACGAACGTTCAATTTGGTCAAGTCGGTATGCTTCTTGTGGTGAAATCTCGGAAAGAGGGGTGATTTACGGTGTAAAAATTCGTGGCGTAAGCGAAAAAAATAATGTACTGAGGTTGGCAAAATGTCGGACGTCCGCCGTTGAAACGCAAGACGTCTGTCGTCGCGACGGCGGACGTCCGTCATTTTAATAACGTATTGAGTTAATTTCTAGGGGCTATTTTATTTCTTCAAACTCAACATACTCGCCTTCATTGTCGTCAAATACCTTTTGATGAGTGTTGTTTGTCGTGTTCGAAGAGTTGTTCGTTTGTTTGTTATGTTGCGTATTGGTGTGTTGCCGTTGTTCCCCTTTACCCGTCAGCGAGGAAAAGAAACCTTTTACCTTTATTAAAATATTGAGAATGATAATAAAGAGGAATGCCAATGCGGCGATAATAATACCAAAAATACATCCAAGTGGGCTAACCATATTTATTTATGCTCTGATTAAACATAAACAATCATACAAGAATCATGCCAATTTAATGTGATGAACATTTATTGGCGAGTAGGGAGAGGAGAATGTACCATGCGATTATCGCAGCAAAACAGCCAACTCCTAAAAAGACGATAAAGATGATGGAACTCAGAACAAAGATGTATTTAATCTTATTGTCCTTCCATGACCAATTCTTGAATTTGAGAGCAAATAGAGGGAGTTCTGCAATCAAAAGATAGCAGGACAACAAAATGGCTGCAATCAAATAGAGAGCATTGAAACAATCAGAAGTCAAAAAATCCTGATAACCTACAATTATAGACGCCCAAAACAGAGTGTTTGCAGGCGTTGGAACTCCGATAAAAGAACTTGTTTGTCTTGTATCTAAATTGAACTTTGCCAATCTAAGCGCTGAGAAGGCTGCAATTAAAAATGCAGAGTAGGGAATGATGTGTTTGATGGGTTCAAGAAATTCGGGGTACGAAACCAAGTTGAAAAAATGGAAAAGCATGGCGGACGGAGCAACACCAAACGTTACAACGTCTGCTAAAGAATCCAATTCCTTTCCTATGGGCGAAGAAACCTTTAACAAGCGGGCTGTCATACCATCGAAGAAATCGAAAACCGCACCAATAATAATGAAAATGAATGCACCGTAGTAGTTTCCTTGAAAGGCGGCATGAATAGCAATGCAACCGGAAATAAGGTTACAACAAGTAATACTATTAGGGATTTGTCGTACAATGAAGTTAGCCATCTTCGCTCGTGCTGTGATTAAAGTTTTGCTATGATAGTTTCGTTACCTATTGTTTTCTGTCCCATTTTGACTTCAACTTTTGTTCCTAGAGGTAAGAATAAGTCAACGCGTGAACCGAACTTAATGAATCCCATGTGTTCATCGATAAAGCACTCTTCGTTTTCGCGTGCATAAGTCACGATACGGCGTGCCATGGCTCCGGCAATCTGTCGTGCCAAAATCTCTACACCGTCCGGTGTTTCAATAACGATGGTGGAACGCTCGTTCTCAATGCTGGCTTTTGGCAACCATGCCTTGTGGAAGTTTCCATCGTGGTGTTTAACCATTTTGATGGTTCCGTCAACGGGAATCCAATTGGCATGAACATTGAATAAACTCATGAAGATGGAAACCATCAAACGACGATCGTGGAAATACTCGTTTTCATCCACTTCTTCAATCACAACGATTTTACCATCAGCGGGTGCTATAACAATGTTGTCTGTTTCACCTTCGTACCGTCTGATGGGGCATCTGAAGAAGTTGACAACGATTAAATATACTATAGCGCAAATTCCTGCGGAAATATAAAAAGGAATTTTGGATTCAATGAAGAAATAAAGTGCGCTGTTTAATAGAATTATGGCGAGAGCACTCCATACTAAAGTTTGAGTTCCTTCGCGATGTAATCTTATCTTTTTAATTTTGTTCAATCTACGTCCCATGCGTCTTTCCATTGTATTAATTGACAAAGATAAGCACTTTATAGAAAAAAGCAAAAAAGTGTTATATTTTTTTTAAGAAAGGAATGTAGAAAAAATCTTTTTTGAGAAAAAATGTTTTTTCCTTTGTACATATCCTTATTGTGGACTAACTTTACGCATCAATAACCTTTTTAAAGAAAATATATCGTTATGCAAGATTTTGTACACCTTCATGTGCATACCCAATATTCAATACTGGACGGTCAAGCCAGTGTAGCACGCATCGTTGATAAAGCCATGGGAGATGGTATGCGAGGGGTGGCTATTACCGATCATGGTAACATGATGGCAATAAAGGAATTCTTTAATTATACCAAAAAGAAAAACAGCGGAACGAATGCCGATATCAAGAAGTTCAAGAAGAGAATTTCTTTATTGGAAAAAGGAGAGAATGCTGCTCTTATTGAATGGGAAAGTGAGCAAAAAAAGAAGGAAAAGGAAGCGAAAGAACTGCGAGAAAAAGCCGAACTTAATAACGAACCAATTCCGGAGGAAGCTAATTTTACGCGAGAAGAGCAACCAGAGTTTCCTGCGATAGAAGAACAGTTGCAAATGGCTTATGCTGATTTGGAAGCGGCCAAGAAGAAACTGTTCAAACCAATATTTGGAAGTGAGGTCTATGTGGCGCCACGCCGTAAGGATCAAATGGATAAGGATAAGGACAGTCGTCGTTATCACTTAATCTTGTTGGCGAAAAACGAAACGGGTTATCATAATTTGGTGAAGTTGGTGTCAAGGTCGTGGACCGACGGATTCTATTCCAGACCGCGTACCGACCGCTATGACCTTGAAACCTATAGCGAGGGTTTGATTGTATGTTCTGCGTGTATCGCCGGAGAGGTGCCTCGTAAAATTCTTAATGGAGATATTGAGGGGGCTGAAGAAACGATTCAATGGTATAAACGAGTTTTTGGCGAGAACTATTATTTGGAACTGCAACGCCATGAAGTGAAAAGCCCTAACCAGAGGGCCAATCGTGAGACCTTCCCATTACAACAGAAGGCAAATGCACAAATGATAGAATTGGCACGTAAGTACGATGTGAAGTTGGTGTGTACTAATGACTGTCATTTTGTGAACGAAGAAGATGCGGAAGCGCATGACCGCTTGATTTGTTTGAGTACGAATAGAGATTTGGACGACCCGAAACGTATGTTGTACTCTAAACAAGAATGGTTTAAAACCCGGGCGGAGATGAATGAGATTTTTGCAGATGTCCCGGAAGCGCTATCTAATACCTGTGATATATGCGACCAAGTGGAGTTCTATAGTATAGACCATGGTCCTATTATGCCGAACTTTGCGATTCCTGAAGAGTTTGGAACAGAAGAGACATATCATGAAAAATATACTGACGAGGACTTGTTCGAGGAATTTACCCGTGACGAGAATGGTCGTGTCGTCTTGAATGAAGAAGATGCAAAGGATAAGATTCGGAGTTTGGGCGGTGTGGAAAAACTGTACCGTTTGAAACTTGAAGCAGATTATTTGGGATATTTGGCTTATAATGGTGCGAAGAAACTTTACGGTGACCCGTTGCCCGATCATGTGCGGGAACGAATCAACTTTGAGTTGCACATCATGAAAACAATGGGTTTCCCCGGATATTTCCTTATCGTGCAGGATTATATCAATGCCGCGCGCAATGAATTGAAAGTTTCTGTCGGTCCGGGGCGTGGCTCTGCGGCGGGCTCAGCAGTAGCCTATTGCTTAGGAATTACAAAGATAGACCCTATTGAGTATGACTTGCTGTTTGAGCGTTTCTTGAATCCAGACCGTATCTCATTACCCGATATTGATGTGGACTTCGATGATGATGGAAGAGGAAAAGTTTTGAGTTGGGTAACCCAAAAATATGGTGCGGAGAAAGTGGCGCATATCATTACTTATGGAACAATGGCTACTAAATTGGCCATAAAGGATGTGGCGCGTGTCGAGAAACTGCCTTTGGATATTTCCAACAACTTGTGTAAGATGATTCCGGATAGATTGCCCGATGATGAAAACGGAAAATCACGCAAGATGAATCTTCCCAATGCTATTTCATGCATCCCCGAACTACAGCAGGCTGAGGCTTCGCCCAATCCGTTGTTGCGCGACACCATACTTTATGCCAAGATGCTTGAAGGTAATGTCCGGAATACGGGTGTTCATGCTTGTGGCGTTATTATCTGTCGTGATGATGTTTCGGATTGGGTGCCAATCAGTACGGCAGAAGATAAGGAAACGGGAGAGAAACTGCGTTGTACGCAATATGAAGGTTCTGTAATTGAAGACACCGGTTTGATAAAGATGGACTTCCTTGGACTGAAGACCCTTTCTATTATAAAGGAATGTCAGGCAAACATCAAGGATAGTTTGGGCCTGGATATTGATGTGGATGCTTTAGATATTAAGGACCCGGCTACATATAAGTTGTATTGTGACGGAAGGACCATCGGAACGTTCCAGTTCGAGTCGCCCGGAATGCAGAAATATTTGCGTGAACTACAACCCTCTACATTTGAGGATTTGATTGCGATGAACGCTTTGTATCGTCCCGGACCAATGGACTATATCCCCGATTTTATTGATAGAAAACAAGGACGTAAGCCTGTGCAGTACGATATACCTTGTATGGAAAAGTACTTGAAGGATACTTATGGTATTACAGTCTATCAGGAGCAGGTGATGTTGCTTTCACGTCAGTTGGCTGACTTTACGCGTGGCGAGAGCGATACGCTCCGTAAGGCGATGGGAAAGAAACTGATTGATAAGTTGAACCACATGTATCCCAAATTTATTGCCGGTGGTAAGAAGAATGGTCATGACCCTAAAGTTCTGGAAAAAATTTGGGCAGATTGGAAGAAATTCGCTTCTTATGCTTTTAACAAGAGTCATGCTACATGTTATTCGTGGGTGGCTTATCAAACCGCTTATCTAAAGGCGAACTTCCCGGCACAATACATGGCTGCGGTAATGAGTCGAAGTTTGGCAAATATTTCTGATATAACCAAGCTGATGAGTGAGTGTAAACTGTTAGGCATCAGTACACTTGGTCCTAGCGTTAATCTGAGTCGTCAGAAATTCAGTGTCGATAGCAAGGGAAATATCCGCTTTGGTTTAGGAGCCGTGAAGGGATTAGGCGATTCGGCAGTAGAGGCCATTATCAAGGAGCGCGATAGTAATGGTCCTTTTAAAAATGTGTTCGATTTCGTTCAACGTGTATCCCTGAGTGCCGTGAAACGAAATAATATTGAAAGTTTGGTTTTGTCCGGTGCTTTTGATTGTTTTGAAGACATTTCGCGTGAGCAATATTTTGCTGTCGATAGTAAGGGGGTGACCTTTATAGAACAACTGATTAGATACGGAGTACGTTATCAGACTGATAAGAACTCCTCGGAGACCTCGCTGTTCGGTGACATGGGCTTTATTGAGGTAACGACACCGGTAATCCCGAACGCAGAACCATGGAGCTCATTGGAGCGTTTGAATAAGGAGCGTGATTTGGTGGGTATCTATATATCGGCGCATCCTTTGGACGACTATGCCGTGATATTACAAGATGTATGTAATACGCAGGTGATGGATTTAAAGGATATTGAAAAACTCGACAACTCCGATATTACTTTAGGCGGAATGGTTACAGCCGTTCGTAAAGGAGTCGGCAAGAATGGAAGACCATATGGATTTGTGACCATTGAAGATTATAGTGGCGCTTTCGAGATAAGCTTGTTCGGGCAAGATTGGGCTACCTGGAGTTCATATATGGACGAGGGAAATACCTTGTATATAACAGGTAAGTGTCAACCGCGTCAGTGGAAAGAAAATCAAAAAGAATTCAAGATTGGCAAAATAGAGTTTTTGGCAGATGTTCAAGATGCTCTGATTGAGAGTATAACAATTTCTATAGAATTGTCCCGTCTGAACAACGACTTGATTTTGTCCCTGACGGACGAAATCAATGCAAGTCCCGGAACGGCTGATTTGTACTTCCAAATAGTTGACCCTTTAGGACAGATGAATGTGACGTTGCTGTCCAAAACAAAAAAGGTTTCAGTTAAAAAGGATTTAATTTCTTTTATTCAGAGCAAACAGGGTTTGTCGTATAAAATAAATTAGTATATTTGTTGCGTTATAGAAACATTTAAAAATTAAATATTATGGCATTAGCAATTACAGATTCAAACTTTGAGGAACTTTTGGCTTCAGGTAAGCCTATGGTGGTAGATTTTTGGGCAACATGGTGTGGCCCATGTAAGAAAATAGGTCCGGATATTGAAGCTTTGGCAGAAGAATACAAGGATCAAGCGATTATCGGAAAATGTGATGTAGAAGATAACGACGATTTGGCTATGCGTTTCGGTGTGCGCAACGTTCCAACCGTAATTTTCTTGAAGAATGGTGAGGTAGTAGATAAGCAAGTTGGTGCTGCTCCCAAGAGTACATTTGAAGAAAAGTTGAAAGCAATTCTTTAATAATAGCGTTATGGATAGTTTGGAAAAAGAATTACTGCAAGACGCCGAGGACGACGCACGTACAGTGGAGTTTATTAAGAACTATCTGCCATTAGACGTAAAAGATAAATTCACCGACGAGGAGTTATACTATTTCTTGGATGTCATTGTGGAATATTATACCACAAGTGGAGTGTTGGATGCTACGCCTGATAAAGATGGTTATATTGATATAGACCAAGATAAAATCGTGGAATATGTCATAGCGCAAGCACGCAAGGATAAAATGGGCGAGTTTTTGCCCGAAGATATCATGTGGGTGGTACAAGGAGAACTTGAGTATGGTGAATCGCTTGAAGACGAAGATTGAAATAACAGTAAATAGTTAAGGCTCGGAACATGAATCCGAGCCTTAACTATTTTATAGGGTTACCACCCAAAAGAAAAGTGTCTTGTTCTTGGTTAAAAGAGGATGCTTCGAGTGCCATCCTCATTCTCTTCTATCGTTACCTTTACGGCATTCTCAGGAAGTAAATCTTCAATCAGTTCCGGCCACTCAATAAAACATAGCGCACCACTATAGAAGTAATCTTCATAGCCCATATCATACACTTCTTCTAATTTCTTTATGCGATAAAAATCAAAATGGTAAATCAGTTCTCCACTATCGGAACGGTATTCGTTGACAATCGCAAAGGTTGGTGAGTTGATGACATCCTCTACACCTAAACATTCGCAGATGGCTTTTGTGAAAGTGGTTTTGCCAACTCCCATCTTGCCGTACATGGCAAAAACGGTATTGTCACCCATAGCGGCAATGAATGTCTTGGCTGCTTGTTGAAGCTCTTCTAATGAGTTGATTTTTATTTCCATATTCTTTTAGTTGCGTTTCTTACTTTGTAATGTAATGATTGGAATCAGCATTTCTTCCATTGATATACCCCCGTGCTGAAATGTGTTTCGGTAGTATGAGACGTAATAATTATAATTATTCGGATAGGCAAAGAAATTCTCCCCGTGGGCAAATATGTAAGCAGTGCTTATATTGGGAGCAGGGAGCTGTGCTTTATGCGGATTTTTGATTTCAAACACTTCCTTGCTGTTGTAACTCAGATTCTTACCTAATTTGTATCGCAAATTTGTATTGGTATTCTTGTCGCCTACCACCTTGATAGGGTTCTTTACCCGAATACTGCCGTGATCGGTGGTTATGATAATCTTATAGTCGCTGGTTGCCAAAGCCTTAAAGAGGTCTTTTACTGCTGAATGTCTGAACCAGCTCAAAGTGATACTGCGATAGGCTGCTTCGTTTGAGGCGAGTTCCCTTACCATTTTAGATTCAGTGCGCGCATGTGACAGCATATCAATAAAGTTGAGGACGACGACATTCAAGTCGTACTTCTCTAACTGTTTGATTTGTGCTACGAATTTTTCTGCGGTTGTGGAATCGTTTATTTTATTATAGCTGAATGTGTTTTTACGCCTGTATCTGTCTATTTGCGTTTGGATGAGCGGTCCTTCGTTCAGATTCTTACCTTCCTCTTCATCCTCGTCCACCCAAAGTTCCGGGAACATTTCTGCTATTTTGTTGGGCATGAGCCCTGAAAAAATGGAGTTGCGAGCATACTGCGTTGCGGTAGGTAAGATACTGCAATACATGTCTTCATCAATCAAGAAGGAGTCTGCCAATTCCTTACTAAGGACTCGCCACTGGTCGAATCTGAAGTTGTCGATGACAATGAGGAATACTTTCTCACCTTGGTTGAGTAGCGGAAAAACTTTGGTTTTGAAAATGTCCGGACTCATAATAGGACGTTCGTCCGGGTTGTTTATCCACTGTTCATAATGCTTATAGACGAATTTGGTAAAAGCCGAATTGGCTTCGGACTTTTGCATACTCAGCATTTCGTCCATACTGCTGTCTGTTTCTGAAAGTTCCAGTTCCCAGTATATAAGTCGTTTATAAAGTTCCTTCCAATCTTCAAAGGTCAGAGAATCGTTGATTTGCATGCCGATTTTACCAAAGTTCTGTTGGTAGGCGCTTTGAGCGACTTCAGCAACAATCTCTTTCTTGTGAATATTCTTTTTCAGCGTCAGAAGTATTTGGGTCGGGTTTACGGGCTTGATGAGGTAATCAGCTATCTTAGACCCTATTGCCTGGTCCATAATGTTCTCTTCTTCGCTCTTTGTTACCATGACGACGGGAGTTATTGGACTGATTTCCTTGATGCGGGCAAGTGTCTCAAGTCCACTTAATCCCGGCATGTTTTCATCCAAAAGAATAAGGTCGTAGGTTGTCTTCCCACATTTGTCTATGGCGTCTTGTCCGTTGGAGACGGTTTCTATTTCGTATCCTTTCTTTTCAAGGAACAAGATGTGAGCTTTCAACAACTCAATCTCATCGTCCACCCAAAGTAATAATCCATTGCTCATATAAATCCTTTTTATGGTCTAGAAAACGATGCCGCTTTCAGTGTCTTCGTCCTCCTCGTAATAAGTATCTTCGCCCTCTTCATCCGTTTCGGGTAAGTCTTCAGGGTCGCGGAATTCTATTGATGTCGGTTCATCCAGACGTAGTTCGTCAGAGATTTCCAATGGAGCGAACGTCTCGTCATAGAACTGCTTGTAGTCATCGTAGCTGTATAAAGTACCTAGTAAAGTCAAATTCTTCTCAGCGATGATGACGGAGCGTATGTTCTTAAGAACGACGCTCATGTGTGGGTCAGCATAGAGCTTCTGTGTGTATGCGTGTGCCTCATCGAAGTTTTGGAATCCGTGAATCTGCATCTGTGAAATGCCTTGCGTAGTCTCAACTTTTATTTCAAAGTTACGCACCATGAAGTTGGAGAAGTTGTATTTGGCTATCTCAAATAGTAGCTGATTCTCGTCTAAGCTGTTCGTAGGATAAGCTAAAAGGAATACAAAGGGTGTGAGACGTTCATCACTGAGTTTTTGTTCTGCAATGGTAGAGTCTTGACTCATATCCATGCTTCTTCTTCCCCAAATATCACTTGCATTGTACTTGTCGCTTGCCAATGAACGACCCTCTTGAACGCCCTTTACGATATATTGAGCCATAGCGGTAATCTCGTCTTGCGGATATTTTTCTATGAGTTGTTTTAAAGTTACTAAAAAACTGTCACGTTGTCCGTCATAAAGTTGGCTCATAGCTTGCACAAACATGAACTTGGCACGATGAGCGCCTTCAGGGAAGTCGCTAGTTGATGTTTCGTAATTCTTAAAGACTTCAGGGTATTGGTTGTTGGTGTAAGCATCGTAAGTTGAGGCGTACAATGAGTCCTCAATGTGTTTGCCGTTACGGGCATATAATTCGTAGTTGGGATTTGCCAACATAATGGCATATTTACTCTCCGGAAATTCGTCAATCAGTTTTTGTCTATATAACAATGCCCCTTCTGTATCGTTCAGTCTTCCGCAGATGAGGAATAAATGGTAATAGACATTATCTTTTTCCGATATTTCCGTGAAGTTGTTGAGCAGACGAAGTAAGGTTTTTTGGGAGCGTCTGAAATTTTCCAAACGTTCCATTTCAAGGATGCCTGCTTGATACAAACCTTCTTTGAGTATATCGTTAGATTCTTGCAGTTGTTCTTCCGTAAAAGGAATTTGTTGTAGGTAATATTCTCTTTGATGTGGGTCGTTGGCCAATGAGTCTGCCAACTTTTGTTGAGCGGTAGCGATACTATCTGCCAAGAGCAAACTATCGGATAATGCCGTTTGCAAACTGTCATTTTCGTCGTAATTGTATTCGCCAAATTCATTTTGGCTGTTATCGGTCTTATTGCTCCTTCGCCAATTGTCCTCCAATGGACGTTTTCCCCAAATGCGTGCGAATTGACGCTTGCCTTGTGCTACGACTGATGGGTTATAGAAATACCACGTACCACTTTGTCCTCTGTTTCCTGCGGTACCACCTCTGTTTCCGGTTGGCGCAACGGGTGTCTTACCGTTGTTCTTGTTCATGTTTTGCGCCATTTGGTTTTCCATTTCCTTGCGCGCTTCCTCTTTCTCTTTCTTCTTCAAAGCCTCAATGACGCGGTCGATGGCCTCATTTCTTTCCTTCTCAGGAAGTTTTGCCAACCATTGCAAACTATCTTGTAACTTTATCGTTGACAGATGAGGCTCCAACTCCGTCAAGATTTTAGAACGGCGTTCAGCTTCTTTATAAGCATCATGTTCTTTGTTCAAGATACCCACCAAATCGGCATAGCAACGCTGTGCGTCGATGTAGTTCTCCTTTTCCCAGTAAAGTTCGCCCAGTCGTAACAATACCATTGCTTTAGCGATTCCGTTTTGTGTGCTTTTCTTTGCACCTTCTTCGTATGCGCCGATGCAACGGGTTGTGTCACGATTTGAAAGATATATGTTGCCGATGGCATAGTAGATATGGTCTTGATAATCGGTGTTCTTCTTGTTGCGAGCCATGCGTTTCAACTTCTTAATCATCTTGTTGTGATTGCCTTCCGACATAACCTCTGTGCGGAGAATCTGTGCATTGAAGGAAAGTTCGTACGGCGGATTGGCGCGAATAACCCGTTTCAAGGCCTTGTATGCTTCTTCTTTGTTCCCTAATTTTTGGTATAACTGTCCTAATAAGAAGTTTAAGCGTGCTTTCTGTAACTTGTTTTTCTCTTTTTTGATGGTCTCTTTAAGGTAGGGGACAGCCTCTTTGTATTGCTGCACGAATATGAGATAGTTGGCATACGAAGCGTTTCTCTCTCTCTCTCCTAGGGAAGTGATGCTGTCGCGCCCCATTTTGTTAAGGACGTCTTCGGCGTCATAGGGCCATTCCAATTCTACGTAGCAACGCGCCAAATATGCTCTTGCCACGGACACGACATCTGCTTGTCCTGCGTATAGATTGGCAATATAATTGAATGTAGAAGCCGCTTCAATAAAGTTGCCCTGCTGGAACTGTGCTTTACCCATCAATAGCCAAGCGTGTTTAAGGAATGGATTGAACTCTTTGCGAGCCAAATAAGCTTTTTCTTTTGCTGTCTTACGTTTATTGACGTTCGTTTTGGGACGTGCTTTGATGGAGTGTTTCTTAATCGCCTTTTCACTTTTTGTGATGGCTGTTTCAAAGTTGGATTTACCGATGGCTGCCGTTTTTTTGTCGCGGACATTGTTGATAGGCAAAAGTTCGGTGTAATTGTCTTTATGCCCATCTTGTTGGGCCTTCACTCCTTCTTTATACGCTTCGTGTCCGTTGAAATAAGTATTGAATCTGGCTGTCAGCGAATGGTAAAAGCGAGTTCCGGACGTGTTCTTCTTTGTGGAACAAGCCGAAATCACCATTATCAGTATTGCGAACAGTGTAACCTTATATAAAATACTCTTTCTCAAAACTTATTGTAGATAGTTTGATAACAAATAAATACGCTTTTTATTGCCTTCTCCTCTTCTTAAATAATGTTGATATGCCTTTACATGCCAAATATAGCAAAATAGATATAAAAATGATGGCAGCGCCCGATGGAATGTTGTAATAATAGGCGAAAATAAGTCCACCTACGCATCCGATGAATCCAAAAGGAATAGCAAATAAGGCAATACTCCTGAAACTATTTGTGAAAATATTGGCTGTCACTTGCGGAATAGTGAGCAGTGAGATGGCCAAGACAATCCCGACCATGCGCAAACAAGCTACTATCGTCAGCGCAATCAATGCCATCATGGCGTATTCAATCCATTTTACCTGTATTCCTTGCGAGCGTGCAAACTCACTGTCAAAGGCAACGTACATAATGATGCGCATGAAGAATATGAACGTAAGACCTGTGATCAGCGTGAGGACAGAAAGGAAATAAAGGTCGTTGCCGGTAATGTTAAGGATGTTGCCAAAAAGGAATGAAGATAAATCAGGGGTAAAGCCGGGTGTCAGGTAACTGCAAATAATACCAATGCTCATGCCCAACGTCCAAAAAATAGCAATGGCGGAGTCCTCACGCATATTCTGTCGGCGACTGAACCATTGTATGCCGAAGGCTGATAGGACTGAGAAAATGGCAGCAGAAATCATAGGGGGTAATCCCAAGAACAGTCCGATGCCGATGCCACCAAACGATGCATGGGTAATGCCTCCACTAATAAAAACCAATCGTTTGCTGACAATATAAGTTCCGATGAATCCGCACAAAATGCTTGCTAAAAGACTCCCGATTATTGCGTGGCGGATGAATGTGTATGATAATAGTTCGGTCATGAATGTTCAAATCTCCTTTCTCCTATAATTAGGAACACTTCGTCTTTAATTTCGTCGGGGATTGTAATATCGCGCAGTTGCAGACTCCTGACCCATCCTGCCACTTCGTCGTTCCTCATGGTATAGAGTATTTCTCTAAATTCTTCCACTTCGCTTTCGCTATAGACGGCATTACTTAAACCTTTGAAACGGTCCAATTCTTCATCGTTGTAGTATTCTATTTGCTTGCTGACGGCAGATAACAAACTGTCTTTCTCGCAGACCTCATGCTGTCCGCAACATTCTTGGTCGGGTTGGACGACTGTCGGCAACGCATCTATCTCACCTCGTTCCAACTGTTTGCGTAACGAGCGGTTTCTCACATAGCCGGCTATTAAAGCAATGATGGCAGCGATGAAAAGGGCGGATATAGTATAAACTGCTATGAGCATTCTGTTATATTAAAACCTATATGACTTAAATGTTCCCAATATGAGGGGTATGACTTACTGACAACGTGAGGATGATTGATACGAATCTCCGGCATCTTCAGGCAACAAGGGGCGAAAGCCATGGCCATGCGATGGTCTTCATAAGTATCGATGGACGCATTTTCTTGTATTGGCATACGACTGCCGTCCCAGAAAAGTTCTGAGTCATTGGTTTCCTGAATAACGAATCCTAACTTTCCTAATTCCTTTATCAAGGCGTAGATGCGGTCGGTCTCTTTGATTTTGAGGCTCTGTAAACCATAGAAATGGAACGGGATGTTCAGCATACAATAGGTAACGGCAAAGGTTTGTGCCAAATCCGGTTGGTTGATGAAGTTGTATTCCATTTTTGACACCTTGACTTTTTGCTTGGTCAGTACCGCACATTCCATACCGTCCTCATCACAAACGAAAGACGTGTGAACGCCCAAATTCTCAAAGAGTTCTTTTACGGCTGAGTCGCCTTGAGCACTATTGGAAAATAGTCCGGGCAACTTGATGCAGCCCGCGTTGTCATCGGACAATGAGAGCATCTGATACCAATAAGAAGCCGCGCTCCAATCGTTTTCAATGTAATAGGTTTTGGGTTGATAGGGTTGAGGCAATACGCAAACGTGCCTTTCGTCTGCCCATGAAACTCTTGCCCCAAATTCTTGCATGATATGTAGCGTTAGGTTGATGTAGGGGCGTGATATGATTTCGCCGGTGAGTTCCAGTTTCAATCCTTTTTCTAAAGTTGGAGCTATCATCAACAGGGCAGAGATATATTGCGAACTGATGTTCCCCGGCAATACAAGTTTACCACCCGAAAGTTGTGTCCCGGAGATACGTAGAGGAGGGAATCCGTCTTTTTCTGTATAGTCAATACGGGCACCTATTTCCTTGAGGGCATTAACGAGAATACCGATAGGACGTTGTTTCATTCTCTCCGTTCCGGTTAAAGTCCTTTGACCTTCAGTCGCGGAAAAGTACGCAGTCAGAAAGCGCATCGCTGTGCCTGCTGCCATAATGTCAACAAGTTTCGTCTGTTCGGTCAGGGCTTTCACCATAACACGTGTGTCGTCACAATCGGAGACGTTCAGTGGCCACTTGTCGGAATGTGCCAAAGCGTTGATTATGAGTACACGATTACTGATGCTTTTGCTTGCCGGCAGTATGATTTCGTTTCTCAGTTGTTTTGGAGCTACAAGTTTAATCTGCATACCTTATTATATATAGGTGTTACGTCCGCACAAAAGTAGGAATTTATTTGGATAATTCAAAAACAATTTCTACTTTTGCACCCGCAAACGGGATGTAGCTCAGTCCGGTTAGAGTACGCGTCTGGGGGGCGTGTGGTCGCTGGTTCGAATCCAGTCATCCCGACAAAAAAAGGAGGCTTGCCTCCTTTTTTGTTTTATGTATGGTCTGCTATTGTTCTACCAACACTTTCTTGCCGTTGATGATATACAGTCCCGCAGGTAAGCGGTCTGTCGATTTCATCCTTATACCATGTAGATTATAAATGGTCTCCGAATTGTTGTCTTTGTTGCCTGAAATGACAGGACGAATATCAGTGAGGTTATATTCTTCAAATTTATGGAATGATTTCCAACCTTCTGCATTTTGATAGTTGCAAAGATAGCCTTGTGGAACTCTTACAACAATGTTTTCGAACTGTTCGGCTGTAAAATAATATTCATATATAGTTGGAGGAACATTTGACTCCATCGTAATGGTGTTAAGTCCCGAGCAACCCTCGAACGCCCCGTATCCAATTTCCGTCACGCTGTTAGGAATGGTAATGTTGGTCAGTCCCGAGCAATCTTTGAACGCAGAGGACGCTATTTTCGTTACGCCGTTAGAAATGGAGACATTGGTCAAGCTATCGCAACCACAGAACGCATTGGCTCCTATTTTCGTTACGCTGTTGGGAATGGTGATGTTGGTAAGACTACTCATTTGATAACAGATGTTTTCCGGAATAATCTGTACCTTATCTCCAAAAGTAAAAGAAGAAATATTACCTGTACTACCTTGGAATGTACTAGGACTACTATAACTACAAGAAACAGCATTCCATGTGATATTGGTCAATCCGGAGCAGTCCTCGAAAGCACCGTCTCCAATGCTTGTTACGCTTTCCGGAATGGTGATATTGGTTAGCCCGGAGCAACCATAGAACGCATTGTATCCAATGCTTGTTACGCTGTTAGGAATGGTGATGTTGGTAAGACTACTCATTTGATAACAGATGTCATGTGGAATAATCTGTACCTTGTCGCCAAAAATAAAGGACGTGATATTATCTGTACTACTTCCCGTGAATATTTTACTGTATAGGTCAATACTACAAGAAATAGCATTCCATGTAATCTTGGTCAGTCCGGAGCAGTCCGAAAACGCACCGCGTCCAATGCTTGTAACGTTTTTCGGAATGGTGATCTTGGTCAGTCCGGAGCAGCCCGAAAACGCAAAGTTTCCTATGCTTGTTACGCTTTCCGGGATGATGATATTGGTAAGATTACTCATTTGAGCACAAACGTAGCTTGGAATACTCTGTACTTTATCTCCAAAAGTAAAAGAAGTAATATTATTATTTTTAAGGACTAATTCATATTCAACACTACAAGAGATAGCATTCCATGTGATGTCGGTCAGCCCGGAGCAACCGTCGAACGCATTGTTTCCTATGCTCGTTACGCTTTCTGGAATGGTGATATTGGTCAGCCCGGAGCAACCGTCGAACGCACCTCCTCCTATGCTCGTTACGCTTTCTGGAATGGTGATATTGGTCAGTCCGGAGCAGTCCGAAAACGCATTGTTTCCTATGCTCGTTACGCTATCAGAAATGGAAATATTGGTCAGTCCGTAGCAACCAACAAACGCATAGTTTCCTATGCTCGTTACGTTATCCGGAATGGAAATATTGGTCAGTCCGTAGCAACCACTAAACGCATTGTTTCCTATGCTCGTCACGCCGTTTCCGATAATACATTTTTTACCAGAATGAAACCAATAAGGGAAACCATATGTAGGATCATCTATATCGAAACGTTCCATCTCCCCACTTCCCGTAATCCTTAACAATCCGGTTTCAGTGTCCAAAGACCAATTCACATTCTCTCCGCAACTTCCGCTATAAACCTTTGCATAGCTATGAGTGCTAATGCAAATGCAGAACGATACGGCAAGCATTTTTAAAAAGAATTTCTTATTCATTTTTTAATGTATTTTTTATTATTACCTCATTTGCAAATATAAAGAAAAGATCATACAAAGAAAAGATACATGATGAAAAATCATGCCTCTCTATATAAATAAGAATCATTCCTATTACTTCACTCGCTTCACACCCTCACGAGTAGGAATAACCGGTTTGATAGTACCGTCTTCATTGAACTCCATCTTGTCAATACATAATCGCGGTGTATGCCCGGATGATGGTGGATGTTGTTCTTGTTCCTGTTGATGCCGTGGTAAATCATGTATCATTTGTCTTTTGCACGGGTGCAAACCATAGTGAAAATCGAGAGATAAGAGTCTATTAGCTTGTTTTGTAAATCAAGACTTTAATCATTATAATAATGACGGTCTGGGGGCGTGTGGTCGCTGGTTCGAATCCAGTCATCCCGACAAAAAAAGGAGGCTTTTGCCTCCTTTTTTGTTTTATGTATGGTCTGCTATTATTCTACCAACACTTTACGACCGTTGATGATATACAGTCCGGCTTTTAATCCGTCGGTTGTAGTCGCTGCCTTGCGCACCGTGCGACCGCTCATGTCGTAGATGTCGTAGGTGGTATCCTTGCCGTCGTCGGCTCTCGGTGTGTCAATGCCTGTGATTTCCTCAATGAAGAAGAACTCTTTCCATTGCTCGGCTGCTTTGTAAAGTGCCTCTGCTCCTTCGGGGACGAATAGCGTGCAGTCCCAAGTGTCAATACCGTCTAGTGCTGAATTGCCACAAACCGGTGGCTCTTGTGAACGACAGTAGATGGTTTTGATATTGGTGCAACCAGCCAATGCCTCGTCTCCAATGCTTGTCACACTTTCCGGGATGGTGATATTTGTCAGTCCGGTGCAACAATAGAACGCAAGAAATCTAATGCTTGTCACACCTTCCGGTATGGTGATACTTGTCAGTCCGGTGCAACCGGAGAACGCAGAACTCCCAATACTAGTCACACTTTCCGGGATGGTGATACTTGTCAGTCCGGTACAATCCCTGAACGCAGCGCGACCTATGCTTGTCACACTGTTGGGGATGGTGATGCTGGTCAGTCCTCTGCAATTATGGAACGCTTGCTCTCCAATGCTTGTCACACTTTCCGGGATGGTGATGTTGGTCAGTCCGGTGCAACCATAGAACGCATACTCTCCAATGCTTGTCACACTTTCCGGGATGGTGACACTTGTCAGTCCGGTGCAAGCTCCGAACGCATCGCTTCCAATGCTAGTCACACTTTCCGGGATGGTGATACTTGTCAGTCCGGTGCAACCTAAGAACGCAGAGTGTCCAATGCTTGTCACGCTGTTGGGGATGGTGATACTTGCCAGTCCGGTGCAACCATAGAACGCATACTCTCCAATGCTTGTCACACTGTTGGGGATGGTGATACTTGCCAGTCCGCCGCAAAGTGAGAACGCCCAGTCTCCAATGCTTGTCACACCGTTCTCGATGGTACATTTATTGATTGAGGGCCAGTAAAAATACCATGGAGTATCATCATAATAATCATAATCCTCCATCTCCCCACTACCCGTAATCTCCAACAAACCTGTTTGGGTGTCCAAAGACCAATTCACACTCTCACCACAAGAACCGCTATACACTTCGGCATAGCTGCGTGCTGGTGAAAACAGTAAGAGCAGCACTGCGAACCAAAAAAATAAGTAATTGCTTTTCATACGCTTCATAAGTTTTAGTGCTTACCACTTCTCCCTGCGTCAGCGGTTATAATATAATAAGGTGTGGAACAAAAAAGACGTGGGAGAAACTTTCGCCGCCTATCTTAGTCATCAGGCCTTCGCATTGCCCTTCTATCAAGATAAGCAACTTAGCCAGCCCACGCCATTGCGTATTATAGGAAATATGCACCAACCTTAAGTATGATGACATACGGATATAATACACCCAACGCGGACGCTTCGTTGCGATATCTTCAGATAGAATCAAAGTTGCGAAGTTTGATGACTTGAAGATAACGTTTTGAAAACGTCCTTTCATGCCCTTTCGGGCATAGTCCATCGATGTTTTTAACCAGCGCCCGCCCCTCCGGGCAGGCTAAGTCAATGCAAATATAGGTAAAACGTAAAACAAAACAAAGAGGCATGATGAAAATCACGCCCCTTTGCATATATCTGTTTGAGTTTGTTTACTTCACTCGCTTCACACCCTCATGAGTAGGAATAACCGGTTTGATAGTGCCGTCTTCATTGAATTCCATTTTGTCGATGCAGACTTCGCGGTGAACACCCGGTTGGTGGTGGATATAGTTTTTGTTGATGCGGTGGTAAACCATGTACCACTTGTCTTTGCCGGGGATTTGCAGAACGGAGTTATGTGCCGGTCCGTAAATCTCCAGTTCCGGGTTTTGAATGAGGATGACTGGCTCTTTGGCTACCTCAATAGGACCAAGCGGCGACTTAGATGTTCCGTATGCCACATGATAGTTGGGCGAACCGGTGTCGTCCACACTCCATAAGAAGTAGTATAATCCCTTGCGGTAGAACACGTAAGGCGCCTCGCGGAAAGCATAATCTTTGAGCGTTCCACCTTGTGGTGTCATTAAGGTCTCAGTTTCGGGTTTAATACTCATCATGTCCTCGTTGAGCTCTGCGCCCGCCATGTAACCATTGCCCCAATATAGGTATGACTTGCCACTAACAGGGTCTTCAAATACATCTACGTCAATCTGTTGTCCGTGGCGTTGTCCTTTTGGACGGTGATCGATGATAGGATGTCCGGCATCTGTGAAAGGACCGGTTGGGTAATCGGCTGTTGCTACACCGATAGCCTTCCCTTTTGGAGTGTTGCCACTGAAGTAGAAGAAGTATTTGTATTTGCCGTCTATTTTTTTCTCAATAATGCAAGGTGCCCATGCGTTGCCGTCGGACCATTTGACTTGGTCTGTACCTAAATCCAACATGATACCCTCATGACGCCAATCGGTCAGGTCCTTTGAACTGAACACGGTGAAATAATAACCGCCCCATCCGGGTGTGCCGTCAGTCGTTGAGTAGATATAATACTTCTTGGTTTGCTTTGAATAAAGGACTTCCGGGTCTGCATGAAACTCCGGTAAAACCGGGTTGCCGGTTTTGGGGCGTTGTGCCAATACGTCTGAAACGCAAGTGAATGCGCTTAGGAACGCAAGTGCAATCAATGTTTTTTTCATAATCATGTTATTTAAAGTTTATAATGTTTAGCATCCTGTTGTCTCTCGATAAAAGTCCAGCATTTCGAATATTTCTTCTTTTGTGGCGCTTTGGTTGATTTTGATGTCGCCTATATCTCCCATAAGCGTAAAGTTGATGATGCCGGAAGTGTTTTTCTTGTCATGCGTCATGAATTGGTACAATTGCTCATATACTTTGCAGTCGAACGCAAAGACGCCGTAGTTATTCTTTATGAAATCTATTGTTTGGCGCAGTCGGTCTTTAGGGAAACCGGTTTTAATGAAACTCAAATATAATTCGCAAATCAATCCCCATGCCACTGCATACCCATGTAATACAGTCCGATTCTCAGCCAATGCGAGACTTTCGAAAGCGTGACCTACGGTATGCCCTAAGTTCAAGGCTTTCCGTATGCCTTGTTCATACGGGTCGGTTTGTACGATACCTTCTTTTATGGAAACGCTTTTCGCAACAAGTTGTTGCAAGGCGGCATAATCAATGTTCGTTAAATCAAAGTTGACGAGCTCGGCCCAATGCGTTTCAGTGCTGATAAGTCCATGCTTTAACATCTCTGCATAGCCTGAACAGAGATTGGCAGTGTCTAATGTCTTTAAGAATGTTGTGTTGAGAAGTACGGAATGAGCCGGTGAGAAAACACCGATTTCGTTTTTTAATCCGTTGAAGTTGATGCCTGTCTTTCCCCCGACAGCAGCATCGACCATTGCCAATAATGTCGTTGGAATGTTGATATAATTGATGCCACGCTTGAATGTGGATGCCGCAAAACCGCCGAGGTCGGTAACCATTCCACCGCCCAAGTTAATCAACAACGAATGGCGACTACCCCCATTTTGGCTCAGGTAAGACCAAACGTACGATAACGATTCTAAAGTCTTATGCTCGTCGGTTGCCGGGATACTGATGTATTCAGCTCCTTTTAAACAATCAAAGTCGGCAATGAGCGGACGGCATTTTTCATTGGTCGTATGGTCTGTCAAGACGAAAAGTTTGTCATGCGAACACTGCTCAATGGCATGGCATAAACTTGCTTCTAAATCGTTTGATATGATGATGTCTTGTTTTCGCATGTTCTAAATAAAATACTTCTAAGTGCAAAGATAGTTTTTCTCATGAATAAATCACTTGTTTTTCGCTTTTTTATTGTGGGTGGCGGACGCCTTTCGTGCAATAGTGTACTAAATACATTTATTTTTGTTAAAATTTGCGGTTGGCATTAAACCATTGCATGAATATAACGTCCTACAATCATACGTTTAATAATTCATCAATAAGATATTTGTAATGAACTTAAGAAGTTTTTTTGTGTCAATGTTGTGCGTGGTAGCCACGAGTGTTTGGGGACAGAAGGTAACAGTCAGTGGAACTATTTTGGAAGAAGACACAAACGAACCGGTATTTTCAGCGTCTGTAGTGTTGTTGGATGCAGATAGTGCGATGGTGACCGGTGCCAGCTCTAAGATGGACGGAACATTCTCTTTGCCGGGTGTGAAAGCCGGAAAGTATCTGTTCAGGATAACCTACGTGGGCTTTAAACCCTATTTTAAGGAGTTGGTGTTGGAAAAGTCTCAAAAGAATTTGTCTTTGGGGACGATTAAGTTGCAGACGAACGATGTGGTGCTGAAAGCAGCTGAAGTTACGGCACGCCTCTCGCAAGTGGAAATGAAAGCCGACACATTTGTCTATAATGCCGGTGCTTATCGCGTACCGGAAGGCTCAGCATTGGAAGAACTTGTTAAGAAACTTCCCGGTGCAGAGGTGGAAGAGGACGGAACCATTAAAATCAATGGTAAGGAAGTCAAGAAAATCATGGTCGATGGTAAAGAGTTTTTTGATAATGACAAGAAGATGGCCATGAAGAACTTGCCGACAAGCATGATTGAAAGAATTAAGGCGTATGACAGACAGAGTGATTATACACGTACCACAGGTATTGATGACGGAGAGGAAGAAACCGTATTGGATTTGTCTGTCAAGAAAGAAATGAAGCAAGGATGGTTGGGTAACGTTGATGTGGGTTATGGAACAGAGGAACGTTATACCGGCAAAATGATGATTAACCGTTTTACGGATAAATTGCAATTGTCAGCCATTGGTTCGGCGAACAATGTAAACGACCAAGGTTTTCCCGGAGGTGGCTTCCGCGGATGGGGAAGAGGTGGCGGAGGACTGGTAGCCAGTAAAATGGCAGGTTTGAACTTCTCATGGGAAAACGGAAAGAAGGACCGAGAGGCCGGCCGTTTGAAGTTGGGAGGAAATGTGAGATACAACCATTCAGGAACCGATGCCATCAGAAAAACCAACTCGGAGACTTTCTTAACGACCGGTTCAAATAGCTCGTTCTCCAATAGCTTTAACGATACCCGTTCCGGTAATACGAATGTCAATGCAAACTTCCGATTGGAATGGGCCATTGACTCAATGACAAACATCATGTTCCGACCGAACTTCTCTTATTCACAGAATTATAGCAATGGTCTGAGCAACTCAGTGACATTTAACGAAGATCCCTATCTGAAGATGGCGAATCCGTTGGAAGAGTACCGTGCTTATATTGAAGAAGGCACAGTGGTAAATGATAATTACAGACGAAGTCACAGTGACGGGCGGAACTACTCGCTCAATGGTTTCTTAATGGCTAATCGCCGGTTGAACAGTAAGGGCAGAAATTTGACGTTGAGATTGCAAGGTTCTTATTCCGACTCAGAGAATGAATCGTTCAATATATCAGACGTGAACTACTATTTGCAAACCGATCCCAAAACAGGTAAGCACAGGAATACATATATGCGCCAATATAACACAAATCCTTCGAAGAATTACAATGTGAGTGCCGATTTGAGTTATAGCGAACCGTTGTTTGAGGGCGCTCATTTGCAATTCAGTTATAAGTATCAATATCGTTTCTCAGATTCTGACCGCTCCATGTATTCATTGGATAGCTTGGTATCGAAAGGTTATATTGCTCTTGAGGACTTGAAGAATCTGATTGACTATCCATTGGAGTATATCCCTACTGATATCGCAGATTGGAAAGAGATTACAAAGAATATGGAGAACAGTCAATACGCCACTTATAAGGAACACAACCAAGACGCAAACGTTATGTTCCGTTATAATAAGAATGGTATTCGGTTGAATGCCGGTGTGTCCGTTCAACCTCAGAAAACTTTTATGGATTATACGAAAGGAACTCTTCTTGATACGACCGTTGTCCGTAATGTGCTGAATTGGGCGCCCCGTATTGATTTCCGTTACAAAATGTCGGAAACAAGTCAGTTGAGAGTGCGTTATAACGGTCGTTCATCGCAACCGTCTATGACCAACTTGTTGGACGTTACCGACGACTCCGACCCATTGAACGTGTCAAAAGGAAATCCGGGACTTAAACCATCGTGGACCAATAGTTTCAATTTGTTCTATAATGATTATTTGCCGGAGCTGCAACGTGGTTGGATGGTTTATGCCAATGCCAACATGACGAACAACAGTATCAGTACGGCAGTTCTATACGATGAGGCTTCCGGTAAGCGTACCACGATGCCGATGAATATTAACGGCAATTGGGATGCAAGAACGGGCATCATGTTCAATACGGCATTGGGCGAGAAAAAATATTTCAACTTCTCTACCTTTACCAACTATAGTTTCACGAACGCAGTTGGTTATATCAGTTCGACCGCCAATGTCGGAAAGACTGAAATAACCTCCAATGACATTTTGAAGTTCAGTGAGAAAGCCACCACCAAATCGCAGAATATCGGAGAACGTCTGACGCTGAACTTCCGTAACGATATGTTTGATATAGGAGTCAACGGAAACATCAATTATCAGCATGCCCGCAATGCCATGCAGGAAAATGCGAATTTAGATACCTATAACTTCTCATACGGTGGTAACTTTACTGTAAATATGCCGTGGAACATGAGTTTATCTACTGACATCGGTCAGAACAGCCGTCGTGGATATGACGATGCGAGCATGAACACAGACGAGTTGATTTGGAACGCTCAGTTATCACAAAGCTTCTTGAGGGACAATGCCGCTACGGTTTCTATACAATGGTATGATATTCTTAGAGAGAAGAGCAACATCAGTCGTTCAATTTCCGCAACACAGCGTTCGGACTCATGGACCAATGCAATCAATAGTTATGTGATGGTGCATTTTATTTATAAGCTGAACCTTTTAGGAAGCAAAGAGGCGCGTGCCGAAATGCGCGGTATGGGTGGCTTTGGCGGTGGCTTCGGTGGCCATGGTGGTGGACCCGGTGGTCGCGGAGGCGGTTTCGGCGGACCTCGTTAGTGGCACAAAACCAAACTACTATATAATATAAGGTGTAATCCCCTATGCTTTTTTGGGCGTAGGGGATTCTTTTGTCTTAAACATTCTAAAAAAGCGGATATAATTGAAATCTTTTTACTATGTTTGTTACGTCCTAATAATCAGAACGTGGCGGATGTGGTTTTCTATAGTATGTTGGCTGCGGGATATTTATTTATAGTTTTCACGCAGATGTTGGTGGTGATTCTGGAGAATCGTCAGCCGGTGAAAACTGTGGCATGGCTCATGGTGCTTTTCTTTTTGCCGGTCTTCGGGCTAATCATTTATTTCTTTTTCGGGAGGAACAGAAAGCGTGAGCATTTTGTAAGTCGTGCATGTGCGCTTCAGTTGGCACGACGTTCGGCGGTGAGGTTCTATCAAGGTGGATTCCCAGAAATGCCGGAGGCGTACGAGTCGTTAATACGTTTGTTTCGTCGTCAGAGTGGTGCCTTCCCTTATGCGGACAATAAAATAGGGCTGTTTTTATCCGGTCGCGAGATGCTCGACAATTTGTTGAGAGATATTGCTGCTGCACGTCATCACATCCACATAGAGTTTTATATCATAGAGGACGACTTAGTGGGTGGCGCGGTGTGCGATGCTTTGTTAGCCAAAGTTGCCGAGGGCGTGAGTGTTCGGTTGATATACGACGACGTTGGTTGTTGGAACGTTCATAAGTCTTTTTTTGAGAAACTGAAAAAGGGTGGAGTGCAGGTGGCATCTTTCCTTCCGGTTCGTTTCCCTAAACTGACCAGTAAGGTGGATTTTAGAAATCATCGTAAAATAGTTGTTATAGACGGAGTTGTCGGATATGTCGGAGGTATGAATTTGGCCAACAGATATGTCTATCCGACAAAAGGCAATCAGCAAGTGGCATGGCGAGATACTCACATGAGGGTTGTTGGCAATGCAGTGGCGGGATTGCAACGTGCGTTCCTGTCCGATTGGAATGTAGCAGCCGGTCAGACCATCGTAGAGGATGTGTATTATCCTGTAGAGAGTGAAGTTGAAAGAATTGTTGAGGAAGATAGTGAGAGAGGAATCAGTAAAAATGCTTTAGTGCAGATTGTAACATCAATCCCAACGGCGCCATGGCCTGACATCATGCAAGGACTGATTTTAACTGTTTTGCGAGCCAAAAAGTATTGTTATTTACAAACGCCTTATTTCATGCCGACGGAGCGGATGTTGTTTGCCATGCAGACGGCAGCTTTATCAGGAGTAGATGTCCGTTTGATGCTCCCCGAATATTGTGACAAACGTTTTTTGACGTGGGCGTCACGCTCTTTCTTGCATGACGTGATGCGTGCCGGAGTTCGTGTCTATTTGTATAGGAAAGGTTTCTTGCATGCTAAAACGATGGTGTGTGACGATGATGTGAGTTCATGTGGTTCAACCAATATCGATTTCAGAAGCTTTGAGCGTAATTTTGAGGTCAATGCTTTTGTATATGATGCAGATACGGCATTACAAATGAAAGAGGCTTTCTTGGAAGACCAAAAAGAGTGCAAGATGCTGAACCTTGAGACTTGGGAAAGTCGTTCTATCTTCCGCAGGATAGCAGAATCTACTGTTCGCTTGTTGTCTCCTTTGCTCTAAAAAAAGAGAAGTTTACGCTACCATAAGTGCGTTGCTCAATGAAGAGGGGATGCCCGGTAAAGTCATTGCTTTTGCCGTGTTCCAGGACAAAGAGTCCGTCAGCTTTCAGTATGCCTTTGTTCAGAATGAGTTCCGGCAGTTCTTCCAAATTAGGCAGTGCGTATGGAGGGTCGGCAAAGATGAAATCGAACTGTTCGTGACACCTTTCAATATAGCGGAACACATCCGTTCTTATTGGGAAACAAGATTTGTCTTTCAAGTAGTTCAACACCTGCACGATAAAGCTGAAGTGTTGTGAGTCCTTTTCTACTGAAACAACTTTACTACATCCCCTTGACAGCAACTCCAACGTAATGCTACCCGTTCCGGCGAAGAGGTCGAGGGCTACAGGTTCTTCATCAAAATCAATATAACCGTTTAATACGTTGAAAAGGTTTTCTTTGGCGAAATCCGTAGTAGGACGTGCCTTAAAACTGCGGGGCACATCAAAATGCCTGCCTTTGTATTTTCCGGTAATGACTCTCATGCCTTACTATTTATTATATGATTATAAATTGGCGAACAAAGCCAAGATGTCAAACGGAACTCGCTTGTTGCGTGCCAAAGCCGAACTCCTGAATATGTTGACGGACGTCGCATTCTTAACCTTATGTATGTATTTGTTAAGCGTCTCGGCAATGTTTGATTTGCTCTCATGCTCTCCGATTAGGAAACACTCACCTTCGCTATCATTGATGCCTAACTCCTTGCAAACGGAAAGGATATAGTACAACGTGTTTTCCGGTGTCTCGATGGGGAATGTGTTGGCATAACGTAAGTGTTGGTCTGTATAGCCGAATATGAATAGTTCTTTTTCTTGGAAGTACACGAACAATTGGTGCTCGTCTGTGTCTCCGAAGCCGCTCATTTTCTCAAGAATCATGGTCTGGCTATGGTACAAGCGGATGTTGGGCAGATGCCTTTTTAGTGTTTCTTCCAAATTCTGCGCTATGGTGAAAACTTGCGCTATCTCTAAGTGTGGAAGGATGTTGTAGTAAATCTTTCCGATTTGAGAATTTCTGAATGTCAATCTGAGTAGGTTGGCAGCATCATCTTTTCGGAATTGTTCCAAGGGGACCTGTATGGCGGGACCATGAACAATGCCGTATGCCATTTCATAGCGGTCGGACTTGATTAACGAAGAGTTGGTCAAGGCGTTCTCCAGCGTCTCTTCCGGGCGTTCGTCCGCTTTGTAGGAATAGGTTTCTACAGCTACAGTCTCTACGCCTTCAAGATTGTAACTGAAAAAAGAAAATCCATCCGCATGCAAGCGGATGGATAGATAATATGGTTGCTTATGTTTATTCCCAGTTGCCTGCATTGTTGTTCGGAGTCAAGAGGTCACCGATTTTCAAACCGGGATAGCGTCCTGATTTCTCAGCAGCATCGGTAAGGTTGTAAATCTCACGCTCGTTCATACCCTTCAAGTATGAGTAGTATGATGCGCGACACTCCATAACGTTTTGTGTTACACCTGAACGTCCAACGTGTATGGTTTTTTCCAATTCAAACTTCTCGCCTTCTCCGTAAGGTACGTATTCAATTGAATCGGCATTGCCGTTCTCGCCAAGGATGGTTTCAGCCATAGGAGTCCATGTAGTGTCACGACGGAAACCTTCAAGCTTGTTTTCTGCAATAGCTTTCGCATCACCGCTATTAACGATTTCTGCGGCTTTGGCTTCGGTCAATCCCTTAGTCATTTGTTCTTCGGTCAACTCACCGATTTTGGTTACGTTAGGAATACGTGCAGTCTTGATAAAGTTAATCAAAACGTGGAAAGAGTCGCAGAACTCTCCGTGATGTTGCATACGATATTGCTCTTCAGCATTTTTGATTTGGAGCAAACGTGCTTTTACTGCAGCTTCGCGTACCGTTCTTTCTTCGTTGAACTTAATGGGTTGCATGATGCTGGCGTAGCATAGATAAAGCAAAACCGCTGCACACAAGGTTAAAGTTACATTTGTTGCTTTTTTCATGATACTTTATAATTTTTATTTGTTACATTCGCATCGCAAAAGTAAGATAAATAAATTTAATATCCGACATTTCAACAAACTTTTTATCTCGGTTTTATGATAAATAAGGAATTAGAGCGACTAATTGAGTGTAAATGTTCTTTCCATTTCACGGAAGGGCAGCGAAGTGTTGTCTCTATGATGGTAGATTTTTTACTCTCACGCGACAGTGAGGGCGTTTGTTTGTTGAAAGGTTATGCGGGAACCGGTAAGACTTCCGTTTTGGGCGCTTTGGTCAAAACATTGGTGGAACTGAAGCAGAAAGTTGTACTGATGGCGCCCACCGGACGAGCAGCCAAAGTATTCTCGTTACATTCCGGGCATCCCGCTTTCACGATACATAAAAGGATTTACCGCCAAAAGGTGTTTTCAAACGAGGTGGACAATTATTGTCGTAATGTCAATTTATTAAAAAACACCCTGTTCATTGTCGATGAGGCTTCGATGATTTCCGGAGTGGCAGGCAACGGTGGGGCTTTTGGAACCGGTTGTTTGTTGGACGATTTGATACAGTTCGTATATTCGGGCGAGGGATGCAGGATGATGTTGGTGGGCGACTCGGCACAGTTGCCGCCCGTAGGCGAAGAACTCAGTCCGGCCATGTCGGTGGAGAACTTAAAAAGTTACGGACTTCATGTGTGGAAAGGCGAGCTGACACAGGTGGTGCGTCAACATAATGAGAGCGGCATTTTGTGGAACGCCACTGAGTTGCGTCATCTGATAGTTTCCGATGCCTGTGACGGTTTGCCACAGATAAGACTTACCGGATTTGCCGACGTGCGGCGAGTGCCCGGCGACGAGTTGATAGAACTTCTGGAAGAGTCTTATTCAAAATGCGGATTGGACCAAACAATAGTGGTTACACGGTCCAATAAGCGCGCCAATATTTATAACAACGGTATTCGCAATCGTATTCTCGGCAGAGAGGAAGAATTGTCATCGGGTGACCAATTGTTGATAGCGAAAAATAATTACTATTGGGCAGAGCGAGGCAAGGCAGAGAATTTTGATTTCCTTGCCAATGGCGATGTGGCAGTGGTCAGACGGGTGCGGCGCGAGCGAGAACTGTATCATTTTCGGTTTGCCGATGTCTTGTTGCGTTTCCCCGATTATGATGATTTTGAGATGGAGGCCACAGTGCTGCTCGACACGCTGCAAAGTGAAGCGCCGGCTTTGACAAAAGAACAGGCGGATGCGTTGTTTTTTGCAGTGGAAGAGGACTATTCCGATATTACCGTGCGCAGGGAACGACTGCAGAAAATGAAGTCGGACCCATATCTCAATGCCGTACAGATAAAATATGCCTATGCCGTCACCTGCCACAAAGCGCAGGGTGGGCAGTGGCAACGGGTGTTTGTGGACCAAGGATATATGACGGAGGAGATGCTCACACCGGATTATTTCCGTTGGTTATACACCGCCTTTACTCGTGCCACTGAAACATTGTATCTCGTGAACTGGCCGACCCATCAGGTTTTACCTTAATTCTCAGTTTTTTGTACGTTTGTTTTTATTCTCATGTCAGTATGTTTTTGTCGTGCATCCATGGATGCACGCGCGTGTAGCATTTGCGTCACACACGTGAAGCAATTGCATCACACGTGTGAAGCATTTGCATCACGACAAAAAGAAAAGCGCAGAAAATTAAAACTGCGCTTTTGTGGGATTGAGTTTATGAGGCCTTAAAGGCTCCTTAAACAGGTCTTAAAAGGTTTTTAATTGGTGATTAAGTTGTTTGACGGCCTTGTCTATCATGTCTTTCGTGCCACTGCCGTCGCTCACGTATTCCACCACCATTTCGGCATAGTCGATGGCTTCGGTGAGTTGTGTCGTTTTCGGTGCTTGTTTGGCCGCTTCAAGCAATGGAATCAGTGCGTTCAAGTCCTCCAACTCCGGCAGATTTCCCGGTCGCATAGTGTTGATGGCGGCATTGAGAGAACCGCTCATGGCATCGATTTCACTTTGTGTCATGGCAGTACGCTCCATGATTAGTAAGGCTTGTCGGTATTGTTCCATCAGTCGCGAATAGGCATGCGGCGCCCATGGCGCGTGGTCGGGGACTTTGACTTCGAGTGCATGCCATGCCTCTTGTGCTTTTTTGCGCTCTTCCACTATTTTTATAAGTCCTTGCAGTGCGCTCTTGTCAATTGGTGTATTTAATGAGTCGGGTCGGCGCTTGTCCTGTTTGTCGGAAGTTGACAAGCGGAAGTAATGTGTCCCGTTGCGGTCCATAGTGTAATCGGGATAGAAGTTCATGTTATTGACCGTCAGTGAGTAAACATTACCATCCTTGCCATTCCCCTTGCTCGCGCCATTGGCTTGTACGCACGTCAAGCGGCTGTCTAAGTTCAATGTGGCGGCATCCCAATTGTCAATACCCGTGGCGGTCATTGCCAAAGGACCATACATCAAAGTTCCTACCCACATCGGTGAGAAGGGCGTATTGGTCTCTCCGGGAGCGGTGGCTGCGGTTGTCATCTTGTCGGGACCGTAATTGATGTGTTTGGTGAAAGGCAGGTGTATCTCCACGACGTCCCCCTCTTTCCATTTCCGTTTGGGGATGCAGACGTATGAGCAGGGCGTATAGTCGGAGGCGACGGGTTGGCCGTTGAGTGTGACACTTACCCCTTCAGTGGCCCAATACGGGATGCGAAGTTTCATGGCAAAGCGTCCTTTGCCCTCCTTGATACGGATGGTGGAATGTTCGGCAGGCCAACTACATTCTTGCTCAATGCTGATTCCTTTCTTATCCCACCGGGCGGTTGATGGGAGGTAAAGTCCAATCCAAATGCAATCGTCCGAAACAAAATAGGCTGCCTCTTGGTATTTGACATGACTTTCCGAACCCGTACCGCCACAACAACTTTCCTGTGGTGTGCGGTTGCCCCATGGTTTTGAAGCGTTAAGTCCGACAGCATAATGATAGGTTGTCATATAATGAGTCGGGTGGAGCGAACCAACGATTTGGTTATATAGCACCCGCTCGTAGTAATCCATGTATTCGGCATTGTCGGGTGTGTAACAGTTCAGGTCCTTCGTCAGTTTGGCAAGGTTGTATGCGCAACACGTTTCGTTGAGTGTCGGATTGGGGCATAACTCACGGCGATGGTTCATGCTGACGTTGGTGTTCATGCTTAGAATTTGTGTGTAAGGTTGGCGGAACATCTCCCCATTACCTACACCACCGGTAGAGTAGCTGTATCTGCCCTGTATCATGTTCCAAAAGTTTTGGGCGATGTGATAATAATAAGGTTGGCGGTTGGTCCGGTAACTGCGTAAGGCACTTGTAATTTTCGGGATGTGCTGATTGGCGTGACGGGTGCGGATGTCGTCGATGTTCTTAGACAGTGGTTGATAGAATGCCGGACTGTCGAAATAGTTTGACGCTTCAATGAGACGTGATTTTTCCTCCTTGTCATCGGTCATTTCGGCAAGTCTTGCCAACGATTCTCCGGTGCCGCCGTCCTCGCCGGCAATATACATGTTCCACATTTCATAACGGTTGCCGGGCTGTGCGCGTCGTTCTTCTCTCGTTCCGTCCTCTTTTACGAATGTGCGGTAATGCAGGCGGTTCCAAATCCACAGTCCCATATCCTTTGCTATGAGGTAGGCTTTCTGTGCCGTTGCCTCGTCGTCGATATAGGTAGCGATGTCAATCAAACCCGCCAACTGCTTGTGGATGGCATAATAAGGAGCCCACACCCATGCCTCGTTGTTGTAACCTCTATACATTTCGATGAGTGCTGCATGATGGGCAGGTATGGCATTCAAATAGCCGTATCCATACGTTGCCCATTCTTTCTTATGACTGTCAAAGGCTTCCCATGTACCTTTCATGTCCCTTAGTTGCGATTCGGGTGCAAAGTCGCGAGCCTCCCAATAGCGTCCTAAGGAGTCGTTCCATACGAAAGTACGTTCTTGGCACAGTCTCAACTCGTCAACCATACGCTTGATGTTGTTTCTTAGCGCGTCCTTTTGCTTTTTATCAGTGGCACAGGCAAAGGCAAATGCCAACGCCGACATATAATGCCCGGAACCATGACCTTTCAACTTGGTGGTGGGAGAGTCCCATCCGTCCGATTTCTTGTATCCTTCAGTACTCAATCCGTAAGTGTCCCGATAATTGTAAAGTTGTTGTGACACGTCCCAACTTAGAATCTCCCGTATCGCCATATCCCGGTTAGAAGTCAGTCGGTTGTCGCCGTTGATGGTCACTTTGTCTAAGGGCAGCGTCTCGGCGATTGGCTTATGATGTGGTGTTGCGTATGTACCTTCACAAATCGTGATATCTGCTTGAACCGGGTAGCCCGCTGCCGTCGTTTCATCGCCTGTTATATATCCTTTTATGGTGTAATGCTTCCCGACCGGATGCGATAGACTGTCTGCTTGTTCTTGCTCTATGGCTAAGGCCGCATTTTCCCACCTGACTTGGCGGAGAGCAATGGAACCGTCCGAATAGGTGACTCTGACTTGATGGGGCAAACGGGGGACAGTGCCGACGGGTGATTGTATTTCTATGGGTTGATAAGCAACGATGTTTCTGCTTTGAACTTGTCCGAAAGCAAAGACTTGACTTGATAAAAGAAAGGACAAAGCAAGCACTTTAAGATATTCATGGTGTTTCATGGTAATAGCATAAATGATTTAATGTTACAAAGTAACGAAAAAAGCAGAAAAGAATAGCTATTACCGTGAAAGTTTTAATCAAGATGCGCCAAAAACAAGGGTGTAATAATTGAAATGAGTTATGCAGACTATTGGTCGTATCTGCCCCATGACTTGTTGGGCTCTGTGCCCATTTCGAAAGTCATCGTTCCGCCACGCATAATGTCCTCATGTGTAATGTAGTTTTTATTGTAAGTTTCCCCGTTGAGCTTAGCCGACTGAATGTAGCGATGTTCAGAGTCGGCATCTTTTGTGATGATGGTGAACGTCTTTCCATTTTCCAACCGGATGGTGGCTTTCTCAAAGGTGGGGCAACCTATCATATACTCATTGCCGGCCGGACATACCGGATAGAAACCGAGACTGCTGAAGATGTACCATGCCGACATTTGTCCGGCATCATCGTTGCCTGACAATCCACCGGGGGTGTCTGCATATTCGGCGTCCAAAATGTCCCTGACATACTTTTGTGTTTTCCACGTCTCGTCAACGTAACCGTACATATAAGCGATATGATGGCAAGGTTCATTACCATGCCAGTAAAGTTTTTGTTCAAACAGCGTATCAAGTTTGTTAGTATAGACTTCTTTGCCACCCATTGTTTGCATCAATCCTTTTGGGTCGTGAGGGACAAACCATGTGTAGTGGCAGGGAGCGCCCTCGGTGATATATGGTTCTCTAATAAACGGGTTGTTGGATTGGTGAAAGGTCCCGTTGGCATAACGTCCGTTGGCATAACCTGTTTGGGGGTCGATGACGTGACGGTAGTTCTGTGAACGTTCGGAAAGTTGTTCATAGTCATCTTGTCGGTTCAGGGTTTTGGCCACTTGAGCCAAAGCGAAGTCGTCGTAAGCATATTCCAATGTGCGTGACGTCTGTTCTTGTTTGTGGTATGCCTCCTTGACGCTATCCTCAAGTGGGATATAGCCGAAATGAAGATAACTATTTAGGGCGCGTCGCCCCATGCCGTTGGCGTAATCGTGGTAATCGTCGGGCGTCTCAAAAGCGTTCTTCCTCATTGCCTCATACGCTTTGAGAATATCAAAATTCCGAACACCTTTTATATAAGCGTCGCAGATGGTAGCGGTGCAATGGTCGCCAATCATGGCAGCCGTGTAACTGTTCCAACAGGGAAAGATGGGGAGCCAACCGCCTTGTTCATATTTATCAATAAGCGATTGCATCATTTCACCGTTCTTATGCGGAGAGATAATATTCAATAAAGGATGTAATGCGCGGAATGTGTCCCACATGGAAAAGTCATCGTATTGATTCGAGGCGTTCGTGGTGCAGACAATAGGTTGTCCTGACGAAAAAGTGGGATAGCAACCATTTACGTCGTTGATGGTGCGAGGCAGAAAGGAGGCACGATAAAAAGCGCCATAGAACTTGCGGAGGAGGGTGGTGTCACGACTTGTAACCTGCATCTTCGATAGGTGACGATTCCATATATCCGTTAGTTCGGCGTGCGTTTGAGTAAAATCAAAATGAGGGATTTCTGCATCCAGATTCTTTCGTGCGCCGTCAATACCGGTAAATGAACTTGCCGCTTTGATGATGATGGGACTGTTGAGGTCGGAACGTCGGAACTTGACATACAGTCCGATGCCGTGAGCATTGCCGATAGATGTATGACCGTTAAACAAGGTATCGTATCGATAGGTGCCGAATGTTTCCAATTCATCGGTGTAGCGGATAACGAAAAAACCTTTATGACCGGCCGGTAACCCTTTGCCTTGGTAGATGCGGTGTATCGGATTGTAACCTCGAATTTCTTTGTGTAGAGTATCAAGTTCTATGTAACCTTCGCCCTCGTCGCTGTTAGGATTGACTATCAAGTATGCCGCCGAATCAGAGGGATAGGTCAAACGAAATATGGCGCTCCGCGACCGTGCAGTCATTTCGGCTTTGATGCCGGAGGTTTGCAAGCGGACAGCGTAGTACGAAGGTGTGGCAGTTTCTTCAGTGTGGTTGAAGAGGCAGGCTCTTTGTTCCGGCATACAATGGTTGACGTTTGTAGCGGGGAACAGGGTCATAGAACCGTAGTCCTGTGTGCAACCACCCACAATCCAGTGCGAGTTGCGAAAACCTTGAAACAGTGAGTCTTGATAATAATAAGGTGCTTTGCATTTAACTTCCGTATCTTGTGTCTGAGGAGTCCAAAAGTTCATACCGTTAGGCTCAAAAACCGCCGGTAATGTCTGTCCCAACTCCTCGCTTCCCTTACCGAACTTGCCGGCACTTTTAAGGCTGTTAGGGGCTGTTCCGACTCGGGTGTCAATGTAACCAATCAAGTCAGTGGCGTGTTGATGGCAACCGGTAATGGCTGTAATCAGGACGAAGATGTATAGTAAGCGAGTGCGCAACATAGCGCAAAGGTATGCTTTAAACTTCAAGAAAAGAAATGAAAGAACAAAAAAGAGAGTAACCGCGAAGCTACTCTCTTATACTTATTATATGAATACGGAATTATAATTCTGCTAATTCAATGAATTTGTCAATGGCAGCATCCAAACCGTCGGTGTTCTTTCCACCGGCAGTTGCGAAATGAGGTTGTCCACCGCCACCACCTTGAATCAATTTGGCAGCTTCGCGAATGAGTTTACCAACGTTCATGCCGTGTTCTTTTACCATGTTATCTGACGCTGCAACAGTCAACATTGGTTTGCTATCGTAGAAACTACCTAAGACAACTAAAGTGTCGCTCTCCAAGTTGCGAAGTTGGAATGCCATGTCCTTAACAAATTCAGGTGGCATCATTGGTAACTTGCGACGGTAAACGGTTACGCCATTAACTAGTTGAGCTTCCTCTATGATTTCCTCCTTGACGATATTGGCTTTTTCTCGGATGGTTTCCTCCAATTGCTTCTTGAGGTTGCCATTTTCTTCAATGGCTTTTTGTATGGCCACTTTGACGTCTGGTGCATTGTTGAACAAGGCTTTTAAATCGGTTGTCAAGTCTTGCATTCTGTACAACCATTCTTCAACCTTTTCGCCGGTGATGGCCTCAATACGACGGATACCTGCCGCAACTGAACTTTCTGCCATAATCTTGACAATACCGATTTGGCCGGTTGATTTTGCATGACATCCTCCGCAGAACTCTACGCTATCGGCAAATTGTACTACGCGTACCTTATCGCCATATTTCTCACCGAAGAGAGCGATAGCCCCCAATTCCTTAGCTTTCTCGATTGGCATATCACGGTGGTCTTGCAATGGGATGTTTTCACGGATTTTAGCGTTCACCATACGTTCAACTTCGCGCAATTGCTCGTCCGTTACCTTTTGGAAATGTGAGAAGTCGAAACGAAGGTAATCAGGTGTTACCAATGAACCTTTTTGTTCAACGTGTTCTCCCAACACTGTGCGCAAGGCTTGGTCTATCAAGTGAGTACAAGTGTGGTTGGCTTCGCTCGCTCTACGACGATCCGTGTCAACACATGCCATGAAAGCCGCTTCCGGATGTTCGGGAAGTTTCTTTGCGATATGTACAGGTAAATTGTTCTCTCTCTTTGTGTCAATAATTTCTATGGTTTCAAATTCAGAGCAGATGACACCTGAATCGCCGACTTGTCCTCCCATTTCAGCATAGAAAGGCGTGTTGTCAAGAACAATTTGATAGAAAGTTTGTTTCTTTTGTGTTACTTGACGGTAACGCAATATACGACATTCGTATTCGGTGTAGTCCCAACCCTTGAACTCACATTCTCCTTCAGCTAACACAACCCAGTCGCCGGTTTCAATAGCGGCTGCATTGCGTGCGCGTTCTTTTTGTTTCTGCATCTCAATGTTGAATGCTTCTTGATCTACGCTCATGCCATTCTCGCGACAGATAAGTTCCGTCAAGTCGAGAGGGAAACCATAAGTATCGAACAAGGTGAAGGCTTCTACGCCATTGATGGTATTTGAACCTGCAGCTTTGGTCTCGCTCATGACGCGATCGAGCATACGGATACCGGTCTCTAAAGTACGGAGGAATGAATCCTCTTCCTCTTTCATAACTTTTGAAATGAGAACTTTTTGCGCTTCAAGTTCAGGATATGATTGTCCCATCTCTTGAACGAGTACAGGAAGAAGTTTATACATAAATGCCTCTTTCTGTCCGAGGAAAGTGTAGGCATATCGAACTGCGCGACGAAGGATGCGACGAATGACATAACCGGCTTTAGCATTGCCCGGCAATTGTCCGTCGGCTATTGAGAAGGCAATGGTACGTAGGTGGTCGGCAACAACTCTCATGGCAACGTCCTTCTTAGAATCCTCACCATATTTGCAACCGGACAAATCGCCTATTACCTTAATAATAGGTTGGAAAACGTCGGTGTCATAATTGGAACGCTTGCCTTGCATTACGGAACATAGACGTTCAAAGCCCATACCAGTATCAATAACTTTTGCCGGTAGCGACTCTAATGATTGGTCTGCTTTACGGTTATATTGCATGAACACTAGATTCCAAATCTCAATAACTAACGGATTGTCCTTGTTGACCAATTCACTTCCGGGTACTTTGGCTTTTTCTTCCTCCGGTCTGAGGTCTATGTGGATTTCAGAGCATGGACCGCAAGGACCGGTAGCGCCCATTTCCCAGAAGTTGTCATGCTTGTTGCCGTTGATGATATGGTCTTTTGGCAAATATTTTTCCCAATATTCGGCAGCTTCGTTGTCACGTTCCAAACCTTCTTCGGGAGAGCCTTCAAAAACAGTTGCGTAAAGGTTGCGCTTGTCTATTTTCAAAACATCAACGAGGTATTCCCATGCCCATTCAATAGCTTCTTTCTTGAAATAATCGCCAAAACTCCAGTTGCCTAACATCTCGAACATTGTGTGGTGGTAGGTGTCATGTCCAACCTCTTCAAGGTCATTGTGTTTACCACTAACACGCAGACACTTTTGGGAGTCAGTGCATCGTTTACTAACAGCCGGGCGGTTGCCTAATATAATGTCTTTAAATTGGTTCATTCCGGCATTGGTAAACATCAAAGTTGGGTCGTCTTTGATGACCATAGGGGCAGAGGGTACAATAAGATGCCCTTTGGACTCGAAGAATTTGACAAATGAGTCACGGATTTCGTTTGCTGTCATATTTGTTTGAGTTAATACGTTACTATTTATTGAAAAAGTTTTGCAAAGATAACTTGTTTTACCTATTTTTGCAAGGAATTGACTGAAATCGAACGGTTAAAGGTTAGAAATATGGCACTGAATCTCAACAAGGATTTGAAACTTTATTATTCCATTAGTGAGGTAGCTGAAATGTTCGGCTTATCGGAAACTTTGTTGCGGTATTGGGAAAAGGAATTTCCTACTATCTCTCCGAAGAAATCAGGTCGTAACATTCGTCAATATTCACAAGCGGATATAGACCAAATCCGTTTGGTCTATAATTTGGTTAAAGTTCGTGGAATGAAATTGGCCGCTGCTCGTAAGGCTTTAAAGAACAGTCGAGAAGAGATAGAACGTAACCTTGAAGTTATGGGACGATTGGAGGCCGTTCGCAACGAACTGATGAGTATAAAGAGAGAATTGGATGGCTTGGTTTAATTGAAAAATTCTTATTGAACGTACATTCCGGCAATATTTCTCAAGGGAGTGTCGTCTGTCACACGCTCCAATATGTTCCAATCCCTATGATAGTCGGATATATATTCAACGGCAATTCTATTTTTGGATAACCATTTTACTCTTAGGGTAATGTTACCGGTTTTAAAAGATTTCTTTCCGTCGTACCCAATTTTCATAACCATTCCGGAATTAGGTGTTATAATGACAAGGGTTTTGGCGTTGAAGACTAAAAATTGATTGACGTATTTGCTTGTCGGGTATTGTTCTATCAGTTTTGATATACTTTTCCTTGTATTTCCCAATTCGTCTAGAATCCCCAAGTTTCGCCATGTCCCAAAGAGAGGCTTTTCATTGTCTTTTACGTTGTTTTTTGTCAGAGATTCTATGATGATACGACCCATAGCAGAGTATACACCTGATTCATATTTCTCTAAACACCAATCATTCTTGGGATAAAAAGCACTCTCAAAATTGCTCCACCACTTCAGTGTGAATTGTTTCTCGTTGCTGTCGTATATCAAACTGCTTTTATTGGCAGGGTCCTTGTGCTCTTGTCCGGTATAATTGAATATTTGATGGTCGTTGTTCCTGATGCTAAATCTGTCACCATTAACGATTAGATGAAGTGTAACACTATCTGTGCAGATTTTGTATTGATCAAAGGGGGCGTTCATTTCGCCTAATTTACCAATAAGAGTGGTCATTTTGTAGATACCACGCGGATTTTCTGTCTGTGCGTTACCTATAAATGGTAGAATCGCAAGAAGTAATATAACGTTGAATCGTTCAAAAGTTCTCATAATATATAGGTTTAAGGTTAATCAATTCTGGTAACTTCTTCAATACCTTTCATCTTCTTGAGTTTCCCGCAAATGGTCTTGACATCTTCTACGTCGTGTACGCTTAATTGAATCTCTCCATTAAAGACGCCATCTTGTGTTGAAATGGTGACTTTGTGGATGTTGATGTTCATCTCTTCTGACAATATATCTGTAATTCCATGTAAGATACCGATATTGTCAATACCACAAATTTTGATAGTCGCAGGGAAGAACAGTGTTTTATGTAAATCCCAATTGACAGCTATAATATGATTGCCGTCGCCTGCTTTTAGTCTGTCGGCAACATGACATTGGCGTTTGTGTATATGAATATGACCGCTGTGGTCAATATAACCTAACACATCATCGCCGGGGATGGGGTGGCAGCAAGTTTCGATTTTATAGTTCTTAATATTTTCTTCGTTGAGAACTAAAATCTTCTTACGGTCAATTTTAGGCTGTGATTCTTCTTTCTCCTCCTTTGAAGATGTGTCTTTCTTCTTTAGGAAAGGTAGGAAATTGGTCCAGCTGCTATTCTTTGATGATTTGTTTTGTAACACATTCAAGTCGGCATTGCCTAATATGATGTTTTTGCATCCTATAGCTTGGAAAAGTTCTTCCCTGTATTTGATGTGGTGCAAGTCGCAGAGTTTGTCGATATTGATACTATTGGGTTCTATCTCTGCTTTTTCAAAGAAGTCGAGAAGCATTTCTTCACCTGCCTTTTGTTGCTCTCTTTCTTCTCTACGAATAATGGCCTGAATTTTTCCTTTCGCCTTAGCTGTGGTCGCGAAATTTATCCATTCCTTTTGCACTCGTTGGGTCTTGGAAGTAAGAATCTCCACTTGGTCACCGCTTTGCAATTTATGACTGAGTGGTACTAATTTATGATTTACTTTTGCTCCAATGCAGTGACTACCTAAAAAAGTGTGGATGCTGAATGCAAAATCCAAAGCGGTACAATCTGCCGGCATTGTTTTAAACTCGCCTTTAGGAGTAACAACGAAAATTTCGGATGCATAAAGGTTTAGTTTGATAGCATCAAGGAAGTCCAAAGCATTTGGTTGAGGGTCGTCCAATATCTCCTTAATAGTGTGAAGCCACTTTTCTAGTTCATCTTCACTATCGGCAGTGGTCTTTCCTCCTTCTTTGTATTTCCAATGTGCCGCAAATCCTTGCTCAGCCATTTCGTTCATTCGAGTGGAACGAATTTGAACTTCGATCCATTGTCCGGATTTGCTCATAAGTGTCACGTGAAGAGCTTGGTATCCATTGGCTTTTGGATGGTTAAGCCAGTCGCGTAAACGTTCAGGGTGAGGCTTGTATATTTTGCTGGCGCTGACATAGATGCGGAAACATTCATTGATTTCATCTTCTATGCTTTTCGGTTTAAAGACGATTCTGACTGCTAATATGTCATAAACCTCTTCAAATTCAATGTGTTTGTTTTGCATCTTACGCCAAATGGAATACGGCGTTTTGATACGTGCCTTGATGGTGTAGTCTATTCCCATTTGGTCCAATTCTTCCCTAATAGGTTGAGTAAATTCTTCAAAGACACTTTCTCGTTGAGATTGAGTTTGTTGGAGTTGGTGGACAATCTTTTGATATTCTTCCGGATGTTCATATCTGAAGCTAAGGTCCTCTAATTCTTCCTTTATTTTATTTAACCCTAAACGGTTTGCTAAAGGTGCATATATATATAAGGTCTCTCCTGCTATTTTATATTGCTTGTTAGGTTGTTGTGAACCTAATGTTCTCATGTTATGAAGCCGGTCGGAAATCTTGATTAGGATGACACGTATGTCATCGCTCATTGTCAACAATAATTTTTTGAAAGATTCAGCTTGTGCAGATGCTTTATCGCCGAAGATACCACCGGAAATCTTTGTTAGTCCATCTACAATTTGTGCAATTTTAGGCCCGAATATATTGGAAATGTCTTCTACTGTATAGTCCGTATCTTCTACGACATCGTGCAGAAGCGCAGCACAAATAGACGTAGAACCCAAACCGATTTCTTCGCATGCTATTTGTGCAACAGCAATGGGATGCATGATATATGGTTCACCGGAAAGTCGCTTAACTCCTTTGTGAGCTTGTTTCGCAAAATTGAAAGCTTTCGTGATGATTTCAACTTTCTTACGATGTCTTGAAGCCAAATAAGTATCAACAAGATGCTGAAAAGCATCATTGACTAACTGTTCCTCGTCTATGAGTTTCTTAGTAGAATCATCCATATGCTATTCTATATTATAATTCTATCTGACCCGTATCCTTTTTCCGGCTCTGATATTATTGCCTTTTAATCCATTTAATTTTCTCAGTTTTGCAACGGTTGTGCCATTACGTCTTGCAATTGTTGACAACGAGTCGCCTCGTCTTATCGTTACATATTTTGCTCCACCTTTTCTTGTCTCTGTTTGATTAACTTTGACTTCTTTACGGTTAGTGAAAAGTTCGTCCGATTTATATTTATATATTGAGTCACCTGCTTCAATGAATGCACTGATGCTATGTGTTGGCAAGCGTAAGATACAACTTTGTTTCGCACCTGGAATCAACCCTGTTCGGTACTGTGGATTTAAAGCTTTGATTTCGTCCTCTTTGACATTACACATCGCAATGATTTGATCGAAATGGATATCTCTGTTTATCATGATGGTGTCCGTACTCGGAGGTAATGTAGTTTGCATCGGACAAATATTGTGTTCGCAATAATAGTTCATCACGTAATTGGCGGCAATAAAAGCTGGAACATAGCCTCGTGTCTCTTTGGGGAGATAGGGATAAATGACCCAATAATCTTTACTACCTCCGGCGCGTCTGATAGCTTTGTTTACATTGGCAGGACCACAGTTGTATGCAGCGATGGCTAAAGTCCAATCGTTAAAAATCTGATACAAGTCCTTGAGATAATGTGCTGCGGCATACGATGATTTTATAGGGTCTCTTCTTTCGTCAATCAAACTATTAACGTCCAATCCGTATATTTTTCCTGTCTTAACCATAAACTGCCATAAACCGGCTGCTCCTGCTCGGGATGTTGCGCCCGGATTTAGTGCCGATTCTATTATAGGCAAATATTTGAGTTCCAACGGTACTTGATAGCTTTCTAATGCTTCTTCAAATATTGGAACATAAAAATTATTAGCACCTAACATATATGAAACAGAACGTCGTAATTTAGTACAGTATCGGTCTATTAACTGCCGTACCACTTCATTATATGGCATTTCAATAATGTTAGGTAATCTATTAAGTCTTGAAATATAGTCTTCTTTCGTGTATTGTGGATTCTCGTCAGAACTTTCACACGAAATGTCATTCTCTAAAAAGTTTTTTGTATGCCAATCTTTCAGTAAACTGTCTAATTCGTAGGTCATGCCTTCCGGAAGCCCTATGACTTCATCTTTCCCGGTGCGGTCATCGTGAACAGTGATGTCTGTTTGTGCAAATAAAGGCATCATTACAAGGGCCAATAAATATGATATAATCAGTCTTTTAATCATTTCTTAGAATTTTAATTTGCATTGAACGCCAACAGTTGAATTCATCCTTTTAGTATCGCTATTGAAAACTGCAGGCTCTATGGTTAGACCTAAATCTTTAGAGATGTCAAAAGAGGATAATTCTGCATCAACATAGGCATCAACAACGGAAAGGAGATAAACCGCTACCATGGCGAATATACTCATGTCGCGGTACTTACGGTAATAATTCTTCTTATTTTTAAAGATTTCCTTAAACTGTTCTTCTCTGCCATCCATATTATAGTTCATGGGAAGCATATTCATATAGCTTTTAGTGTTGGGGTCATCATCCATGATGTCCAAATAAGCTTGTGAATAGTCGTTGTACATTTGATTGTTCCAAGTCAATGCGTATAAACATCCGAGGAAACCACCATAAACAATGGGGATTTTCCATAATTTCCTATTGTAGATTTGTCCTGCTCCAGGAAAAATTAAGGACAACCAAAGTGCCCGCTGAGGATTGGGGATAAATCGATTTTCCAATGGCGGTAATTTGTTTAATATAGAGTCGCTCTTCATCCCAATGGCGGTAGAATCTAACGCTGTAATGTCAGAGTTTAAAGAATCGTTTGAGGGGATGAAAACATTGTTGTACTGAAGTTGTAAAGAATCCTCGATAATGTTGGGGATACTATCTTGTTTGTCTGTACTTTGAGAGAAGGCAGACGATAAATAACCCTGAAGTACGAAGGTGCACAACAAGAAAATCAGAGGTTTATATGTAGTAACAAGTTTTTTCAATTCTTTAAACGGTCAAATAACTCAATTATGCGTTCCAACTCTTCTTCATTCTCAAAGGGGATACTTATTTTACCCTTGCCTTTGTCAGAACATGAGAATTGGACTTTAGTTTGGAAGAATCTTGAAAGACTATCTTTCAGAATGTTGTATTCTTTCATGCGTTTCGCGGATGTCTTGCTCAATGCTTTTTTGTTCTTTTCAGATTCTTGACTGCTTACAGACAAATCTTTGACCAATTCTTCGACTTTGCGTACAGATAGTCCGTTTTTAATAATTTCTTTATATGCCTTGATTTGTAATGTTGGATTTTCAAGGGTTAGAAGTGCACGAGCATGTCCCATGTCTATTTCACGTTTCTGTAGTGCCATTTGAATTTGTGCAGGCAAACGGAGTAAACGCAGATAATTGGTAATGGTTGTTCTGTTCTTTCCGATGCGTTCGCTCAGTTTTTCTTGGGTCAATTCGTATTGTTCCAAAAGATGCTGGTATGCTAATGCGATTTCAACGGCATTTAAATCCTCACGCTGTATGTTTTCAATTAATGCCATTTCCATGACATTCTCATCATCAGCGGTACGAATGTAAGCAGGAATACTTTGTTTCCCTGCTAGTTTTGAAGCACGCCACCTTCTTTCACCTGCTATGATTTGGAATGTTCCATCTTCCATCTTACGTAAGGTGATGGGTTGTACAATCCCAATCTCAGCGATGGAGTCTGCCAATTCATTTAAACTTTCTTGATCGAAATCGCGTCTAGGTTGATTGGGGTTAGGGACTATCTTTTGAATATCAATTTCACTGATGGTGGATGAGCCCTCAGTTTGGACTTCTTTTGTTGAGATAAGTGCGTCCAACCCACGTCCTAAAGCCGGATATTTTTTATGTACAGCCATATTATTTAGACTTTTCAATGATTTCCTTTGCTAATGCCAAATGATTTTTTGTTCCGGTAGAATCAGTATCATATAAGATGACGGGTAACCCGTGGCTAGGAGCTTCGCTCAGTCTGACATTTCGTTGGATGACTGTTTTGAATACTAATTCTTGGAAATGCCGTTTAACTTCATCGTATATTTGGTTTGCTAATCTTAAACGACTATCATACATAGTAAGTAAGAACCCCTCTATTTCCAATGACGGATTGAGTTTGGATTTAATGATTTTTATTGTGTTTAAAAGTTTACTGATTCCCTCTAGGGCGAAATACTCGCATTGTACCGGAATGATAACTGAGTCGGCTGCGGTTAAAGCGTTAACCGTTATTAATCCTAATGATGGGGAACAATCTATCAAAATATAATCATATTCTTGTTTGAGGGGAGAAAGAACATTTGACAAGATTTTTTCTCTATTGGGAAGGTTGAGCATTTCTATTTCTGCTCCAACCAAATCAATATGTGACGGTACGATGTCCAATCCGTCAATGTCTGTCGTATAGATGGCATTGTGTATGTCAATGTCATCTATGATACATTCATATATTGAAGATTCTATTTCTGATACATCAACACCTAGTCCGGAAGAAGCATTGGCTTGTGGGTCGGCATCGATTAGTAAGACTTTTTTTTCTAACGTGGCTAAAGAAGCTGCCAAATTCATAGAGGTCGTTGTTTTTCCAACTCCTCCTTTTTGGTTTGCTAATGCAATAATCTTTCCCATTTCAAACGTTTTTTGTTTCCACAAAAATAAAGTATTATCTCTTTTTTTCTTCTATTTAATATCGATAGAAACGTTAAATTGTTGAAAACTTGGCGAGATTGTTAATAACTTTATGGCATATCGGGGCTAATTTACATGAGGAAATGACTTCAAGTGGTCGGTATTTAAAGCTTTTTTTTTAATTTTGTGCGTAAAAGATAAAGACACGAAAATGAACATACCGCATATATTACTGACGAATGATGATGGAGTAGATGCTAAGGGTATTAGAATATTGGCAGAACTCTTGTCTAATTTTGCTGATGTCTTGGTAATGGCTCCGGACGGAGCGCGTTCGGGAGCAGCTTGTAGTATTACACCTCATACGCCTTTATGTTATAAAAAAAAGAGTGAATACAGCCGAATCCAAGTATATGCTTGTAGTGGAACACCTGTGGATTGTATAAAATTGGCATTGGAACAATTCCCTGATTTTAAGCCAGATGTTATTGTAAGTGGTGTCAATCATGGTGATAACGCTTCGGTTAGCGTGCATTATTCAGGAACAATGGGGGCAGTCCTTGAAGGTTGTATGAAAGGTTATTCTTCAGTCGGGTTTTCAATATGCGATTTTTCTTCTGATGCTGATTTCTCTGCCATTGGTATATACGTACAAGATATTGTACAATGGGTTCTTGAGAAAGGTTTGCCTAAAGATGTATGTCTTAATGTCAATTTCCCTAAAAATGATGGTGATTCATATAGAGGAATCAAGGTTTGTAGAATGGCTCGAGGTTCGTGGACTAGCGAATGGTATGAGGCACAACATCCTGCAGGAAAAAAATATTATTGGCTTACTGGGCGATTCGTGAATCTTGAACCGGAAAGTGTAGATACGGATATGCAAGCATTAGAGAATGGATATGTCGCTGTTACACCGATTAAAGTTGATATGACAGCGCATCATGTTATTAATGAACTTAAGGAGTTAGAGAAACTATGAGGTATTATTTGATTGTAGGCGAGGCGAGCGGTGATTTGCATGCATCCCATTTAATGAGAGAATTAAAACTCAAAGATGATAAGGCAGAATTCCGTTTTTTTGGTGGAGATTTGATGAAAGCGCAGGGGGGAACTTTGGTACGTCATTACAAGGATTTGGCCTACATGGGTTTCATTCCGGTTTTATTGCATTTAAAAACCATACTTAGAAATATGGCAATGTGCAAACGTGATATTGTTGATTGGCAGCCGGACGTGTTGATTTTAGTAGATTATCCCGGATTTAATTTGTCCGTTGCCGAGTATGTGCACAAACATACTTCTATACCCGTTTACTATTATATTTCACCTAAAATATGGGCTTGGAAAGAATACCGTATCAAAAATATCAAAAGGGATGTGGATGAATTGTTTTCCATACTTCCTTTTGAAGTGGACTTTTTTGAAAAGAAGCATCATTATCCAATTCATTATGTAGGCAATCCTACTTTGGACGAAGTAGAACAATATAAGACTTCTGCATCAGATAGTTTGGCTGATATGATAAAAGATAATAGTCTGAGTGGAAAGCCTATAATAGCATTATTGTCGGGGAGTAGAAAACAAGAGATCAAAGATAATCTCGCAATCATGGTAAAAGCAGCTAGTACATATAGAAATGATTATGAATTGGTGTTGGCTGCAGCTCCTAATATTGAGCCGGATTTCTATCAAAAACAGCTGCGTGGAGCAGAAGTGAAAGTCCTTTATAATCAAACCTACCGCATATTAAGATATGCAACGGCTGCATTGGTTACCTCTGGAACGGCTACATTGGAAACTGCAATATTTAGAGTTCCGCAAGTGGTTTGTTATTATGTGGCATGTGGAAAGTTTATTTCTTTTTTGCGTCGACATTTGTTGAAGGTTAAGCATATTTCTTTGGTCAACCTTATAGCCGGTAAAGAGATCGTTAAGGAGTTGGTCGCAGATGAAATGACCATAACCAACGTTCGTTCTGAATTGGATATGATTTTACCAGGGCGGTCAGAGCGAGAGATTATGTTGAATGGGTATAAGGATATGACCGACCGTTTGGGTGAGGTCGGTGCACCATCTAAAGCTGCGAATTTGATTTATTCTTTATTGATGGAGCATAAATGATTCTTTTGGGATTTTAAATCAAGGTCAGAGTATAAATATATATAACTGAGGCAGGTATAGCTAAAAGAGAGCTGTCAAAGCGATCAAGCATTCCTCCGTGACCTGGGAGAATATTGCCACTATCTTTTATTTGTAATTGACGTTTTATTAAACTCTCAACAAGGTCTCCCCATGTTCCAAATACAACGACAACAAGTGACAAACCCAACCATTCCCACCTATATAATGAGGTGTCAAATGTTCCAATGATTTGTGACGCAGCAATAGCTACAGTAGCTCCTCCAATAGAACCTTCCCATGATTTTTTGGGGGATATTCTCGGAAACAATCGATGTTTACCGAACAAGCAACCGATGCAATATGCTCCCGTATCGTTTGCCCATAAGAAAATGAATATAGAAAGTGGTAATATTGGGGTATATACTATACCAAGACTACTTGTTGTTTCTGGTTGGAATGCAAGAATATTTAATGTGGCAAAAGGTAATGCGATGTATAATTGACTCATCATAGTGTAAGCCCAATTGTTCAGAGCGTGCTCGCTTTTGAGGTATAATTCGCTTACTAGCAGGTATATGATAGATAGTAAATATGGAATAAATATTCCTGATGGTGTAATATTGCTACAAAATGCAGAGAAAGCCAAGAAAAGAAATACACCCGACATTGAGCAAATGAATGTGTTGACTTTGACATCCTCTTTACTGTTGACAAGTTTGCAAAACTCCCCAATGCACATTCCTGTTATGATTGCGAATAACAAGCTAAATGAACTCATATTCCAAAGAATGCTTCCAATGAGTACGGCGACAAAGAGTGCACCGGTTAAAGCTCGAATAATAAAGTTTTTCATGTTAGTTCTCTGTATTATTAGGTTCTTTATTTTCAGTAGAATTATTAGTCTCTTCTCTTTCGTTTTCTGTAGTGATAGTTTGAGAGTTTTCCGTTAAGGTTTCAGTTCCTATATTGCTATCTTCATTTAAACTTAACAATTCTTCAGTTCTGCTTGTCCATGGTCGTTTGCCAAATATTTTTTCTACGTCTTCTGCAAAAATAACTTCTTTTTCAACCAAAATTCTTGCTAATTCTGCATGACCATCTTTGTGTTCCATGAGAAGAGATTTTGCTCGGTCGTATTGTTCTGAAATCATACGTTTAACTTCATCGTCGATAAGTTGAGCTGTATTGTCTGAATATGGTTTCCCAAAATTATACTCGTCATTGTTGTAATAACACAAATTGGGTAGTTTCTCACTCATTCCCAAATAAGCAATCATGCCGTATGCTTGTTTAGTAACACGTTCCAAATCATTCAAAGCTCCAGAAGAGATATGTCCTGTAAAGACTTCTTCTGCGGCACGACCTCCTAATGTTGCACACATTTCATCAAGCATTTGTTCCTTTGTCGTAATTTGTCGTTCTTCAGGTAAATACCATGCTGCGCCCAATGCTCTTCCACGTGGTACTATCGTAACCTTGATGAGAGGATTGGCATAGCGTAAAAACCATGATATTGTGGCATGCCCGGCTTCGTGTAGAGCTATGGTTGCCTTTTCTTCCTTGGTCATGACTTTGGTCTTTTTTTCTAGTCCACCAATGATACGATCTACGGCGCTAAGGAAATCTTCTTTGCTGACGGCTTTCTTACCATGGCGTGCTGCTATTAAAGCTGCTTCGTTACAAACATTGGCAATATCGGCCCCTGAAAAGCCCGGGGTTTGACGTGCTAAAAGGTCAATATCTACCGTGTCGTCTATCTTGACTGGTTCGAGGTGTACTTTGAAGACTTCTTTACGTTCGTTTAGGTCCGGTAAATCTACGTGAATCTGTCTGTCAAATCTACCAGCCCGTAGTAAGGCTTTGTCTAATATATCCACTCGGTTGGTTGCAGCGAGAATAATAACACCGCTATTCGTTCCGAATCCGTCCATTTCAGTTAATAATTGATTGAGCGTATTTTCACGTTCATCATTGCCACCCATGGCGGGATTCTTTCCGCGAGCTCGACCAACGGCATCAATTTCGTCAATAAATATAATACAGGGAGATTTCTCTTTTGCTTGACGGAATAAATCTCTAACTCGACTCGCTCCAACTCCAACAAACATCTCAACAAAGTCGGAGCCAGAAAGAGAGAAGAAAGGTACGTCAGCTTCACCTGCAACTGCTTTCGCCAAAAGGGTTTTTCCGGTTCCCGGAGGACCAACAAGTAAGGCCCCCTTTGGTATTTTTCCACCAAGATCTGTGAATTTCTTTGGGTTCTTCAAAAATTCTACAATCTCTTGAACTTCTTGTTTGGCACCAGCTTGACCGGCTACGTCTTTAAAAGTTATTTTAGTTCCTTCGCCTTTTTCAATAAGACGTGCTTTGCTTTTGCCAACGTTAAAAATACCTCCACCGGCACCTCCACCGGCACTCATCCTTTTCATGATAAAAAACCAAATGCCGATAAGTATGGCAAAAGGAAGTAAATTGATTAAAACTTGACTGATAATACTACTCCCTTGTACAAAGGTCAGTTCACCGGTATATTTTTGCTCTGCTTTTTCTTTTTCAAGGAAGTCCATAAGTTGGTCGATTGATCCATACTCTACAGTAACAAATGGTCGACTACCGATGTTGTTTTTTTTATCAGGAAATATCTCTTTTGCATACTCATCCTTGATGGACATAATCAATGTACCTTCGTCTTTGTTGACTTCAATGTCACCGGCATATCCTTTTTCAACGTATTCTTGGAATTTAGTATAGTTGACTTCTTTAGAGTTTGTCGGAGTCTCACCATTCATAAATAAGTAAAATAAAACAATGATTATAACTCCATAAATCCAACTCATATTGAATCGGGGCATTTTTTTCTTGTTTTGTTTATTGTCGTTCATGTTGTTCCTTTGTTAGTCCAAATCTTCAATCTGTGTAAGTTGTGCATCTTCCCACAAATGTTCAATATCGTAATATTCACGTGCTTCGGGTAAGAATATATGTACGATGATGTTTGCATAATCCATGGCAATCCATTCTGCGTTTCGTTTGCCATCTACCGTAATGGGTTTGGAGTTCGCATTTTTGCGAGCGTTTTCTTCAATAGATTCGGCAATAGCTTCAACTTGTGTGGGGGAATTACCTTGGCATATAATGAAGTATTGACAAATTGTGTTGCCAATTTCGTTTAAATCAACGATGGTAATTTGTTTCCCTTTTCGATCTTGTATGCCATCTATGATGGCTTTAATAAGTCTTTCAGTTTCGTTCATGTATAATAAAATTATGTACAAAGATAGTACTTAATATATTATCATGTTATTCTTTCAACTTAAAATCATTCTCATTTTATCTTTTTTTAGGTAATACATGGAATTTCTAATACTAAAAACAGAATAAAAAGTTTGTGGGTTATTGAAAAACTATCTATCTTTGCACTTGAAAAAATAAGATTTTGGGCTATGGTGTAATGGTAACACAACAGATTCTGGTCCTGTTTTTCTTGGTTCGAATCCAGGTAGCCCAACAAAAAAAGCTGAGCACGCTCAGCTTTTTGTCATTTGTTGTCAATCTCTTTTATCTTCTCGTTGATAGCGGTTATTTTCTCACCGAGCAATTGTAACTCGTCTTTTAGTTTCTCTACTTTCTTGTTCATTTCGTTGACCAGATTGTTACCTTTCTTTGAATTGCTAGTTAAGAACCCGAGATTATTTTCGTAAGTCTTGATTTCATTATGTTTGTTCTCGTAGATACGAATGAGGCGTTCACGTTCTCTTGCCAATGTCTGACCGTCTTCTTTTGCATCGTTCTTCAATTTATTTTTGAAGTTGTCCAACTTGCGGCGAGCTGCAGATATGTTCAACGTCTTGTAGATTTGATCTATCGTCTCGCGGTATTGTTTATAAACTCTATCTTTTTCTTTAAATGGCACAAAACCAATTTCGTTCCACTCTTTTATCAAAGCCTTTACAGCGTCAGATTTGTTCTCATCTTCATTATTTTCAAGAAGTGCTTTGAGCTTTTCTATAATGTCTTCTTTCTTTTGTAGATTTTCTTTTTCCTCATTACGTTGTGATGCTGTGGCTTTACTTCTTTCCTCGAAGAAGTAGTCGCACGCTGTGTTAAAACGTTGCCACAGGGATTCAGAATATTTTTTGGGGACTGCTCCGATAGTCTTCCATTCTTTTTGCAACTGCATAAATTTGTCGGATGTAGCTTTCCAATCGGTGTTGTCTTTCAATGTTTCTGCCTTTTCGCAAAGTGCTGTTTTTCTTGATAAATTGTCAGCTTGATTCTCTTTTAAGGTCTTGAAGAATGCTGCTTTTTCTGTGAAGAATTTGTCGCAAGCGATTCTGAAGCGTTCAAAGATTTTTATGTTCATCTTTTGTGGAGTGTATCCGATGGTACGCCATTCCTTTTGCATTTCAATGATTTCCGCTGTCTGTGCTTCCCATTCTGCTGAAGTCTTGATGTCTGCAATATTGATATTTTCTATTTTTTCGCATAGGGCAGTCTTTTGGGCAAGATTTTCTTCTTCTCTTGCTTTCAAGTCTTCAAAATGTTGTTGATGTCGTTTGTTGATAACAGTCGATGCGGCTTTAAAGCGATTCCAAATGTCTTCGCGTAATTCTTTTGAGACAGGCCCTGTTTCTTTGTATTCTTGATGAAGATTTTGTAGCTGTTGGAAAGCGGAAATTACGTCGCTTTCTTCGCCTAGTTTTTCAGCAACCTCGCATAGATGGGTCTTTATTTCAAGGTTTTTCTTGAAGTCATATTCGCGGAATTCATGGTTAAGTTTTAGTTGATCATAGTACAGCTCCACATAAAGTTGATAAGTTTTCCACAATTCATTGGCTTTTTCGGCAGGAATCAATTTGAGTTCTTGCCATTGAGTTTGTAATTCCTTAAATTCTTTATATGCCTGATTAGCTTCCTCCGGCGTAGAACTTAACGTCTTGATGCGTTCAAGAATTTCTTGTTTCTTTTGGGCATTCTCTTCTTTTTGACGTTCAATCTGTGCATGTTGTTCGGCACGCTTTTGTCTGATGATGTTCATGGTTGCTTTAAATTCATCTTCCAAAACATTCGGTGCGGGTAGGAATGCTTCTGGTGCGCCACCATTCTCGATAAATTCAGTACGTGCGTCAGCCACTTCAGTTTTGTGTATCTTGTAAAAAGCCCGTTTTAAGGCGTCTAATTCTTGTTTTTCTGCGATTACGTCCGCTTCGGCCAATTCTTTAAGTCTTGCAACAATATCTTCTTGACTTTGTGGTGCATTGATTCTTGCGTTCTCTACTTCTTGCGGTTCGTTTACTATATTTCCCATTACCATACCTTCTGGTTGGAAGATTTCTTGAGAGTCCATCATCTTACTTGTTTTTAGTATCTGATTTGGTTTACTATTCACTTAATATGGTGCAAATTAAGCATAAAAAAACTTTGCAACCTAAGAATGTTCTTGTTTTTTTGAAGCGGCTGAGACTAAATCCATGTTTTATGTCTAAAATACCAAACAAGTCCAGCAGTCACACCAATTGTGAGTACCAATGCAATTGGGAATCCCCAAGTGAATTGTTCCATTCCGTTTATTAAATTCATTCCGAATAAACTTGCAATCAATGTCGGAAACATTAAAATAATAGAAATAGACGTTAGCATTTTCATGACGCTACTCATGTTGTTGTTGATGATATTTGCATACGTATCCATTGTGGACTCTAGAATGTTAGCATATATAGAAGTGATTTCTCTTGCCTGACTCATCTCAATGTTTACGTCTTCAATCAAATCGGCATCTAACTCATCAACGGGTAGCTTGAATTTTAATTTTGATAATAATGTTTCGTTACCACGAATAGATGTAGTGAAGTATGTTAAACTATCTTGCAAACGAGATAGATTTATTAAATCCACGTTATTGACGTTGCGGTCTAAATGTTGTTTTCCTTTTTCAATAAGTAAATTGATTTGTTTTAGACGTTTTAAGTACCATACAGCCGATGAAAGGAATAGTCGGAAGACCATGTCAACAGAGTCAGTAAAGCCTAATCCTCTTTTCTGTTGGTAACTAACGAAGTCAATCATCATATTTGTTTCAAAGTTGCATACCGTAATGCAAACTTCTTTATTTAATATAATACCTAGAGGAATCGTTGTATAGGGAGTGCGTGAGCGCACTTCTTTTACATATGGAATACGCAAGATGATAAGAATCCACCCCTCGTCAAATTCATAACGCGGACGCTCATCGGTATCGGCGATGTCCATTAAAAAATAATCGGGAATGTGTAGTTTGTTCTCTAAATAGTCGATGTCGTCTTGAGTGGGGCAAGTTACTTGAACCCAGCAATTGGGCTCCCATTTTTCAAGTGCGCGCAATCCGCGATTTGTATTCCAGTATGTTCGCATGAATATATCCTCCAAAGTTTAATCGGACGGAGGCAGTCCTTATGCAAACCTCAGTCCTTACAAATTCATATTATCCGCGTGATAGTCGTCCATTTTTATTAAACACTATGATTAATTGCGTTGCAAAGATAGTTAAACGAACTGAAGTGACAAATAAATTCTCATTTTTTGCTAATTTTTCTTTGTTTGTCAGTTTGTGTTTAAGCTTTCGTCTCTTCTTCCACAGCTTTTGTTAAAGCAATAAACTCGGTTACGGATAATTGTTCCGGACGCTTGTTGAAAATTTCATGAGCGAGGAATTTGCTGTGGTCTTTTGGAGTATTTCCTTGTTGCTCAAGTTTGTTGTCTGCATCTGCCAAGACGGGGCGAATACTGTTGCGCAGAGTTTTTCGTCGTTGATTGAACGTGGTTTTTACCACTTGTTTGAATAGACGTTCATCGCATTCCAAGTCGGTTGTTTCATTCCGAGACATTCTGATTACGGCACTTTTGACTTTAGGCGGTGGATTAAAAACGTTCTCATGAACAGTGAATAAGTATTCTACGTTATACCAAGCCTGTATCAATACGCTTAAAATGCCATAAGTTTTACTACCCGGACCTGCTGCGATGCGTTCGGCCACTTCTTTCTGAATCATACCGGTGCAACAAGGAATTAAATCCTTGTAGTCTAGCATTTTGAAGAAGATTTGACTAGAAATATTATATGGATAATTGCCGGTTAAGATAAAAGATTGCCCATTAAATGTGTTCTCAAGGTGCATCTTCAAGAAATCATCCTCAATGATATTCTCCTCTAGCTGAGGGAAATGTCTCCTAAGATATTCTACTGACTCATAGTCTATTTCTACAACTTTGACAAGTCGCTCTTTACTGATAAGAAATTGTGTCATTACTCCCATACCTGGACCAACTTCCAAAATTGGGAGGTTGGGACTGTAATCCACCGTATCGGCAATGTCTTTAGCGATACTGAGGTCTTTCAAGAAATGTTGTCCAAGAAATTTCTTAGGTTTGACTGTTTTCATCCTTGTTGCTCACTTTGTAATGACTGCAAAGATAACCTCTCCTTTTTTTCTTGACAAGAAAATGTGAAGATATTTACATTATTATGTTGCTCCTTAAATATCCGATACGTTTCATTTCCTTTGTCTTTTCTTCTCGGATTCATTTTTTATTGATACTTTTGTCCACATTAAATAATATAAAAAGGAATAACAGATTTGGAAACGGTTAAATACTTGCGCAAATCGTTGAAGATAGCTTTCCCACTTCTTTTGGGAGGCATGATATTGTGGTGGATGTACCGCGACTTTGATTGGAATGCCTTGTGGCAGGCATTGAATAAAGGGATGGATTGGACTTGGATGTGGCTTTCCATGCCTTTTGGGATTCTTGCACAAGTCTTACGCGCATTTCGTTGGCGGCAAGCCTTGTCGCCGTTGGATGAACATCCTCGTTTGCTCACTAGTGTAAATTCCATATTCTTGTCATATGCTTCGAGTTTAGTGATACCTCGTGTAGGTGAAGTTTTAAGATGTGGTGTACTGAAGAAATATGAAGGTACTTCGTTTACTAAAGCGATAGGAACCGTAGTCACCGAACGAGTTATGGATACATTGGTAATGTTAGTATTTTCTTCAATGGCTGTATTGTTGCAAATACGAGTTTTTTCCATATTCTTGTCTGAAACAGGAGTCGGTTTTGAAGAGATTCTCGGACGTTTCTCTGCTACAGGTTATTGGGTGACTGCAGTTTGCCTCTTAGTGCTGGTGGTATCCCTATTTTCGGTAGCGAAGCGGTTGGCATGGTTCAGTAAAACAAAAGGAGTGTTAAAGAATGTGGTTGATGGTATCTTGTCACTTCGAGACATCCGCCATATACCTTTATATATAATGTATTCCGTAGGTATATGGGTAGCCTATTTCTTACATTTTTATTTGACGTTTTTTTGTTTTTCTTACACAGCAGATTTAGGCGTAACAGCCGCTTTAATAGCATTTATTGTGGGAAGTTTTGCTGTATTGGTGCCCACTCCGAATGGGGCGGGGCCTTGGCATTTCGCAGTTAAGACGGTGTTGGTCCTTTATGGGGTAAGTGAGAGCGATGGTGTGATGTTCGTTCTCATAGTCCACACGCTGCAGACGTTGTTAGTGGTTCTTCTTGGTTTGTATGCAGCAGGAGTGTTGGCATTTACGCGAACTAAGCATTATTAATGCATTTGTATGGTTACTTTTATTTAAATGAAAAAAGATATGAGCGAAATTAAGAATTTACAACCTCAGATTGTATGGAAGAATTTTCATGCACTGACACAAGTACCCCGCCCGTCTGGGCATTTGGCAAAAGTTCAGCAGTTTTTATTGGATTGGGCTGCAGAAAAGGGTATAGAAGCGTTTAAGGACAATGGTGAAAATATTGTAATGCGTAAACCGGCCACGTTTGGAATGGAAAACAGAAAGACTGTTGTGATGCAAGCACATATGGATATGGTTCCGCAAAAGTTGGCAGAAAGTAATCATAACTTTGAAATCGACCCTATTCAGGCATATATCGATGGCGAGTGGGTAAAAGCTAAAGGAACTACTCTCGGTGCTGATAATGGGCTTGGGGTAGCAGCTATCTTAGCTGTTTTGGAGGATGAAAAATTAGAGCACGGACCTCTTGAGGCTTTGATAACTGCTGACGAGGAGACATGTATGTATGGTGTCAATCATTTAGCTGCCGATACGTTGACCGGTGATATTTTGTTGAATATCGATAACGAGACAATGGGAGAGTTCATTGTCGGTAGTGCAGGCGGTGTGAATGTAACAGCTACGATGGAATATAAACCAGTGGAGGTTGATTCAGCAGACATTGCAGTTAAGGTGGCAATTTCAGGTTTGAGAGGCGGACATTCCGGTTTAGAGATTTGTGAGAATCGTGCCAATGCCAATAAATTGATGGCTCGCTTTTTACAGATGGCAATCCGTGAATGTGAGGCACGTTTGGCTACATGGAGTGGAGGCAATATGCGTAATGCTATTCCGCGTGAAAGTGTGGCTGTAGTAACTATTCCAGCCGATTCCATCGATGATTTGAAAGAATTGGTCGAAGATTGTAAGCAGATGTTTGCAGAGGAGTTCAGAGGAGTAGAAGAAGGATTGGTAATAATGGTAGAGCAAGTTGAACTGCCGGTATTGCAGGTTCCTGAGGATATTCAAGATAATTTGGTCAATGCAGTGTTGGCTAGTCATGATGGCGTATTACGCAATATTCCTTCCATGCCGCATATTGTTGAGACTTCATCCAACCTTGCAATTGTGAACCTCACACCGGAAAGTGCTGAGATTCTAATCTTGGCACGTAGTTCAAGTGAAAGTATGATGGATTACGTGACAACTATGTTGGAAAGTTGTTTTAATATGGTGGGTATGAAGGTTGAGTATGGCGGGCGTTATGGCGCATGGCAACCGAATTTTGATTCTGAGATAACCGAATGTATGGTAAAAGTTTACAAGGACCTTTTTGATGAAGATGCTGTAGTTCAGGTAGTTCATGCCGGATTGGAGTGTAGTTTAATAGGCGAGGTCTATCCAAAAATGGATTTGGTAAGTTTCGGACCTACAATGCGTTCGCCACACACACCGGATGAGCGTTGTAACATTCCCTCGGTGGATAAGTTCTGGACATTCTTGAAGGAACTACTTCGACAGATACCTGTGAAAAAGTGATGATTATATAGAGCAGTTATAAATGCGGAACGTGCAAATGAAAGAGTCAGTGCGTTCCGCTTTCTATTTCTATAAGGTAAGATAGGAATACAATGTCCGTTGAATACTTACTCTCTTAGTAGATTATAGAATTTTATCTTTTAATATTTTGACCTTTTATAAAAAAACCTTTCTTTTGTGCTAAATACATCATAAGATATGAAAAGTGTAATCGGAAAGGTATTGATAGTTTTCCACGCATTCTTATATACGGGTGTGGCAAAATTGCATGCTGATAGTTATGAAAAAATGTGGCGACAAGCTGTTAAATACGAGGAGGCAGGATTGCCGCAATCGGCTTTTAAGGTCGTCGGTAGTATAGAGCAAAAGGCTATTAAGGAAGCCAAAAGAGGTCAGAAGATAGCTGCTTTCCTTTATGGATGTAAGCTCCGGCAACAGGTTACACCCGATAGCTTTTATACCGATATTTTGAGGTTGGAGCAACTCAAACAGCAGACAAATGATGAGGTGGAACGTGCTATTTACGCCTCATTGCTTGGAGAACTTTTGTCACAAAATGCTCATAGAAACCGCAATAATAGTAATAAGATTGATGAGCAAGCTGATAGCTTAAAGGAATGGTCGTATGCGCAGTTTATGAAAGAGGCGATGAAAAATTTTGATCAGTCATTGTCTATTCCGAAGTTGTTGGCAGAAAGTAAGTCCTCCCTTTATATGCCGTTTGTTCTGCGAGGGGATGATGCGGTTTATTTCAATGATGATTTACTGCACGTTCTTACGGTGCGAGCAGTAAACGGGATGGGACGCTACGGATTGCAGTCCGTAGATAAGAAAAAGGCCTATTATCATGCTGCATTGTCAGAGTACCGAAGGCTTGATAATCGAGAGGCAGAATTGATATTTACGCTTGATTCCATTGATGCAATAACTACAGCTCCTTCAGGCCTCTATTTGAGAACATTTGGTAATAATGTGCCTTACGAAGTAGAACAATCAACTTATAGCTCAGAACGGTATAAAGCATATATCAACGCTTTGAACCGCTTTGGTGATTTGCCTCTTGCGGTTGAGATATATTTGCGAATGGTGATGCTGGATGTTTCTATAAACCAAAAAGTCAAGTGGATAAATGAAGGATATGCACGATATGCAGACTATCCGAGAATTAAGAAACTGCTGAATCTGAAAAAAGATTTGGAGCAACCTACGCTTTGTCTGGATATGCCAAGTGTAGTATACCCGAATGATTCTGTTGTGTGTGTACTTACCCATCGCAATGTGTCAACTGCACGACTCGTTTGGCATCGCTTGCCTGATACGGTGACAGTTGCAACACTAGACAGAGAAAGGGATGGTTTGAATTTATCAACCTATATAAAAAAGTGTGCAAAGCAAATAAATTCTTGTCAGTTCTCGTGGGTGGTGAATGAACCACATCGGGAAACGAAAGACACTGTGCGTCTGAAAGTTCCCGGACTTGGTCTTTACGCAGTTGAGGCAATTTGTGAAGAGATGAAACATCCGCAGACTGAAATGATAAAGATAGTGTCTATTTCCCGTTTGCAACCGGTTGTGATATTAGGTAACGACAGCAATGTTATTTGTCGGGTGCTTGACAGAATGACCGGCAAACCTATAGAAAACGTTACAGTGAGGGTGGCTCGATCCGAAAAACTGTATATGTCGGGAATAACTGACAATGAGGGATTAACGAAGTGGAGTTATTTGGCTCCAGATGCGAAACGTCGTTATTGGTCAGATTTGACAGTTTTAAAAGATGATGACAGATACTTGCCACCATTGTCGTTTGGCGCTATTTATGGATATAAAGAAGGAACGAGAAAAGAGACCGTGGTACGTCTATATACTGATCGGTCTATCTATCGACCGGGACAGACGGTTTCTGTCGGTGGTTTGTGTTATACAACCGAACATTGGGAAAGTGTGGCATTGGCGGATTATCCTGTACGGTTGACCCTGCGTGATGCGAATGGAAGGGAAGTAGCTCATGAAGAATTAAAATCCGATGAAATGGGGAAAATTGTGGCAACTTTTCGGCTGCCTACCTATGGGTTGTCTGGTACTTATAGCATCGTTTCTGAGAGGGGACAAGTGTCATTTAAGGTGGAAGAATACAAACGCCCAACTTTCGAAATAACAATGGATGAACTGTCAGAAACTTATCTTTCTGGTGATACTATCCGAATAAGTGGGAAAGCACGTAACTATAATGGAACACCATTACGAGGTGCAAGAGTTGTTGGAGTCAGTTCATTGGGTTCTCGCTATTTTGGTGAGAATGATGGTGAGTATACCGAAGAGCTTGATACTGTAGTGACTGACGATACCGGCAGATTCTGGTTGTCTGTACCGATAAGGGCGGTCAAAACGAATAAAGGTTCTATGATGTCATATCAAAAAGTACGTGTCACTATTACTTCGATATCGGGAGAATCGCATGACACTTACCTTAATCTTCCGATATCCGATACTAGAATATTTTTAAGTCTGACTGCCCCTGACAAATGGTTGAAGTCTGCATTGCCGAAAGTTTGCGCTCATGCAGTCAATGCACAAGGCGAAACGTTGCGTGATTCAATAGTTGTGCGTTATGCACTATATGCTAAGAGTTTGTCAATGGTGGGAGAAAAACCGCTGATTGAAGGAGAGTTGTTGGCGAATGATTCTGTAGTCATGACCACGTTTGAGAGTTTGCCTTCAGGCTGTTATAGTTTGTCCGTAAAGGCTGAACATAAAAGTGATACGGTATCCGCTACTCGTGATTTTACATTGTTTGACTTGAATGAAACGCATCCTGCCAATGATAGCGAATTCTGGTTCTACACTTATCAAAAGCAGATAACTCCGGATTTGCCCGGACAGGTGTTTGTCGGTACGTCGCTGAAGGATGCCTGTGTCTATTGTCATATCTTTGATGGGGAAGAAAGTGCGGATACAGTGTTTTTGTTGTCGGATTCAATCGTTTCTTTGAGCTATCCTTATGACAAGGTTAAAGGTGATGGCGTTGATATAGTATGTTATCTTATGAATAACGGGAAACTATATCAACAACGAAAACAACTGCTAAAAAAACAGCCCGATAAGACTTTGCGTTTGGAATGGACTTCTTTTCGTGATAGATTGGTGCCCGGCACTAAAGAAACTTGGCGATTAAGTGTTAAAACTCCCGATGGGAAACCTGCTACGGCACAATTGATGGCAACATTGTATGATGCATCGTTAGATGCTTTTGCGGCGCATAGTTGGCAATGGCAGCAGCATTTTTTGTGGAATGTCCCTCATGTTTTCCTGCGTTGGCAGACTAATAATTATTGGTCCGACAATTGTCTTTCTGAGAGTATGAAGTATTACGATGTTCCTTCTTTAAGTTTCTCAGACTTTGACGAACGTTACACTGATTGGCGGAATGGAGTGGTTACAGAATTGTATGCCGGAGCACAAATAAAAGGTTTGTCTCTGCGTTCAAAATCGGTTGATAACGTAATTAGTGAAGAATATACTGAAAGTGATGTTTTAAATGGTGTCCATGTGACTTCTAAAACGCCTTTAGGCGTCAAAAATGAACGAGAATCGTTGCAACAGTTACGCCAAAATATGAATGAGACAGTTTTCTTCTATCCACGTCTGCATACAAACAAAAAAGGAGAAGTCGCTATTGAGTTTACACTACCAGACGCTCTGACAACTTGGAAATTTATGGCATTGGCGCACACAAAGGATATGATGGCAGGTGGACTGTCGGACGAAATCATTGCCGCTAAAGAAGTGATGGCGCAATTACGCTTGCCTCGTTTTGTTAGACAGGGCGACATTGCAACCTTGTCGGCCGAATTATCAAACCTAAGTGACAAAATCTTGAAAGGGAATTTGACAATGCAGGTTTATGATGCTATGACCGATAGGGTAATATGGGAGAAAAAAATGAAAATGCGTCTTGAGACAGCGACTGATACAGTCGTTCACTTTACTTATCTCCCTGATGGAAAAATCAGTCTTCCAGCTTGTCGTGTATGGTTTGAAGCTGGTTGTTACACCGATGGCGAACAGCGTTACCTTCCGGTGCTTGAGAATAAGGAATGGTTGACACAGTCGTTGTCATTTACAGTGGAAGGTAATGGTGAGCAAACCTATAATCTGAAAACCCTTTTCCAACACGACCATCCTAATGCTAATAATAGAAGATTGATAGTTGAATATACTGCCAATCCATTATGGTACGCAGTGCAGGCATTGCCGGTGTTGCAAGAGCCGAGAGCCAACGATGCGATTTCTTTGGCGTCAGCATTAAATGCAACGGCGACTATTGCCGGTTTATCTGCAAGATACCCGCAATTAAAGCAAGTTGTTGAATTGTGGTCGTTGCAAGAAGAAACGCAGAAAGGTTCGCTCAATTCACAACAAGGTCTTACCGGTATATTACTTGATGAAACACCTTGGGTGATAGCTGCAGAAAATGAGAAAAAACGAATACAAAATATAGCACTGTTGTTTGACGAGAATCGTCAGGCAGATTTGTTGCATCGTTTAGACGAGGCGCTTGCTAAATTGCAACATCCGGATGGTTCATTCTCATGGTACGAGTCAATGAGAGGAAATAGTTATATTACGATGAATGTAGCGACGCTGTTATTGAGAGGTAAACATCTCAATGGCCTGAAAGAGGAGTTTAGCAGTAAACTGGACGTAAAATTGATGCTGCGCTATTTGTTTGATGAGATGGGTAAAAATATTGCAAAAGACAAGGCGTACTTACAGCAAAATGGCAAAAGGTATTATCGTGGTGCTTATTGGTTGGATTACCTTAATCTTTGTGTAGATTGTAATGATTCATGGTTGACTGATGAGATTCGTTCAGACATAGTTTATATGCTTTCATGCGTGGAAAAAGATGTGCATGGATTGACATTGCCAAATAAGGCAACAGCAACAGTCGTTTTTTCAAAGTTAAATAAACAAAAGCAAGCTGAGGAGTTGTTGCGTTCGTTGCGCGAGTATTTGGTAGAAACATCGGAAGGCATCAGTTTACAATATCCGTCTAATTCAACCTATGGTTATAACGAAAAAATGCGAACACATATGATGATAATGGAAGCATTTGAAACTGTAGGTACGGCAGATAAAGATTTAATGAGCGGAATGTTTCGTTGGTTGTTAGGTCGAAAACGTTTGCAGGACTGGGGAAATCCGTTAATTACAACAATGGCTGTTAAAACATTGTTAAAAGCAAGTGATGACCGATGTAAGATGCAAATAAACGATGATTTGGTTGTATTGTCTGCTTCAGGGAAAGAGTTGTCTAGGATAAATACAGCCGGAAGTAATAGTTATGCTTTCGGTTATGTCAAAAAAGCAATGGAAGGTGAAGAACTTGCGGAAGGTGTTGCTGAATTGAAAGTGAACAAGCAAAACAAAAACGCAGAATCATGGGGAGCCGTCTATGCTCAATATTCTTTGCCGATATCCGATGTAACTTCTGTTGCTTCTGGTTTGAGGGTAAGATGTGATGTGACAGATGATGTCTTGAAAGTCGGTGACCGCATTATGTTGCGGTATGTGATTACTGCCGATAAAGATTACGAGTACGTACGTCTTCAAGTAGGTCGGGCTGCTTGTTTGGAGCCGGTTGAGGCATATTCGCGTTATGAATATCGCAATGGAATAGGTTATTACAAGGAAGTAAAGGACGTTTCTACGAACTACTATTTTGAATGTTTGCCAAAGGGAACTTATGTTATAGAAACGGAATGTTATGTTGAGCGCCCGGGTGTTTATAATATTGGTGTAGCAAAATTGAATGGTGTGTATGCTCCTGAATTTTCAGCCTATTCAAATTCACCAAAAATATCGGTGAAACCGTAAAAATATAGATAAATAGATAAGGTTATGAGGAAAACTTTCCGTTTGGGTTTATTAGAGTTGTTCGCATTATTGCTTTTGGTTTCATGTGGCGGCCCCAAAACTGGCAAAAAACAATTGCCACCCTCAAAGGGATTGCCTTTTGAATTATTGCTGATTGTAGATGAATCTCTTTGGAATTCAACGTCAAGAGATTCAATAGAATCCGTGTTGAAAGGAAGTGTGCCCGGTTTGCCACAAAATGAGGCGCAGTTTAGGCTGTTGCGAATTTTCCCTCAGAATTTGACAGCACGTTATACCACGTTTCGAAATATTTTGGAAATGCGTCTGAATCCTAATTTAAAACAAGTGGAAATGCGAACGGTTCGCAATGTAAATGCCGCTCCGCAAATCTATGTCAGTGTGTTTGCACCAAATAAAGGACAGATGAATGCTTTCTTGCGAATACATGGTGACGAGTTGGTCGATGTATTGGTAGATGCGGAGTTGCAGTATGAGGCTGCTTTGTTACGAAAAACATACAGCAAGACAGTCAATAAAGCTGTCCGAAAAACTTTTTCATATAACGTAAACGTGCCGGCTGATATCAAACGGTTGAAGATTGCTGATAATTTTGTTTGGGCGTCAACAGACAGGTTAGAGAAGGATTTGAACTTTGTCTGCTATAGTGTACCCTATGTGTCGAGAGGCGATCGTTTTATGGCAGAATGGGTTGCGCAAAGAGATTCTGCCATGAAGCGTAATATTCCAGGTTCTACTCCTGATAAGTGGATGACAACAACCGTAGAGGAAGGTAAACCTTTGGTTTTAACGACAGAACGAATTTTGTCGGATGGACGAAGTGTTTATGAGATGCGTGGATTGTGGGAAATGCGAAAAGGAGCAATAGGTGGACCATTCGTTTCGTTGGCATTTCCTGACTCAGTCAATGACAGGATATTGGTGGCGGAAGGTTTTGTTTATTCGCCTGAAACTAACAAGCGCGATTTGATGCGCCGTATGGAGGCTGCATTAAGGACATTTGTTCCGATAAATTAAAAATAAAAAATGGACTGGCTTCTTTCGGGGTGTCTGTCCTTTTTCTTATCTTTGTAGGAAAATGAATCCGAAAGAATAATTATGAGAAGAACTATCATAATGGTATGTGTTGCTGTTTGGACAGTAGCGACGTGGGCGCAACCTAAGCTTACGGTGGCTCATGATGTGGCTAATCTAGGCGAGATAATGTACCAAGTACCGTCTACAGTCGTTTTTAAAGTGTGCAATACAGGTGATAAGGACTTGGTTTTGACGGATGTTCAGCCATCTTGCGGTTGTACAACAGTGGATTGGACGCGAAATCCTATAGTTGCCGGTAGTGAGGGTGAGATTGTCGTGACCTACGATGCTAAGATGTTGGGTGTGTTTCAAAAAGATATAGAAGTATATTCGAATGCCTCAGACAAACCGACTTATTTTCATTTTCAAGGTCGGGTTGTGACTAAAGTAACGGATTTTACCGGTGCTTTCCCGATAGACCTTGGCGATGTCCGTTTAACACAAGACAATGTTGAGTTTGATGATTTGAACATAGGTGACAAACCGATTGTTGAATTGCAAGTTTTGAATGTAGGGCGTTCGGCATATAAACCTCGTTTGATGCATTTGCCATCATATCTTACTGCACAATATGTACCGGAAGTGTTGGCAGGAGGACGAATTGGGAAAATAATTTTAACGCTTGATTCAGAAAAGCTTAACAGGATGGGACTGACACAAACGTCAGTATATTTATCCCGTAAGGAGGGAGACCGTGTGTCAGAAGAGAATGAAATAGCAATCTCTGCTGTGTTGTTACCAGATTTTTCTTCGTTGACTACCAAAGAACGTTTGTTAGCGCCACGCATGGAACTATCTAATGAAGAGGTGGATATGGAACCTATGGGTAGAAAAAAGAAGAAGACAGTGGATGTGTATATTAAGAATTCCGGTCAAAGTCCACTTAATATAAACACTTTACAGGTTTTCAATAAAGCCTTGTCGGTAAGTTTGAGTGATAAAAGTATAGAACCGGGTAGAGTAGCTCGCATGAAAGTTACGGTAAGGGCCGATTTTATTGAAAAAGAAAAGAGTGCGCTACGCGTGTTGTTAATATCCAATGACCCCCACAATCCAAAAAGAGTCATTACGATCAATGTGAAACCTTAAGGAAAAGAAATAGTATGGAGCATCCTGAGAATAGTGAGGAATATAAGGGATTGGTAGTGAATCGAGGAGTTGAACAACCATCAATCGTTAATCCTTATTTAAAGCGTGGTAAGTTTCGTCATCGTCAGATGTCTGTCAGCGATTATGTTGAAGGAATATTAAAAGGTGATGTGACGGTGTTAGGACAGGCTGTGACTTTAGTTGAAAGTACTCATCCGGCACATCAAATAGTGGCACAAGAAGTTATTGAAAAATGTTTGCCGTATTCCGGTAATTCAGTACGTATTGGAATTAGTGGCGTACCTGGAGCGGGAAAGAGTACAAGTATTGATGCTTTTGGTGTTCACGTGTTGGAAGAATATGGAGGAAAGTTGGCAGTTTTGGCTATCGATCCGAGTAGTGAACGGAGTAAAGGAAGTATTTTGGGAGATAAAACGCGGATGGAAAAGCTTTCTGTCCATCCTGATTCTTTTATTCGTCCTAGTCCTTCTGCCGGTTCTTTGGGCGGTGTAGCGCGCAAAACGCGTGAGAGTATCATACTTTGTGAAGCGGCCGGATTTGATAAAATTTTTGTAGAGACCGTTGGCGTTGGCCAAAGTGAAACAGCCTGTCATTCTATGGTCGATTTCTTTTTGTTGATACAACTTGCAGGGACAGGAGATGAACTACAAGGAATTAAACGAGGAATTATCGAAATGGCCGATGGAATCGTAATAAATAAGTGCGATGGGAATAATGTGGATAAGTGTCAGTTGGCCGCAACCCAGTTCCGTAATGCACTACATTTATTCCCGGCACCTGATAGTGGGTGGACGCCGCAAGTGTTGACTTATTCCGGTTTCTACAATCTAGGAGTGAAGGCAGTTTGGGATATGGTGTTCAAATATTTTGACTTTGTAAAGAATAACGGATATTTCGAACTACGGCGTAATGAGCAGGCCAAATATTGGATGTATGAAAGCATCAATGAACAATTACGTAATAGTTTCTTTCAGAACGATCTAATATCATCGCGATTATCCATTGCGGAAAATATGGTTCTTTCCGGTCAAAAGACATCTTTTGTCGCTGCAAAAGACTTGTTAGATACCTATTTTAGTTTGATGAAAGAGAGTAGATAAATATTGTCGGAAAATAGATATGAATTAAGGATTTCTTGAGTGGTGCTACCAAGTAATCCTTTTATTGTTTATCAAGCATCTGTAGGTTCTCTTTCTAAGAGTGCAATCCGAAAGGAAAGAGGCGTGAAAACAATGAATTTATAAGAAGATGTTTGTCTTTTTGTTTTATTTGTTACTCAAAATAGGTGTATAAAACTAAAAAAATGCTTTATATCTTATTTAATATAAACTTTTTGAGTAACTTTGCAACGAAATGTTGCTCTCTTAGAAAGAGTGCAATCGTTTCTTTATATAAATGTAAATAATAAAACGCGAACAATAAATTTATTAATTAACTAAAAAAGAAAAGCTTATGAAGAAGTTTACTTCAAAATTATTTGCATGCGCAAGTGCTGTGTTGGCATTCTTTGCTGCAAGTCCTACTCAAGCTCAGGTCGCTAGTGCTGCTGACTTGTATGGAACGTATGAATTTACCGCAACTTTAGAAGTAACGGATGATGGTCAAGAGTACAAAGATTTGTTTTCTGACAAGTGTGATGTAAAAATTGAGGCTCATAGTGTAAATGACTTGATGATTGTCGGTTTAGGAGGTAGTACTATAGCGGAGGGACAACCCTGTAATTACTCAAATGGAAACATTCGAGTAATGAATCCTAATGGTTCTACATATTACTACTGGGGAAAACCTGTTGTATTAGGAAATAATGAAGGTGGTAGTCCATTTGATGGTTCCGGTTGGGAATTGAACTATACAGTTGATCTTAATACTAAAACGATTACGTTGCAAGATTTTACGGCTATAACAGTGGATGCAGCATGGAATACGGATAAGATTCTTGCAAAATTTACTAATTGTAAGTTGACATTCAAAGAGGCTACTGTCGTAGAATTGCAAGACATTAGCGGAGAGTATCAATTTAAAGCCCCGGCTGGACAATATAACGCAGAGTCTTCTTTCCCTGTAGAGTTTGATATGACTTTGACTGCTACAAGCGCTTTGTATAATTCATATAAAGTTACAATTGATTATGGTGAAGGATTTGTGCCGGTGGATGTAAACGCAACTTTTGATGGAACAAATTTAAATTTGGAGGTTAATGATACATATTTGAATGAAGAAAAAACTTATGCTTTCTGTGATTATTATAATCCATCTTCTTTGAAATCGACAATTGTTTTCAAATATGTTTCAGAAAAAGCATTAACTCTTTCCAGTGGAATTCACATTGTTAAAGTGGTTGAAAAGGAAGGTACTCCAACGTTAGAATCAGAGCAATATTATACGACTGGTTCTGCAACAAAGGCAACTGAAGGATTGTCTTTTGTTGGTAAATACGTTGTAACTTGTGATGGAGTGTATAAATTCTTTGAAGATGCAGAAGGTAATAATACCGACGTATATAACGTGGAGTATCCTACATCATTTGAGTTTGAGATTTTCCGACACGATAACAATCAGAAGTTATATGTAAGTACTTTCATGGATGGTAACATTTTTAGTAATACAAATGGTTATTATCCATGTGAGGAAGATGGTAATACCTTGAGAATTCCTGTAGGTGATGGTGTTTCTGTGAGAAAGATTTTTGTTAATGATGATTTTTCATTAATGGTGTATGATGTTCTATATAATGGTTTAGGTGAGAATACAGGAACAATAGAACTTACATTAAATGATGACGGAACAGTTACAATGGGAGACTTTTTCTTGACGAGAAAAACAACTGAAAATTTTGGTACCCCGACTTTTGAATCAGCAGCTTATTATGGTTACTTGAAAGTTGAGAAAAAAGTTGAAAAGGTTATTACTCCGGAAGATTTTATAGGAAAATACTCCGTAACTTCAGCTGAGGTAACTAAATATTTGGATGGAGATACTTATAATGTTGAATATCCTACATCATTTGAGTTTGAGATTTTCCAAAGCGATTACAATCAGAAGTTATATGTAAGTACTTTCATGGATGGTAACATTTATAGTAATACAAATGGTTATTATCCATGTGAAGTTGAAGGTAATACATTGAGAATGCCTGTAGGTGATGCAGTTTCTGTGAGAAAGATTTTTGTTAATGATGATTTTTCATTAATGGT
>JAGBCQ010000020.1 GCA_017937925.1 Paraprevotella sp. | reverse complement strand
TCAGGTGAAAATACAGGAACAATAGAACTTACATTAAATGGTGACGGTACAGTTACAATGGGAGATTTCCACTTTATGAGAAAGACGACCGAGAATTTTGGTACGCCGACATTTGAGAAATCTGCTAAGTATAGTTCTATCGCTGTTGAGAAAAAAGTTGAAAAGGTTATTACACCGGAAGATTTTATAGGAAAGTACTCCGTAACTTCAGCTGAGGTAACTAAATATTTGGATGGTGATACTTATAATGTTGAATATCCTACATCATTTGAGTTTGAGATTTTCCAAAGCGATTACAATCAGAAGTTATATGTAAGTACTTTCATGGATGGTAACATTTATAATAATACAAATGGTTATTATCCATGTGAAGTTGAAGGTAATACATTGAGAATGCCTGTAGGTGATGCAGTTTCTGTGAGAAAGATTTTTGTTAATGATGATTTTTCATTAATGGTGTATGATGTTCTATATAATGGCTCAGGTGAAAATACAGGAACAATAGAACTTACATTAAATGGTGACGGTACAGTTACAATGGGAGATTTCCACTTTATGAGAAAGACGACCGAGAATTTTGGTACGCCGACATTTGAGAAGTCTGCAAAATATAGTTCTATTGTTGTTGAGAAGAAACAAAATGATGATGATGCAATAGACTTTGTTGATGTTGATGAATCAACCGTAAAAGTGTATGCTGCAAATGGCACTATTTATGTTGCTGGAGAGGCTGAAGAGGTTAAGGTTTACAGTATGTCCGGTGCATGTGTGTTTAACGGTGTAACAAATCAAGTGAGCGGTTTGAATAAAGGCTTATATATTGTTAAGTGTGGTAATACAACTGTAAAAGTAATTCTTTAATAAAGGAAAATGGTGAGGAGTTCAATGGAATTCCTTGCCATTTTTTGCTATATAAATATGCGCAATATCTTCTTTTTAATATTGACGATGTGTTTAGGCTTTGGTGCAATAGCTCAAGATAAGCCTTATATTAGTGGAACCTCATTATTGAAAATATATTCAACTGATGGGGGAATAGGAATGACTATTGAGCCGAAAGAAGCTCCCATAAACGACATACTAACGCTTAAGGGAGGAGATTATTTGACAGTCACAATTTCAACATTAGATACTTATTATGTCGTTAGCGGTAAGTTAGCATTAGCTATAACAAGAGGGAATGAGATAGTAGAGATTTTGGCACAAAGAACCATACCATCCAGTATCTCATCTATCAGTTTTGTACATTTCTCTTTTATTATAGATGAGGGGACGGAGATTCTTCCTGGCGATGAAATCCGTTTGTTGACTACCTATAACGAAGTGTTGTATAGCACTGTAGATGCAGCTTATGGTCATGAAGTTGTCGACAGAATACCGTGTTATAATTATCAACTGCCATTATATAATATTAATTATCCGACAATTGTTGAGGGGGTAATGATTACCCCAAGTGCAGATCAGGCATGGACAAATAAAGCTATAAAAGGGCGTAATTTCTATTTATATATAGAAAAAGAAAATGCTGACGATGTATTGGTAGTAAGAGCAAATGGTAATGCATGGGTGCCAAGTAATGGTGTATACATGCTTTCCGGTGTGATGCAAGATTATGATATAGACATAAAAGTCTATAAAAAAGAAGAATGTAATTTTTATAGAGTTATTACGGCTACAGAAGAAGAACGAGTTGTTGATTTGCTATCAGAAGAAGAGTTGGATTATACTAAGGGCCTGAAGGTTAAAGGGGTTGTGAAAACTGTTGATTTTCAAGTATTCCGTAATCAAATGCCTTCTATAGAAGTGATAGACTTATCTGAAGCGAAAATAGAGAATGATTATTTACCGGAAGGAGCTTTCGAACTAAATTCTACAATAACAGAGGTTGTTTTGCCGGAAGGATTAGTCGGTTTTGCAAATAATGCTTTTAGGTATGTAAAAAATCTGAAACAAATTGTATTGCCAAGTAGCCTCAATGTTTTTGGTTATAATGCTTTTTTTGGATGTGAATCGTTAGAAAAGGTGTGGGCAAAATGGAATCCTATTGATGCAGGTATGGAACCACCGTTAGGTTTTCCTATACCTCCATGTGCATTCCGTGCTACATTGTATAAAAGTAGTGGGTTGCTTATTGTTCCAAAGGGGTGTTTACAAGCCTATAAAAATGCGGCAAATTGGGGCGAATTTAAGACGATACGTGAGGAAGCCCCTGTTGACAAAATCTTAATGGAAAAATCTTTTAGTCGTTTTAATCCGGTCGAAACAAATATTAATGAAATAGTTAGACCTGAAATCCGTGTTTATGGTGTGCAAGGAGGCTGTTTAATAAAGACAGCGGAATCACTTAATTGCCAAATTGTAGTTTTGGACTTGAGTGGTAGAATGTCAGGACAGTATAATATGAATGGCAACGAAATCATGATTTCGCTTAAAGCAGGAGTCTATATCATCAGAGTGGCTAATCATAGTTATAAAGTGCTTGTCCCATAATAAACTAGAGAGAAAATATTAATTAATAAATAAATTGAATGAGAAGACAAACTGATAGTTCTAAGGAAATTTTGTATTCAGCAAAACGACTATTTGCTAAATCGTTGATGTATATCACTTTCTGTCTTGGATTAGGACTTTCTGTGATTGATGTTACTGCGGCAATACCACAGGCTATTACAGAATCTAAGTTTGTGAGTGGAGTGGTCATAGACAAAAAATTAGGTGAGACCATTCCGGGAGTTGCCGTAGCCATTTGGCAAGAAGGCCGTTTGGTAAAAGGCGCATCAACCGATATAGATGGTAACTTTAATATCCCCAAACCCGTAGGGACTTTTGAAGTTAGAATATCCTTGTTGGGTTATAAGGCTGTAGTTGTTGCCGACTATGATTGCAAACCCGGAATGACTATCGAGTTGGAAGAAGACACCAAGGAGATGGGCGAAGTTGTGGTAAATGGTTTCTTTGCAAAGAATAAGAATAGCTTTACCGGGTCTGTCAAGCAAATCACGTCTGCAGAAATCAAACAGGTGTCCGGTACGAATTTGATTTCTGCCATTGCCGCACTGACACCGGGTATGCAAATGGTGCAAAATACGAGTATGGGTTCTAATCCGAACCATACACCTGAAATCATCATTCGTGGTATGAGTTCTTTTTCAAACGAGGGGCAGTCTGTCAACCAACCGACCATTATCCTGGACGGAACGGAAATAACGATGCAGGAGTTGTACGATTTGGATATGAATGAGGTGGAAACCATCAACGTTTTAAAGGATGCTGCAGCTACGGCATTGTATGGTTCGAAAGCCGCTAATGGTGTTATCGTTATCACCCGTAAACCAATTAAGGAATCAACAATAAGAATTGCTTATAACTTTACCGGCAATGTTCAATTCCCGGTTTTAAGGGATTATGATGTATTGAATGCTTCTGAGAAATTGGAATACGAACGGTTGGCGGGGTTATATGATGCTAAAGGAGCAATAGATCCTAAAACCGGTTTGCCTTTGCAGTGGGAATATGACAAGATTTATAACGAACGTTTTCAAACCATTCGTCGAGGACAAAATTCGGATTGGTTGTCACAACCGGCACGTACAGCTTTCTCACACGACCATTCTTTGAGAGTCTATGGTGGAGCAGCCAATTTACGTTACGAGTTGAGCGGACGTTTTGGTGACACCAAAGGTGTCATGAAGGGCGACTATCGTCATCGTTATAACTTAGGTTTCAAATTGGACTATTTCTTGAATAATGTCTTTCAGATTTCCAATAGAACGACGTATGCTGAGGTGTCTTCAAAGGACTCGCCATATGGTAGTTTTTCTCAGTACGTTAGGATGAACCCCTACGATACAATGTTTAATGCAGATGGGTCTGTCAATACAAATCTTGCTTGGGATTTAGACAATCCGTTGCATGAAGCTTTATTAGGAAGTTATGGTATTGACGGAACACGTTCATTGTCTAACTCAACCGATTTTCGTTGGGATATCAATAAGGAGTTTCGACTAACCGGACATTTCAATATATCGTCTGATAGTGGTTGGGGTGAAGACTACAAATCACCTGATTCGCGTGAATTCAAAAACGAGACCGATTTAAGTAAGAAAGGTTATATGTATAACAACTCTACAAAAGGTGTGAGTTATAGTGCCAATTTGGTAGGCGCCTATAATAAGCTGTTTAAGGATGAGTCTTTGTTGAGTTTGACGACCGGTTGGGAAATCAATCATTCAGAAAGTAGTTCTGCCATGACTAAAGTTGTAGGTTTCTACTCTGACGCTCTTTCATTTATAGGTAATGCAGCCGGTTATCCTGATGATGACACCCCGTATGGTACACAGGCAGAGACGGCAGATGTCGGTTTCTTCCTCAATGGAAGTTATACATTCCGTAACCGTTATGTTGCCGATGCTACTTATAGAACCACCGGCTCTTCACAGTTCGGAGAGAACCGTCGTTTCGGTCATTTCTGGGCAACCGGTTTAGGATGGAATATTTTGAATGAGAAATTCATGAAAAATGTTCGCGATAAGTTTGATTTGTTGAAACTACGTGGAAGCATCGGTTATACAGGAAAAGTAAGTTTCAGTCCGTATCAGGCATTGACCATGTATAAGTATGATGGAGATTACGCCTATGGAACAGGTATCGGAGCAATTCCTCTTACAATAGGAAACGTAGATTTATGCTGGGAGCGTACGATGACCTATAATGTCGGATTTGATTTTAGTATGTTCGATCGTCGCTTGAATTTTGTAGTGGATGCATACATCAAACAAACAAAAGACCTTTTGTTGGATAAATCCAAAGCCCCATCAGTTGGAGTGACCACAGCAAAGGAGAATTTGGGTGAACTGCAGAATAGAGGTGTTGAATTCCAAGTGGATGGTTACATCTTTAGAAATCGCAATTTCAATTGGAAGTTGGGAATGATAGGTTATATCAACCGTAATAAAATCACGAAGATTAGTTCTGCACTTGAGGAAATGAACAAGGAGAATGAAGAGAATGCGTGGTCAAGTCTTACTCCGTTGCCGCAATATGCAGAAGGTGAGTCCGTGACAGCTTTGAAGTTAGTACGTTCTGCCGGTATTGACCCTGCAACGGGAAAGGAAATTTATATTAAGAGAAATGGAGAATATACTTTTGAATATGATCCGGCTGATAAGGTCTTGATTGGTGATACCGAACCGGCATTTTTGGGAAGTATCAACACCTCTCTATATTATAAAGGATTCAGTTTGTACGCTTTGTTCAGTATGCGTTGTGGTGCATGGTTGTACAATACGACACGTGCGACAAAGGTAGAAGGAGCAGATCCCAAATACAATGCCGACCAGCGCGTATTTGATGACCGTTGGAAAAATCCGGGAGATGTTGCGATGTATAAGGACATTGCAGATACGTCAAGACCAAAACAAACAGACCGTTTTGCAGAGAAGGAGAATACTTTGACGTTGACATCCTTAAATTTAAGTTATGAATTCTCAGACAAGATCTGTCAGAAATTGCGTATGCGCAATTTAAGAGTAGGAATCAACTTTACAGACTTATTCCGTTTGTCAACCGTTAAGATAGAGCGTGGAACCGAGTACTTGTATAGCCAAGGATTCGAATTGACATTGAGTACTATTTTCTAAAAAGGCATGATGATGAAAGAATTAAGATTTATATATATTCTGTTTGCACTGTTTTTAATGACAGGTTGTGAGAACTATTTAGACATCACTCCGGATGGACAAGTTAAACGTGATGATTTGTTATCCACACCTGAGGGAGTTGAGGATGCAATGTATGGTGTCTATTCGCAATTACGTGACCCATATCTATACGGAAGAGAATTATCATACTCCGCCCTTGATGTAATGGCGCAATATTTTGAATCAAAGGGTAATAATAAGGTAGAAGCATTATTAAAGTATGATTACGATTACTCAGATGTAGAGAGTCTGTTTGAGGCAACTTGGATAAATATGTACAAAAACATTTCCAATGTCAATTCCATTTTAAATAGTGGATTGGTTGGAAGTGCTACTGACTATCCCGCTAAAATTTATCGTGGTGAGGCATTGGGATTACGTGCCTTTATGCACTTTGACCTCTTGAGAATATTTACTGAACAAGTCACAGTGAACCAGGAGGCAGAAGGTATTCCATACGCAACGGAATTCTCATTGAATACTCCGAACTTCTCAAAAGTATCACAAGTCTATGATTATATCATCGCTGATTTGTTGAAAGCAGAAGAACTCTTGTCTGACGAAGCTCAATATATTGGGAAACGAGACTTCATGACCATGCGACAGATTCATTTCAATATCCACGCGGTCCGCGCTACATTAGCTCGTGTTTATTTGACGAAAGGGGACTACGAGAACGCTTTGATTTATGCAAGAAAGGTGATAACTGAAAGCGGTTGTTCATTATTAAAGTATACAGAGTTAAAAGGCGATGTAGCAGGAGTCTTATCTCGTAAAGAAACGATTTTTGGCGTTCAATCATCAACGGATTTTTATTCAAATGTGTATGATGATTTATGGTTGAAAACATCTTTTTATTCATTGGACCCCCGTCCTAATTATGCGGAGATTTATGAGGCAAATGGAGAAGAAGATTATCGATTGGGTGCATTTTTTGAAACTCAAATGTCCGGTTTTGTTCGTTTTATTAAGGTTTTGGATAGATATAAGGTAGATGGAAATGAAGCCAATAGACCGTCGGATATGATACAAGGTATCAACATGATACGTTTGCCGGAAATGTATTATATAACTGCGGAATGTTATATCAATAAAAACAATTTGAGTTTGGCTGCCGATATGCTAGATGCCGTGCGTATCAGTCGAGGCGTAACAGCTGTAAAAAGGGATAATATAACCGCAGAGATATTACAAAACACAATAAATGAAGAGAGATACAAGGAATTGGTGGGAGAGGGACAAACTTTTTTTAATTTGAAACGTCAGAATCTGCCCATTACAACTATTGAAGGTGTAACTGTTACGCCGTCGAAGAATGTATTTGTAGTGCCGGTTCCAGATATTGAATATGAATACCGCAATTAGAAGAACAGACTATGAATAAGATAAATAAAAGAAGTATAGCATTGCTATTTCCTATATTTATTATAGGTTTACTAATCTCATGTTCGGAAACGGATTACATGGTATATGATTCCAATTATTCGGGATTGTACTTTACATCAGATACCTTGCGCTATTCTTTTGGAGTGACTCCGACAGATGTTCGTTCCTATGAATATAGGATTCCGGTTAGCTTAATGGGAAAACCGGAAAGTTCTGATCGTACATTTTCTTTCAGCGTTGTTGAAGAAGGAACAACAGCAGAATATGGAGTGCAATATGTCATAGGGAAACCGGTTATAATGGCAGATTCTGTAGTAGGATACATTCCGGTCATTCTCAAAAGGGATGAGTTGGGTGGAAATTATCAAGATGGATACATACATTATAAGTTATCACTTAATCTTGAAGCTGATGGCGTGTTTACCCCTACATTGTCTAAAGAAGAGAATAGTTGTGTTTTGGTGTTTGATAATGCTGTAGAGCAACCAGAATGGTTGAATGCCGTTGGTGAAAAGGTTTGGTATGAAAGTCAATGGGGAGAATGGCATCCATTAAAACTCATCAAAATGGTTGAGTTTTTTCACTCAATAGAGTCAGTTCAACCTGAAACCTATAAGAAAATGGTAAAAGTCTTTGGCGAGAATTTGGAACATGTTCAATATGGAGACTTCTATCCATATAAGACGGTGATGAATAAGTATGTTTTCAAACCTATGTATGACTATTTTATTGCTCCTGAAAATTATGACGAAATCGTGGATTTATATCCGGATTTCCCGTTCGATTTCCCCAATCCATACGCATAATGAAAATTAGCTAACGTAAAAAATAATAACAGATGAAGATTAAAAATATATGTTTGTTGTTTTTACTTGTCTTTTTGTCTTCTTGTTTTAAGGATGAGACGACTCATGCGACAGGTGCAATCTCAGAGATTTCAATAGTTAAGGGTACAATAAAATCTATTTACGATATAGATAAGAATGCAACTTTGGTCATAACTCCTCAGATTTTACAAACCAACGTAACAAAGGCGCTTTCATATACATGGGAGATTGATCAAGAATTTTACTCCAATGATTCAGAGTTCGTTTTTTACGGTAATAAATTAGGAACGTTTGATTGTCGCCTAATAGTCGAGAATGAGGATGGCAAGACTTTCTTTCCCTTTAAACTTAATGTAAATTCTCCATATGAAGAGGGAATAACTGTAATCAGCCATGATACAGACGGAAAGAGTATGCTTTCATTCATGTTAAAGCAACGTGATGAAGGAGTCAAGGATTTTTTTATAGCTGATGATTGTTTTACACTTAACAATCCGGAAGAATCATTTGTATCAAATGTGACGGATATCATACAATGTGGTGGAAGCTTGTTAATTGCATGTAAAGGTGATGCGACAAAAGGAGAGGGCGGAACCATCTATTATCTTAATGAGAAAACATTTGTGATAGAAAATATTTTAAAAGCTCCCGAATATGATGATTTTCGACCGTATAGAATGTTAATACCGGAGAATAGTGCAGCCGGTACTTCATATCCAATACTATGTGAAAATGGAAAAGTCTATGAGTTTTCAACCTCCGAGAGTGCAGTGGTAGAACCTAAGTTGTTCAAATCCAATTACTCATTATGTAGTGCTTTGTATGATTCAGGGACTGCAAGTTGGAACTATATTTATTTATGGGACTTCTTGCAAAATCAGTTATCAATTCAATATAATGGAAGATTGTATTATTGCAGTAAGGAGTACCCTAATGATCCATCCTTGACGAGTCCGCCAACTAATTATTTCGCGGGATATGATTTTGTATTCATGTTTGTTCCTAAGTCAATTAATGCGGGAACTTCACCTTATCATGACCAAATGGTGGTAATTACTAAAAAGGGAGCTATGTACCAAAGCACTCTTCTATATACTGGATTCTGGCAAACAAACATGGAAACTTTAGAAACAGGATTAGGTGATTATGGAGGAATGAAATTAGCTGGGATGAAGTGTGACCTTACTCCTCAAACTCCTTATGTTGCCACCCATTTGTATAATGCCTTATATTATGCGAAACAGAACCAGATTTTACGTATGAATTATTCCGTAAGCATGTTTTTGAACAGCGTAAAGAAACATTCTACGGTAGGTTCTTCTGAGGCAGTCATAACTGCGATGGAACTCAGTCAAGACCATTTGGAAACTTATGTAGCGTTTTATGAGCCGAATGAATCCGGTCTGAATGGTCATGTGTGGGTGATTGAAACAGAAACCGGAGAGATATTGCGTAAGTACGATAACGTTTGTTACCGTCCTACCAAGATTATATACAAGAAGAAATAAAGAAGAACAATGTCATGAGAACTAAACTGATTTTAACCGCCTTATTGTTTGCTGTGCTTTCCTTTGCGAAGGCACAAACATTGAATGTGCGTGGAACTTTTAAAGCGGGTCAAGTGCAAGAACTTGGGCTGATGTTGGCGCCATTCGGTAGCGCGTCTTCGGAAGCTATAACTAAGATGACGCCTCAAGATACCATCTTTACGGGGAGTGTTCTTGCTTCGGACAATGGATTTTACACCTTATATGGTGCCTATAACGGTGGTCAGTTGATTATGCCGCTTTATTTGCCCGATACGACAACGACAGCGTGTATTGAGTTAAGTTTTAAGGATAATTGTCCCGTTATAGAATTTGATAAGGACAATGCAGCGTTATCTGCTTTCAATTTATTTTCGTATGTCAGTGGCCGTGCTTTCTGGATGGCAGAGAAAGGTGTATGGACAAAGGATAATATACGTCCTTTCTTAGCGACCTATTTTAATGCAGCAGACTCCATTGCGCAAGCGTATGACTGCGCTCCTGCTGTGGCAGAATATTTGGATTTATGGGCATACACATCGGTGTGGAAGTTATATACATCGTTGCCAAGAATGTTTAACGTAAAAGCATCAGACTTGCCTTTTACGATGAACGATTTCTCTGTTGATACACAAAAGTTGTTAAACTCACCATTAGCGGCAAACTTTCCCGAAACGGGATATATCATACTGAACACCTTGCCTAAGGAAGGTTTGAGCGAGCGTTTGACAGCCCTATATGGAACATATACCGATAAGTCTGTATGTACTAAAGTGGCTAATATAGTAGTGGATGGGTTTATACGTAAGTTCGATTATTCCGGTGATTTTGAGGGCGGTTTGGCAAGACTTAATGAGGCGATAGAGAAGTACGGATTGAATCAAGAATATGTTAAGGAGTTTACGAAGCGCCGTGCATCGGCAAAGGGCACCCCATTCCCTAGTGGTATAACGATGGTTGATGCGGAAGGAAAAACGGTTGATATTTCTTCGTTCAAGGGTTATTACCTTTATATTGATTTATGGGCTTCGTGGTGTGGCCCATGTTGTCGAGAGGTTCCCCACTTACAAGCGCTTGAAAAGGAACTTCAGAATCCCAGTGTGAAGTTTGTATCCATCTCTATAGATAAGGACATGAAGAAATGGAAAGCAAAAATGGAAGCGTTAGGGATGCATGGTAATCAGTTCTTGAATCAGGACAATTCGTTGGCGACGGCATTGAATGTTCGTGGTATTCCTTTCTTTATGATTTATGACAAGGAAGGAAAACTTTATATGAGTAATGCTCCACGTCCAAGTCACCCGCAGTTGAAAAATTTATTGGAAGAGTTGAAATAAAAATCGTAGAAAGTACTACTAAAATGGGGGAGAATAATTATTCTCCCTCTTTTTGTATGCGTTTAGCACATTCTTCCATGAGCCATTTAGGAGTGGATGTCGCTCCGCAAATTCCGATGGAATGGCAGTTTTCAAGCCATGTAAAGTCAATTTCTGTGGCTGAGTCTATGAGGTAAGAATTCGGATTGACGCTTTTACATTCTTCATAGAGTACTCGTCCATTAGAACTTTTCTTACCGCATACGAATAGGATGACGTCATGCCTTGATGCAAAATCGCGTATATGGGGCATTCTGTTAGCTACTTGTCGGCAAATGGTGTCGTAGTAGCGGAACGTTGCAGAAGGAGATATATGTTGTTTGATGTATTCAACAATTTTACGAAAATCGTCCAACGACTTTGTGGTCTGTGAATATAAACAAATGTCCTTGTTGAAATCTAACTTGTCAACTTCCTCCGGAGATTCTATAACGATAGCCTTGCCATTTGTTTGTCCTACTAACCCCATAACTTCAGCATGACCCTTCTTTCCGAAAATAACAATTTGTTTATTTGAAGAATCGACTTCCGAGTATTCTTTTTTGATACGTTCTTGAAGATGTAATACTACCGGACAAGTCGCGTCAATCACTTCGATTGCATTTGTTTGTGCTTGAGTATAGGTGGTAGGCGGTTCGCCATGCGCACGTAATAGAACTTTTGCACTTTTTAGTGTGGCAAATTCATCGTGATTGATGGTGATGAGTCCGAGTTTGCGTAGGCGGTCACATTCTTTGCCGTTATGCACGATGTCGCCTAAACAATACAGCTTACTCCCCTTGGAGAGCTCTTCTTCTGCTTTGTTGATGGCACGTGTTACGCCAAAGCAGAAACCTGAACCGTTGTCTATTTCTATGTTCATTATATTGTAAAGATTCTTTATCCTTGTTTTTATAGACCTTTTGTTGATAAAATGACGGACGTCCGTCGTTGTGTCGGCGGACGTCCGTCAGTAAAAAGTGGGACTGCCGGCATTTTGTTAATCTACGGACGGCATTTTGTTGATCTAATATTGATTCTATTTTGTTTTTATAATGTCCTTATTTAAAGGTGGGTGTAAAATATTATAGAGAACGTGATTACTCTCCGACAACTTCCTTGAAACGTTCTGCCAACCATTGCTTTTGTTGAGAAATTGTCATGTGGCTATTATCCAATACAAGAGCGTCGTCCGCTTTACACAAAGGGCTGACTTTGCGAGTGGTATCTATCAAATCTCTTTCTTTGACATTTTGCAATATTTCTTCGTAACTGCCGGTTTCTCCTTTGGCCTGTAACTCGTCATAGCGGCGTTGAGCGCGAATTTCTGGTGATGCAGTAACGAAAATTTTCAGTTCAGCGTCAGGAAAAACTGTCGTGCCAATGTCACGTCCATCCATTACTATACCCTTTTCTTTGCCCATTTGTTGTTGCAAAGAAACCATAGCTGTGCGAACGAAGTCAAGTGCAGCTACAAGGCTTACTTTTGAAGATACCGCTAGAGTACGAATCTTGTCTTCAACAAGCTGCCCGTTCAAATAAGTAAGTGGACGTCCGGTTTCCGGATTTAGTTTAAATGTTATACTCAAGTCGGGTAAATCGGATTTTAGCGTTTCGGTATCAATAGTATCACCGTTTATCAGTCCATGTTCCAAGCAGTAGAGTGTGACTGCTCTGTACATGGCGCCACTATCAATGTAAATGTAACCGATTTCTTTTGCTAAATCCTTTGCCATGGTGCTTTTTCCGCAGGAAGAATAACCGTCAATGGCTATGGTAATCTTTTTCATATCTTTATATTTATAGTAATGATAAACGATAAGTGTTTTTAAAGTGAGTAGGCAGCGTTGAATACCAATCCCGGAGCAGACAGATGATATTGAGCGTAAGCCAAACCGAACTTAAAGCGTGATAATTGTATTCCCGCACCGGCACACAAACCGGCAGCGTGTGACGAACCCATAGCTTTCATCTCGTTGGCACGTCTGAAATTATATCCTAACGATAAATAAAGGTAATCGGTTGGAAGATAATCAACACCTAAAGTAATGTGATTAAGGATGAGCTTGCCGGCAGAGATGTCCTCTCCACGATTGAAATAATAATCAGAGTCCCATCTCGTTAGGTCTATAAGAGTCAGCGAGAGACGGAACGGTGCGTGGTTGAAGCCCTTGCTGATGCCAAACAAAAGTGAGAAAGGCAGTTTCTCGTGCTTGTCGCCAAATGCTTTTACTTGTCCTCCTAGATTTTGCGCTACCGCAGAAAGAGAAAAGTCGGTATTCTCATTGTAATAGTTCAGTCCTAAATCGACTGCCAATGCAACGGATGAGTAATCGCCATATTTTGAATAAATGAATTTACCGGTCGCACCTCCTGCCCAACGGTCGTTGAAATTGTATGCGTACATTCCCGATAATGCCATATCCATAGCATTAAATGAACCGGTTACGGTGTTGTCAACAGTCGTTTCGTCCATACTCCCATAATTTGCATATTGTGCAGTAACGCCCCAAGTGGAACGTTCGCCGGCAAATTTTACGAACGAAGCGCTACCCACGTTGCATCCTTGCAGGTAGGTCATAAAATTTAAGTTCAATGTTTTGTCACTCACGGAACTGAGCAGTGCCGGATTGCTAAATATGAGCGAAGCATCATCTTCTATCAATGAGATGTTATTGCCGCCAAGAGCCGTTGAATGTGCCGATACCGGCAAGTTCAGGAAATTAAATACGGAATTGCTTTCCTGTGCTTTGGCAGCACAAGTCAGTATTGTCAATAATATGATAATCGCCTTTTTTCTCATGAAAAAACCAATTTTCGTCCAAAGATACTTATTTTTTGAAATATCCCTATTATATTTATAGGAGTTTTAAATACTCTTACACTAACAAGTAAATAACGATGAAAACTTAACTTTAGGGTGCGGATGGTAAAAAATAATTTAAAAAGAAAAAAAATGTGGATGTGCGTGTCTTTATATGAAAAAAATGTACTACATTTGTCCCGATATGAAGAATACGTAAAAATCTAAATACATTATGGAAGTTAAAAAATCACTTAGAGCAGACCTTGAAGGTAAGAAGACTACCGGTTGGCTGATGGGTATCGTTTTGACCTTGGCAACTATGTATGTCGCTTTCGAGTGGACACAACATGAAAGAAAGGTTTTGGAAATAGAGCCGGTATTTTCTGCGGCTTTTGAAGAGGACATGATTCCTATTACGCAACAAAAGGAAATTGTAGCGCCGCCTCCAGCAGCAGCTCCGAAAATCGTAGAAGTATTGAACGTGGTGGATAATGAGACTGAGTTGGTTGAAGAAGAAGTGGAAACTTCTGAGGAAGTGAACCAAGCTATTGTTACAACTCCCGGAACCGGAACTACTGCAGTAACAGGTCCTGTTGGGCCCGTAGTTGAGGATGTAGATGAAAATGTTATCTATGATATCGTTGAGGAGAATCCAAGATTTCCAGGAGGAGAAGAGGCATGTATGAAATGGTTGTCTGACAATATTAAATATCCTTCAATTTGTGTTGAACAAGGGATTCAAGGACGTGTATATGCTCAATTCGTTGTAAATAAGGATGGTTCTATTGTTGACATCAAGATTGTACGTAGTCCGGATCCATATTTGTCAAAAGAAGCAGAACGCGTATTGCAAAAGATGCCGAGATGGAGTCCCGGAAAGCAACGTGGTAAACCGGTACGTGTGAAGTTCTCATTACCCGTGATGTTCAGATTGCAATAATATAATAATTATAATTCATAAAAAGAGGCTGCTCACGGCAGTCTCTTTTTCGTAAATACTTATTTAATTATGTACGATTGGAAAGATTTGTTAGGTAAAATAAACCGGGAGATTGCCGACATGACTTATGAGCGAAAACCCGAAGAGCTTTATGCACCGATAAAATATGTCTTATCATTAGGTGGCAAACGTGTACGTCCTGTGCTGATGTTATTGGCATATAATATGTATAAGGAAGATGTGGAACGTATCTATCCGCAGGCAATGGCAATAGAAATCTATCATAATTATACATTGCTTCACGATGATTTGATGGATCGGGCTGATATGAGAAGGGGCAAACTGACCGTACATAAAAAGTGGAATGATAATGCTGCTATATTGAGCGGTGATTCAATGTTGGTAATGGCATACGAATATATGTTGAAAAACTGTCCGGAAGGAAAAACGGATAAAGTCATGTCGCTATTTACACAAACTGCTTTGGAAATCGGTGAGGGGCAGCAATATGACATAGAATTCGAAACTAGGAATGATGTCAGTGAGGAAGAGTATATTGAGATGATACGTTTGAAAACATCTGTCCTCTTGGCATGTGCTTTAAAAATAGGAGCCATATTGGGTGAAGCGTCCGATGCTGATGCCGAAAAACTTTATAGTTTTGGAGAAAACCTAGGTCTGGCGTTTCAGCTTCAAGACGACTATTTGGATGTATATGGCGATCCGGCTGTATTCGGTAAAAAGATAGGTGGAGATATTCTTTGCAACAAGAAAACCTATATGTTGATAAATGCCCTTAGATTGGCTGACTCTGAAGACCGTTGTCAACTTGAAGGATGGATTGCTAAATCAGAAGGAACGTACGACCCGTCTGAAAAAATAGCAGCAGTGACGGCTTTATATAACAAGATAGGTATTCGACGTCTATGTGACGAGAAAATCCGCTTTTATTTTGAGAGGGCAAATCATATCCTGAAAGAGTTGGCTTTGTCGGACGAGCGTAAGCAGCCATTATGGGAAATGGCTCACGCATTGCTAGATAGGAAATCGTAAATATTTCGTTGCCAATGAGGATTATAGATACGCATGCCCATTTGTACGGAGAGGAGTTTACACAGGACATCGTGGATGTTGTTGCTCGTGCAAAAGAGGAGAACGTAGAGAAAATTCTACTGCCCAATATCAATGCTTCAACAGTAGATGATATGATGGATTTATGCCACCGTTGGCATGGCTTCTTTTATCCCATGATAGGCCTTCATCCTACCGATGTCGATGCGGAATACGAATCTGTGTTGGATCGGATGGAAACTCTATTAAATAAAGAAAACGCTTTTGTTGCTATTGGGGAGGTAGGTTTGGATTATTATTGGGATGCAACATATTATAAGGAACAACAAACTGCTTTTAAGCGCCAAATAGATTGGGCGATTAGGTATGACTTACCTTTAATGATTCATTCCAGGTTCGCTCAGAAAGAACTTATGCAAGTGATGATGCCCTATAAAGATAAGGGATTATCCGGTGTGTTTCATAGTTTCGGGGGCACAAAGGACGATGCGGCAGAGCTATTGGAATTTCCGAACTTTATGTTAGGTATCAATGGCGTTGTTACCTTTAAGAAATCATCCTTGCCGGAAGTCTTAAAGGAGGTGCCTTTGGAGCGGATAGTTCTGGAGACTGATGCTCCGTATCTGACGCCGACTCCATATCGTGGGAAGCGTAATGAAAGTGCTTATCTACGTTATACGATAGAAAAATTGGCTGAAATTTATGGTGCGTCGGTGGAGGAGGTAGCAGAAAAAACCTACCAAAATTCAATGAAAATCTTTACAAGGTTAAGTTAATGAAGTTCGCATAAAGTTAAAATTAAGATTTTTGCTTATAAGAGTGAACTTTTTTCGTGGAGAATGGTGGCAGTACGGAAAAAAAAGAATATTTTTGTACTTGAATGCGTGTGGGTATCGCAATTTTTAGTAACTTGCGGTCGCTTTATGCGAAGGAGAGATGCTCGAGTGGTTGAAGAGGCACGCCTGGAAAGCGTGTATACGTCAAAAGCGTATCGGGGGTTCGAATCCCCCTCTCTCCGCTAAAAATTATGAGAAATACAAATAAATTTAATATTAATCTTAAAAAAATTAGACACACAATGAAAAAGTTATTTGCAGTTATTGCGATGTTAGGAGTTTTCGCATTTGGCGCGACTCAGTCAATGATGGCTCAAGAGGCTGATACAACAGCAGCTGAAGTTGATTCTGCTGCATTAGTGGTAGATTCAGCAGCAGTTGAAGAAGCTGTAGTAGAAACAGAAGAAGTAATCGCTCCCGTAGAGGAAGAGAGTTTCCACAAAGCTTTGAAGACTAAGTTTATAGAAGGTGACGCCGGCTTTATGTCTTTGGTTGCCGTAGCTTTAGTTTTAGGTTTGGCATTCTGTATTGAACGTATCATTTATTTGAGCTTGGCTGAAATTGATTCTAAGAAATTGATTGCTGACATTGAAGAAAAATTGAAGTCAGGAGATTTGGAAGGTGCAAAGGCTATTTGCCGTGAAACACGTGGTCCTATCGCTTCTATTTGCTACCAAGGTTTGATGCGATTCGACGAAGGTGTTGAGGAAGTTGAGCGTTCTGTTACTGCTTATGGCGGTGTGCAAGCCGGTTATTTGGAGAAAGGTTGCTCTTGGATTACATTGTTTATCGCTATGGCACCGTCACTCGGATTCTTGGGTACTGTGATTGGTATGGTTATGGCGTTCGATGAAATTCAACGTGCTGGTGATATCTCTCCGACAGTCGTAGCCGGCGGTATGAAAGTGGCGTTGATTACTACAATTTTCGGTATCATCGTAGCATTGGTTCTTCAAGTATTCTACAATTACATCCTTTCTAAGATTGAGGAAATCACTTCAAATATGGAGGAAGCTACAATTTCATTGCTTGACATCTGCATGAAGTATAACTTGAAAAAATAATTAAAGACATGGCAGCAAAAAAATATATGACATCATACTATGTCCTGTATGCTTGCTTTGCAGTGATTATTCTGACATTTGCAGTATTCTTTGGATATGGTTATGACAATCCGGAAGGAGATTATAATGCTCCTGTATGTACTGAAGGCTTGATGTGGCTGATGTACGGCATGTTTGCCGTAACTTGCGTATTGGCAATTTGGAGCGTGGTACGCGGTGCTAAGATTGCTATGGCAACTAAGGGCGCAGATATCAGTGGAGTTCCCGGAGGTAAGGTTACAGCAACTTCTATGGCGTTGTTAGTTTTATCATTGGTAGTAGGACTTCTTCCCAATTTGAATGAAAGCGAGTTCGTAGCAGCCGATGGTACTGTAACGTCAGCAACTATGGTAACAGTGACTGATATGTTTATGGTTTCTATCTATATCATGCTATTGTTGACAACACTTGCTGTTGCCTTCAATATGACAGGCTTGATGAAGAAGAAAAAGTAAGAACGTCTAATTAAGGTATAAGAAAATGGCAAGAAAAAAGAGAAAAGTACCTAGTTTGAACGCAAGTTCAACCGCAGATATTTCTTTCATTTTGCTAATCTTCTTCCTTGTCACAACTTCTATGGACACTGATGCCGGTTTGGCACGTCGCCTACCGCCACCACCGGAAGATGAACAAGCTGAGATGGACGTAAAAGAGAGAAATGTGCTGAACGTAAAGGTAAACGCGGCCGGTCAAATCATGTGTGGTGGTGACTTTATCGAAATCGATCAGCTCTGCGATAAGGCAAAGGAATTCGTAAAGAATGATGCGAATAGTCCTAATTTGCCCGAAAAGCACCTAAAAAACATTCCGTTACTCGGACAATGTGCAGTAACAGACAAGCACGTTATTTCTGTACAAACAGACCGTGGAACACCGTATAATGTGTACTTCCAAGTACAGAATGAATTGGTACGTGCGTACAATGAATTGCGTGATGAATTGAGTAAAGCGAAATTCGGAAGAGTATATGCTGCATTGGATGAGGACCATCAGGTTGCGGTCCGCGAATATTATCCACAAAAGATTTCCGAGGCTGAACCTAAAAATTATGGAGGGAATAAGTAATGGGAAGATTTAATAAAGGCGGTAGCCGTGAGATGCCGGAATTGAACACCTCTTCACTTCCTGACTTGATCTTTACAATCTTGTTCTTCTTCATGATTGTAACAACGATGCGTGAGGTTACATTGAAAGTCAAGTTCACAGTGCCAAGTGGTACAGAATTAGAGAAATTGGAAAAGAAGTCTGTTGTGTCCTTTATATATGTAGGTCCTCCTACAGACCAATTAAGACCGGTAATGGGTTCAGGAACTCGTATTCAATTGAATGACCGCTATGCAGAACCGGGAGAAGTAATGGATTTTATCGCAGAGGAGCGTTCAACAATGACTGATCAAGCTGCACAAACCATTTCTTTGAAAGTGGATCAGGGAACACAGATGGGTATCATAACCGATATTAAGGAAGTGTTGCGTAAGTCGTGGGCTTTGAAAATTAATTATTCTGCAACAAAGCGTAATTAATAGTACCTGATATAAGATTAAAAGCGGTATTTCTTTAGTGGAGTACCGCTTTTTTGTATAAATATTGCATGTTTTGTCGCTTTTTCACTACTTTTGTGAAGAAAATAAGTATCAGTATGGGACACGCAAATATAGATGCTCTTGACGAGCAAATATTAAAAATGATAGCGGACAACGCGAGAATACCATTTTTGGAAGTGGCACGTGCATGTCACGTTTCAGGTGCTGCAATTCACCAAAGAGTGCAACGGTTGACGAAGTTGGGTATATTAAAAGGTTCTCAATATGTCATTGACCCGGAAAAGATAGGTTATGAGACTTGCGCTTATGTAGGACTCTTTCTCAAAGACCCGTCAGACTTCGATAAGGTAGTAGCCCAACTGCGTACAATTCCTGAAGTGGTGGAATGTCATTATACGACCGGTGACTATGATATCTTTATTAAGATTTATGCCAGAAACAATCATCACATGTTGAGCATTATTCATGATAAGTTACAACCTTTGGGATTGCAACGTACGGAGACTATTATTTCATTCCATGAAGCAATCAATAGGCAAATGCCAATACCTCAATTTAAGGATAGCGGCATTGTCTTGGAAGAAGACGAGTCGATTTGATAGAATATAAAATTCACCCCCAATGTTATCATTTTACAGTTAACATTGGGGGTGAATTTTGTTTATGACCTTTTTCTTATATAATCAAGAAATGAGAAACGATAGGCGTGTTTCTCGTCAATCTCATGTGCCTCCTCATTTGCTAATATCCATTCATTGTCATCAATAGTAGGAAAGAATGCGTCGGCCTGTCGGGGAGTATCTTCTATAGCGGTTATGTATAACTTATCCGCAATTTTAATGGACTCTTTATATAGGCTGTCCCCTCCAATGATAAAGATTTCCTCGTCCTTATTGCAATGTTCTAATGCTTTTTCAAGGCTGTGGAATACCTCTGTATTGGGGTAATTATCGGTTTGTTTACGACTCAGTACGATATTCCTACGATTGGGTAATGCTCCTTTTGGTAATGACTCATAAGTCTTGCGCCCCATTATGATGGTGTGCCCACTAGTTAGGGCTTTGAAACGCTTTAAGTCGTCGGGTAACCAATATAAGAGTTTGTTCTCAAACCCTATGGCGTTGTTTTGTGCTATTGCAACGATTATTGATAACATATCTCGTCTCTATATTTATACTGATACTTCACCTTTTATGTGAGGCATTGGGTCATAGTTCTCTAAAGTAAAGTCTTCAAACTTGAAGTCAAAAATATTTTTCACATCGGGGTTAATCCGCATCTGGGGTAAGTTCCTTGGCTCACGTGTCAGTTGAAGACGAACTTGTTCCAAGTGATTTTTGTAGATATGTGTATCACCAAGCGTATGTACGAAATCACCAGCTTTCAATCCTGTCACTTGTGCCATCATGAGCAGAAGCAGTGCGTATGAAGCGATGTTGAACGGAACGCCAAGGAATGTGTCAGCACTTCTTTGATATAGCTGTAGGCTCAATCTGCCGTCAGCAACATAGAATTGAAAGAATGCATGGCAAGGGGGCAAGTTCATATTGCCTAAGTCGCCGACATTCCACGCGCTTACAATAATGCGTCGGGAATCGGGATTGTTTTTTATAGTATCTACGGCTTCCTGTATTTGGTCAATGAATCCGCCTTTATAGTCAGGCCATGAGCGCCATTGAAAACCATAAATATGCCCTAAGTCGCCGTTCTCGTCTGCCCATTCGTTCCAAATGCGCACACCATTCTCTTGTAGATATTTTACGTTTGTATCTCCTTTTAGGAACCAGAGCAGTTCATGTATAATAGATTTGAGGTGTAGTTTTTTTGTCGTTAGAAGGGGGAAACCATTCTCAAGGTTAAAGCGCATTTGATGTCCAAATACACTGATTGTACCTGTTCCGGTTCTATCGGTCTTTTCTACTCCCTCATCTAATATCCTTTGGAGAAGGTCTAAATACTGTTTCATGCTGATGGATATATTTTTATTTACTTACTTCTACCTACAAAGGTAGTTTTTTTATTCTATTATGTATCATAATTTGTTGAATAGTTGTCACCACCGTTTTTTTTACTTACTTTTATCGTCAAAGTTAACAAGAGGTTTATGCAGATAGAGATACCTGAAGGATTTAAAGAGTATGCATTGCAGTTGTTGGGTGAGGTGGATTATGAGCGTTTTATACGAGCATTAGCTGAGCCCCCTTCCGTTAGTGCAAGGTTGAACCCCCTTAAAGTGGGAAACATAATATCGTCACGAACGGAATGTAAAGATTATGACAGTGTCGTTCCATGGACAAAACATGGATTTTATTTTAAGGAACGTCCGTCTTTTACCTCCGACCCCTTATTTCATGCAGGAGCATATTATGTGCAGGAGGCGTCTTCTATGTTTTTGGAGTGTGCGATACAGGAATATGTGACCGATCCTGTTGTCGCTCTTGACCTTTGTGCTGCACCGGGTGGTAAATCAACGCATACACGTTCACTTTTGCCAGAAGGTAGTTTGTTGGTTTGTAACGAACCGATAAAGGCAAGAGCACAGATCCTGGCAGAGAATATTACGAAATGGGGGCATACGGATGTCATTGTAACAAATAGTTATCCCAATGAGTTCACAGGCTTGACAGGTTTCTTTGATATGATAATAACAGATGTTCCTTGTTCCGGTGAAGGTATGTTTCGTAAAGAAGAGGATGCTGTTACATCGTGGAGCATGGATAATGTGCAAATGTGCGCTGTGCGACAAAGAGAAATATTGACTGATATTTGGCCAACATTGAAGCCAGGAGGTTTATTGATATATAGTACCTGTACGCTTAATCAATATGAAGATGAGGAAAATGTCAGATGGATTGCAGAAGAACTTGGTGCGGAAGTATTACCGTTATCTATAAAAGAAGATTGGGCGATAAAGGGAAATCTATTGTCGGGAAACAGCTTTCCGGTATATCATTTTTTGCAAGGTTATACAAGAGGAGAGGGATTCTTTCTTGCTGTGCTGAGAAAAAGAAAGGATTCGGTACAAACAGATGAAAAAGAAATATCAGTATGTAGTAAGGTTAAAAACAAGAAAAAAAAGGATAAACAACCTAACATAGAAATTCCTGAGTTTTGCAAACGATGGATTAAATGTCCTGATAGTTATGATTTTCAAGTACAGGATGAAGGAGTGGTGGTTATACCTAAATCATATAAGCCACATTTGGAGATGTTGAGAAAAACAGTGAACGTGATACAAGCCGGAGTCATGTTGGCGGTGTTGAAAGGTAAGGATTGGATGCCGGTACATCCTTTGGCAATGTCGGTGATGTTGAATACAGATGCTTTTGTAAAGGTGGAGTTGAGCTATAAAGAGGCTGTGGCATATTTGAGAAAGGAGGCGTTGAACTTGGCACCTGAGGTCCCTAAAGGGTTTATCCTAGTCTGTTTCTATGGTTTACCTTTAGGATTTGTCAAGAATATAGGGAATAGAGCCAATAACCTTTATCCGCAGGAGTGGAGAATTAGAAGTTCGCATTTGTCGGATTTTTGTTTAAAAGCATAAATAGAACTATTCAAATTCTTTGGTTCTATTCTCGTCTATGCTGTCAGTCGTTTGTGCACTTGTCTTGGCGTCAAACAGACCGTATGTAGTTCGCAATACACGGAACTCTGTTCGGCGGTTCAAAGCATTGCAGATTTCTTGCTGCTCTTCCGGAAGTTTCATGATGAAAGATTCGGTCAGTGTGTCATTCTCATGTAGGAAAGGATAACGTTCGGTCAATTTCTTTCGGATAACCTTAGGCATAGATTCGCCATATCCTACCGGTGTTAAACGGTCTTGAACAATACCATGGTCAATCAAATAATTGACAACAGATTCAGCTCTGCGTTGTGAAAGTCGTATATTATATTCATCATTTCCTCTATAGTCGCAATGTGAACTAAGTTCAATCGTAATGTTGGGATTCTCATTCATCAAAGTAACCAAAGAATCCAATGGCACCGTTGAGGCTTCTGTGAGTGCTGCGCTGTCAAACTCATAAAATACGTTGTTGACGAGAACCGGTGCAGTAATAGAAGCCAATTCAAATTGCAGAACATACTCTTTGCTGACGCTACTAGTATCCACGCGTAATTCTTCTTTATGATTTAAGAAACCTTGGCAAGTACCAAGGAAAACGTAATCAACATTTGGCTTGATTTCTTGAGTAAACGAACCATCTGCTTTTACGCTGAGTTTTAAATTTGTTCCGTCATTACCTACCATATAAACCAGCGCTTCCGGTAATTCATAACCATCTTTCTCATAAACCCAACCTTTGACAGTAATGAGAATTTCCGGACATACAAAGCTCATGATGTGGTCCCAACCTCTGCCGTCACCACGGTTGGTGCAAAAGAAACCTCTATTGTGTAGTCCATCGAAAGTCATACCGAAATCATCTCCTTGTGAGTTCATAGGAACTTTCAAGTTTTCAATGTGCCATTTTTCTGTACTATCTAATTCTGCTTTGTATAAATCCAGTCCTCCCATTCCAATGTGACCATCGGAAGAGAAGTATAACTCGCCATTCGGTCGGAAAGTTGGAAACATTTCATTCCCGGGAGTGTTGATAGGTTCGCCGAGGTTATCTACACCTCCCAAACCTTGTTCATCAATCTGTATGCGCCATATATCTAATCCGCCCACACCACCGGGCATGTCTGAAACAAAATACAACCATTTCCCATCCGGAGATATTGCAGGATGCGCATACGATGATAAAGTGTCTTTGGAAATTTCTAAAAGTTTAGGTGCGCTCCAACTGGCATCGGAACGTTGTGAAGTGTATATTTGTGCAAATCGAGGATATTCGGGGTCGTGTGTGCAGCGAGTGAAGTACATGGTTTTACCGTCCGGACTAAAGCAGCACGCTCCCTCGTCATATTCGCTGTTGATTTCGGATTCTATATGTTCCGGTTGTTGCCATTTCCCTTGTTCGTCTTTTTTTGCCATGAAGAAGTCTGCCGGTTTGATTCCGGTGATACCGCTAACTTCATTGCCGGTTGCTTGAGGGCGAGTTGATGTGAAATATAGTTGTTCCATGTCATCACCGGCTAACATCGGGCTGAAGTCCGAACGTCTGCCGTTGAACAGTGTTTCCTTTTTTATCGTATATAGTGTGGGGCGTTTCTTCCAGATGGGAGCTAGATTACAACTTTGCAACCCATTTTTTGCCAGTACGTCATTGGGCTGATGTTGAAGGTAGATTTCGTAATTCTGTGCAGCTTTTTTGTATTCTCCATTCTTACGTTGCATTTCAGCGAGATAGAAGTAAACAATACTGTCCTTATACTTATAACGTGCTGCATTTTGGTACGAGCCGATTGCGCGGGCTGTGTAATTGATTTTTCGGAAACAGTCTGCTGCTTTGTACGCACGTTCGCCACGTTTTATGCGGTCTTTTGGTTTAGTGCGCATATATGCTTTCCTATATTCTGCTGCTGCTTCAAAATATTCGCCTATGGCGTAGAACTTATCGCCTTTCTTGACATTACTTTCAGCACTACAACTGCTGAGCCATAGTGTACATGCGAATATCAAAGAAAGTATAGTCCATTGCTTCATATAGATATAAACGACGTCGCAGACTTTTTATTTTATAAGAAAAGAAAAATAGTGCTGAAAGTTTTTGCGTTTTCACATTGTTGAACACATCTGTTATTATGAAAGCACGCACGTGCTTTTTTGTTGCACGTGCGTGTTCTAATGTTATATACATTCAAGATGAATAGGATGCGTTAGATTTTGACTAATCGTTCACTAATATCTTGCTTGTTTCAATGCGTCCGTCTGAGTAAATAGTGTTTTTAATATTGATACCCTTTTGCGGTTTCGTTAGTTTAATACCATTTAGAGTATAATACTCAGTTCTTAACACAGATGCTTTATTGCCAAATCCTTCTTGAATACCGCTCGGCATTTTGTCAATAGGGATGAGTTTAAACATAAAGTCTTTGACAGTCTCACTCGCTGCGAAGTTAATATTTCCATTAGCGTCCACATCCCAAAAGACATTACCCTCTCTTGAATTGTTGCGGATAGCTATTTCATCACTACCAACGGCTGCAATAAACCTAAAGACCTTAGTCTGTCTTTCTGCGTATTCACCCGTTTTGTTTAAGTATGCATCATTTAAGAGAGATTGGAAACTATACGAAGTGGTTGTCGCACTCAAATCCCATTGTTGTGACAGCGTGTATGGTTTTTGTAATACAGAAAATACCGGAGCGCTTCCATCTCCTCTATTTGTTAGATAGGTGTTGGTCGGTTTGTGAAGAATGTAGTATGTGCCATTCTCAATCTTATGATAGTCGGCCTCTTGAACATATATTCGATATGTGGTACTTTCTGTTTGGTTTTCATTAAGAGTATATTGTACCGTGTATTCACCAGAGGTTTGAATATTCTCAATCGTCAAATCTTTCTCAGTACTACCATCATTCCATTTCCAGGTTCCGTATTGTTGTAATCCGGAAGGCGAAGGTGTCAAGACAACCTTCTCGCCAGCGGATACAATGATAAGGGTAGAGTCGGTATAAGTAGTTCCATTCACAATGAAGTCCGGTCTGACACACAAAACATTGATGCGGAAGGTTACCTTTTGTTTGCGACCTCCTTGATTGGTATAGATAGCGGAAATTTCACGACTTGATGTAATATTAGGAATTTGTATTGTATTGGTCGTCGCACTATTTTCCCATTGATATTTACAGAATCCGCTACCACCATTTATAGCCAAAGTCACTTCGCTACCATAAAGAACGTTTATTTCATTGGTATTGATTGTATTGCCGGCATATGTGATAGCCGGTGTTATAATATTTTCTTCACAATCGCCTTGTACAGCAATGACAAATACTTGTTCACTTTCAACCCCGTTTTGGTTGGTGTATGTTACGCGATACAAGAAACTCTTATCCGCAACAATGGTAAGATCTTTTGTTTTTTCCCCAGTGTTCCATACCCATTTACCAGTGTCTTCCTCGTTTGCGGGGAGTTGTGGTATTAACGTGATGATAGAACCTTTGGCGACGCCTGTGTTCACGTTGGTCGTATATGTATTGGTTAACCCTCCGAGCTCGTTGTTTACAATCATTTTACCGTTATATTGCATCTTCGGCGTTATGGGAGTTGGGATTTTCTCAGCACTTGCAATGCCGTTGTATGTGTTCATTAGAACAGAGTAACCCAAATGGTCATATCCTCCACTTGTACTTCCTGCACCTCCGCCATCTATACCCATTTTGTTATACACCTTTTTTGAGAATGGCATTTCTACTCCCTTTATTCCTTCGTAATGTCCAATAACCGTACCCCAATAAGGGCGGATTTGTTCGCCTAAAGCAGGAGCGGTTTGTAACCATGTTCGTCCATCGGACCAATGAAGACCGCTTTCGCCGTAATGGTAATTAGTCCAAGGTAATCCTGAGGTATTAAGGTTTTGTGCAGCGATGTATTCAATACCGGCAGCCAAACGGTGGTCCATAAATGAGAACAAGTCGTCACCTTGATTCCATCCAACGTGCGCAATGTCAACAGCCAATCCGGCAGCCATAACGGCGTGACCGACGTCGCGTCCGCTTTCTTGCATCTGCCCTAATTTACCGTATGCACCTGTTTCTAAGTCGGATTCTGTCGTTGTTACAACAAGATTACCGAGAAATTCGGTCAATCCATCGTTTAGTATCGGGTTGGCTGTTCTTGGGTCTCTAAATGTCCCAACTTGGTCGTATTTAAAGAAGGACATTCCTTGATTGTAAATGAATACATCGTCGCAAAGAATACCGATACTGATAACGGCTAATACGTTACAAAGTCCCCAATTTGACCAATAGTGTCCGGGTGCCTGCCACCATCTTCCGGCATTCTCCCATGTGCCGTTTCTTCCTCTCAAAAAGCCAATGCAAGGGGGATACCAAACTTTGAGCATCCATTGCTTGAATGTATTGAAATCGGACTCGCTCCAACCATCATAGTCTCTCATCAATTCAGCTGCATTAGCGAATTGATAACCATAGAGTCCTGATGCAAGCGCATAATTAGAGTCTCCACTTACGGATTTTGTTGTACGTGCCCATGCGTTAAGAATTTCAATGGCCTTGCGAGCGTTGTCCTCAGTACCATCTATCTTCCATCGTAGTGCATTCTGATATGCCATAGTAGCGCCACGAGCTGCGTTGATATAATTTTCGCCAACACCACCTCCGCGAACAATGGTTTCAACGGGATAACTTGCAACGGTTGACTGTGAATATTCGGCATTGATAAGGACATTATATGCAGACGTCACTTTGGAGTTGGTGTGAATCTGTGATTTTACTCGTTCAAAATCGGCTGCAGTGTGAAGACCGCCGGGGTGTTTGAAACCTCTTTCGGTGTCATATCCGCTAGTTGCATCACTATCATCAAACACAAAACCGGCAGTACTCTTTAATTTGGTTTTAGCTGAATTCAATGCCGTGACCTGTTCGTTGATGATGTCTTGATTGACCTTGCCCTCGTCTAAAAGGGTTTGCCCCATATTGATAGCATCTTTGTACTCCTCAACCGATACACTAGGATATTTACTTAGATCTTCACTCTTTAAGAAAGAATTTGCATCATCAATAGCAGTCTTTAATCTTGTAAAATCGCCCGGAGTGCCGTAACGGAACTCATAATCCAAATCAGTTGTAATATTTGCTAAAGAGGTTATTTCTTCTGCTGTTAATGCTTTGTCGTAAATCCTTACGTCATATACAAGCGTTTGCTTAAGATAGTTGTCGCCGGAGAAAGGAGGGCAACCAATCCATGAGTATGTCAAAGAGGAAGTAAAGTTGGTGGAGTTCAAGGGCATTCCGGTCTGTGAGCCTTTAAGAACTCCATTTAAGTATAAATTACCGACAGTTCCGCTTTGTTTGTATGCTACATGTATCCATTTCGCTTTTTCCGATTCACTATTCAAGGATAAACCTATTTCGTTGTTATATCCACCGGTTGAGGTGGCGAATCGTTGTGCATTGAGTCGGTATGCTGTGTATTTGCCGGCTGTAGCGGTACAAGCTGCTGAAGTAGAAAAAGTCCATAAGAAGAATCCATTACCGGATAAAGAGGCATTCTCGTCAATACGATAATACATAGAAATCGTATAATTATCCGTGCTTCTTAATAAGTTTCCGGCATTGGTTGTCATATCAAGATAGCCAGTACCATTACCTAAGTCCATGACGTGATATTTACCCATTTCTACAACCTTTGCCTGATTCCTTAACGTGGCATTGATGCCGGAAGACGATAAATCTGGTACAGTGGTTCCACTTACATTTTCAAAATCGTAATGCAAGATAAGGTTCGTGTCTTGAGCTGATGTTGACTGAAATGCAGTCAACAAAGCACAACATAGTAACAAGAAGTTTAAGTAATAAGTTTTGTGTTTCATATTGATATTATTTAGCAATGGTTTTATTGTCGTTGATTCCAATGTTGCTCCAGCCTGTCGGCTTCTTCTTTAGTTAGGTGAATGACTGCACCATGTTTAGGCGAACGGAAGTTTGTGGTCTTCATTTTACCTTCATTGAAACGTCCGAGATGTTCAAAATTGATAAAATCACTTGTCTCTGCAAAACCGAAATTATGAGGATGAATACTGAAGATGTCGTACATAAGAACCCATTTATCCTCACCAATCCGTTTCCAAACATTGGGTGCTTCGCAAGCGCGTGGTTCATAGTCGTACCAACGTGGATTGAACCAATAACCGCCATCAATACGATTTGAAACGGCATGTTTAATGCCACCACCGCCTTCATGTGCTACGTAGAACAGGTGATAGTCCATTTGTTGCTTTTCTTTGTTCCATATCGGGGTGATATCACCATCTATGGCTGAAATGCCCGAAGCCGGATATTCAAATAAGATTTGTGGTATGGATTCAATCTTGTTGAAGTCGTCGTTCACATAGACGTAATACAAACGGTTCTGCTCAACTCCGAATCGCATCGTGAAGTATATCATCATGCGACCACTGATAGGGTCATAAATAGTTTCGGGAGCCCATGCGCAACCAATTTGTGCAAATTCTTTTGACATTTGATCGAAACGGATATTTGTGCGTTGCCAGTTGATCAAATCAAAGGATTTCATAAGGACTAATCCGCGATTATTGCCCCAACCATAGGACTTCCCATCACGTTCCCATTCAGTGGTACGATGTCCTTCACGTTGCGCATAGATGTGTAAGTCTGTCATGGCAAGATAAAAAGCTCCATCAGGACCTCTATAGATATGCGGGTCACGAATACCCTTTTGGTCAGCAATGGTATCACCGCTGATTATAGGTTTATTGTTGTTGAGGGCAGTAAATGAGTAACCATCTCTACTGATGGCTGCATGTAAACTATGATCTTCATCTTGATGATATACTAAAAGGTATGCTGCCATGTCTTTTTCTTCAGGTATGGCATTCCTATATGTGAAAGAATGATATTGGGTATATCCTTTACCGAATGATACCAAAGCGGGACGAAGCGCATAAAATCCTTTATAGTTATTGTGGTGAAAATCCGATACGTTGATATTGCCAGCCATTTCAATCCAATCATTTCCATCTTTGCTTGCATAGATAAACAAACGGTTGGCTCTGTTTAGCAACTTGATGTAAAAATGACGTTTGAATGTAGAGCGGACAACATCTGTTTTATCTTTCCCCTTGTAAATGGTGAATGTCTTTCCGTTTGATGTTATACCGGCGAAAGCATTTTCGTTGTAAAACAACATTAATCCGCCATTATTCCCTTTATCAAGTGTTATCTCTGTTTGTATTTCATAACTTTTGTCAGGTGCTGTAGTCAGTAAAAGTCTTCCATCTGCCGGTGACGTACCTTTTGCTTTGATGCTGATTCCTTTGCTGTTGAAAGCAATGTTTTTTGGTGCGTACTCTTTCCAAAAAGTCCATTGAGTTCCTAAAGCGTTTGTTGTAAAGTTATCACTCAATTTCAAACCGTGATTTTCTTTTTTCTGTTCAGGTAGTGGCTTGGCATCTTTTTTCAGCTGACACCATCCGTCGATACTCCATTCTATAGGGTCAATCAACGTTGAACGTCCCAATGTGTGGTATCCCTTTGCATAGCCATGATATACAACCCACCAATTACCTTCTATATCATCGATTAGAGTGCCATGTCCTTTTGACCACCATCTTTCGCTGTCACTATATGTGTGTACAAGAGGATTGTATGGTGAGTTTTCCCAAGGCCCGAAAATACTCTTAGAACGTGCTAATACTATCATGTGACTTGTGGCTGGACCTGCAGTGCCACCTTCCGCAGAAGCCATATAATAGTAACCGTCCTTGTAGATTAATTTAGGACTTTCAAGATACATATCTTTACCTTCAGTTTTCCATTCTACCGGGTAAATCCATCCATCATAAACTTTCTTCTTGTCTCCAATGGTTTGTAAACCATCTTCGCTTAACTGTACAACCTCTCCATTATTTAGAAATAAGTAACGTGTTCCGTCGCGGTCGGTGATATGACCGGGGTCTATTCCTGTAACTTTTAAGTCATAAGGTTCACTCCATGGACCTTCAATACGGTCTGCCCAAATAACGTAATTGGTACCGTTTGCCGGATAGTAAATATAAAAGCGTCCGTTATGCTTTATAAGTTCCGGCGCGAACACAGAACCGGTATGTTTTGTCAATGCTCTTGTTATGGGAGTCCAATTGACAAGGTCGGTAGAATGCCAAATCAACAGACCGGGATAATACTCAAAAGTGGAATGTGTCATGTAATAATCTTTTCCGTCGCGCATGATTGTCGGGTCGGGATAATCTCCTTCGAAAATAACGCGTGGGTAGGATTGGGCATACCCGTTGAAAGATGATAAAACTATTAAAACTGATATTAAAACGGTCTTAAATGAAATGGATGTTTTCATGGTTTACTTTTTTTAAATATGTTATGTATACGAATGACGGTGGGTAAAATCCCAATTGTTTTTAATATTAAATATGGTTATTCGAACGTGAGACGGTAAGTACAGCCATTTTTCCACTCGGAGCAACCGAAAGCGGTTTTACCTTTAATGATATGACCTTTGCCACAAATAGGACATTTGTCGCCTTCTTTAGGAATATTTGTTTCGGGCGCAGACTTTTCTTTGGCTTTGCTTCGTGTCGTTCTTTTTGTTGTGACATTACCGGATGTTACTTTCTTCTTTTTCTTTTCGTTAGTTTCTTCTTTCGTTTCAGTTACTCTACGATTACTGTTATCTGCTAATACAGAATTGACGATGTCAGTGACCATTTGTTTTAACTCCTCAAGGAAGGTTCTTGCATCGTATGCTTTCTTATCGATGAGACGTAATTTATGTTCCCAAATTCCGGTGAGCTCGGCACTTTTAAGCAACTCTTCTCTGATGAGGCTTATTAGTTCTACACCGGTAGGAGTGGCAACAAGGCTTTTACGTTCTAAACGGATATAGTGACGTTTGAAAAGTGTTTGGATGATGGCTGCACGAGTGGACGGTCGGCCGATACCATTTTCTTTTAGTGCGTCTCTTAATTCATCGTCTTCAACCAAGCGTCCGGCAGTTTCCATCGCTCTCAAAAGAGTTGCTTCTGTATATGGCTTGGGGGCTTGTGTCCATTTTTCAGCCAAATCAGGAATGTGTGGCCCACTTTCTCCTTTAGTGAATGTAGGTAGAGTTCGTTCTTCATCACCCGGTTTGCGTTCATCGTCTTCATTCTTTTGTTCTTGTGAATACACGTCTTTCCATCCTGCTTCTAATATTTGTTTACCGGTCGCCTTGAACGGAATCTCTGCTGTCTCACCCAAGACGGTTGTCGTAGAGAACTTACAATCCGGATAGAATGCAGCGATGAAACGGCGTGCTACCAAATCATAAACGCGCTGTTCGTCAAATGTTAAATTTTTCGGTGCGACTCCGGTCGGTATAATGGCGTGGTGGTCTGTAACTTTTGATGAGTCAAAGACCTTCTTACTTTTTTTAAGTGAGGCGCCTCTAAGTGGTTGGAGTAATTCCGAATAAATGGAACTGATGCCATTAAGAATACCTTTACATTTCGGATATATATCGTCACTAAGGAACGTTGTATCCACACGCGGGTAGGTAGTTACTTTCTTTTCGTAGAGCGACTGAATGAGTTGCAGTGTTAAATCGGCAGAGAAGCTAAATTTTTTGTTACATTCTACTTGTAGTGATGTCAAATCATAAAGTCTTGGAGGTGCTTCTGTACCGTTTTTTTTGCTCACTGACGTAACAGTGAATAAAGAATCCTTTATTTGTTCCAGTGCTTTTCTACCTTCCTCTTCGCTTTTGAATCCTCTACGTGTCGCATCATTGTTTTTAGTTTTATTATCAGAGGTTGGGTTTTCTTCGTCTTGTTCTAAGACAGCAGTGAAAGTAGTATCACGGTAATTAGTAGTCAATACCCAATACGGTTCGGGTTTGAAGTTCTCTATTTCTAACTGTCTGTTCACAACAAGTGCAAGGGTGGGAGTTTGCACACGACCGATACTTAACACTTGTTTGCCTTGAGCATATTTTAAGGTGTAAAGTCTGGTCGCATTCATGCCTAAGGTCCAGTCTCCGATGGCACGGCTCAAACCGGCTTCGTAGAGCGATTGATATTCGCTTTGGTCTTTGAGGTTATTGAATCCCTCTCTAATCGCTTCTTCAGTCAAGGACGAAATCCAAAGTCGCTTTACGGGGCAACGCGCACCTGCTTTTTGCATTACCCAACGTTGTATCAATTCACCTTCCTGTCCGGCATCACCGCAATTGATTATCATGTCTGCATTTTGCATAAGATGCTCAATGCTTTTGAATTGTTCTTCAATACCTTTGTCTTTCTTTAATTTAATACCAAATCGTGGCGGTATCATAGGTAAAGCACCTAAACTCCAGGTTTTCCAAAGTGGAGAGTATTCGTGCGGTTCTTTAAGTTCGCACAAATGTCCGAATGTCCATGTGACTTGATAACCATTACCTTCCCAGTAAGTACTATGCTTATGGGTGGTGGCTCCGATAACGGTTGCTATATCTTTCCCCACACTGGGTTTCTCAGCAATACATACAATCATTTGCCTTTGTCTTTAATACTGAAGTTACCACAAAGATAAGTTATTTTGTTCGGCTATGAACGTTGAAAGTCGTTAATCTTAAATAATTCTTTTGTTTTAGTCTTCTTAAAGCTGTTTTTTCTCGTTTTTTTCGCAACTTTGTATGAATTTTAAAAAGAAGGTTATGTCCATAATGAATGTTTCTGTCGAAGTCATTGTACTTGTTGCATCAATTTTGATATTTAGTAGTATTTTAATTAGCAAGACGGGTTATCGTTTTGGAATTCCTACCTTGTTGATGTTTTTAATTGCCGGAATGTTTTTTGGAACAGATGGATTGGGAATTCAGTTTGACAATGTGTCGAGAGCGCAGAATATCGGTATGATCGCTCTTTGTATTATATTGTTTACCGGTGGAATGGATACGAAGATAAAAGAAATCCGTCCGGTAATGAATCCCGGCGTTGTAATGGCAACATTGGGCGTGTTCTTGACAACCGTATTGACAGGGCTATTTGTTTTCGGAATTACTTCATGGTATGGAGAAGCACGTGTGACTTTTAGTTTGTTGGGAGCATTGTTGTTGGCTGCAACGATGTCGTCAACGGATTCTGCTTCTGTTTTCAATATTTTGCGTTCCCAAAATATTAATTTGAAACACAACTTGCGACCAATGTTGGAGTTGGAGAGCGGAAGTAATGACCCTATGGCTTATCTTCTGACAATCATCTTGATTCAATGTATGCAGACTGGTGACGTCTCCGCTTGGAATATAGTCTTTTCGTTGATGTTGCAATTTTTCGTAGGTCTTGTAGGTGGATATCTATTAGGAAAGTTAGCAGTTTGGGTCGTTAACAAAGTGGAGTTAAGGAATGTGGAGTTATATTCTATAATGGTAATGTGCTTTATCTTTATTATATATAGTGTTGTCTTCTTATTAAAGGGCAATGGATATTTAGCTGTATATTTAGCAGGTATGGTTTTAGGTAACAGTACGTTGTTTAAGAAAAGAGAGATAAGTACTTTCTTAAATGGTATGACTTGGCTACTTCAAGTTGTAATGTTCTTGATGTTAGGATTGTTGGTTAATCCTCACGAGATGCTTCCGGTAGCTTTGATTGCTATTGTAGTTGGATTGTTTATGATATTAGTAGCACGTCCTGTCAGTGTATGGTTGTGCTTGATGCCCTTTGGCAAGAAGATAACGACAAAGTCCAAACTCTTTATTTCATGGGTTGGTCTTCGTGGGGCGGCTCCAATCATTTTTGCGACATATCCTGTTGTTGCAAAAGTAGATGGAGGCAATCAGATTTTTAATATAGTATTCTTTGTGACTTTGCTTTCTTTATTGTCGCAAGGAATGTCGTTGTCGTGGGTAGCAAAGAAACTAGGATTAACGGAAGATGTGCCAAACATGGGTAACCATTTTGGCATTGAAATCCCCGAAGATGTAGGAACAAAACTTTATGAGGTAGTTTGTACGGAGGAGGTATTGAACAATGGAAGACATATCCGTGACCTTGCTTTGCCGAAAGGGAAATTGGTCATGATGATAAAGAGAGGGGAGAAGTATATTGTTCCGAATGGGAGCGTAGAGTTGTGCTTTGGCGATATATTGTTGTTGATATCAGACGAAGTTGAAGTATAATAGCTTCGCCTTAAAAAGTTACCAATTATGGTTTTTGACAAATAAAGGGCGCATCCTTAATCGGTGCGCCCTTAGTTTTGATATAAAAGAACTCAATATTATTCTTTGTCTAATAGAATCTTCATCATTTCGCAAGTAGCTTTTGCTACAGATGTTCCTGGACCGAATATGGCTGCGACGCCTGCTTGATAAAGGAATTCATAATCTTGTGCAGGAATAACACCTCCGGCTGTTACCATGATGTCTTAACGACCTAATTTCTTCAACTCTTCAATTACTTGAGGAATCAAAGTCTTATGACCGGCAGCCAATGAGCTGACACCCATGATGTTTACGTCGTTTTCTACTGCTTGACGGGCAGCTTCAGCCGGTGTCTGGAACAATGGTCCCATGTCAACGTCGAAACCGCAGTCAGCATAACCGGTAGCACAAACTTTTGCACCGCGGTCGTGACCATCTTGTCCCATCTTGGCAATCATTATACGCGGACGACGTCCTTCTGCTTTTGCGAACTCTTCTGTCAACTCGCAAGCCATTGCGAAGTCGGCATCTCCTTTGCTTTCTGATGAATACACTTGTGAAATAGTTCTAATAACTGCTTTGTAACGGCCTACGATAGCTTCGCAAGCATCTGATATTTCTCCCAATGTAGCACGAACACCTGCTGCTTTAACAGCGAGGTCGAGTAAGTTGTTCTCACTTTTCTTGCCTTCGTTAAATTCGCGAACACATTCTGTAATGGCTGTAAGAGCCTTCTTAACTTCCTCTTCGTTACGGTTAGCCTTCAGCACTTTGATATTTTCTTCTTGTTGTAAGCGAACCGCTGTATTGTCAATTTCAAGAATGTCAATCGGGTCTTCATGCTCTAGACGATACTTATTCACGCCGACGATGGTTTGAACACCGGAGTCAATACGAGCCTGTGTACGAGCGGCAGCCTCTTCGATACGCATCTTAGGAAGACCGGTCTCAATAGCTTTTGCCATACCACCAAGTTTCTCAATTTCTTGAATGTGCGCCCATGCTTTTTGAACCAATTCATTGGTTAAAGTCTCAACATAGTAAGAACCAGCCCATGGGTCAATGTGTTTGCAAACTTGCGTTTCGTTCTGGATGTAAATCTGTGTATTACGGGCAATACGAGCTGAGAAGTCAGTCGGAAGTGCGATAGCTTCATCAAGAGCGTTGGTATGGAGCGACTGTGTATGTCCTAGTACGGCAGCCATAGCTTCAATACAAGTACGACCAACGTTATTGAAAGGATCTTGCTCAGTGAGTGACCAACCAGATGTTTGTGAGTGAGTACGCAACGCCATTGACTTCGGATTCTTGGCTCCGAAACTCTTAACAATCTTAGCCCATAACAAACGAGCGGCACGCATCTTTGCAATTTCCATGAAATGATTCATGCCGATAGCCCAGAAGAAAGAGAGACGTGGAGCGAAAGCGTCAATGTCAATACCTGCGTTGACTCCTGCACGTAAATAATCCATACCATCAGCCAATGTGTATGCCAATTCAATGTCAGCGGTTGCACCTGCCTCTTGCATGTGATAACCTGAAATTGAAATTGAGTTGAACTTAGGCATCTTTTGAGATGTGAACTCAAAGATGTCGGCAATAATCTTCATTGAGAATGCCGGTGGGTAAATGTAGGTATTACGTACCATGAACTCCTTCAAAATGTCGTTCTGGATAGTACCTGCCATTTCCTCAAGTTGCGCTCCTTGTTCCAAACCGGCATTGATATAGAATGCTAATATCGGCAATACAGCGCCATTCATAGTCATGGAAACAGACATCTTATTCAAAGGGATACCTTCAAATAAGACTTTCATGTTTTCCAACGAACAAATGGAAACACCTGCCTTACCAACGTCTCCGACTACGCGTTCGTTGTTCGGGTCGTATCCGCGGTGTGTCGGAAGGTCGAACGCTACGGATAAACCTTTTTGTCCACTTGCTAAGTTACGGCGGTAGAATGCGTTACTTTCTTCTGCAGTAGAGAAACCGGCGTATTGGCGGATTGTCCACGGGCGGAACGGGTACATCATACTATACGGACCACGAAGGAACGGAGGAATACCGGCAGCGAAGTCCAAGTGTTCCATGCCTTCCAAATCTTCTTTTGTGTACACCGGTTGAATATCAATTTGTTCCGGTGTTGTCCAATTGGCTGTGATGCCATTCTCTTTTTGCCAAGTCTGTCCGTTTTCTTGTCCAAAACCGGCAAATATATCTACGTCTTTAAAATTCTGTCTCATTTGATTCCCAATTTTGCGTTATACTCTTTCAATGTCTTCAGTTGGTCAACACGAACATGAATGAAGTTCTCAATACCTGCGGCTTTTAAGTCTTCAGCGCATGCCGGTGCACCTGCTACGACGAACATGGCACGACCATCTAGAGCCTTGAATGCCGGAATCGCATACTCTGCGTACTCGTCGTCACTTGAACATAATACCACGATGTCTGCATTAGCTTTCATTGCGGCATCAATACCTTCTTCCACTGTTGGGAAACCTAAATTATCTATCACTTTATAACCGGCGCATGCCAAGAAGTTGCAACTAAACTGAGCACGTGCTTGACGCATGGCTAGATTACCAATAGTCAACATGAATGCTACAGGTTGCTTATCTGCTTTTTCAACTTGCAAACGCAACTCTTCAAAGTCGGATGCCAAACGGCTGGTTTCAATCTTAGCGAATGGTTTCTCGCATGAATTGCCACTATGACAACATCCACAAGTTTCCATTGGTTCTTTACCTTCGCTTGTCTCGTTGAAGTTAGGGAATTGGTTGGTTCCTAACAAGAACTCTTTACGTTTGCCGGCATTGGCATGACGTTCAGCGTTGGTCTTGTTGATGTTTTCTTGGATAGTACCAGCTTTAGCTGCAGCAAGGAATCCTCCTTCTTCTTCGATATTGAGGAATAGATTCCATGCTTGTTTTGCTAACGATTGAGTAAGTGTTTCAATGAAATAAGAACCGCCTGCTACGTCAACAATCTTATCCAAATGACTTTCTTCTTGGAGTAATAATTGTTGATTGCGTGCGATACGCTCTGCAAATTCAGTCGGAGTTTCGTAAGTTGCATCAAATGGTGTAACTACGATTGCATCAACACTTGCCAAAGCCGCACTCATTGCTTCTGTTTGTGTACGAAGCATATTTACATAGCTATCAAATATAGTCTTATTATACGAAGACGTTGTAGCATTGACATACATTTTGCATGAACAATTGCATTCCGGGTTGTATTGTTTTACAATGTTTGCCCAAATCATACGAGCAGCGCGGAACTTCGCGATTTCCATGAAGTAAACGCCACTGATGCCAAGGTTAAACTTGATTTTCTTAGCAGCAAGGTCGGCTGGGATTCCGGCTTCAACCATAAGATTCAGATATTCGTTACCCCATGCAAGAGCATAACCTAATTCTTGATAGATATATGCACCGGCATCGCATAGACAGTCAGCGTTTACATTGACACAACGGAATTGTTTGAATGGCGCAAGAACTTCTACTAAAGCTTTTAACTCTGCGAGTAAAGCAGTAGTGTCCTTACCTTTCATTATAATCTTTTGAATGGGGTCAAAGTTAATGCTTCCTACAATTTTTTCAGGCGCATATCCTTTCTCGTTAAAGTAAGCAACGAGCAACTTTGCCAATTCTACGGTGTGACCTTGGCAAGTACTGAAATTCAATTCCACTGCTTCAACCTCTATATTATATAATAAGGTGGAAATGAAATCTGCGCTAAGGTCTTTAGCTGAGATTTTGAAACCGATAGAAGTAACCCCTTTATTGAGAATGTCAAGTGCCTTCTCGTTGGCTTCTTTTGCGTTGTTTACTTTGAGGTTTTGACGGACATACCAACGGTTATTGTCCTTTTTGTTACCTCTTAAATAAGGGAACTGTCCGGGAAGTGCGTCTGTTTGTGACAAACCTTCCACGTCCTCTTTGCGATAGAACGGTTCTGCGTTGAAACCTTCATTGGTTCTCCAAACCATTTTTTTCTGATAGTCGGCACCTTTCAGATCAACGTTGATTTTGTCAATCCACTCTTGTCTGGTTGGCGCGCAGAAGTCAGAAAAAAGTTTTTCTTTACTATTTGCCATAGTTGTTTATAATGTTTTTAAAAGTATTTATTCAACCAAGCAAAAGTAGCAAAAACTTTTGACTAACTACAAAAATACGTAAGAAAAACTGATAAGGTGTCCTTTTTTTGAGTACTTTTGTATGAGATTTTGAAAAAGACGAACTTATCTTTAAAATATTATAGTCATGAGTTGGTTAGAACAATTACTGTTTGACACGAATTCCATAGCGCATATATTACTCTTATACACAGCTGTAATATCGCTAGGAGTTTATTTAGGGAAAATTAAAGTTTTTGGTATCTCTTTAGGAGTTACTTTTGTTCTTTTTGCCGGAATTTTGGCTGGCCATTTGGGGTTGACCGGTACCCTTTCAACATTGAACTTTATTCAGGATTTCGGGCTGATTCTATTTGTATATTGCATAGGTTTGCAAGTCGGTCCTGGATTCTTTGAGTCATTCAAGAAAGGTGGTATAACATTGAATGCGTTGGCGTGCGGGGTTGTTGCGCTCAACATTTTGGTGATGTTGGTGTTATATCTATGTTTTATGGATACATCCGACCCGACAAATCTTCCGATGATGGTGGGCGTTTTATGCGGAGCTATTACCAATACGCCCGGTTTGGGAGCTGCGACCGAAGCCTTATCGCAGGTGTTTGGAGAAGGACAGTCTGTACCACAGATAGCTTCAGGATATGCTTGTGCATATCCATTAGGTGTGGTTGGTATTATAGCGGCAACTATTGCAATAAGATATATTTGCAGAATCAGTTTGAAAGATGAGGAAAATAAAATCATGGCGCAAATGTCAGAAAATCCTCATGCGAAGCCACATAAGATGACATTGAGGGTTGAAAACGCAGCGCTTCATGATAAGACCGTTCTTCAAGTGAGAAATTTCTTGGGTCGTGATTATGTCTGTTCAAGAGCCTTGCATGACGGTCATGTGAGCATACCGACGAAAGATACGAAACTATATATCGGCGACCATCTTTACATCGTTTGTGCTGAGGATGACGCAGAAGCAATTCAGGCATTTATCGGTCCCGAAGAGTATATCAATTGGGAAGAACAAGACGTCCCATTGGTTTCTAAGACCATTGTTGTGACGCAACCGAAAATGAATGGTAAGACATTCGGGCAATTGCACTTTAGTTCCGTTCATGGAGTAAACGTAACTCGTATTTCACGTTCAGGTATGAACCTTTTTGCCGATAGACATTTGCGTATGCAAGTGGGTGATAAGATTGTTGTTGTTGGCCCTGAAGATGCAGTAGATCGTGTGGCAGCAATGATGGGAAACTCTGTAAAGAAATTAAACCATCCGAATTTAATTACTATTTTTGTCGGTATCTTGGTTGGAATTATTTTTGGAAGTATTCCATTTGCGATACCAGGAGTTCCGACCCCCGTTAAGTTGGGCTTGGCAGGAGGTCCGTTGATAATTGCTATTTTGATAGGACGTTTCGGATATAGGTTTCATTTGGTAACATATGTCTCAACAGGAGCCAATATGATGCTGAGGGAATTTGGTTTGGCGTTGTTCCTCGCGAGCGTAGGAATCAAAGCCGGTGCTAATTTTGTGGACACGGTTATTGAAGGTGATGGGTTGACTTATGTGTGGATGGGATTCCTGATTACAGTAATTCCTATCCTAATCATAGGAATCCTTGCCAGAGTTAAGTATAAATTAAACTATTTCACGTTAATGGGATTGATAGCAGGAAGTACAACCGACCCGCCGGCATTGGCTTTTGCCAACCAGTCGTCCAGTACAGATGCACCGGCAGTCGGATATTCAACGGTCTATCCTTTGACGATGTTCTTACGTATCGTCACAGCTCAACTGATTATATTATTACTTTGTGGTGTGATATAACGACTCAGAAAGTTTTTGAAGTTTAATAGAAACAAAACCGACCATCCTGTGTCAAATGTGAACGGATGGCCGGTTTTGTATGTTTATTTCAATGTAGAATGTATTAACGGGGCATTTCAATGATTTCTAAGTCTTTGAATTCTTTTTTGTCAATAGTGAAACGCACTAAAGTCCTGACTTTGTGCCAACCCATAAGTCCGGCAGCGCCTGGGTTGATGTGCAGTAGGTTTAAGACGGGGTCGAATTGGACTTTTAAAATATGTGAGTGTCCGCTGATGAATAGTTGTGGCGGATTCTCATACAACTGTTTTCGTATTTTAAAATCATATTTGCCGGGGTAACCGCCGATGTGCGTCATGAGAATTTCTGCATCTTCGCATTTCCATCTGAGTTTTTCGCTATAGAAACGTCTTAAATCTCCGCCGTCACAATTTCCAAATACTGCTTGAAACGGTCTGAACTCGGATAGTTTATGGGCTACTTCCATCGTGCCGATGTCACCGGCATGCCAAATCTCATCACATTCTTCAAAATGTTTCAGATATTTGTCGTCCCAAAAACCGTGAGTGTCAGAGAGAAGTCCGATGCGAGTCATGATTTGTCTTCTTTAAGATTAACTCTTTTATGATGGCAACGGTTCCTTCAATACCGACAACAGACGAGTTGATACATAAATCATAAGATTGAGCATCTCCCCATGTTTTCCCCGTATAATAATTGTAATAATCGGCACGAGTTTTGTCTCCTTCAATACATTTTTTTTCAGCTTCTTTCTCACTGATATTGAGCAGTTCGCTTATGCGTTTTATACGGTCTTCCATATTTGCAGTAATGAAGATATTGATACAAACCGTATGGTCACGTAGAATGTAATCTGCACATCGGCCGACAAAAACACATGAATCTTTTTCGGCAGCATTCCTAATGGCATCACTTTGGAATTTGAACAAAGACTCATCGCTGAGTTGATTGGCGTATGGGTTGCTCTCGCTTGCAAAAGAAGTGAAAGTACAGAATAATGTTTTCAAAAAACCTTTGTGTTCATCGTTGCGCTCAAATAGTCTTTTGTTGAACCCGCTTTCCTGTGCAGCCAAGTCCAATATTTCCCTATCGTAAAACTTTAGTCCTAAATCTTTTGCAATCCGACTGCCAATAATGCGCCCACCGCTCCCAAGTTGGCGACCCACGTTGATGATAAGATGGTTTTTCATATATGATTAAGCTAACTTTTTGAATTTCTTATATTGTACGGTTAATAAAGTTCCTGCAACGACACATGATATGGCATCAGAAATGGGCATTGCCAACCACACACCTTTTACTCCCCACAAAGGTGGAAGTATAATTAGAAGTGGAATAAGGAAAAGTAACTGTCTTGTTAAGGACAAGAAGATACTTTTGTGTGCCTGACCAATGCTTTGAAAGAAGTTGGTCGTTACCATTTGTGCGCCTACAAACGGGAAGACCATTAACATCAGTCGCATGCCATCCACAGAGCGGGAAATCAAATCAGGGTCCGAGGTAAACATTCTAACGCACAGCTCCGGGAAAAACTCCCCGATAAGGAATCCACATGTTGTGACTGTTGTTCCTCCTATTAAAGTATATCTTAAAACCTTTAAAACCCTGTCATAGTTCTGCGCGCCGAAATTATAGCCGGCAATGGGTTGCATACCTTGATTCAATCCCATAACTACCATGATAAATAAGAACGCAATTCTGTTTGCTATACCATAAGCACCGATAGCAAGGTCGCCTCCGTAGGTTCCTAGTCCTCGATTAATTAGGATTACTACAATACAGGCGCAACTATTCATTAAAAAAGGCGACATACCGATGCCGAGCGTTTCTTTGACTATTTTTTTGCTCAAATGATAAATCCCTTTTTGGAAATGCACCAGTTCTTTTGGCTTGTTAAAAACGGACAACTGCCAAAGTAAAGAGAGGAATTGTGCTAATATGGTTGCAATGGCGGCTCCTTGTATCCCCATGTCGAGGCCGAATATAAAAATAGGGTCCAATATGGCATTGCTTATGACAGTGGCAATGGTGGCATTCATGGCCATACGCGGATGTCCCACTGAACGCAGAATAGCGTTCAGTCCTAAGTAGGCATGAGTAATAATGTTTCCTATAAGGATGATGTACATATACTCTTTTGCGTATGGAAGAGTGGCATCGCTCGCTCCGAAAAAGTAGAGGATAGGCTCAAGAAAAACGAGTGCTATAACACTGAATAGTATGCCTAGAATGATGTTCAAACTAACAGCGTTGCCAAAGATGTATTGTGCTGTTTTATAGTCTTTTTGTCCTAATCGAACCGATATGAGTGTGGAAGCACCGACACCGACCATTGCACCAAAGGCAGCCGATAGGTTCATGAAAGGAAACGTGAGCGCAAGTCCGGATATGGCTAAGGGGCCGACACCATGTCCTATGAAGATACTGTCAACCATATTGTAGAGTGATGATGCTGTCATTGCGACAATCGCTGGTATTGCGTATTGTCTTAAAAGATTTCCAATAGGTTTTACCCCTAAATCAAGTGGAGAATTGGATTTTGCCATGTGTTAATTTTATATTGATGGCAAAGTTAGTAAACAGAATCTTAACTCTTATGTTTTTTATTTAATTTTTTCTTGATAAAAAGTCTTGCTACCAATTCTTTTTTAGTACCTTTGTGGCAGTTTGTTCGTTTGCGGACGGACTGCTAAAAATGAAAAACATAAATTCTTAAATCATAAGTAATCATGAGTAATCAATTAGAGAGAATCAAAGAGTTAGTAGAGCTTCGTGCCAAAGCGCGTATGGGCGGTGGTGAAAAAGCTATTGAGAAGCAACACGCAAGAGGTAAATACACAGCCCGTGAGCGTATTGACATGCTGTTGGATGAAGGCAGTTTCGAAGAAATGGATATGTTCAAGCAACATCGCTGCACCAACTTTGGAATGGAGAAGAAACAATTCCTTGGCGACGGTGTCGTAACAGGTAGCGGAACCATTGATGGCCGTTTGGTTTATGTGTTCGCACAGGATTTTACAGTCAACGGAGGTTCGTTGTCAGAGACAATGGCTGAGAAGATTTGTAAGGTAATGGACCAAGCCATGAAGATGGGTGCGCCTTGTATCGGTATTAACGATTCAGGTGGTGCTCGTATCCAAGAAGGTATCAATGCTTTGGCAGGTTATGCAAATATTTTCCAACGTAATATTGAAGCATCAGGTGTTATTCCACAGATTTCCGGTATCTTCGGTCCTTGTGCAGGTGGTGCTGTATATTCACCCGCATTGACTGACTTTATTTTGATGATGGAAAATACCAGTTATATGTTCCTTACCGGACCGGCAGTCGTAAAGACCGTAACAGGTGAGGATGTGACTCAAGAGGAACTTGGAGGAGCTTCTATGCACGCAACCAAGTCAGGCGTTACTCACTTTACTGCTCAAACAGAGGAGGAAGCCATGCAAATGCTTCGTACTTTGATTAGTTATATTCCGCAAAATAATTTGGAAGAAGCGCCACGTGTAGAGTGCAACGACCCAATCAATCGTTTGGAAGACTTCTTGAACGAAATTATCCCCGACAACCCGAACCAAGCATACGATATGTATGAAGTCATTGGCGCTGTTGTGGATAATGGTGAGTTCTTTGAAGTACAACCGAATTTTGCTAAGAATATCATTGTGGGCTTTGCTCGTTTCAATGGACAGAGTGTAGGTATTGTGGCAAATCAACCTAAGTGTTATGCCGGTGTACTTGATTGTAATGCCAGCCGTAAGGGTGCGCGTTTCGTTCGTTTCTGCGACGCATTCAACATTCCTTTGGTGACATTGGTGGATGTACCGGGATTCTTACCGGGAACAGGTCAAGAGTACAATGCAGTCATCTCTCACGGAGCCAAATTGCTCTATGCGTTCGGAGAAGCTACTGTGCCTAAGGTGACAGTGACATTGCGTAAGAGTTATGGTGGTTCACACATCGTGATGAGTTGTAAGCAGTTGCGTGGTGATATCAATTACGCATGGCCTTCAGCTGAGATTGCGGTAATGGGTGCATCAGGTGCTGTAGCCGTATTGTATGCTAAGGGCGCTAAGGAAGCAGAAGACCCGAAAGCTTATATCGCAGAGAAGGAGGCAGAGTACAACAAACTCTTTACTAATCCTTATCAAGCAGCCAAGTATGGTTATATTGACGATGTTATCGAACCGCGTAACACCCGATTCCGTGTAATTCGTGCGTTAGCTCAATTGCAGACTAAAAAATTGTTGAATCCGGTGAAGAAGCACGGTAATATTCCTTTGTAATTCTTTTAAGATAATAATATGATACGTAAAAGATTTTTAGGACTTCTCGTTGCTTTGACAGCAGTAGTATTCTCCTTTGGTCAAGGAGCGTATAGCTTTAAGTTCAATGAGATTGTAGTGTCCAATACGAACGGTTTGGTTGATGAGTACGGCGATCGTTCGGCTTGGATTGAGATAGCGAACACTGCTTGGGGTACAAACAACATCCGTAGTTGTTACTTGACTACCAATCGTGCTGCTATGGACGAGAGCCTTTCAGTACCTGAGAGAATTAAGTTGATGTCATTAATCCCGAAGGGTGACGAACGTACCAATGTAGGTGCGCAACAGCGCATTGTGTTTTTTGCTGATGGTCGTACCAATATGGGAACAGTACACACTAATTTTATATTGAAACCCGGTGAAGAGAATTTTATTGCTCTTTTTGACGGAAACGGACATTCATTGATTGATTCAATCACCGTTCCGCCTATGGCAGAGAACCAATCATACGCTCGTGTATATGATTCTAAGACGGAAGATTATGTATGGGTCGTATTGAATGCCGATGAGGTGACAGCCGGTGGTCCTAATGTAGGGCAAGGTAAAGTGCAAGATAAGATTGAAGAATTTAAAGAGAAAGACCCACATGGTTTTGCTATGTCAATAATGGCTATGTGCATCGTGTTTGGTTGTTTGGCTTCTCTTTATATCTTCTTCAGAATCTTTGGAGCAATTGTTGTTTATGTTTCCAAATTGGCTCAAACCGGAGGTGTCCGTTTTGTAACCAAACAAGTGGATAAGGCTGCTGTTATGGCGAAACAAGGTATGGAAACTCAAGGTGTTGATATGAAGGTGTATATGGCGGTTATCGCAATGGCACTTCATGAATATGATGAGGATGTTCACGACGTAGAAAGTAACGTCTTGACGTTCAACAACGAAGAGCATACCGAATGGAATGCCAAAGGTCACACAATGCGCGAATGGCCTGAATTGTTTTTTTAATTGAGTAAATAAAAATATTATAGAAGTCATGAAAGAATATAAATATAAAGTGAAAGGCGCTGAATACGTAGTTAAAATCAACGAGGTAGAAGGTAACAAGGCGCAAGTGGAAGTGAATGGTATTCCTTTTGAGGTGGAAATGGATCGTCCTATGAACCTCACCCATAAACCGGTAATTCGTCCGGTAGCTCATGTTCATCAAGCTCCGACAACCCCGGCAGCGCAGCCACAACCGAAAGTAGAGGTGCCTGCAGGCAATGGAGTCGCAGTTTGCGCTCCGCTCCCGGGAACAGTCAATGCTGTAGCTGTAACAGTGGGTCAAGCCGTTAAGAAAGGTCAACCGGTAGTTGTGCTCGAAGCAATGAAGATGGAAAACAACATCAATGCCGAGTGTGATGGTACGGTGACTGCAGTTCATGTAAGCAAGGGCGATTCAGTTCGCGAAGGTGCAATCTTGGTAACAATAGGGTAAGCTATGGAAATATTTGATTTCATTGGAACAAAATTTGCCGATTTCTTGACTTACACCGGCTTTGCCAATGCTGAGTTAGGAAACTGGATTATGATTTTGGTGGGAGCATTCTTCTTATGGCTTGCCATAAAGAAGGATTTTGAACCGTTGCTCTTGATTCCTATCGGATTAGGTATCATCTTGGGTAACATCCCATTCAAGTCAGTTGGTTTGGAGATTGGTTTGTATGAGGACCATTCGGTGTTGAATATATTCTATCAAGGAGTAAAGACCGGTTGGTACCCACCCCTTGTCTTCTTGGGAATTGGTGCCATGACCGACTTCTCTGCTTTGATTGCCAACCCAAAACTTTTGTTGGTGGGTGCGTCAGCGCAGTTTGGTATTTTTGGTGCCTACATGATTGCATTGGCATTGGGATTTGAACCGGCTCAGGCAGCAGGTATCGCTATTATTGGTGGTGCAGATGGTCCGACAGCTATCTTCTTATCCTCTAAGTTGGCGCCTAACTTGATGGGAGCTATTGCAGTGTGTGCGTATTCATATATGGCATTGGTGCCAGTGTTACAACCTCCTTTGATGCGTTTGCTTACGACAAAGAAAGAGCGCCTGATTCGTATGAAACCTACACGTGAAGTTTCTCAAACAGAGAAAATTATATTTCCGATAGTTGGTTTGTTGATGACAACATTTATTGTGCCTTCCGGTTTGCCATTGTTGGGTATGTTGTTCTTCGGAAACTTGTTGAAGGAGAGTACAAAGACAACTCGTTTGGCTAAAACTGCCGGCAATGCATTGAACGACATTATCGTTATGTTGTTGGGTCTTACTGTAGGATGTTCTACTCAAGCAAGCGAGTTCTTGACTTTGGATACAATTAAGATTTTTGCACTTGGAGCATTTGCGTTCATCATAGCTACGGCTTCAGGAGTATTGTTCGTTAAGTTCTTTAACTTGTTCTTGCCGGCGCATAAGAAAATCAATCCATTGATTGGTAATGCCGGAGTATCTGCCGTTCCGATGGCTGCACGTATTTCACATAACATAGGTTTGGAATACGACTCAAAGAACTATCTGTTGATGCACGCTATGGGACCGAACGTAGCCGGAGTGATTGGTTCTGCGGTTGCAGCCGGTGTGTTGCTTGGTTTCTTGAGCTAAGACGAATCTTTTTATTGAGATATAAAGAGTGTGCTACGAATAAGAATGTAGCACACTCTTTTTTTTGTCCTTATATGAGATTGTATTTATCTGTAAATAAAGTTTACTTTATTATTTTCTTGATGAATTGTAAACCTTAAAAGTGCAGAGTCTTGATATTTAGATGATTACACAGTTGCTTGATGTATTTTTAGCGACGGACTGATGTCGTAAAGTCGTCGGACGTCTGTCGTCGTGACGCAAGACGTCCGGCGTGAAAATTTCGGACGTCCGGCGTTGAAACAATCTCAGTAGGTTGAAAAATGTATAAAAAAATTATTTATTCCTTTCGAACTTAAAGAAATCCATTTCATCAATGCGATATTGCGAAATATTGCTTACTTTTGTTTGTTGAGATAGTTAATGCAAAGAGGCGATGAAAACTAAAAGAGTTTTGGTAGGCATGTCCGGAGGTATTGATAGTTCGGCGGTCTGCATGATGTTGCAAGAACAAGGTTACGAAGTGGTAGGTGTTACTATGAGAGTTTGGGACTTACCGCGTCAATTTTCGCAGCCGAATCAGGAGCACCCCGACTTTATAGAGGAGGCTAAATCATTGGCACAAAGACTTGGTATTGCGCATTATGTAGCGGACGAGCGTGATGATTTTAAGAATACGGTGGTACGTAACTTTATAGATGAATATATGCAGGGGAGAACCCCGAATCCATGTGTCATGTGCAATCCTACTTTTAAGTTCCGTATGTTGATAGAATGGGCAGACCGATTAGAGTGTGACTATATAGCCACCGGACATTATGTACAAGTTCGTGAAGAACGCGGACTGTATTATATCCATTGTGGTGAAGATGTGTCAAAGGACCAATCTTACTTTTTATGGAGATTGGGACAAGATGTATTGTCACGTTGCATCTTTCCTTTAGGGGGAATGAAAAAAACGGATGTCAGGGCGTACCTAGATAAGAAGGGCTTTGAGATGAAAGCGCGTGAAGGCGAGTCGATGGAAGTTTGCTTTATAGATAAAGACTATCGTGACTTTTTGTCTGAGCAAGTCCCTGACATCAATCAACGCATCGGTCAAGGAAAATTCGTGGATGTTCAAGGGCGTACTATTGGCACGCACGAAGGATTCCCGTATTATACCGTAGGGCAGCGGAAAGGGTTGGGTGTAGCATTAGGGAAACCGGCATACGTCCTTCGTATAAATGCCCTGAAAAATACGGTGGTTTTAGGTGATGCAGAACAATTGGAGACAGAAGCCATGTTGGTATCAGACGCGCGTTTTGTGAATAAAACGGATTTAGAGGATGTGGATTTGTCTGTCAGGATACGTTATCGCAGTCGCCCTATACCCTGCAAGATAAGTAAGGTAGATGACCTTTTCCCCGATGAATCGGTTAAAAAAGATATGTGGCTTGTACGGTTTATGACAAAAGCTTCGGCAGTAACGCCCGGGCAATCCGCAGTATTTTATATAAACGACAAAATGGTAGGAGGCGCATATATTTGTTCGCAAAAAGGACTACAAGCATATTTGCAGGAATAGGATGGAAGCATTGACTCTACACGAACTTAATGGATTGGTAAGAGGTACGTTGGAAAACGTACTCAATGAGGAGTATTGGTTACAGGCCGAGTTGAGCGAGGTTCGTGAAGCATATAATGGACATTGTTATTTGGAGTTTATCGAGAAAGACAAGAGCGGACGAGATTTAATAGCCAAAGCGCGAGGCACAATATGGGCGAACATTTATCGATTGCTTAAACCGATGTTCGAGCGTGAGACAGGCAGACCTTTTGCTTCGGGACTAAAAGTATTGGTAAAGGTCAGTGTCGCTTTTCATGAACTATACGGGTATTCGTTGACGGTTACCGATATTGACCCGACATACACGTTGGGTGATATGGCAAGGCAACGCAGAGAGATTTTGGAACGTCTCAGTAAAGAGGGTATATTGAATGATAATAAGAATTTGTGTTTACCCTTGTTCGCAAATAAAATAGCAGTCATATCGTCGTCCAATGCGGCAGGTTATGGTGATTTTTGTGACCAATTATTAAACAATGACTATGGACTTTCGTTCCATGTTCGCCTATTCCCGGCTATAATGCAAGGCGCAAGTGTGGAACCTTCTATATTAGATGCATTGGATGCCATTTTGAACGATACTGTGAAATGGGACGCGGTAGTGATAATCAGAGGTGGCGGTGCGACAAGCGATTTGTCAGGTTTTGATACTTACCTTTTAGCTGCCGCTTGCGCTCAGTTCCCAATACCTATTATAACCGGCATTGGTCACGAACGTGATGACACAGTGATTGACCTCGTTTCACATCTGCGAGTAAAAACACCAACGGCTGCTGCCGCCTTTTTAATCAACCATCAACAGGAAATAGCGGTACGTCTGGATCAAATTGGTCATGATTTGGCAAGAAACTGTACTAGGTGTTTGGAGCAGGAAAAGGTTCGATTGGAACGTTTGGCGGTGCAGACGTCTGTTGTCGTTAAGCAAGTAAGAAGTCAAGCTGAGCATCGCATGGATTTACTGTTGCAAAGATTGGAACATAGCATCAATCAATTCTTGGTAAACTCAACTCATAAGATAGAACAAACCGGCGAGAGGTTGAACATGATTCTACCTGCACGAATAGAACGTGCCCGTCAACGATTGCTCCTATTAGAGAAAACTTGTGAGGCTGCCGATCCTGCAATTCTGTTAAAACGTGGCTACAGCATGACTTTCTGTAACGGAGAACTTTTGAAAAGCGTTGCCGATATTAAATCCGGTGATGAAATAATAACCCGATTGGCTGAAGGTGAAGTACATTCGGTAGTGAAGTAAATAATATAATGAAACGAGATATGGGAAAAGAAAAAATGACTTACGAACAAGCTATGTTGAGATTGGAGGACATTGTCCGTCAAGTAGAACGTGGTGAAACTAGTATCGATAGTTTGACAGAACTCCTGAAAGAGGCAAAGCAATTGATAGCTTATTGCAAAGATAAACTCTATGCAACAGAGGAAGAAATAAAGAAAGTTTTGGCAGATGACGAAAAATAGTGATAAAGTGTAATAAAAATCGCTTTAGCATACCGACTTTTGGCTTTTTTCCGTATTTTTGTCTTTCAGAATGACTAAATAAAACAACAGACGATGAAAGAGATAGATTGGTCCAACTTATCATTCGGCTATATGCCGACAGATTATAATGTACGTTGCTATTATCGCAACGGAGAATGGGGAGAAATTGAGGTTTGCTCTGAAGCAACTATCAACATACACATGGCTGCAACTTGTTTGCATTATGGTCAAGAGGCTTTTGAGGGATTGAAAGCATACCGTTGTCCTGATGGTAAAGTCCGTGTGTTCCGCATGGATGAGAATGCAGCGCGTTTGCAAAGTACTTGTCGTGGAATCTTAATGCCGGAGTTGCCAACAGAACGATTTGAAGAGATGGTAACTAAAGTGGTGCGTCTGAACGAACGCTTCATTCCGCCATACGAAAGTGGTGCGACGCTTTATATTCGTCCGCTTTTGATTGGAACGGGAGCCCAAGTGGGCGTACATCCTGCCAATGAGTATATGTTCGTGATTTTTGTCACTCCGGTAGGTCCGTATTTCAAAGGAGGTTTTGCGACTAATCCTTACGTCATTATCCGTGAGTTCGACCGCTCAGCTCCGTTAGGAACTGGTATTTATAAGGTGGGTGGCAACTATGCGGCAAGTTTGAGAGCCAACAAAATGGCGCATGATTTAGGATATTCTTGTGAGTTCTATCTCGATGCAAAAGAGAAAAAATACATTGACGAGTGTGGTGCTGCCAACTTCTTTGGTATCAAAAACAATACATACGTTACTCCAAAATCTTCATCCATTTTGCCGTCAATTACCAATAAGAGTTTGATGCAATTGGCAGAGGATATGGGTATGACTGTAGAACGTCGTCAGATTCCTGAAGAAGAGTTAGCTACATTTGAGGAAGCCGGTGCGTGTGGTACAGCAGCTGTCATCAGTCCGATTGAGCGTATTGATGATTTGGAGAACAAAAAGAGTTACGTCATCAGCAAGGATGGTAAACCGGGTCCGGTTTCTACAAAACTCTATAACCATTTGCGCAATATACAATATGGTATTGAACCGGATGTGCATGGATGGACAAAGGTGATTATAGATGCTTAATTATATCATTATTAACTAAAATCAACTATTATGGAAAAGAAATCATTGAATGTTATTGAGGTCGTTAAAGGCGGATGTGAAATTGGTGTAAAGAATGCCGCATCATTAGTAGGAGCATTGTTTTTGTGGATTATTACTATTTGGATTCCTTATTTAAATGTTGGAACTACCATTGCCATAAATACAATTCCATTGGAATTAAGTAAGGGAAAAGTTATTTCTCCTTTCTTTATTTTTGATGGTAAGTACCGTAAATATATGGGTGAATATTTTACATTGATAGGATTGATGGGTTTGGCTATTATTCCGGCATTGTTCTTTATGATTGTTCCCGGTATCATCATTGCTTTAGGATGGTCATTAGCACTTTACATCTTATTAGATAAAGGTGTAGCACCCGGTGAGGCGATGATAAGAAGTAACAAAGCAACTTATGGCAATAAATGGTCTATTTTCTTTGTTGGTCTTATACTATTTTTTATTAACCTATTGCTGAATATAATCGCACAATGGTTAGGAGAATTATTCTGGCCGTTATTGTGGTTAGTGATTGCTCTTTTAATAACTCAGGCTATCTCTTTAGGATGTATGGCTTGCATCTACAAGCAATTGGTATTGACTGATGAACAAGGACTAACAGAAGAACCGGCTGAAGCTCCTGCAGAAACAGCAACAGAAGCCCCAGCAACCGAAGAATAATAAATATCAGGGTTTAGTCCCCTTTGATAGATATAAGTAAGAATATGTCATTCTGAACGTAGTGAAGAATCTATAGGATACGAGCTCCGTTCAGAATGACTTTTAAAATGTAATAAATGGGAAAAGGTAAATTAGCGAAGTTTGCAGACATGGCGAATTATCCGCACGTGTTTGAATATCCATATTCAGTCATGGACGATGTGCCTTTTGATATGAAAGGACGTTGGCATGAAGATTTTTTTCATAATGATAATCCAATCGTATTGGAATTAGGCTGTGGCAGGGGAGAGTACACTGTCGGTTTAGCACGTCTCTATCCCGATAAGAACTTTATAGGCGTTGATATAAAAGGAGCCAGAATGTGGACCGGTGCGACAGAATCTATGAAAGAGGGATTGAAGAATGTGGCTTTTTTACGTACAAACATAGAGATTATAGACCGGTTTTTCGCCGCCGGTGAAGTGGCAGAAATTTGGTTGACTTTTAGTGACCCGCAAATGAAAAAAGTTACAAAGCGACTGACTTCCACTTATTTCATGCAACGCTATCGTCGTTTCTTGAAGGAGGAAGGACGGATTCATTTGAAGACAGACTCAAATTTCCTTTTTACCTATACCACTTACATGGTTGAGAAAAATAATCTGCCTGTAGAATTTTCAACCACAGACTTATACCATAGTTCGTTGACAGAGCAGCCTGAAAGCGAAGAAGCACGTATCTTAAGTATCCAGACGTATTATGAACAACAATGGCTTGACCGCGGATTGAATATCAAATATCTTCGTTTCCTATTACCCTCAACAGGGGATTTGGTTGAACCCGATGTTGAAATTGAATTGGACGATTATCGCAGTTATAACCGCAGTAAACGAAGCGGTTTGGAAACTTCTAAATAATAAACATCAAGATGCCACAGATGAATATATATCCAAAGATGATTATGGATGCGCTGGCAACGGTGCGTTATCCCGGAACAGGAAAAAATATTATAGAAATGGAGATGGTTGAGGATGACTTGCGTATCAGCGGTCTTCATGTCAGTTTCTCTCTGATTTTTGATAAGCCCACCAATCCATTCTTGAAATCATTGGTAAAGGCTGCAGAAGCGGCGATACATGCTTATGTAAGTAAGGATGTAGAGGTGGAAATTCATACAAAAACCTTGCAAGCACCGCGCCCGGAGGTGGGACAATTGTTGCCGGGAGTGAAGAATATCATTGCTGTTTCATCCGGCAAAGGAGGCGTAGGAAAATCTACAGTTGCAGCCAATCTTGCTGTAGCCTTGGCAAAGATGGGTTACAAAGTAGGATTGCTTGATGCCGATATTTTTGGCCCGAGTATGCCCAAAATGTTCCAAGTTGAAGATGCCCGTCCGTATTCAGAGAATATTAACGGTCGTGATTTGATTGTACCAATAGAAAACTATGGAGTGAAGATGTTGTCCATTGGTTTCTTTGTCAATCCCGATCAGGCCACACTCTGGCGAGGTGCGATGGCTTGTAATGCCTTGAAACAGTTGATAGGGGATGCCGATTGGGGGGATTTGGACTTTTTCATCCTAGATACACCTCCCGGAACAAGTGACATACATCTTACTTTAGTGCAGACACTTCCCATTACCGGTGCGGTCGTTGTCAGTACGCCACAAAAGGTGGCTTTGGCCGATGCTAGAAAAGGAATCAATATGTATCAGAACGAGAAAGTCAACGTACCTATTCTTGGTTTGGTAGAGAATATGGCATGGTTCACGCCTTCCGAGTTGCCTCAAAACAAATATTACTTGTTCGGAAAAGAGGGCGTTAAGAATTTGGCGGAAGAAATGAATGTGCCACTTCTAGGACAGATTCCTATTGTACAGAGTATTTGTGAGAACGGTGATAATGGTACACCTGAGGCATTGAATGGTGAGAGTCTTGTAGGACAGGCGTTCATGAGTTTAGCAAATAACGTCGTAGAGCAAACAAACTATCGTAATGAGTCAATGGAACCTACTAAGATAGTTGAAACAAAGAAATAGTTGCATATAAACAGCGTGAAAGAAAAAGAAGAGTGGGTTGTCGTCATCATGCGCAACCCACTCTTTTATGATGTTATCTATTCTTGAAATCTTTTACGACACCTTGACATATCCAGTCGGCAAGTGCTTGGCGATTGTTAGATATGACCAATCGTTTACGGTCCTTTTCATTCTGGATATTACCTAATTCAAGGAAGGTCGCAACAGGATTGGACCTACGTAGAACGTAAAGCGGTCTGCTGCTTACCGTTCCGGTAAAGCCACGATTTGGTTGGTGCTTGTCATACTTCGCCTCCACTGTTTGGTGGATATTATTGGCAAGGCGACGCCCTAATTTGCTATTAGGTGCGTGATAGAAAAACACGTCTATTTGTTCTTTCTTGCGTCGGCTATCTACATGGACGAATATGGCGCGTTTATATTTTTCACTATCTTTTTTTACCAAACGATTGATAGCATCACATCGTTGTCTAAGACGTTGCGTTTGGTCCAAAGGAATGGCTTTACCCATACAAGTTTCTCGTTTGCTATTGGAAAGGAACTTGTCATTACGAATACCATCTTTCTTGTCTTGAATGATAATATGTACTTTTGCTCCCTTTTCCATCAGTGAGCGGGCTAGTCGCAGAACGATATCGTAGGCATATTCATCTTCATGCAATTCTCTACCGTTCACTCTGCCTATAGCACCGGGGTCGGGACCGCCATGTCCGCTCACTAAATACAGGCAAGCGCCCGAAAGTTCATTAGATTTTATGGTTACTTTTTGTAAGTCTTTCCCAAAAAGAGGTTCTGTGACAACCGTACCAACCTTACCACTCTTTCCTTTAGTTGAAGTTGATGGTAAACGGTAAGTTTTACCCATCATCAAACCACCATCTTTAGTCAACTTCCCTTTGTTAATCTGCTTGAATTCTTCTCTGGCTGCTTTGCTGGTGTAGCCATGACGTTTCAAGAAAGCCGAAACGCCCTCACCGCTTTTGGGTTTAGCTTGTTCTTGAGCGGCGACCTTAACAGAGAGAAAAGATATAAAAATAAGAAAGAATAAGGTGGTAATTATCTTTTTCATGTGTGTAAAGGTAAGGCTATTTGGTGGAAGAACCAAAAGCTTTTAGTTAGTCAAAGTTAATTAAACAATATTTAGTATTTTTATGAGCGAGCGTTATTTTATATTAATGAGGACTTGTTAATGATAATTAGACTTCTTATCTTTGTAAGGTATGTAAACTAAAATTAAGTAATATGAAAAGAATTAATTTATTTATTCTGTTGGTTGCGCTTTTGTGCTCATCATCAGCTATTGCACAGGATTCTGGCAAGATGCTAAAAAGCAACAATGAAGGATGGAAAGGATTACGGTTCTCTTATGATAGAACTAAAGCAAAAGTAGATGTTGATGGCGCTTTTGATTATAAATTCAATGGTGCAAGTGTAGGGTATGTACATGCTTTTAAATTGGCAAAAAAAGTTCCTTTATTTATGGAACTCGGAGGGACAATCAATTTTGCGAAGTACAAAGAAACAGAGGAACAGGTAATTGATATGTCAGATTATGGTTATAGTGATGTGCTTACAGAAGCAGAGGCTTCTATTACGCAATTAGGACTAAAGATACCATTGAATATCGTATATTGCGTTAAGATAAATGATAATGTTTCAATAAAACCTTATACCGGTTTCTATGTTAGGGTAAATCTAATGGCTAAAGAGAAGGCTAAATTAGAAACAACTATTTCAAGTGATTTAATGAATGATATATTTTATAATTTAGGAAGTGAAGCATGGGCTGAATTTTACTCTTCATTAAACTTTGAAGAGAAAGTAAATTGTTTTGATGAAGATGAAATTGGCAGAGAATATGTGTGGAATAGAGCGCAAGTCGGTTGGCAAATTGGAGCTTCGCTTGATTATAAAAGAATCAATATTGGAATAGGATATGCTTTAGATTTTAATGAAATTACGGAAAAAACAAAATGTGGTATCTTTTCTGCAAACATAGGAGTGAATTTTTAAGATAATTCAATCGAAAATAATAGAACCGCTAAGACTTTCCTAGCGGTTCTATTGTTTATGGCTGATTCTTCTTTTTTATCTCATTTCAGTGTACTTGATTTCATCCTTGTCGCCATAGTTCAGGTTCTCGCCACCCATGCCCCAAATGAACATGTAGTTGCTTGTTCCTGCAGCTGCGTGGATAGACCATTCCGGTGATGTAATGGCTTGTTCGTTGTGCATCCAAACCAAACGTTGTTGTTTGGGCTCGCCCATCAAATGGCAGATAGCATTGCCTTCAGGAACGTTAAAGTAGAAATAAGCTTCCATACGGCGGGTATGTGTGTGTGCCGGCATTGTGTTCCAAACAGAACCCGGTTTTAACTCAGTTAATCCCATTTGTAGTTGGTTGGTACCACCACCTTTGACTTTTCCTAATACAGAGCTTACGATAAGTTGATTTACAACGCGGTCGTTGCTGTCTTCCATTTTGCCATATTTGTCAGATTGTGCGATAGCATATTTTTTCTTATCCGCATTTTTGTCTGTAGTAATCAATTGAGTGACGTATTCTTTGTATGCAGGAGTTGAGTTGATGTAGAACTTTGCAGGGTTTGCGGGGTCATTACTTTTGAATGTAACTTCTTTCTTTCCACAACCTACATACAATCCTTCTTTGAACTTCATAGGGTATTCCTTGCCGTCAACTGTTACAACGCCGTCGCCACCAACGTTGATGACACCTAACTCACGGCGGTCAAGGAAATGCTCAGCTTTTAGTTCATAGAAACTTTCCAATTTAAGAACCTTGTTAACAGGCATGGCGCCACCAAAAATCAAGCGGTCGTAAAGAGTATAAGTCACGTTGATTTCGTCTGTCACCATGACTTTTTCCATTAAGAATGCTTCGCGTAAGCGCTCAGTGTCGTAGTGCTTAACGTCTTGTGGATGACAAGCTGTTTGTACAGTATAATTCACTTGGGCATATGAGGCTAATGAGCCTAACCCCATAAACAATGCGATAACTAATTTTTTCATGATTATAATTGTTTTAATAGATTATTTCTTGTTGATGTTATGACGATTCCAAAAGACAAGTGCCAATGTTATAAGACTTAACACTGCTGCACCAATATATGTGCTATACTTAGTAAGCGCATAAATGAGGACTGCCAACGGACTTGATGCAAAGTCAAGCGCACCGCCCTTGAACCCTTCCGGAATTTTAACGGCAGCATCTTGTGTTTTTGCATACACGTCGTGAGCTGCCAACGTAAAGTCATTGGCCATGTAGGTTACGAAATAAAGTCCGATTATCATCATGACCAAACCGATGATAAATGTTTTCAGTACGTTGCCTTTTGTTATAGGAAGAATCAATGGGAAAACGTAGAACATTCCGGCAAGTGAGGCCAAGGGTAAGAACTCATTACCAGGAAGTACAACAGCCAAAACTAACGTTACAGGTATCAAAAGCAATGAAACGACGAGTGTTGCGGGATGTCCGATAACGAGAGCAGGACTCATTCCGATGTACAAACTTGCTTTTTCTCCGAACTTCTTTGAGATAAGTTCGCGTGTAGCGTCTGAAATAGGACGCAATCCCTCGATAAACAAACTTGTGATACGTGGGATAAGTTCCATAACGGCTCCCATTTTGATGCCTAATCCTAATATGCCGGGAATACCGTCAATCAGTTCTTGTGTTCCATTGCAAGCCAGAGTGCCTATGCCACAGCCGACAAGTACTCCAAGGAAAAGAGGTTCGCCCAATAATCCGAACTTCTTTTTCATCCCTTCTGCGTCAATGTTCAATTTGTCAAAACCCGGAATCAAGTCCAATAGTTTGTTGATAGCAACGGCAAAGGGTACAAATCCTTGACAGAATGGCTGAGGTATAGAAATACCATCCATTTTGTCATAGAACTTTTGGAATTTCTCCGCAGTATAGTCTGCCAATACCAACGTTATGATGTAGCAAATGATAGCTGCGAAAAAGCCCCATCCAATACTATTAGTCATAAAATAAACTACAGCTCCTATAAAGGCAAAATGCCAATAGTTCCATAAGTCAATATTGACGGTACGAGTACATTTGCATAGTAATAAAACGAGATTTACAGCTAAGCACACGGGAATGATGAACGCACCTACCGAAGTGTTGTATGCCACTGATGCTGCAGCCGGCCAACCCATGTCAAATACGCCTAATTCCAACTCATAAATTTCTACAACTTTTGAAAGGGCAGGGCCTAGACTGCTGGTGAGCAAACCGGTAATGACGGATAAACCGACGAAACCAACACCTACGTACAGACCGCTTTTCAGAGCCTTAGCAAAAGGGATACGGATGCAAACACCCAAGATGGTAAAGATAATGGGCATCATAACGGCAGCGCCCAAACCGATAATGTAACTGAATACAGCTTCCATGTTTTCAATAGTTTATTTAATTTTTAATATAATGCAGTTTAAGGTTTGGCGAAATTAAGAAAAAATATCGGGAATACAAGCATAAAATTGTAAAAAGTACTTTGTAACCATTGGCTGAACTATTAAGGACATTATATGAAAAGTTCGGCTTCTCGCCGTTCTTTGCACTTCTCATGAAGCATGGCTGTGTATGGTGTGTCAAAAGTTCGTCCTCCGACGGGACAGAATTTAACGCATGCGCAACACTTGGTACATAGTTCTATTTGAGTAATGGAACGACCATCTGTCAACGTGATGGCGCCTGTAGGACACCAATCCAAACATTCGCCGCATCCGTAGCAGTTCTCGTTGACAAGTGGGGCTTGCGGAGTCGATGGCCGAAGCGTCTTATAAGGGATGTTCCCTTTTATTTTCGGAGAAGTGATGAGCGAGTTTAAAGGCTGTTCGTACATTAAAGCGAAGTCTTTGTCATAAGTATCGGTAATATTTCCGATATGTAGTTGCTCTTGTAAACGTATCAAGGCTTTTCTACCGAAATCTTTCGCAATTTGTATGTCTATCTTATCGGGACGTCCCTCAGCAATAGGCATTTCACTACGACTATACGAATGTTCCCCAATGAAGGTGGCACCGCATAGTATTGTAAACCCTTGCTCTATCAATAAATCGCGCAGTTGTACCAATGCGTCCTCATAGTCACGGTTGCCATATACCACTACCGGAATGGCAACACAATTGGTTGCTTGTAGTCTTCGTAAACGTTGTGCTGCGATTGGCGCAATAAGCCCTCCATAAACCGGTACGGAGATAATGCAAATGGAATCTTTTACGAGAATAGGTCCTATTCCATTATCAGTTGTGAGGTCTAAATCTTCACGTCGTGCGATGTTCATGCCTTCGGCAATCGCGTGAGCAATGGTTCTTGAAGTTCGTGTAGGAGAGTAGTACCCTACGCACAATTTGTCTAGTTTCATCATAAGTCTGATTCGTATATTTTATAATCGTCTTCAGTTAGTGGCTCCTGTAATCTATCCAAAGGGATAACTTCTTCATCAAATTCAATAACAGCTATCGGAGGGTTCAGGCTGACGGAGGCATGAACTCCTTCAATGCTATTGAGAGCTTTTTCAACGCGCGCTTGACAGTGTTGGCACATCATTCCCTCTATTCGGTAGGCCTTTTGGACGATTTGAATAGGTTTGGGCAAAATTTTATCTTCTCCTTTTATATTGGCTTTCCTTAATCGCAAACTATTGCTTACCACGCTGACGCTGCTTAATGCCATAGCGGCACCTGCAATCATGGGATTCAATAGAAAATCGCATACGGGATAGAGAATACCGGCTGCAATGGGTACGCTGATGATGTTATAGAAAAAAGCCCAAAACAGGTTCTGGCGTATGGTGCGGACGGTGTGGCGTGATAGGCGGATTGTCTCAGCAATTTTACGAAGGTCGGACGATATAATAGTCGTTTGTGCTACACTCATGGCGATGTCACTGCCGTGTCCCATTGCGATACTTAAATCAGCGCGTGCCAATGCTGCACTGTCATTGATGCCATCGCCTACCATGGCAGTAACGTGACCGCTATCTTGTATTCTTTCGATGAAATCGTGCTTTTCTTGCGGTGAAACTTCTGAATGATAATGCTGAATACCAACTGCTTCGGCAATGTGCTTGGCAGAATCTTGATTGTCACCGGTAAGCATATAAATTTCAATGCCCATTTCTTTTAATTCTGCAACGGCTTGTCTTGAGGATTCTTTTACACGGTCGCTAATAGATAATACAGCGAGTGTAGTTGTTTCGTTGGTGAACCAAATAACTGTATATCCCTTTTGTTGCATTTTATCAGCAACTTTTTCTAATTTATCTTCTATAGAGATGTTTTTATCTAACAAAAGTCTGCGATTCCCGGCATAATAAGTTATTCCATTGTATTGTCCTTTGACACCAAAACCGGTGAGACTTTCAAAATTATCAATATGAAGTTCCTTACCTTTAAGATGTTGGGTAATGGCTTCTGCTAAAGGATGTTCGGATAATTTTTCCAAACTATATAGGACATCGTTTAAAGGCGGTACGGAGTCATTCCACACTAAACTTATTACATGTGGTTGCCCTTCGGTAATGGTGCCTGTCTTATCTAAAACAATGGTGTCAATGTTTCGGGCAATTTCCAAACTCTCTGCATCTTTGATTAGGATGCCGTTCTCCGCCCCTTTTCCTATGCCCACCATTATGGCCGTCGGAGTTGCTAAACCGAGAGCGCAAGGACAGGCAATAATCAGTACGGTAACTAGAGCAAGAAGACCATGCGTAAAACCGTTTTCGGGTGAAAGTGTCCACCAAAGAATGAATGAGAGTATCGCTATAGAGATAATGGTAGGAACGAATATAGAAGCAATTTTATCAACAAAATGTTGTACTGGTGCTTTACTGCCTTGTGCTTCTTGTACCAAGCGAATGATTTGAGATAACAATGTGTCACTACCAACTTTCTCGGCTTTGAAACAGAAGGAACCTCGTTGGTTTAACGTTCCGGCATAAACATGCGTCCCTTCTTTTTTTTCAATCGCAATGGGCTCGCCACTCAACATACTCTCGTCAACGTATGAACTGCCCTCAGTGATAATCCCATCCACAGCTATTTTTTCTCCCGGTCTGACTTTGATAATGTCGCCGATACGGATGTCATCAATATTTATTTCTTTACTTTCTCCTTTTTCATTGACAAGTATGACAGTTTTTGGTTGCAATCCCATCAACTTTTGTATGGCGGCAGATGTATTACCTTTTGCGCGTTCTTCCAAAAGTCGTCCTAAAAGGATAAAGGCTATGATAACACTTGATGCTTCAAAATAAACATGAGGCTCAATCCCGCGTCGTAACCAGAATTCGGGAAAGAGCATATTGAAAAGACTGAAAAAGTAGGCGATAAGTGTGCTGTTGGATACGAGCGTATCCATATTGACGGTCGCATGGCGTAATTGTTTCCAAGCGTTGATATGAAAATCCTTGCCACATACGAAAACAACCGGTGTAGCGAGAAGGCACATAATTATATTGGCGTAGGGGATATTCATGAAAAACATTCCAATAATAGCTACAGGAAATGCAAGTAATGCAGCAATGATGGTTTGTCGTTTCAGTAAGTTGAACTTTTCAGAACGTGCCGTCTTGACCTTTTCTTCCAATTGCTTTTTGTCAGTTTCTATGAGTAAGTCGTACCCGATAGATTGCAATGAGTATTTTAATGTTTGAGGATTGCAAACGGATTCGTCGTATTCAATCGTAGCGGTGGAAGATGCATAATTAACGGATGCCAAGCGTACTCCATTTTGATTATTAAGTGTTTTGCTTATCCTAGTAGCGCATGCGGCACAACTCATACCCAGAACAGGAAATGTTTGTTTTATATATTGATTAGATTTCATATATGACATCGTTCTTTGACGCAAAGATAGTGAATTATCTGCGTACACAAGGATTTTTATCGTATCTTTGCCTTGCAAAAACAACGGAAAATGACAAAAATAATGGATAAACGTAATGACCCGATGGGTGCGGCTATAAGAGATTTTTATGAAACAGGTAAGGCTGCAAGATTGCGAGTTTTTGCTACGGGGTTTGATGAAGACGAGTTGCCGGTGGCAACACTTTTTAGGAAAGAAGATGACATGCCTATGCTAGAAAAACAGGCGTTATCGTTGTGTAAAGGTCGTGTTTTGGATGTGGGAGCCGGAGCCGGTTGCCATAGTCTGGCTCTACAAGCGAAGGGGATGCAGGTGACTGCGATAGATATTTCTCCCAAATCCGTTGAAGTGATGCGTCAAAGAGGGGTGAAAGTCGCTCTTGAGTCTGATTTGTATGATGAATGCTTCATGGGACAATATGACACAGTGCTGATGCTAATGAATGGTTCGGGTATCATCGGACGACTTGAAGGTATGCCGAAATTCTTTCACCGTATGAAACAATTATTGGCACCCGAAGGCTTTATTTTAATGGACTCCAGCGATTTGCGTTATATCTTTGAGAATGAAGATGGTAGTCTTGACATAGACTTAAATGATGGTTATTACGGAGAAATGAACTACCGGATGCAGTATAAAGGCATCAAAGGAGAACCTTTTGATTGGCTTTACGTTGATTTTTCCACCTTATCTTATTATGCAGAACAAAATGGTTTTGTTGCAGAATTGGTTGCGGAGGGAGAACATTATGACTACTTGGTTCGATTAACGCCTAGACGAAATACGGTATTATGAAATAACTTCGCTACGGAGATTAAAAAACTTCCTCATCAGCAAATACCGATGAGGAAGTTTTTTAATGTATGGTTTATTGTTTTTTAGAACAACTTTTCAGGATATACACCATCCTTAACTAATTGAGCGATACGCTCTACAGTTGCCTCACGGTCGGCAGCATAAGTTACACCGAACCACTTGGAGGTAGTATCAAGAACTTCGCAAGTTGAAGTACCGTCATTAATAAGTTTGTTGACCATCAATGGTATGAAGAATTCTGCTTTCAAGTTTTCCATATTCTTAGGATCAGAAAGGAACTCCTTGAAGTAAGCTTCGCTGTGCTCAAAGTAATCGGGTGTGAATCCCCACATATTCATAGATACAGGAACATTCTCATCCACTGCAATCCATTCACCATTTTCATCTTTGTAGCAAATCGGACCGTCTGCAGGTACACGCATAATTTCTGTACGTTCTACAACGTCAGTCAAATGATGGTTTTCATCGTAAACGCAGATACCGCGAGCTACGGATCCATTTTCGCTCAAAGTGTTGCAGCAACGGAAACCAACCATGGCATATTTGTTTTTGCTACCTTCAGGAAGTTCGCTTAAGAACTTACCAACAGAAGCGAAAGCGTCTTGACCATAGAAGTCATCGCAATTGATAACAGCAAATGGCTCTTTGATAACGTCTTTACCCATTAGAACGGCATGGTTTGTTCCCCATGGTTTAACGCGACCTTCCGGGCACTTAAAGCCTTCAGGTAAAGCATCGATGCTTTGGAAGCATAGTTCGCAAGCCACTTTTCCCTCGTACTTTGAAAGAATCTGAGTGCGGAATTGCTCTTCAAAATCTTTACGGATAACCCATACAATCTTGCCAAATCCTGCGCGGATAGCGTCATAAATGGAATAGTCCATGATTGTTTCACCATTTGGACCAAGTCCGTCCAATTGTTTCAAACCGCCATAACGGCTACCCATTCCGGCAGCCAATAAGAACAAAGTAGGTTTCATATAAGTTTGTTTAAATATTAAAAGATTTAAGTTCTATTGATGCAAATGTAGTCTTTTTAGTTGAAAAACGTAAGCTTTTTTCACTCTTTTTTTCTTGTCCAACTGTCGATGATAGGTGTATGACCTAATTTATACGTCCGATATACCCTTATTAAAAAGGATAACCTACGGCGAAATGATAACCTAAACTATCCTTGAAACGTGGCATATTGTAGTAACCGCTCTTGCCAGTGTCGTACGGTGCATGAATTCCCACACCTACGTCAAAACGAAGTATGAGGAAATCAAGGTCAAGTCGCAATCCTGCTCCGGTTCCTAATGCCAAATCTTTTCCGAAACGAGAAATTTTGAACGTTCCACCTTTACGGTTCTCGTCAGTATTGAGTAGCCATACATTGCCGGCATCTAAAAAGACAGCGCCTTTGAGGATAGAGACGATAGGGAAACGGTATTCAGCATTCAATTCAATTTTGAAATCTCCCATTTGATCAATGTATGAGAACTCGGAGTTACCGGGTGTATAGTGGCCCGGACCTACACCGCGTACTGTAAATGCACGAATGCTGTTTGCGCCACCTACGCAGAATAAGTCGTTATATGGCGCTGCGGTTGAGTTGCCATAACTGTAGATAATGCCAGTCCCTATACGGGTGGCAATGCTGGTTCGAGGTGTCAATCGGAATTCTTCACGAAACTCGGCAGAAAAGCGAATATATTGAGCAAATGGGACGTTAAACAACATCTTGTCTTTTTGTTTGAAAGGTTTGCCGAAGGCGGCATATAAGCCTGACATGACATTACCGCTCTCTTTAACTTCTAAAATGAAAGAACGTGGGTTGCGTGCGTTACGTCTGCTTGAATAGGTAAATCGGTACATCATAGATGGTACGAACTGGTCGCGCATACTTATATATAATGCGGGATTGGCCTTCATGATAGAATCAAATGTTCCGGTTGCACTCAATAGTTTATCGTAATCCAAGCGGAACGGTGTGAACTCATGCTTGAGGGTAGGGCGTGCCTGATAGGAATATGAAATACGTCCGCTTAATGAAACCATGCTGAAATAGTTGGCGCGATTCAGCCATGTCGCATCCAAAACGAATGATGTGGCGGTTCTTGCTCTTCGGGAGAATTTACGTGCGCCGGGAAATATCAAACGAGGATAGTCCAAAGAAAGAGACGTTCCATACTCAAAGGAGTTGATAACAGAACTTTTTCCGACGACGCTCGACTTGGTTTGCCATTCGTATGACCCATGCACTTCAAACTTTAATTTTTCCGCACCTCTGAATGCGTTGCGTTTTGCTAAGCTGAAAGAAAGGCCGGGACCTACTTGTCCATTACTTTTAGACGTAACTTTGGTGGTAAATTCACCATCGTATGGTTTGTCAAGAACGCCTGTTACAATAATGTCAAGTGTATCATTAGTTTCGGTTGTGTCGCGTGGAGCATATTTAAGTGACACGGAACTGAATACATCCATGCCTGAAAGTTGTTCTTGTACAAAGTTCATTATGTCTTGATGGTAGGGCATACCTTTGCGATAGAAGAAGTTTCTTCGCATAGCGCCTAGTCTCAATGGCGATTTTCCCTTTTTATTTTTTTTATAATGTAGGGTGAAATCACGACGTTTCAATGTGTCAGATAATTGATAGCTGTCCTCATTGTAAAGGTTAATAGTAGTATTGCCTAAGTAATACTTCTTTTGAGCTATTTGGGGGATATTAGGCGATGGGACAACTTGCAATTGGACGAATCCGGGTCGTTGTATGGTATCGGCCCGATAGGTAATATATTCCGGTTTGTAATAGAAATAACCAGCGTTCCTAAACAAGTTGTTCAAGCGTGTCCGTTCAGCGTCAAGATTGATAACACTGAAAGGGTCACCTCTGAAAAGTGTGCGTTTATGAAAAGTCTTTCTGATCAGGCTGTCATTTCCTATCGGGAAGTTCATGTATGCGATAGAATCCAGTCGGTAGAGTTTACCCGGTTTGACGGTATAACTTATTTTCGCTTTACGAGGATTCTTTTGCGGAATAACATCGTATTTGACCGTACCGTTGAAATAACCATAGTTGTGTAACGTGTTTTGTGCCACGAGCGCACGAACTTCCGGATTGACCGTACTGATATAAACAGGTGTAGCCGCAAAGTTGTTGAAAATCCACTTTGAGAATTTTGATTCCTTACCTACGGTGGCGTTATACAGCCAAAGCCCGGATGGAAAAGGAAAACGCAGTGATGAACTTCCAAAAAGCGCATTGTTGGGAGCGTAAGCCAACGCAGCTTCAACCTCAGTCTTCGCTGTTGAGTACGCTTCACTTTCTATGCGTTGTTCTTCTTTGATAGAGTCAAGTTGTTCTTCGCTTAAGTTCTCATGTTTTAATACCGACAAGTCTTTTTGGCTGAGCGCTTCGTCAATACTTTTATATGCTTCGGCAAAGGATGTAATGACGCCGGCATCTTTCGTGTCCTTCTTTGTCTTTTTTTTCTTTGCTTGCTCACCGTATAAGATGTCTTCTATACCTATATATAATACTTCTTCTTCAGGTAAATTTTTCGTGGTAGAACATCCGGTCAGAATGATGCACCCACCAATCAGTATCACACATATATATATCATCAGTCCTCTCATTGCTCTTTATCTTTCACTTGTGGTACTTTCTTCTTTTTATCTCTGAAAATGAATAGTTCACCCAAACGTGTCATTTTGCGTCTAAGAACTAAACCGGCTCCCATTTCTGTGACTTCTCCCTCCATGAGTGACTCGTAATTTTTGTCATAAAAGAGGGTGACATATCTTGTTCCGCTCTTGTCCAATCGGTACTCTAACGAAATATTGTCTATGAGTGATGCACCTGTGTTTTGCACATCTTCGCCGGATGAAACTTTACCGCCTATGATGATGCTGATGCGATTACCCCAGAAACGTTTGGCGAAACGGAAAGAATAATCGGTCCTTGAACTACCTTCGGCAGTTGTACTTTGGTCCACTCCAACACTCAAATCGATTGTCTCTAGAGCCTTGCCGGCGATATTGTTGATTTCACTTTGGAGCAGCGCATTCAATGCGTTTGACGTAGAGAACCCTCCGTTTTCATTACCTTCAGCCAAGTACATGCCCGTAGCCAACATAGTGACGGCCAAACGTCCCCTTTGTTCTGCAGACATTGTAGCCAACTCATTTTGAAGCGTCATGTCCTCAGGAGCTTCCAATGTAAATTCCAATCCTATGTTTTTAAGGGTCTGAGTAATGGAAAGTCCGACATCGAAATTGACGGAACGTGGGACGTCATTTTCTGTAATGGTGGTGCGTACACGTTCGGTAGCAGCAATGTTTAGTGTCGGATTCAAGATAGGTCCGTTAAAATCGACATAACTACCCGATAGGATGGTAAACGTTTTTAAAGGTATGATAGGTAATGAATATTTCATTTCTCCACTGAGGACGGTATATCGTCCGTTCAGAGTCAGTTCGCCTTGAGGGGAGTAGTTCATGGTGAGTTCGCCTCCTCCTTCTAAATCGATATATTTTGAACGGTCGGCACTTAATAAGCAGTGAATTTGTGTACCTTGGTCTATGTTGACAGACATTGACATATTGACGTTCAATGGTTGGACTTCTTGGTTTGCTTTGACTTTTGTTGTATCACTGAAGTCAACGAATGTTACAAGGTCGCTTAAGCGGTCTTCTACAGTCAGTGGCGAGTCTTTCAGTACGTATGTAACGTCTGTGTTACCCAAAACTCCTAACCTTCCTCTGATGTCAATATTATTACTCAAATTGCCCGTCATCATAGCGGCAATATCTACATATACTTTACCGTATGCTGAGGCTTGCTGCGTTCGTTTTGCGTTAATCAGTTCGAAGTTCGACGCATTAACGCGCAAGTTTAATAAAATCTTCTCAAAGTCAGCGAAATTGACAGTACCGTCAAATACCAATGGGTTTTTACCGGTAGAATAAACAAGGAGTTTGTCGAAATTCAAATGACTGCGGTCTATCTTGATAGAGTCGTCTTGTAGTCTTAGATTTAGGCTATATGTCGGTGATTTTATCTTTGCATCTTTCGTTGATAACCATCCATTGATTACAGGTTTTGCAATAACTCCCGATACGGTTAAGTTGGCATTTGCTAAGCCTTCTAGAACGGCGATGCCATCAGAGATAAATCCATTCGCCAAGGATAGAGGGAAGTCTATCAATTCCATGCCTGCATCAATAATACCGTCCTCGTCTTCCTGTTTGTAAGAACCGGAAAGAACTAAAACCTCGTTCTCGTTATGGTTGATACGAGAATCAACGAAATGGGTTCCGTCAGAGTTTGGTAGATAAACCGCATTAAGACTGATGTCGCCGAGTGGCGCTTTTTCGTATGCCATATCGTTGGCGTACATATCAACAACAACGGATAAGTCAGTCGGTGTTTGTATGAGATGGGCGTCACCATTTAGGAATCCGGTAATGTTGGGTGCGTACGGGATGACAGAGGTCAGTTCGCCCAAATTCAATCGCAATAAGGAAACAGTGATGTCTTGTAATGCTTCTTCATTGGGTGTGGAGTATATTTTCGCACCGGTTCCGTCGTCAGCCAACATATCGATGTCAGCTTTAACTTTTTTATCACTGCCTAAGAACAAGTAATTGTCTTTATTGATTTGAAATTTTCTATAAGCGATAATGGGGTCGATGGGGGAGAAAGCTACATTCAATCCGCTATCAGACATTTCTGCGCGTAAACCAAAATCAACGCCCGTTATGCCTTTGTCGTCCAAATATTTAAAATTGACACCGGCTCCGGTAGCGTGAAGGTAGGCATTGACTTTTGAGTCGAAGACAAATTGTTTGTTCTTAGGCCCGTTTCTGACGCGCCCTACCATTTGAACGCCTGTCGTGTCTTGGAACAAATTTAATTGTATCGTGTCTAAAACAATCCCATTGGCATTGATGTCGTAGATATGCCCATTGCCATTCAATCCACTTGAGGGATTTGCACTAACATCCAAATCAAACTCTCTAAAGTCGTAACCTTGTGTCCTCAGATAGTATGCTATTGGATTGTCTTTTCCGGAAGAAACATTTAAAGCCAAACGTGGTAGTAATAATCGTAGAGAGTCCTGGTCTAAATACCTGCGTTGGAGTTGTTGGTTTGCTGTAGTAATAAAGTTCTGACTGTTTTCTAACAAATCCATATAACCATCCTGACCATCTAAGTTCAGCATGAAGTCGCCGGCATGAATATCTGCGTAGGTCGTGTCCGGATATGCAAGGACATTCATAGCAAGATCCTTAGGACGGAATATCGTGTCTTTTGCCACAAGAACTATGTCATTGATTTCCCCGTTTACTTTATGGGCGTCTTTCAGATTCGTACTTCCGTCCACATGCAGACACATTCCCATTTTGAACGGTTCAGGCGTAATGTTCAGAGCGTAGAAATCAATCTGTCGCATATCTACGCTGAAGGTTATGTTTGTATTTTTCTTGTTTAATAACGCATCAAAGCGCGACTTTAAGTTGAGGATGGGATTGTCACTATCAATGTCTATCTGTCCTATTCCTTTGTCGATATCGCCTTTTAGTTTGATGCCCCCGAAGTTATATCTGTCGTTTTTCCCATATCCTAAATCCATGAGTTCGGCTGTCAAATGTAACTTCGTCTGTTTATCAAAAACATCAATACCTCGTCCCTCGCCATTGGCAGAAAAAGATACATAGCGCAGAGAATCTTTAGGAAGGAAATTAGACAATAGTAGGCTGTCAATGTCCAATGCCATATTGTACTTTAATCCTTCCGTATCGAGCGATGCTTTAGCGAGGATATGACCGTTGCTTTCTTGCAGACGGATATCGGTGTCGTATAAAGTTCCTTTCATACTAAGATTACCGTCAATTGACATCGGTGGAATCGCAAATTTTCCGCTGACAGAATCTTCTAATAGTGGTTTTATGAAATCAAGATTCTTGGTGTCCGCAGTAATTCGCACATTAGCGTTACGTTTGACAGAGTCAGTAAGTAAAGTGGCGTCGCCAACGGCTTTTATCTTGAAAGCGTCAGCCAATGCTACTTCGGCTTTGTTCAATTCTAACGAGTCAATGTTTCCATTCGCATTGATAGCGATTGTAATAGGTGCATCAGGATATAAACGTATGAACTCGTGTGGAAGTGCTGTTGTGAAAAGCGTAATGTCTTTTTTACCGATTTCACCGAGAAGTTCTGCGTTGAAGGAACCGTCGGATGGACTACTGATGGCAGCAAAATCAAAATATCCTTTTGCTGCGACGTGTGAAGCAGCAGTGTTAATGATGAAATCAGGGATTTGAATTGAAATAGAATCCATCAGAACTTTTGCTTTGGCTTCAGTTACTTCTATGCCACATTTTTCTTTGAGTTTGAAATGCTTGAGAAGAAGTAGTGCGTCCATCGTTTGCCCGTTGAAATGAATAGAGTCTAAACCGGCCTCTATTCCTGAAAGATGTATGTGGTTGGGGTCTAATCCTGCCGTAATCGGTTGGTAAACCATATCGTAACGGATGGAGTCAGCGTTCAAGTCGGCTCGCATGATGCTGTAAGCGGATTTACCTAAATCCAAATAGCCGTCAACTAAGGATAGCGCTTGAATATTGGCGGCAATTTGCATGCTGTCATCTTGCAATGATAGTTTTAAGCGGCTGTCAGTGAGGGAAACCTTTTGCAGTGCGATTGCCCAATCGGTTGCAGAGGTTGTGGTGTCTTCCGATTCGGTAGGTTTTAATGCCACTTGAATATCGGCGCCGGAAAGGTTGGCATTGTTGATGATTATTTTGCTTTGAGGTAATGAAACCCCGTGTGAGTCAATAAAAAAAGAGTTGATGTGTCCTTTGATGTCGATGCCGGGAATTAAGTCTTGTGTGTCAGCGGTCGCATTGTTCAATTGTATGCCTTCTACATCTATTTCGCCGAACAGAAGTTTTCTGAAACCTAAATCAATATCAAGGTTTTCAACTTCTAATATCCGCTGCCCGACGCTGTCGGTAACAGCGACGTTCTTTAGATTGATATCCAAAAGGAATGTCAGTCTGAATTCCTCTATTTTTACATCCATCCCGAGGGTTTTGGAGATAATGCCCGTAGCCTTGCCGACGGCAAAGTTCTGTACCTTTGGGATATATAGTGCAATGGTCAGTATGAAAAACAAGATAATGGGTGCGAGAAGTACACCGACTGACCATTTGATGATTCGTTTCTTCATTTGTTTCCTTAAGAGTAATACAAAGAAAAAACTTTTTTTTGAGATTGACGGACTTTTATCGAAAAATAGGGACTTTTTCAGTGTGAATTATTTATTTTTGTGCATTGATAAACATTATTTGTGGTTTATATGAGATTTTTCGGATTTATTTCTGCCTTATGCGCAATCGTATTGTTATCGTGTGGTTCAACAAAGAAAAAAGATATGAAAGAGACTGAAGTACTGATAGAGACATCATTGGGAGACATTAAAGTCAAGCTTTACAACGAGACACCCCAACACCGTGATAATTTCATAAAGTTGGCGAAGGAAGGTGTGTATGACAATATCATTTTCCATCGAGTGATACGCAATTTTATGATTCAAACAGGTGACCCTGCATTGAAGCCTATGGGAGAACCATTGTCCGTTGATACCAATCAATATAGATATACCGTGCCGGCTGAAATCGTTTATCCGCGTTATTTCCATCGTCGTGGTGCTTTGGCAGCAGCCCGAATGGGTGACGACGTGAATCCGGAGCGGGCATCGAGTGGCACACAGTTTTATATCGTTACCGGGAGTGAATTTTCTCATTCATCATTGATGGAACTGTATTCGGCTATTTATCAGCAGCAGGTGGAGAAAATATTTGATGAATTGTCTCGCGAACACATGAAAGAATTGTATTTGTTCCGTAAGAAAGGTGAACGCGAGAAGTATGAAGCACTGAAGGACTCCTTGTTACACAGTGCCGAAAAGCAAGTTGCGGACAATCCGCCAACACCATTTAGCGACCGTCAGAAACAAGCCTATACCACTGTGGGAGGTGCGCCTCATTTGGACGGGGCATATACGGTTTTTGGAGAAGTCGTAAGCGGTATTCATGTAGCAGAAGCCATCAGTAAGGTAAAAACCTCAAAGGAGCGTCCGCTACAAGATGTCGTGATAAAGAAAGTCACTGTTTTGGACTGATTTAACAGGACTTTCTTCTTTATAACTCCTTATTGCCTTTTTGAGTCAACCGTTTGTTGGTTGCTGACCATGTGTTCGGCGCACTGAAGCATAGAGAAACAATACTCCTTGAGTGTTTGGAATTTGACGTTGTCTTCAGCGGCTGTCAATCCTTTGTCGGTAATTTCGTATTTTAATTCTTGTTGACTATCAGGGATGTAAATGTAAACACCGGATGAGTCTCTAGCGCCAATCAGGTTGTCGGCAGTAAAGAACATACATGGGCGCTCCTCTTTGAATAGATTGATGCCGAAGTTATTCTGTGTGTAACTGATGTTAAGCAGACTCAGCAAAGTCGGGGCGAGGTCTATCTGACCACAGAATTTGTCGATTTTACCGGGCTTTATGTCCTTGCCGTAAATCATCAGTGGAATATGATTGTACGATTGAGGGCTTTCACATTCAGGTGTTCCCACCAATTTGCCATGGTCGCCCAATAGTACGAATATAGTGTTCTCAAACCAAGGTTGTCGGGCAACCTCAGTCATGAATTGACGTATAGACCAATCGGCATATTCCACGATTTGTTCCTCAATACGTTCGCGAGTCGGTTTAAAATAAGGAGGAATGATGTATGGCGGATGGTTGCTGATGGTTAGCAATACGCTGAAGAAAGGTTGGTCGGAAAGTGCTTGCTCATTCAGTTTCTGCAAGGCAAACTCAAATAAAAAGTCGTCCTGTACGCCGAAACCGTTGACTACTTTTTCGGTTGGATAATTCTCTTGCGCATAGATGTCGTCAAAGCCGTTTGTTCGGAAAAAGGCGTTCATGTTGTCGTACTGTGATTCGTGCGTCATGAAAAATGAGTTGTGATAACCGTTGGCTTTCAAAACGGTGGGCAGTCCACTATAGATGGGGATGACGGAACCCTTCATGGCGTTTCTTTTCATGATGGCAGGAAAAGAATAGAGCGTCGAATACATTCCGTGATTGGTATGAATACCGGAAGAGTAGAAGTTGCTGAAAGTCAGCGATTCCTTGTAAAGACTGTCTAAGAATGGCGTCAGATTGCCGGTGTTGCCGTATGCGCTCATAAGGTGGGCCGACATGGACTCCATCAAAATCATGACTACGTTTTTGCGAGTAGGAATACTGTCTGCCATGACATTTCTTGCGATGGGCGATAATCCTTCAATACCACTCCTATTCAGGTATTCTTGCACCTTCTTGACAGCCTCTTCATCGTTCATAAGAGTTAATGCGCGATTCTCTTTTCGGTTGTCATCTATATAACTGGTTAGCAGATTGAAGACAGGATTTACTCCTATCTGGTTCAAAAACGGGTCGTTGCAATAATAGGCTTGACTTACTTTGATTGGATTGTACCCCCTACGACCGCGAATGCCGAATAAGCAGAGCCCAACAAGAGCGGCTCCTCCAAGCAAAACTAAAGATGCCCCTTTCAGTGAGCTACGTTCATTGATGCGGCGGCTCATCTCATAGAACCATGCTGACCATCGCCATACAATCCATCCAAAAACTACTATCGCCAAGATGCCAAGAGCGATAGGGAAATAATAAGTTGTCTCACCCACAATCATTTCGGTCGTAGTCCCGGCATATCCGAACCAATTGAATATGGATGAGTTGATGATTTTGAAAAAATAACCGAAGTAGGGAATGTTGGCTGCGGTAATACCGAAAGCAATGGCATAGAATACGCAGAAAAATATGTTTGCGAATCGATATAGCCACTTGGCTGTATATGAGAACAATCCGGCAATCCAGAAGACAACGAGCGGGACGATGAGAATGTAGCATCCGATGACATTGTCAAACCATAAACCGCGCACGAAAGCAATGCTTTGCAATAAGCGATTTGTTGCTATGCTTTCGGGAAAAGTATAATCGGTATGTATGAACAATACAAAGCGAAATACGAAGAAAAATAGAAGGGCGAGCACATGAATGCTTAGCAGATAACCTATAGAAAGACCGAAACGTTTGATTGGAAAATGTCTCATATACTTATTCGTAAATATTTTATTGACCGCAAAAATACGAAATCATCCCTGATAATTCGGTGTCTATTACGTGTTTTTTTCTCCCTCTATTCGTACATTGTTGATGGTTTCAGCGTAAGGTGTTGGCGTTACCCGACGGTGTCACGCATGTGACACGATGGATGCACGCATGTGACACGGCCGTGTCACGCGCGTGAAGCAAATGCTACACGACAAAATTATACTGACGAAAGAGTGAGAATACACGTGCGATAGATTATAAAAGTGGGGAATTATTTTTAGAGGTGCGAGAAATGAACTATCTTTGTAGGCATTATATATTATAATGTGTAAAAGTGAATTTTTAACGCTTATCAAACGATATTTTTATGGAGAAGAAACAGATTATCACTATCGCTTCGGCTGTTATTTTGCTTTTGTGTGTCGGTTTTGGTTTTATGGCATATTCGTTCCAGCAAAAGAGTGCTGAGCATGAGGAACTGCTCAAATTGGCAGAAATGGACAAACGCGAAATGGAGAATGAGTATGCTCAGTTTGCCCAACAATATAGTGAGATGAAGACGCAAATCAACAACGATTCGCTCATTGCTCAACTCGACAAAGAGCAGCAACGAACGGAACAGTTGTTGGAGGAACTGAGAAACGTCAAGGCGAACAATGCCATAGAAATACAGCGTTTAAAGAAGGAACTGGCGACGTTGCGCAATATTTTGAAAAGTTATGTGCATGAGATAGATTCGTTGAATAGAATGAATGAGCGCTTGATGAACGAGAATAAGCAGGTCAAGGAGCAATTCAATGAAGCGACTCAAACCATCAGTACGCTTACAACAGAGAAGGAAAGCCTCAGCGAACAGGTGGCCATAGCCGCACAGCTGGATGCCACTTCTATTACAGTTAAGGGAGAAACCAAGCGCGGCCGTGTGGCAAAGAAAATAAAGGACGTGAAGAAGTTTGTCATCAGTTTCGTTATTTCAAGGAATATTACGGCACAAGCCGGTAATAGAAGTATTTACGTAAGAATCTTAAAGCCCAATAACGAACCTTTGACAACGGGCGGTACTTTTGAGTATGAAAACACGACGTTGGAGTATTCTATCAAGAAAGATATAGAATATAATGGAGAACAAACGCCGATTACGGTGTACTGGAATGTCAGTGAGTTCTTGAGCGCAGGAACCTATCGCGTGGCGATTTTCGCCGACGGGCATAATATTGGTAACACTACCTTTGTGTATAACAAGTAAGCAAGTATGAGTAAGTTGAAGATTACAATATCATTCCTATTAGTCATGATAGGAGTGTTGAACGTGGTGGCTCAGTATAAATTGCCATTGGAGAAACGCACCATCTACGAAGGGCAGCAGATAGCAGCGGAAGGCGCTTGGTGTTGGTTCGCCGACCCTCGTGCAGTGCATTACGAAAGCGAGGATGGAAGTATCAACCGCAGTTATGTGGGGTATATAGATGTGCATGGTGCTATCAAGGCAATGCAGTACGATTTCAACACTAATAGTCAGACGGAGGTGTTGGTGCGTTCTTATTTCCAACCGGACGACCATAATAATCCGACCTTTCTCGTACTTCCTGATGAGCGTGTTATGATATTCTACTCGCGACATACCGACGAACCTTGTTTCTATTATCGCGTTTCGCAGAAACCCGGCGATATTACGACATTGGGCGAAGAAAAGAAAATCATGACGAAAGATAATACCACTTATCCATCGCCTTTTATCTTGTCGGACGATCCGGAACATATCTACCTTTGTTGGAGAGGCATCAAGTGGCACCCGACAATCGCAAGGTTGACCATGCCCGATGTCAATGGTGATGTGCGTATGGATTGGGGACCCTATCAGATGGTGCAGTCAACGGGAGCGCGACCTTATGCCAAATATTGTTCCAATGGCAAGGACCGTATTATGTTGACCTATACAACCGGACACCCGGACAATGAGAACCCCAATTGGTTGTATTATAATGAGGTGAACATTAACACATTGCAGTTGCAGGATGTTCAGGGACGAGTGCTCTCTACAATATCAGAAGGACCGCTCAGAGTGACACGCAAAGAGGATTATGCCGTACAGAATCCGGTGGCAGTGGTCGATAATACGCCCGGTTGGCGCGATTGGGTTTGGCAAGTAACCAAAAACGATGAGGGACATCCCGTAATAGCGATGGTCAGAATAAGTGGCGACAAGAAAACGCACGATTATTATTATGCTTATTGGACCGGAGCAAAGTGGGAAAAGATATTTTTGGCTCACGCCGGAGGACATTTCCATCAGTCGCCGGATATAGAACATTGTTATAGCGGAGGTATGGCTATTGACCCGGTATGCGCTAATGAAATCTATTGTTCCGTGCCTGTCGTCGGCGCATTTGGGCGAACATACGAAATCGTGAAATATACTGTTAATATTTCGTCGGGAGTTGTGGAGGCGGAACAAATAACGAGGAACTCGCGTAAAAACAATGTGCGTCCCTATGTTTTGGAACAATCGGAGACTTCTCCGTTGCGTGTGGCATGGATGCATGGTAATTATTACGATTGGATTCTCAGCGCTGCACGACCGGGTTATCCGACATCTATACATGGTCATTTCGATTGGGAATCTCAGAAATGTAATGCTGTGGCCGAAGTCATTGCAACCGGCACAGCAGATGACAAAAATGTAGTAAAACAAGGTAAGACATTAAAAGTAAAAGTTCCTAAGGCATCTTACGACATTGATTTTACTTTGACATTGGATTTAGACGTGCGTCAAGCCAAAGCCGACGGTATGATTTGTTCAGGCGATAATTGGTCTTTAAGCATTGATTCAACAACGTTTAAACCCCTTTTAAAAGTTGGAAAAGAAACGGTGAAAAGTTGTAATATATGGGGAACAGCGGACTCTTGGAAACATTATGGAAGGGGGACCAATGGCCAATGGTATCCTGTACAACCTTATGAACGAGTGAATTTGAAATTGTCTTATTCAAATCATAAAATGACGGTTTATGTAAATGGTCTCGTTGATATGGTGGCAGAAGGAGTTTGTGGTTTGAAGGGGCTTAAACTCGGCGCTTTCAACGGTGAGGTAGAGAAATATACATTGACAAAGGATAAATAAAACGCTTTGATTTCAGTAGAAAATTTAAAAGTAGAATTTGCAGCGACACCGTTGTTCCACGATGTCTCTTACGTCATAAACGATAAGGACAGAATTGCTTTGGTCGGAAAGAATGGTGCCGGCAAGTCAACGATGTTAAAAATAATAGCAGGCATACAACAACCCACTTCCGGGACGGTGTCTGTTTCGAATGATATGACCATCGGCTATTTGCCACAAGTGATGGTGTTGAGCGATGAACGCACTGTGATAGAGGAAACAGAGCAGGCATTTTCGCACATAGGAGAGATGCAAGAACGATTGCAACGCATGAACAATGAATTGGCAGAGCGCACCGACTATGAAAGCGATGAATATATGAAACTTGTGGAAAAATTCACCCATGAAACCGAACGTTTCCAAATGATGGGGGGAATGAATTATCAGGCTGAGATGGAGCGGACATTGCAAGGCTTGGGCTTCTCTCGTTCGGACTTCAATCGCCCTACAAGTGAATTCAGTGGCGGATGGCGTATGCGAATAGAGTTGGCAAAGTTGTTATTGCGCTGTCCTGAAGTGCTTCTTCTTGACGAACCGACCAATCATTTGGATATAGAAAGTATTCAATGGTTAGAGAATTTTTTGGCAACCAAGGCTAATGCAGTAGTTTTGGTGAGTCACGATAGAGCATTTATCAATAATGTAACCAACAGAACGCTTGAAATATCATGTGGTCGAGTGTTCGATTATAAAGTAAAGTACGATGATTATGTTCGTCTGAGAGCGGAACGCCGAGAACAGCAGTTGCGTGCCTATGAGAATCAACAAAAAGAAATAGCTGACATAAAAGATTTTATTGAGCGTTTCCGTTATAAGCCGACAAAAGCAGTTCAAGTACAAAGTCGTATCAAACAGTTGGAAAAGATAGTCCCTATAGAGGTTGACGAAGTAGATAACTCGTTCTTGCGCTTGAAATTCCCGCCCTCACTGCGCAGTGGTGACTTTCCTTTAATATGTGACGCACTTAGAAAAGATTACGGCGAGCATACCGTATTTAAAGATGTGACGTTTACGATTAAACGTGGCGAGAAGGTGGCTTTTGTAGGTAAGAACGGAGAAGGGAAATCTACTCTTGTAAAGTGTATCATGAATGAAATACCGTTTGAGGGAGGACTGAAACTAGGACATAATGTACAAATTGGTTATTTCGCTCAGAATCAAGCACAACTATTGAATGAGGATTTGACAGTATTTGAAACGATTGATTATGTGGCGAAAGGCGATGTACGACTAAAAATTCGTGACATACTTGGTGCCTTTATGTTTGGTGGTGAGGCTTCGGATAAGAAGGTAAAAGTGTTGTCCGGTGGCGAACGCAGTAGGTTGGCAATGATAAAACTATTGTTGGAACCCGTTAACTTCTTGATATTAGACGAACCGACCAATCATTTGGATATGCGTTCAAAGGATGTATTGAAAGAAGCTATCAAGGATTTCGATGGTACGGTTGTTGTGGTGAGTCACGATAGAGAGTTTCTTGACGGTCTTGTAACGAAGGTCTATGAATTTGGAGGCGGTCAGGTTAAGGAACACTTAGGTGGTATTTATGATTTCTTGCAGAAGAAGAAAATAGATTCATTGCAAGAATTACAAAAAGGGACATCGACGTCCTTGTCTTTAAGCGGAGAGGTGCAAACCGAACGGACGGTTAGTCAAAACAGATTGACTTACGAACAACAAAAAGAGCGACAAAAGAAACTTCGTAAGTTGGAGAAGGCAGTGGAACAGTGTGAGGCGCAAATCGGAGAGTTAGAAGCGGCTGTCAAAATCCTGGAAACGCAAATGGCAACACCGGAAGGCGCGGCGGATATGACTTTGTACGAACGCCATACTTCGTTGAAGAAGCAATTGTCAACCGTTGAACAGGAATGGGAGGAACATCTCATGGCATTGGAAGAAGAACAGAATACGCAAATATAAGTATATAATCATTTAAAATATTAAGATATGAAATTTAAACATTTATTATTATCAGTTCCTTTGGCTTCAATGACTTTGGTGTCATGCAAGCAACAGACTGTTGGAACAGGAATAGATTTAGCGAATTTAGATCAGACGGTTTCTGCCGGAAATGATTTCTATCAGTTTGCTACCGGTGGTTGGAGAGCAACTCATCCAATACCGGCAGAGTACAGCCGTTATGGTAGTTTTGAAGTACTCTACGAGAATAACAACAAGCAATTGCGTGAGTTGATAGAAACAGTTGCGAGTGAAAAGCATGCAGTAGGTTCGTTGGAACAGAAGATAGGTGACTTGTACAATATGGTAATGGATAGTGTCAAGTTGAACAAAGAAGGATTTGAACCCATACGAGCCGATTTGGAAATGATAGAAGCCATCAGTGCAAGGGGCGATGTGTTCCCCATGATGGTGAATTTGATGAAAAAAGGTGTACGTGGCTATTTCAGCTTTTATATCGGAGCAGATATCAAAGACAGTAAGCAAAACCTTTTGGAGTTTAATCAAGGCGGGTTGAGTCTCGGTGAGAAAGGTTATTATATTGAAACAGATTCAGCGACAATGGCAATCCGTGATGGATTTAACCTTTACATGACAGACTTATTTAAAATGTGTGGTTATCCGGAAGACGTTGCGGCAGACAAAGCGAAGGCAGTTTTGGAAATAGAAACACGTATAGCGCAAAGCTCAAGGTCGGCAACGGAATTAAGAGATCCGGAGTCTAATTATCATAAGATGAGCGTTGAAGACTTGAAAAAAGATTTCAGTGGAATAGATTGGGACACTTTGTTTAACGGCATAGGACTTACTGCTGCCAAAGAGGTGAGTATAGGTCAGCCGGAGGCCATTCATGAAGTAGAGAATATATTGGCAGAAGTTTCAGTTGAGGAACAGAAAGCATATATGCAGTGGACTTTAATCAATCTAGCATCATCTTATCTGAGCGATGAATTCCGTGCTCGTAACTTTGAATTCTATGGTCGCATATTAAGTGGTAAGCAACAAGACCGTCCACGTTGGAAACGTTCGGTAGCTACTGTAGAGGGAGTGTTAGGAGAAGGTGTTGGTCGTATTTATGTGGAGAAGTACTTTCCGGCAGAAGCAAAAGAACGTATGATAAATTTGGTAAAGCATCTTCAAGACGCTTTGGCTGAACGTATTCAAGAACAGGATTGGATGAGCGAAGAGACAAAGAAGGTGGCTCTTGACAAGTTGTCTGCGTTCTATGTCAAAATCGGTTATCCCGACAAATGGCGCGATTATTCCGGGCTGACTATTACGGACGATAGTTTCTGGGCAAATCTTGTAAGAAGCAATGAGTTTGACCTAAAGCACATGGTTGAGACGAAGTTGAACAAACCGGTAGATCGTGAAGAGTGGTTTATGACTCCTCAAACAGTGAATGCATATTACAATCCTACCACCAACGAAATTTGTTTCCCGGCCGGCATTCTTCAACCACCGTTCTTCAATATGGAGGCGGACGATGCTTGCAACTTTGGTGCAATCGGTGTCGTGATAGGTCATGAGATGACACATGGGTTTGATGACAAAGGACGTCAGTTTGATAAAAATGGAAACTTAACAGATTGGTGGGCACCCGGTGATTCAGAGCGCTTTGACGAGCGTGCCAAAGTGATGAAAGAGTTTTTCGATAATATCAACGTACTGCCTGACTTAAAAGCAAATGGTTCGTTGACATTAGGCGAGAACTTAGCTGATCATGGTGGTTTGAAAGTTGCCTATTGTGCTTTGCAAAATGCCATGAAGGAGAATCCGTTAGAAACAAAAGATGGTTTCACACCGGAGCAACGATTCTTCTTGGCTTATGCTAACCTATGGGCTTCTAATATTCGTGAGGAGGAAATGCGTCGTTTGACAAAAGTCGATCCTCATTCTCTAGGACGTTGGAGAGTGAATGGAGCGCTTCCTCATGTGGATGCTTGGTATGATGCTTTTGGTGTTACAGAGCAAGATTCCATGTTTATACCGAAGGAGCAAAGAGTTACTATTTGGTAACAGCAAAATAAAACGGGCACATGACATTCTTGAGGGTGTCATGTGTCTCAAACATTATAACACCGTGAAATAAAGAAAATAAATCCGATATGCCATTAAATTTACCAGACCAACTTCCTGCTATCGACTTGTTAAAAGAAGAAAACATATTCGTTATTGACAGTTCGAGAGCTTCTACTCAAGACATTCGTCCGTTGCGTATTGCAATATTGAATTTGATGCCTCTAAAGGTTACTACTGAGACCGATTTGATACGTTTGTTGTCGAATACACCATTGCAGTTGGAAATTTCTTTCATGAAGGTTAAAGGACATACTTCAAAGAATACTCCCATTGAACACATGAAAGCATTCTATCGGGACTTTGAGGTAATGAAGCATGAGAAATTCGATGGCATGATAATAACAGGTGCTCCTGTAGAGCATCTTGAGTACAATGAAGTAACTTATTGGAACGAAATCACGGAAATTTTTGATTGGGCTCGTACACATGTTACTTCAACCTTGTATATCTGTTGGGCAGCACAAGCCGGTTTATATTATCATTTCGGTGTGCCTAAGTATAAATTAGATAAGAAGATGTTCGGCATCTTTAAACAGTATCCATTAGATGCGAAACTTCCTATCTTTAGGGGCTTTGATGATGTGTTCTTTATGCCACACAGTCGCCATACGGAAATACGGCGGGAGGATATCTTAGCCAATTCAGATTTGACGCTGATTGCGGAATCTCCTCAATCAGGTGTGAGCATGGTAATGGCACGAGGTGGGCGCGAGATTTATGTAACCGGGCATGCCGAATATTCGCCGAATACACTTGATACCGAATACCGTCGCGACCTTGATAAAGGCTTGCCGATAGAGATGCCAATCAATTATTATAAGAATGATAATCCCAATGAGGGACCGCTCGTAACCTGGAGGGCTCATGGCAATCTCTTGTTCTCTAATTGGTTGAATTATTACGTTTATCAAGAAACGCCTTACGACATTAACAATATTAAATGATACGACAACGTCCGATAGAACTCTTAGCACCGGCTCGCAATATTGATTGTGGTATGGCCGCAGTGGACCATGGCGCAGATGCAGTATATATAGGTGCATCCAAATATGGTGCGAGAGCATCAGCCGGCAATTCGGTTGAGGATATATCAAGGTTGGTGGAATATGCTCATGTCTATGGCGTGAAAGTGTATGTAACTATTAATACCATTTTGAGAGATGATGAACTAGCCGACACAGAAAGGTTGGTGTGGGAATTATATCGTGTAGGAGTTGATGCACTGATAGTTCAGGATATGGCACTCTTGAACTTGAATTTGCCACCTATCCCATTGCATGCCAGTACACAAATGGATAATAGTTCGGTGGAGAAAGTGAAATTCTTGCAGCAACAAGGATTTAGTCAAGTGGTATTGGCGCGTGAACTTTCCTTAGATGAAATAAAAGATATTCATTGTAATTGTGAAGTTCCATTAGAGGTCTTTGTGCATGGTGCTTTATGTGTCAGTTATAGCGGACAATGTTATGTGTCACAGTATTGTTTCGGGCGAAGTGCTAACCGTGGGGAATGTGCCCAGTTCTGCCGATTGAAGTTTGATATGGTTGATAATGAGGGGCGAACTATAGTAAAGGGTAAGCATCTTCTCTCATTAAAGGATATGAACCGTAGTGAAGATTTGGAGCGTTTGTTGGATGCGGGAGTTTCTTCTTTAAAGATAGAAGGGAGATTGAAAGACGTAGCTTATGTTAAGAATGTAACAGCCTTTTACCGTAAGCGCTTGGATGCAATTTTTAAGCGACGTCCGGAATATCGCAAGGCTTCTAGTGGAACATCTACTTTGAAATTCACTCCGCAATTGGATAAGAGTTTCAATAGAGGCTTTACACGATATTTTTTAGAAGGTCGAACATCGGATATTTTCTCTTTCACAACTCCTAAATCTTTTGGGGAAGAGGTTGGTGTTGTAAAAGAAATAAGAGGAAACTATATTGTAGTAGCGGGTATTAAATCGTTTGCTAATGGCGATGGACTTTGTTTTGTCGATGCAAAAGGCTCTTTGCAAGGATTCCGTGTAAATAAAGTAGATGCGAACAAGATTTATCCGGTAGAGATGCCGAAAATACAACTGCGTACTCGTTTGTTCCGTAACTATGATAAATCGTTTGATGATATTCTTGCTCGTCCATCGGCAATTCGTAAGCTGTCTGTTGTTTGGACTGTTACTGAATATACTGAAGGCTTTTCTTTGGAAATAAGAGATGAGGATGATGTCATGGTGTGTAAGTCATTCCCGGTAAAGAAAGAAATTGCGCGGACATCACAAACTGAAAATATCAAAGTCCAGTTAGGGAAATTAGGAAATACTCCCTTTGAATCCTCGAATGTTATTGTCAAGTTCTCTGAAAACTGGTTTATACCTTCTTCTTTACTTTCCGAGTGGCGGCGAATAATGGTTGAACGGTTGCTCTCTGCAAGAAAAGTCAATTATCAACGTCAGGTAAGAATGTTGCCAACACCTTTTACGAATAAACTTGACGAACGTCATGGAAAACAAAGAAATGGATATGTCCCTGAGACTTTGACTTATCTGGCCAATGTTATGAACCGTGAAGCAGAAATGTTTTACAAGAAACATGGTGCAATACAAATAGCTCCTGCCTTTGAGAAGAATATGCCAGTCGGAGCTATCTTAATGTTTTGTAAGCATTGTTTGCGCTATAGCATGGGGTGGTGTCCTAAATATGGCAGTGAGAAATCTTCCTTTAAAGAGCCATTCTTCTTGGTTGCCTCTGACGGCCGAAGATTTCGTCTGGCATTTGATTGTAAAAACTGCCAGATGAAAATCTATGCGGACGATATTCAGTAAGTAAAATCCGTACTTTTTTAGAAATGTAAGGAGAGGTCAATTCCAAACTGTAGCGGATTGCCACATTGACCGAACTTTAGATTGCGTGTGGTTGCTGCTGAGGTAAAGAAAAAGACATCGTAGTTTGTATCAGTCAGGTTCTTTCCCCATACATTAACTTGAACTGCACCAAAATCAATTCCCATGTGAGCATTGAGTAGTGCGTAGAATGGTTGTTTGTACATATTATCTTCTCCCCAATAGATGTCTCCGGCACCAGTAGAATTGATGCCTACGAATAATCCTTTGACAGCATGATGTCTTTTAAGAGGTTGGTAGTAATCCAAACCAACCGCCATCGTATGTTTGGGGACAAACGGAACAGCGTTGCCATTGTAATTGATAGCATCTTGTTGTGCGCTCTCGTCTGCAGTTTGTACTTCATACTCCTTAAATTGTGCGTTGGTGTAACCGTATGAAGCATTCCACGTGATTCGATTGTCAAGTAAACTTCCTTTCCAACTCATTTCCGCGCCATAACTTCTACCTCTACCTGCATTGACCATAACACGACCTAAGCCGCTACTTACGAACTTAGAAATCTGTTGGTCATAAATGTCCATATAGAAAACGGCTGCATCCATTTGGACCTTATCGTCAAGGAATGAGAAATGTCCTCCAACTTCATAATTATAACTATATTCAGGTTTGTAGAAAGTTTGTTCTGGTTTTCCTGTGAAACTTTCTTGCGGAATTTGGTTTACTATCATTTGTTTTACGGCTTCAGGCATTCTGTTGTACATGGGTTTTTCAAATTCTTCTTTAGTCTTAGCCTGAGTAGATGCCATCATTTTGCTTCTCATCTCTCCCTGCACCAAATCACTAAACATCTGAATGTTGTAACCACCGCTTCTATATCCCTTGCTCCAACTAGCGTAAATATTGTTCTTATTGTTGAAGTTGTATTGTATAGCTACTTTAGGGAGCCATTGTAAGTAATCTCGGTTAAGTTGCCCTTCAAGGTTCACTTTGTCGGATATGTTTTTTAAAGACAACGGCATCATAGGTGAGTTCAATAGTATATCGTAATCCATTTGACCGCCATAGTTGTGCTTGAGTTTTAATATCTCATATTCTAATCGTATTCCTGCAGAAACACTTAGTCCTTCAACGCCGAAAATGTGGTTGAATGTACTTTGGTGGAAAGCTGCTATATCAATAGTCGGAGTTTCAAAGAATCCATCTGCTACAAATGGAGACTGGTGCATATTCATTTCAAGACTCATTCCTTTAGATTGCATAGCTTGGTTGGCAGCATCGAATACAGTGTTCATGAAACGGTCTGTAAGTGAAACTGGACTCTTAGTCCTATTGGCTTGATACAAAGCGTACATGCCACCTATCCATTCCCATTTTTTGTTGTATCGACTTTTGAATGTTAGTTCTTCACTCCATGAATTGATGCGTTGCTTTTGACTGAGTGTGAAGAAACTTTTATCAATAAAATCTTGATCCATCGTCATATTGTCATTAAGGTTTTGGTAGGCTGTAACCGATGACATTACATAACGTTCAGCATTATATTGCGCATTTAAACCGGCATTAAACAGACTGCGTCGATAGAATGATGGCTCGTTGTATATTATTCGCCCAATATATTCAGTCATTTCTTCTTTGCTTGGGTCTTCTTCTCCAAGATATCGGTAAGGGTACCCATTATCTACTCTATATGAATAGTCGGTAGTAAAGTCAAATTTCCATGATTCGTTAGGCATCCAAATGATGCGTGCACGTCCGCCACTGACTTCTTTTCCGCCCACCGTTTCATTCCTGGTTATGTTTTTGTAAAAACCGTCAGAGTTCTTATAAAATCCGGCTACGGAAAAAGCAAAATGGTTGTTGATTTTCTGATAATGAGAAAGTGAGATGTTGTAACCATTGTCTTTTATTGAAGTCCCCATTTTTAAATCAGTACCTTGATAGCGGAACGGATTGCGAGTAAATACACGTAAGATTCCTCCCATGGAGTTTCTACCATATAAAGTAGCTTGTGGACCTCTCAGTACATCTATACGCTCTACGTCCAAAAGTTCAATGTCATAAGCGCTTTTATCAGCATAGCCGACATTGTCAACATATAATCCGATAGCCGGTGTGTTAATTCGCGAACCTACACCTCGTATATAGGCAGCTGAAGTTAATCCACTTCCGTAATCCGGCATAAAGAAATTGGGAACGAATTGTGAGAGTTCTTTTAATGATGTAGTGTGATTGTTGCTTAATGTTGTTTCGTCGAATAGCGAAACCGATATTGGTATCTGTCGTAGTTTGTTTGTTTCTTTTGGTGTAGAAATAATAACTATCTCTTCAATGTCTTTAACTCGAGTGCTGTCTTCTATAAATTCTGTATGATTGGTGGCATTGACTTGATTGAAAACAAAAGTCAACATCATCATAAAAAAGTATTTCTTCATGCTAATAAATATTTTTGTGGCGCAAAGATAGAAATACTACAATAAGGTGTCAATCCTAATTTATGAGGATTTTTAGATACAATCGGCTTCTATATATCCATTCATGACGGCGTAGATGGTCAGACCTGATACTGAACGAACATTCAGTTTTTCCATAATGTTCTTCCTGTGCGATATGACAGTCGTGGTACTTATAAAAAGTTTCTCAGCGATTTCTTTATTAGTCAGTCCTTTAACAATGAGCGTAAGAACTTCAATTTCTCTTAAAGAAAGGCCGTTGGGATCTTCGAGAGATTTTCCCGTATCATGGGCTTGCTTAAATTGGGTAGGAATGTGATTGCCATGAGCATGAGCGCTTTGTTGAAGGCGTAACATGGAACGTACCATGTTATCCTCATCTTGAAAAATATTAAGCGTATGGAATTTCGCTATTTGTGGTGTGCCTGCTATCCCATTTGTCAGAATAATGGTCTTGTTCTTTCTCTCAATGAAGAAAGCGCTATGTTCTAAGAGCACTTGAGATGAGATAAAATAATGGAAATACATATCAGGTGTGTCACGTACAAACTGTTCGAATGAATTGAATGTCCTGACAGTAGCAAATGGCATCATACGTTCTATGATAGTTCTAAGTCCGATGCAGGTTAAAGTGTTGGCTTCAATAATAGCGATTTCCGGAGTATGTGGCATATCGTTTCTAATTCATGTGGCACAAAGTTAGAAAAAAAACAGATAAATCGTTTGGGAGAAAGACTTAATTTGATACCTTTGCAATGTTTTGTTCCGTACAAGCCATTTGGAATCCCATTTCGGAGTGTCGGATGAAAAGGGAATCGGGTGAAAGTCCCGAACAGTCCCGCTGCTGTAAGCTCATTTTACGATTTGTTTATTACCAATAGCCACTGCTTTATATATAATAAGGTGGGAAGGCAAACAAATCGGAGTAAGTCAGAAGACCTGCAAAACGTAAGTCGTGCTCAAATCTTCGAGGATAGGATGAGAGGTCATGCAAGAGATTTTTAAGATTGTAATATGAAACAGTTTGCTTTCCGTAGAGGATGGCTGTTTGTAGTGATAGGTGTATGCTGTACCCTTTATACAACGGTCGTTTATGCGAATGATGCTGACAGCGTTTCGAGCAGGATTCGTAATTTGAAACGTGTGACAGTTAGCGCAGAGCGTGCGACGCAGAATATTTCTGCGCCGATGCCTACGCAAACTATCACGTCAAGTACTATGCAAAATTTAGGAATGCAAAGTTTGGCGGATGCTGCGAGACGTCTTCCCGGTGTCACGGTAAAGGATTATGGCGGTTTGGGAGGTTTAAAAACCGTTTCAGTCAGAGGTTTGGGAGCAGAACATACAGCGGTCCTTTATGATGGAGTTATGGTTAGCAATTGTCAAGCCGGTCAGATTGATATAGGCCGATTTAATATGGACGATGTGGAAACTCTGACTTTATCTGTCGGTCAGCAAAATGATTTGTTGCAATCTGCTCGTTCGTATGCTTCAGCCGGTGTGTTATCATTAAAGACAAAAAATCCGTTAGAAGGGACTGATAAGCCTTTTGAACTGAAAGCGCGAATGAAAGGTGGTTCTTATGGAATGATAAATCCTTCTGTATTATGGGCGCAACGTATTGGTGCAACGACAACGTTCAGCCTAACCGGTAATATGACGCGTGCAGATGGTCAATATCCTTTTACATTAGTGAATGGCAAGCGAATATCAGAAGAGAAAAGGTACAATTCGGATGTGATGTCGTGGTACGCAGAAGGGAATCTTTATCAAAAATTCAAAGACGGAAGTCGTTTGAATACTAAGATTCATTATTACGATTCCGAACGTGGCTTGCCCGGCTCCGTTATACTATATAACAATATGTCGAACGAACGTTTGTGGGATAAAAATGCTTTTGTACAAACACGTTATCAAAAGGCATTTTCAGAAAAATGGAGAATACAAGCGGAAGGAAAGTACAACTATTCGTGGACGAAGTACGAAGATACGAATGTAAAATACCAAGGTGGGAAGAAAACTGATGTTAACAAGCAACAGGAATATTATCTTTCGGCGGCAGCCTTGTGGATGCCTATTGACGGTCTGTCCGTATCATGGTCGAATGATGCTGCTTTGAATACTCTGCAAAATAATTTTCCGGAAAACCAAGAACCATACCGCTTGACATGGTTATCAGCTTTAAATGCACGTTGGAAATGGAAATGGTTTATGTTAAGCGGAACATTGGTATCGACAGTTGTTGATGAGCATGTGAAATCGGGGAATAAACCGGCTGATAAAAGACGTTTGTCTCCTTGTTTCTCTTTAGCCTGTCAACCGTTCCTCTCAAATGACTTGTTCTTTAGAGTGATGTATAAGGAAACTTTCAGAGTGCCAAGTTTTAATGATATGTATTACGAACAAACCGGCAATACGGCATTGCGCCCCGAAAATGCCCATGAATATAATTTCGGAATAACGTGGAAAAGCAAACCTTGGCGCTTTGTAGAATCCATGATGCTTACAGCAGATGCCTATTATAATAAGGTGGATGACAAAATAGTTGCGTTACCCTCTATGTATGTTTGGAGAATGATGAACTACGGTCGTGTGGATATAACGGGTGTTGATATATCCTTACAAAGTCGTATTAACGTTGCCGATATTGTGGGTTTGTCACTTTCCGGTGTTTACTCTTTGCAACGTGCTTTGGACATGACAGAACAATCGTCCAAGACATACAAGCACCAAATACCCTATACACCGAAGCATAGTGGTAATGTCGCAATTCAAGTAGAAAATCCATGGGTCAATATAGGTTATAGTGTTGTGTTGGTTGGCGACCGTTATTGTATGCGTCAGAATACTTCGGCGAATTTGGTACATGGGTATAACGAACATACGCTTTCGTTATCAAAGACCTTTGATTTAAAGAGGTGTAGTATTCGCCTACAGGCAGATGTGGCGAATTTAACGGATACTCAGTACGACGTGATAAAGTATTACCCCATGCCGGGGCGGTCGTATAGAGGCATTGTAGAAGTGAAGTTCTAGAACAAAATGAGTATAAATTTTTAAAAAGTAAAATTATGAAACGGAAAAATTTGTTTTTGTTGATGTTATGCATGGTGTTTGGACTTGTGTTTACGTCATGTGATGAGAATAACGATGGAGATAACGGAGGAGGGGGCAATGTTATTGAGAATATAGACCCGAGCGACCGCGTGTTCATCTTGAACGAGGGTAATTATAATAGTAATAATTCCGGTATAGACATGTATTCACCTTGTGGTGGTGCAGACGGAACAAGTCTGTTTGTTAAAAATGTATATATGAACCAAAATGGTGAGGGATTAGGCGATACCGGACAAGATTTGATTTCGCACGACGGAAACCTTTATGCTTCAATCACGGGGTCTTCACTTTTAGTTAAAATGGATAATGCGGCAAAGAAACTAGCAACGATCAGTTTTGATGCGAGTGAGGGACAGCCTCGTTATTTGGCTGCAAAGAATGGCAAAATCTATGTTACACTTTATGGTGGCTATGTTGCGAAAATAGATGCCGGAAGTTTCCAAAAAGAAGCGATGGTCCAAGTTGGAAGTAATCCTGAAGGCATTGTTGAATGTAATGGTAAGTTGTATGTATGTAACAGTGGTTGGGGATATGATAATACCATGAGTGTTATAGATATTGCGACGTTTACAGTGGAGAAAACTGTTGAAGTTGCGACCAATCCCAATGAGATAATCGCTGCCGGAGGAAAGATTTTTATTCAATCATATGGCGGAGCATATCCGGATTACGATTATCAAGTACAAATGTATGACCCGGCATCAGGTAGTTTAGAACGATTGACTGCTGCCACCAAATTAGCGGCGTATGGTGACGTTGTTTACATAGTATATTCAGATACAGATTGGACAACTTACACAACGACGAATGTTTTTTCAACCTATAATATCAAAACGAGAGAGTTAAAAACTGAGAATTATTTGAAGGATATGCCGGCACAGCTTTCAAGTAATGGTATCTATATGATTGATATAGACCCTAGTAATGGAGACTTTTATGTCAGCGTTTCAGACTATGTATCGGATGGAACAGTATATCGATTTGAAAGTGATGGTGACTTGATTGATGCGATGCTTAGCGGTGGAATGAATCCTACAAAAACAGTCTTTACAAATTAAAGAAGAATGATTCAGAGAAGTGTCATAAACAATACTATCGCCGTAGTTGTTGTGGTCTTGTTACTCTCCGCGTGTAGTGGAGGGGGCAAGACCTCTTTTTATGCTCAAGGGGGCGATACGGTACGGTTCCGGTATTTGGAAAATCTTACTTTGGTGGATTATGAGGATTATATGACGGCAGAGATTCGTAATCCATGGGATACGTCCAAAGTACTGCATAAGTACGTGTTGATAGAAAAGGATGATACTGTCTCACAAGAAATTCCGAATGCTACCGTTGTGCGTATCCCTTTATCAAAAACGATTGTATATACTTCCGTACATTGTGCTTTGATTGATGATTTGGGCGCGTTAGAGCAAATAGCGGGAGTGTGTGACGTCAAGTATATTATGCGTCCATGTATTTTGGAACAATGTGCCGGGGGGCGAATTGCTGATGTAGGTGATGCCATGACTCCGGACGTGGAACGTATTATCCAACTAACTCCTGATGCCATTCTTTTGTCGCCTTTTGAAAATTCAGGAGGGTATGGACGTTTTGAGAAATATGGAATCCCTATTGTGGAATGTGCTGACTATATGGAGACATCCGCTTTGGCACGTGCCGAGTGGATGAGATTCTATGGACTTTTATATGGTAAGGGTAAAGAGGCTGATTCTTTATTCAGTTCCATTGAACGTAGGTACAATGAGATGAAAGCGTTGGTGGCCGAAAAGAAGAATGGTCCTCAACTTCTATGTGATTTGAAGGGAGGAGCGGCATGGTATGTTCCCGGAGGAAAAAGTTATTTAGGGCAGTTGTATAATGATGCCGGAGGAAATTATTCTTTTGATTATTTAGATGATAGCGGTTCCGTACCGTTAAGTTTTGAAGTCGTTTATGATAAAGCGGTGAATGCCGATGTGTGGCTTATAAAATATAATGCAGAAAAGGACAAGACCTATTCCGGTCTGTTGGATGAGTATTCACCGTATTCCGCTTTTAAAGCCTTTCGTGAACGTAACATATATGGGTGTAATACGGGAGAGAAACCTTTTTACGAAGAAGTCCCATTTCATCCGGACCGTTTGTTGGAAGAGTTTATTAAGATTTTTCATCCGGGAGTTTTGGAAGATGATAGTTTAAGATATTTCCGTAAATTAGCGGAGTAACAATAGGAGAAGAGGAGAATGATGAGTAAAGGTTATATTTGTAGTGGTGTTTTAGTAGTACTAGTAATACTGCTGGTCATGGCGAACTTGACAGTGGGGACTGTCAGCATTCCTTTTGCTGACGTTTGCGACATCCTGATTGGGAAGGAACATGAAAATGCCGGTTGGCAATTTATCGTGTGGGAGACGCGTTTCCCGCAGACCATAACAGCGATATTCAGTGGTGCTGCTTTAGCTGTATCAGGATTGATGTTGCAGACTGCATTTAGCAATCCGTTGGCAGGACCTTCTATATTAGGCATCAATTCGGGTGCAAGTTTAGGTGTCGCCTTTGTTATGTTGGCAGGTGGGGGTAGTATAGCGACAGCCACATTCTCCCTGTCCGGTTTCTTTGCGATTTTATTAGGAGCCTTTTTGGGCGCAGCGTTGGTGCTGTCTGTCATTTTGTTTCTTTCCACCTTGATACGCAGTAATGTGATGTTATTGATAGCCGGTATAATGATTGGGTACATCGCATCGTCGGCTATTTCCTTGTTGAACTTCTTTTCAACGGCAGAGGGCGTTCATTCCTATATGATATGGGGCATGGGCAATTTTGGTGGTGTGGCGCGCGACCAATTGCCTCTGTTTATCCTAGTCATGAGTGTCGGATTGCTTATGGCTATCATGTTGATAAAGCCACTCAATGCCTTGCTTTTAGGACAGAATTATGCTGAGAACTTAGGGGTGAACATACGTCGCACCCGTAATCTTTTGCTTATTGCCACAGGCCTTCTTACCGCAGTGACCACCGCCTTTTGCGGACCTATATCCTTTATCGGATTGGCAGTGCCGCACATGGCGCGATTGATGTTAGGCACTTCCAACCACAATAGTTTGATGCCCGTCACTATATTGGTGGGAGGATGCGTGGCATTATTATGTAACTTGATTTGCATCCTGCCCGGCGAATCGGGAATTATACCGCTGAACGCAGTAACCCCTATGCTCGGTGCACCGGTAATTATTTATGTGATAGTGAACCAAAGACGTATTCAATACTTTAACTGATGGACCAAAATATTATATATGAGGGTAGAGGCGTCACTACAGGTTATGAAAAGGGCGCACGGCGCACGGTAATCCATGAGAACCTTGACTTTACGCTATATTCGGGCGAATTGACCTGTCTTTTGGGATGTAACGGTGCCGGAAAATCCACGTTACTGCGTAGTCTCACAGCCTCTCAACCTGTTTTGGGTGGCGAACTTCTGCTCATGGGCAAGCGTTTGGAGGAATATACCGAACGGGAGCGTTCTAAAAACATCGGAATAGTACTTACCGAACGGACACAATCGGGCGGATTGACGGTGTATGAACTTGTGGCATTAGGTCGCCAACCGCATACCGGTTTTTTCGGTCGGTTGACCCGTAATGATAAGGAACTTGTGGCGGAGGCAATCGAAGCGGTGGGCATGAAGAAAAAAACGAATTGCTATGTTGCCGAACTCTCCGATGGCGAAAGGCAAAAGGCAATGATAGCGAAAGCGTTGGTACAAGAATGTCCGCTGATTATATTGGACGAGCCTACGGCCTTTCTTGATGTGGAAAGCAGGATAGAGATAATGACCTTGTTGAGGAAAGTCGCTACGGAGGAGTCGAAGGCTGTTCTTCTTTCTACTCACGATGTTGAGCAAGCTATGACGCTTGGTGATAGATTGTGGACCATGACCACCGACAGAAAAATGTATTGCGGAGTGACAGAGGACCTTGTACTATGCGATGTGATGAATCGCTTGTTTGAGCATCCAACCATTAGTTTCGACCAACTCAGAGGGTGTTATCAATCCATCCGCAAGAACGAAAAGGCAGTAAGTTTGCATTGTGCCGAACCGTCATTGTACTATTGGGCGCAGAATGCGCTGGAACGCAATGGGTATGATTGTGTCCATACGTCAGATGGACAACTATTGCCCACGCTCTCGGTCGAGTCGCCCGACCGAATCATTTGGACGAAGGGGAAAACCGCTATCAACTTTGGTTCGTTTGCGGAACTGATAACTTATTTACGAACCCTCACAGCACATTAAAAAGGCACATTGCGCCATGACTAAAAATACATGCCTTGATACATTTTAATGTACGCCCGTGTACATTTTTGTGTACGCCTGAGTACATTTTTGTGTACACGTGAGTACATTTTTGTGTACGCACGATAGCCTTTTTGTGTACACTTTTTGCCGAAAAATTGTTTGTATGATGTTTAAACACCATTTACAGGGTGTTTAAAAGAGTTTTTCCTCTCAAAAAATGTGTAAAGTCAGAGAAACTCCGTATTTTTATCCTCTCAAAAAAGAAAAAGCTATGGCGAAAGAAAAAACGGTGTACGTGTGTTCCAATTGCGGTCAAGAGTCTGCCAAATGGGTTGGTAAGTGTCCGTCGTGCGGTGAATGGAACTCGTTCAAGGAGTTTACGGTGCGTAAGGAGAAGCAGGTATCTTTTACATCCTCTATCTTAGGGACGGCAGATGCGGACGGCACGCAGGGCGCGCGTCCCATTCCGGTAGGTAAGATAGTGTCGGACGAGGAACCGCGACTTGATATGCACGACGGCGAACTCAACAGAGTGCTTGGGGGCGGTTTAGTCCCGGGTTCGTTGGTGCTACTAGGCGGAGAGCCGGGTATCGGAAAATCAACATTGATATTGCAAACCGTTCTTTCTCTGACAGATAAACGTGTACTTTATGTCAGTGGCGAGGAGAGCGCGCGACAGTTAAAGTTGCGTGCCGACAGATTGGCCCGTCGGGTGGCGGATATGGGAAAGTCTGCAACCGATGTGCTGGACGAGTCGCAATGCCGTGTGGTGTGCGAAACGTCGCTCGAACATATATTCCTTCACATCAAGAACGAGCAACCGCAGTTGGTAGTCATTGATTCCATTCAGACCATCATGACCGAAAGCGTAGATAGTTCGCCGGGAAGTATTTCGCAAGTGCGCGAATGTGCGGCTCTCTTATTGAAGTTTGCAAAGGAGACAAACATTCCGGTTATTCTGATAGGCCATATCAACAAGGAGGGAACGCTGGCCGGACCGAAGGTTCTTGAACATATTGTCGATGCGGTACTGCAGTTTGAAGGCGACCAACATTATATGTATCGTATCTTGCGGAGCATAAAGAACCGATTCGGAAGTACCGCCGAACTCGGTATTTATGAGATGCGTCAGGATGGATTGCGACAGGTGTCGAACCCGTCGGAACTGTTACTCACGGAGAATCATGAAGGGCTGAGTGGAGTTGCAATAACATCTACCATAGAAGGTGTTCGCCCTTTTATGATAGAAACACAAGCCTTAGTGAGTACTGCTGCTTATGGAACACCGCAACGTTCTGCTACAGGATTTGACTTGCGACGTTTGAATATGCTGTTGGCTGTGTTAGAAAAGCGAGTAGGTTTTAAGTTGGCACAAAAGGACGTCTTTTTAAACATTGCCGGAGGCCTTAAAGTTACTGACCCGGCCATCGATCTATCCGTGATAGCAGCCGTGTTGAGTAGCAATGTGGATACAGGTATAGAAGCAGGAGTTTGTATGGCGGGCGAAGTGGGTTTGAGTGGAGAGATTCGTCCGGTCAATCGTATTGAGCAACGAGTGGCTGAGGCTTCAAAATTAGGATTTCGCCGAATGATAGTGCCGAAATACAATCTTCAAGGTTTGGATACATCGAAGTTGAAAATAGAATTAGTACCCGTGCGTAAGGTGGAAGAAGCCTTGCGTGTGCTGTTTGGGTAATGGCGATTAAAAGATTGATAGAATGATAGAAGAATATCAAATCAGAGTACTTCCGGAGTTTGCTGCCACTGAGCAAACTCTGCGTCGGTATATGGCGCGAGAAAAAGGATTGGACGAACGTACCATTACTGCAATAAGAATATTAAAACGTAGTATAGATGCCCGACAACGTGCTATATACGTCAATTTGAAAATACGTTTATATATAAATGAACTCCCTAATGATGACGAGTTTGTGCACACGGAATATCCGAATGTGGAAAAGGGCAAACCGGTGGTGGTGGTCGGTGCCGGACCGGGAGGCTTGTTTGCAGCATTGCGTCTGATAGAGTTCGGATATAAACCCATCGTGGTGGAGCGAGGGAAAAATGTCCGTGACAGAAAGGTGGATTTGGCGAAGATTTCGCGGGAGCATAAGGTCAACCCCGAGAGCAATTATAGTTTCGGTGAGGGAGGAGCCGGTGCCTATTCGGATGGGAAATTGTTTACCCGTAGCAAAAAACGAGGTAGCGTAGAAAAGATATTGAATGTGTTTTGCCAACATGGAGCCAGCGTGTCGATATTACAAGATGCCCATCCGCATATCGGGACAGACAAACTGCCAAGGGTCATTGAAAATATGAGAAATACCATATTGCAATGCGGTGGCGAAGTTCATTTTGAAACGAGGATGGACGCTTTGATTGTCGAAGGCGAAAAAGTTGTAGGCATAGAAACCAACACAGGAAGAGCGTTTTATGGAGCTGTAATCTTGGCTACCGGCCATTCAGCCCGCGATGTGTATCGGTGGTTGCATCAAAATGGTGTTGAGATAGAAAGTAAAGGTTTGGCAGTCGGTGTGCGTCTGGAACATCCGTCGCATTTGATAGACTGTATTCAATACCACAATAAAAATGGACGTGGCAAGTTCTTACCGGCGGCAGAATATAGTTTTGTACAGCAAGTAGAAGGACGTGGCGTATATAGTTTTTGTATGTGCCCGGGTGGATTTGTTGTTCCTGCGGCAAGCGGTCCTCGACAAACTGTTGTCAATGGTATGTCGCCCAGTAACAGAGGGTCAAAATGGAGTAATTCCGGAATGGTGGTAGAGATGCGCCCGGAGGATTTGTCCGAAACATCGATAAAAGACTTCATGTCGGTAATTTCAGAACCGATAGATAATAGTCATCCTTTGGCAATGATGTATTTTCAGGAAGCGTTGGAACAACAAAATTGGCAACAAGGCGGTTGTCGTCAGACGGCACCAGCGCAACGCATGGCAGATTTTGTCAATGGTCGTTTAAGTTATGATTTGCCACCGTCCTCGTATGCGCCGGGATTGATAGCTTCACCACTACATTTTTGGTTGCCTAAGTTTGTCACAACCCGTTTGGCAGAAGGTTTCCGAAGGTTTGGGAAAGCATCGCATGGCTTTTTAACGAACGACGCCGTAATGATAGGAGTGGAAAGCAGAACGTCCGCACCGGTTAGAATAGTCCGCGACAATGAGACACTGCAACACATTCGTATAAAAGGATTGTTTCCATGCGGTGAAGGCGCAGGGTATGCCGGAGGAATCGTGTCAGCAGCCATTGACGGCGAGCGCTGTGCTGAAGCTGCAGTTGCTTATTATGAGAAGGATTAGAAATCTACTCCAACAGACATGAAGAAATTACCATTGCGGATATGTCCGTCGAAATCATCGTAGTGGTAATCGGTATATTGGTCTCCTGCAATGTTGTATAAACCTATCTCATAGCCGGTCTCAAAATAGAAGTTTTGGAATGATAAGCCACAGCCCAATCGTATGCCGGCATCGAAGCGACCATAACGGTCATTGCCGAAAGAAGAGCGTTTGACACGGACGTCGTATAACTTTGTTTGACCGCCAACACCACAAGCGAAGTAACCGCCAAAGAAAGGCTGAACCACTAAATCGTCAACGTTAGTTTCCCATTTGTACTTTAATACGACCGGGATTTGTATGTACTTCAAATTGATTTTTCTCAATTCATATTCTTCGGTTGCCTCTATCTCAGCGCCTTTCTCGGTGTAGCCTACACCGGTTTCAAGGTAGAAAGGTAATCCTTTACCCAATTTGGTTCCATAAACAAAGTTTACGTGAAAGCGTGGTTGGGGATTGGTCTGAGCAAGACCGCCTGTCCCTTTATATCTAATTGTAGGAACGTTAAGACCAAATCTCAAACCCATGTATGACGTCCGTTTGTAATTCTTCCATCTGCTTGTTGTAGTGGTTTGATTTTCGCTCTTCAAAGGTTCAGCGTTTGTCTGTGATAAAATGAAGAATGATATTATCAAAGAAAGAAATAATCTTTTGGTCATGATGATTGTATTTTAGGTGATTGATTTGTGAGGCAAAAATACAAATTATATTTATTTTATAAAGGTAATTATATAAATAATTGCTACTTTTGCGAAGTTTATAACTAATAGTAAATAAAGAATTATGGCCGTGTCGTTGTTGGTGCGGGTGTTGTAATCCCGTTTGCGCGAGGCTTGATTTTAAGAAACACAGACATGAAGGTATTAAAATTTGGAGGAACATCCGTAGGTTCCGCAGAGAGTATTTTAAACGTAAAGAAGATTGTTGAGGCTGAACAAGAGCCTGTTATTGTAGTCGTTTCCGCATTAGGAGGCATCACTGACCGATTGATTAAAACGTCACAGTTGGCATTAGCCGGTGATACAACGTACTTAACAGAATTTGAGGAGATGGCTACGCGCCATTATCAAATGATAGACGCCATTATCCCTGAAGGCAAGGATAAGGATTCTTTGGTCGATACAGTAACCGCTCTTTTGGAAGAGTTGAAAAGTATATATCAAGGTGTTTATTTAATTCGTGATTTATCTCCCAAAACATCTGCTGCTATAGTAAGCTACGGCGAACGTATTTCGTCAAATATAGTTGCAGTGTTAATAGATGGCGCCAAATGGTTTGATTCACGAACTTTTATAAAGACAGAGGTCAAATCGGGACGTAGTCGATTGGCATCAGAACTTACCAATGAGTTGGTTAAAAAAGCATTCGTTGAGTTGCCGAAGGTGTCATTGGTGCCGGGATTCATATCTACTGATGCTGAGTCAGGCGAAGTAACAAATTTAGGACGAGGCGGTTCGGATTATACTGCTGCCATTATTGCAGCGGCATTAGACGCTTCGGTATTGGAAATCTGGACAGATGTGGACGGATTTATGACGGCAGACCCAAGGGTTATTTCAACGGCTTATACCATCAATGAACTCAGTTATGTGGAAGCAATGGAGTTGTGTAACTTCGGTGCTAAAGTTGTTTACCCTCCTACCATATACCCCGTTTGTGTTAAGGATATTCCTATTTGCATCAAAAATACCTTTAATCCAAAAGGAAAGGGAACTATCATCAAGAAAGATGTTGAGGGCGACCAAAAGAAACCCATTAAAGGTATCTCAAGTATTAACGGTACCTCATTGATTACGGTTTCCGGTTTGTCAATGGTGGGTGTGATTGGTGTAAACCGACGCATATTCTCAGCATTGGCAGGTAATGGTATAAGCGTGTTCTTGGTTTCACAGGCATCGTCCGAAAATAGTACATCAATCGGTGTGCGTGATGAGGATGCAGACGCTGCTTGCAACGTATTGAATGCAGAGTTTGCTAAGGAGATAGAGACCGGAGCAATGTACCATATGAAAGCTGAAAGCGGATTGGCAACTGTGGCGATTGTAGGCGAAAACATGAAGCACACCCCCGGTATTGCAGGAAAATTATTCGGAACACTAGGTCGCAGTGGTATCAATGTGATAGCCTGTGCTCAAGGAGCATCAGAAACAAACATCTCTTTTGTTGTAGATGGTAAGTATTTGCGTAAAACACTTAATGTTATCCACGATAGTTTTTTTCTGTCCGAGTTTCAGGAACTGAACCTTTTTCTGTGTGGAGTAGGGACGGTGGGAAGTAGCTTGATAGCGCAGTTGTCAAGTCAGCGTGAGAAACTGATGGAGGAAAGAGGCCTTAAGTTGAAAGTCGTAGGTATAGCAAGTGGTCATCATGCAATCTTTGATAGAGAAGGTATTGAACTTTCAAACTATCGTGAGTTGCTAGCTGCGAGCGAACCGAGTAATATTCAACGTTTGCGCAACGAAGTTATAGGAATGAATATTTTTAATTCTGTGTTCGTTGATTGTACAGCTAGTGTTGAAGTTGCCGGACTATACCAAGAGTTTTTGGAACACAATATTTCAGTCGTTGCAGCCAATAAAGAGGCAGCGTCTGCCGATTATGCAACATACGAAAAACTTAAGTCAACAGCCCGTAGGAGAGGCGTAAAATTCTTGTTTGAGACGAATGTCGGTGCAGGACTTCCTATCATCCGAACGATAAATGACTTGCTCAACAGCGGTGATAAAATATTAAAGATAGAGGCTGTGTTGAGCGGTACATTGAATTATATCTTCAACAAGATTTCTGCGGATATTCCTTTTAGTAAAACAGTTCAAATGGCGAAGGAAGAAGGTTATAGTGAACCGGATCCAAGAGTGGACTTAAGTGGTAAGGATGTTATCCGTAAGTTAGTGATATTGGCGCGCGAATCCGGCTATCAGATTGAACAGACAGAAGTAGAAAAGCATTTGTTTGTTCCTGATAAATTCTTTGAGGGAACATTGGACGAATTTTGGGCCGCTCTTCCGAGTTTAGATGCCGGTTTTGAGGAACGTAGAAAGGTGTTGGAAAGCGAAAATAAGCGTTGGCGTTTTGTCTCTAAGTATGAGAACGGAAAGGCAAGTGTTGCGCTTTGTGAAGTAGAGATGCAACATCCATTCTATAATCTGGAAGGGTCAAATAATATCATATTGTTGACAACCGAGCGCTATAAGGAATATCCCATGTTGATACAAGGATATGGAGCGGGAGCTGCCGTGACAGCAGCGGGTGTGTTTGCAGATATTATGAGTGTGGCGAACGTCTAAGCCAAATCAAATACAAGGTAAAAAGATAAATATGAAGCATATTATCATATTAGGTGATGGTATGGCCGATTGGAAAGTACCGTCATTAGGTAACAAGACATTATTACAATACGCGGAAACACCGAATATGAATAGGATTGCCCGATTAGGGCGTTCCGGATTGCTATGTACGGTTCCGGAAGGTTTTCATCCCGGAAGTGAGGTAGCAAACTCAGCTATATTAGGTTACGATCAAAATAAGGTATATGAAGGTCGAGGTCCTTTAGAAGCCGCAAGTATAGGAGTTGAGTTGAATGATGACGACTTGGCGATGCGGTGTAATCTGATTTGCATCGAAGAAGGAAAGATTAAAAATCATTCTTGCGGTCGGTTGGAAACTGAAGAAGCCGATGTACTGATACGTTTCTTGCAAGAGCAACTAGGAAATGAAAAAGTTCATTTCTATACGGGTGTTCAGTACAGGCATTTATTAGTGATAAAGGGAGGTAATAAGCATTTGCGTTGTACACCACCGCATGATGTGCCGGGCACACCTTATAAAGAGTGTATGATAAAAGCACAAGTGGATGCAGCTCAAGAAACAGCTGACTTGTTGAATCATTTGATAGAGGAGTCTCAACGATTGTTGTCGGTACATCCTTTGAACTTGAAAAGGCAGTCAGAAGGTCGTGATCCGGCTAACAGTATTTGGCCGTGGGGAGGAGGTTATCGTCCGGCGATGACACCATTGACGGTAACATATCCACAGATGAAAAGCGGTGCGGTGATAACAGCTGTAGATTTAATACGCGGCATTGGTCATTATGCCGGACTGAGAGTTGTCAACGTGGAAGGTGCCACAGGCTTGTACGATACTAATTTTGAAGGGAAAGCGCAAGCCGCTATTGAGGCATTGCGTACGGACGATTTTGTATATCTTCATGTTGAGGCTAGTGATGAAGCAGGTCATGATGGAGACGTACAACTCAAACTGAGAACGATAGAGGATTTGGATAAACGTCTTATAGGTCCTATACTTAACGAAATAGAAACATGGGACGAACCGGTAGCAGTCGCAGTTTTGCCCGACCATCCGACACCATGTGAGTATCGGACGCATACGGCAGATGCTGTACCTTTTGCTATTTACTATCCCGGCATAGAACCGGATTCAGTTCAGACATTCGATGAGGATGCGGCTAAAGAGGGCTGTTACGGAATACTCCAAGGTGATGAGTTTATCAAAGAGTTCATGAAACACTAATCTATATAATATAATAAGGTATGAAATATTATAGCACAAACGGAAAGGCAGACAGAGCGACATTGCATGAAGCAGTGGTTAAGGGTTTGGCGAGCGATAAAGGTTTATATATGCCGGAAGTTATTAAACATCTTCCGGAAAGTTTTTTTGATGAGATACAGGATTTAACCTTCCAAGAGGTGGCATATCGTGTGGCGGATGCGTTCTTTGGAGAGGATGTTCCGGCAGAAACTTTAAAACAAATCGTTTACGACACGTTGAACTTCGACTGTCCGGTAGTAAAAGTGACGGATAATATCTACTCTTTGGAATTGTTCCATGGCCCGACTTTAGCATTTAAGGATGTTGGTGCCAGATTTATGGCACGTTTGTTGGGCTATTTCATCAAGAAGGAGAATTGCAAGCAAGTGAATGTGTTGGTTGCGACCTCAGGTGATACCGGTAGTGCAGTTGCAAATGGTTTCTTAGGAGTTGAAGGGATTCATGTCTATGTCCTTTATCCGAAAGGAAAAGTAAGTGCGATACAAGAGTGTCAGTTTACAACGTTAGGCCAGAACATTACCGCATTAGAGGTGGATGGAGTGTTCGACGATTGCCAAGCTTTGGTGAAAAATGCCTTTATGGATGCAGAATTAAATGAACACATGAAACTGACTTCTGCCAACTCTATTAACGTGGCGCGTTTCCTTCCTCAAGCATTTTATTATTTCTATGCTTACGCGCAGATGAAGAAACTTAGTAAGGCAGACAATCTGGTCATGTGTGTGCCAAGTGGAAACTTTGGAAATATTACAGCCGGATTGTTTGGTAAGGTTATGGGATTGCCGATTAAACGTTTCGTTGCTGCAAACAATGCGAATGATATCTTTTATAACTATTTGAAGACAGGACAATACAATCCTCGTCCGTCCGTACAGACAATAGCGAATGCAATGGACGTGGGCGATCCGAGTAACTTTGCGAGAATCTACGACTTGTATAAAGGTAATCATGCGGCAATTTCATCTGAAATCAGCGGAACGACTTATACGGATGAGCAAATAGCTGATACCATGAAAACGTGCTACCAAGAAACCGGTTATATGTTAGACCCTCATGGAGCATGTGGTTATCGTGCGTTGTGCGAAAACTTGAAAGAAGGAGAGTGTGGCGTATTCTTAGAGACAGCGCATCCCGCAAAATTCAAAACGACAGTGGAAGATATAATTGGAGAAACTGTAGCAGTACCAAACAAGTTGGCGGCTTTTATGAAAGGCGAGAAGAAGAGTGTTGAAATGACCAAGAATTTTGAAGATTTCAAGAAATACTTGATGAACGAGTAACCTCTTATTGGAAGTATATATGAATGGGGCGTGTCAATTTAAAATGATACGCCCCTTTTTGTTGTAGTAAAGCAATCATGTTAAGTGAATCTTACTTAAAGCGGTGTTAATTTTAAGTTTACTGCCATAATGTTCGTCCTTTTATGTCGCTTTGGCATAATTATCTCTTAGAATCTTAATTTTGCTTTTTATATTTCAAATTTTTCCTTGCGCCTTTTAAAAAGCCTTACGAATACTTAATAAACAAAGCAAATCCTGCACATTATGTCACATTGGTGTGCCTCTTGTCATAAGATTAAATGAGATTCAAGGTCTGTATGATGACTCAGACCAAGATATGTTTAATTTAAAATAAGGAGGAAATGATTATGTTACCTATTAGAAAGTACAGTGGACAAAGCTGGTTCCCAAGTCTGTTTAATGACTTTTTTGTTAGCGATTGGATGGTTAAGGTGAATACATCAGCACCGGCAGTCAATGTAGTAGAAAGTGATGAAGATTATAAGATTGAAATCGCGGTTCCTGGGTTGAGTAAAGATGACTTAAGCATCAATTTGACCGAACAAAATGAGTTGGTTGTCTCTATGGAGAAAAAGGACGAAGTAAAGGAGGAAGATAAAAAGAATAAGAAATTCCTACGTCGGGAGTTTTCGTATGCCAAATTCCAACAGTCTTTGTTATTACCCAATGATGTGGATAAAGAGCGTATTTCAGCTAGTGTTAACGATGGTGTCTTAGTCATCGATTTGCCAAAGCATACCCCCGATGAAAAGGCGAAATTCAATAGAAGCATAGAGATAAAGTAAAAATCAAACTTCTTTGACGGTCACACAAAAAAGACAAGAGGCTAACCCAATGGGCTAACCTCTTGCTTTGTATAGGTATTGTTTGTTATTAGAATGCGTAACCTAAACGGATTAAGAAGTTGTTGGTTTTTGAACTATAGTCTTCACCAAAATCAAACGCATTTACAAAACCTCTTTGGTAAGTCAAGTCAAGGTTGAACTTCTTGTTGAACCAAACCCCAACACCGATTTTCATACCCAAATCTACAGGAATGTAATCTTCTACATCCCAAATGCTGATGTCACCTTCTTCTCCATCATATTCAGCAACTTGCTTACCTGCATAATCAATTGCTAAGAATACACCGAGATGTGGATCAATGGTGATTTTGTTAGCAACATCAACTTTCCATCCAAAAGTAAATGGTGACCATTGGAAATTGTGTGCTTTGTGCTTGAAGTCATACTCTCCTTCGCTGTACTTGTAACCACGGCTTCCAAACAAGAAATCCATGCCCCAATAAGCTCCTTTCTTTCCCATTGTGCGATTGAACTCAAAACCAAAGTTGTATCCAATCTTGGTGTCAGAGTCGCCCCAATTTTCTCCTACGAAATTATTGGTAGCCATACCCACTTTAAACATCCAAGTAGTTTTGGATTCTTTCGGTGTTGAAACTGAGGCAACGCTACGAGATGTAACTAATTGCGCATTCATAATCATACAGCATAGTGCTGCGCATGCAAATGATAAAAATCTTTTCATGTCGTTCTTATTTTAATTAATATAAATTATTTAGTAATTGCTTGAGTTGCTTCTTGTGATCTGATAGGAGTTATCTTTTCATTGTGAATCCATGCGTTGTCTTCGGCAGTGGCAGTTCTCCATCTAACGTATTTTGCGGGATATCCAATAACTGTTACGTAATAACCGCTATTGTCTTCTTTTGAAACAATATCAAATGATGCAGCAACAATGACGTCTGCATTATGTTTTTCTGTACTCATGAACAAAGCACGAGCTTTTAAATTGGGGACTTCTCCGGATAATGCATTGACTTCTTTATTTGAGAACTCCCATTGATCCTTTATCTTTCCAACAGTCTTGTTGATTTCTAATTCTGCAATCAAAGGCTTGATATACACTCCCATTACGGGCTCTGCTAGACGAGCTTGAGACTCTCTGTATTCAGTTTTCTGTGCCATCATTTGACAGATGCCGACAATACTCATAAGTCCGGCAATCAATAATTTCTTTCTGATATTCATAGCGTACTAATTTAAAAATGTAACAAGTAAATAGGTTGTTTATCTCTAAGTAAGAGAGCAACTAATGGTTACAAAGGTAGATAATATCTTGATAATCGCAAATATTTTGAGTGTTAAATTTAACTTTCTGGTTAAAAGTTCTAAACTTTTCAAACAAAAAGCAAAACACGCCAGTGACTAATTTCATGAATCTTAAGATTTAAAGAACTGAGTTGCTCTCTTACTTAGAGTCATTTATAATAGACTTTTAACAAAGTTCAGTTTCTTTTGTATTTTCTTAGTGTACAGGTAATCGGGATTATTCTTACATTTGTGCGGATGCTGATAAGAAGCATTCGGATGTTATATATTTAAAATCTTAAGTTATGAAGAAATTATTATTGATGGTAGCAGGGGCTTTTATATTAGGTGCAGCTACAGTGAATGCGCAAATTTGGGGCGGTCAGTTGATTCTTCGTGGAGGTTTTGCCTCAAATAGCTTTAAGGGAGATAATACGAGGGGTATAACAATGTTGCCAAGTTATAATGTAGGACTTGACTTTAATCACCCGATTATTGGAAATGTTTATTGGAATACCGGTGTGATGTTTGGCACACGTGGGTATGATGTAAATTTCAGTGAAGCGAAATTCCGAGCTCATAATCTTAACATTCCGCTTACTGCAGGAATTAAATATGCGTTAACAAGTAATATTGCGATAGACGGACGAATCGGAGGTTTCTTCGGAGTGGATATGGCAGGCAAGTTTGATGCAGAAGATGGGGATATAAAAATAGGGGATAAGGATAACTACAAACGTTGTGATGGTGGTATTTTGGTTGGTTTTGGCGTGTGGTATAAACGTTGGAATATTGATTATACATTTAAGCGCGGATTTGCAGAGTTGTTTGATAATGGACCGGCGGGAGCTGTGAATCATTTAATACGCCTTGGATATGCTTTCTAAGCATTAGAAACCTTGCAAGTATAAACTGTTTAAAGAAAAATATTTGATTATCATGACCGCTGAATGTTCTCAGCGGTCTTTTTTTTCTTATAGTGCTTTTATTGCGTTAAGTTGATAAGAGAAAAGTTAAACACTATTCAATTAAAATCATGATGAAACATGAAAATCTTTATTAACCATGATGAAACATCAAGTTTCACTCTGGAAACCGCATCCACAAAGGGCTTTTGGAATAAAATGAAACATGAAACATGATTGTGAAACCTATAGGTAAATAATGCGCGCGCGTGCGAGAATGATGTTTCATGTTTCACTCTTAGTTTTTGCGCTCCTCTCGTCACAAAACTGTCGGACGTCCGGCGTCAAAACGCAAGACGTCCGTCGCCGCGACGCCGGACGTCCGTCATTTTCATAATCTTCGTCCATATTCCAACTGCGATAACAGCGATGCTGCCATTTTGAACCGGCGATAGAAACCCAAAGGGACTAAAACTGACGAAAGTAATAAATCCCCCATATTATTTTTCTCCAAATTTCGCTCCCTTTTCCCCTTTTCGGCATCCCTTTAAAATTATGTTTTACAGCAGTTTTCTTGCATATTATTTAAAATTGTTTTAATTTTGAAAACTTTTCCGCCTCAAAAATTCTTGTCGGAATATTTGGAGTGTAATGAAAAAGTTTCTACCTTTGCACTCGCTTTTGGAAAGCCGCCACGACATAAGAAAGGCGTGAGTGGAAAGCCGGGGCAGAAAAAGAAAGAGTTCATTGAAAGATTTTCATAGACAGAGAAGTAGTACAAGAGTTCGCTGCCGTATGAATAAATATGGTAAGCGAGGGTAAAAAAAGACGAACCGTCAAGTCAATAAAGACGTGATGAGAAGAGATATACTCCGAGCCAAATCAAGACAGTTTATATTTTTACAAATCTCCGAGCAGTGAGTGCAGAGAAAGTTTACTTTCTATGCCGAGTCGCGAGAG
>JAGBCQ010000004.1 GCA_017937925.1 Paraprevotella sp. | reverse complement strand
TGTTGCCCATCGCGTATGAGCTATTCCAACGTGTCCGGTTATATCCTTATGCTCCACCGAACGCTCCAAATCACTCACCTTTCCTTTTGCTTTATAAACATTGAGTGACTTATCCTCAGCTATCATTGCAACACCCGCACTGTCATAACCGCGATATTCCAAACGCTTGAGTCCTTTAATCAATATAGGATAAGCTTCTTTCTTTCCTATATAGCCTACAATTCCGCACATAATATATTATCTTTTACAATAACAAAATTATAAATGATAAACGTTTAAACACAAATTATCGTACAATAAGTCGGACGTTTTAAACTATTTTAGTACATTTGCCTACCTAAAAGAACTACAAAATGGGATTTTTACAAGCATTATTCGGAGGTAAAGAGGAAAGCCCCGAAGAAAAAGAGAAGAAAAAAAACGAAAGGGATTTCGATGTATTAAAGTACGATGGCATTCGCGCCCGTCGCATAGGAGAATTTGGATATGCTACCAAATGCTTTAAACAAGCCCTAGCTATACAAGAGGATAATGAAATTCTAGGGTATTTAGCAGAATGTCTGATGCTTAGTGGCGAGAAGGAGGAAGGGTATAATACATATCTCAAATTGGTTAAACTAAATCCGCACGACCCCAAATATTTATTGTTTTTGGCTCAGTTGGAAGAAAGCCGAATGAACTACAACAAAATGGAAGAGTATTGCGAAGCTGCACTTAAAATAGATAGCGAGAATGCTACTGCTATATACCTAAGTGCCCGTGCCAAATATTTACAAAAAGATGAATTGAGGGCCATCATCCTACTGACACAAGCCATTACGAAAAATGAGAACTTGACGGAAGCATATCAATTAAGAGCAGACATTCTTGAAAAGATAGATTGTCTTAAAGATGCAGAGGAAAGTCTCGAACCGATGATGGAAAAAGAAGATACGCCTGAAGAAATCATGATAAGAAAGGCTAATCTCTGTCTTAAACAAGGTAAGACCGAAGAGGCTATTACATATTATAATAAGGTGAAGGAGAAGAATCCTATGTACCGCCCAGCATATATCGGACTCAGCACCGCCTACTCCATCAACAAACAATTGGACCTATCTCTTGAAACCTTGAATGATGTTTTAGAGTTTATGCCCGACTTCGCAGAGGGATTCAAAGAACGTGGACGCATCAAACTCATGTTAAATGACAAGGAAGGTGCAGCAGAGGACCTGAAGAAAGCTTTGGAGATAAATCCCAAGACCTTTAAAAATATAGACGGAAAGTTCAGCAACATTGAAACTGAAATGACAGAGCAGTACAAAAGTCGCAATCCGTTCGGTTTCTAAATGACATTAAAAGATGCTTTTTAAGTTCTTTTTTCCACTATAACAATAAAAAAACTTATAGAACATTTGCAGAAAAAAGAAAAAAGTCTACTTTTGCATTAAGTTTATAAAGAAACCAGATGAGAGAATTGTTTAACACATATTTTTACTTCTTTTTTTACTTTTACTTTTGCCAAAAAGTGAAGCGGGAGGTCGTATGTGTTTCAAAATAGCATAAACAAATAAATAGAAAAGTCCCGCTTCATTGAGGCGGGACTTTTTATTAAGACAAACATAAATAAATGAAACGAATCGCAATACAAGGTATCAAGGGGTCATATCACGACATGGCAGCCCATTACTTTTTCGACAACGAAGATATAGAATTGATTTGCTGTTCAACCTTTGAAGAAGTGTTTGACATGGTAAAAAAGGACAGCACGATTTTAGGTATGGCAGCTATTGAGAACACCATAGCCGGCAGCTTGTTACACAATTACGAATTATTGTGCGAAAGCGGTCTTACGATTGTTGGTGAACATAAGTTGCGTATTTCTCATAGTCTTTTGTGCTTGCCGGAAGACAACATAGAAAATATCACAGAAATCAATTCTCATCCTGTCGCACTCATGCAATGCCGAGAGTTCCTGTCTAAACACCCACACATCAAGGTAGTAGAAACAGACGACACCGCAGGAGCTGCAGAAGTTATCAGCCTCAACAAAATGCATGGACACGCAGCCATCTGTTCCAAGTTCGCTGCGCCACTTTACGATATGAAAGTTTTAGAAGAAGGGATTGAAACAAACAAACACAATTACACCCGCTTTCTTGTATTCTGCCAACCGCAACGCGCCAATTTATTACGCGATATACGTCAAACCAACAAAGCTAGTTTGGTATTTACACTACCTCACGAAGAAGGTTCATTGTCACAAGTTTTATCCATATTATCCTTTTACAAGTTAAACCTGACAAAAATACAATCACTTCCTCTCGTAGGTAAAGAATGGCAATATATGTTTTACGTCGATTTGGGATTCGACGATTACACACGTTACTCACAAAGTATTGATGCCATTACACCACTCACTCAAGAACTGAAAATATTAGGAGAATATCAAGATGGAAAACAAACTTTATAACACAAACATACAACCCGCCAACCGACTGAGCCTCGTAAACGAATATTATTTCTCTACAAAGGGAAAAGAGGTGGCACGAATGAATGCTGAAGGGAAAGACATTATCAGCCTTGCCATCGGTAGTCCTGATATGCCACCCTCAGAAGAGACAATAAAAACATTATGCGAGGAAGCCAAAAAACCGAATGCACATGGTTACCAACCTACAACGGGAATCCCCGAGTTGCGTCAAGCCATGGCCAACTTCTATAAGAAATGGTATGGTGTTGAGTTGGACGCATCTAGCGAGATTCAACCACTTATCGGTTCAAAAGAGGGCATCCTACATGTCACATTGGCATTCGTCAATCCCGGAGACAAAGTGTTAGTCCCCAACCCCGGTTATCCCACATATACCTCACTTAATAAGATACTCGGAAGTCAAATCATTAATTATGACCTTTGTCCGGAGAATCAATGGCAACCGGACTTCGACGCATTAGAAAAGATGGACCTAAATGGTGTAAAAATTATGTGGACCAATTATCCCAATATGCCAACGGGAGCCAATGCACAAAGAAGTACATACGAAAAGCTTGTAGATTTCGCTTTACGACACAATATCATTATTGTAAACGACAATCCATATAGTTTTATCCTTAACAAAGAGCACTTAAGCATACTGCAAATACCTAATGCCAAGCGTTGCTGCATAGAATTCAACTCTATGAGTAAAAGTCACAATATGCCCGGGTGGCGTGTCGGAATGTTAGCGACTAATGCCGAGTTTGTAAAATGGATTCTTAAAGTCAAAAGTAATATTGACTCCGGAACTTTCCGCCCGATGCAACTTGCAGCTGCAACAGCATACGCCAATGATGCAAGTTGGCACGAACAAGCCAATATCAAAGTGTATGCAGAGCGTCGCGCATTAGCTGAGGAAATCATGAAAACCTTAGGTTGTACATACGACACAGAACAAGTAGGAATGTTCCTATGGGGAAAGATACCCGCCCATTACAACGATGTGGAGCAACTGACCGAAAAAGTTCTACACGAAGCAAGAGTCTTCATCACCCCGGGATTTATCTTTGGTAGCAATGGCAGCCGTTACATCCGCATCTCACTCTGCGCCAAGAAAGAAAAGATAGCAGAGGCTTTAGAACGTATCAAACAAGTATTTAAATAAGAACAAAATTATATTATTATGGAACTACAGATAACATCACTCAATCTAAAAGGGATAGACGAAACCAAACGTCCTCTTGTCATTGCAGGTCCTTGCAGTGCAGAAACTGAAGAACAAGTAATGAATACAGCTCATCATTTGGCAGAAAAAGGCATCAACATCTTTCGCGCAGGAGTTTGGAAACCTCGCACAAAACCGGGTGGTTTTGAAGGAATGGGCGAAGAAGCGTTACCATGGATGAAACGTGTAAAAGAAGAAACGGGCATGCTTACAGCAACAGAAGTCGCAACACCGAAACATGTTGAGTTGGCATTAAATGCCGGAATAGATGTTCTTTGGATTGGTGCTCGTACCACAGCTAATCCATTCGCCATGCAAGAATTGGCGGACTCCTTGAAGGGAGTAGATGTTCCGGTTCTAGTCAAGAACCCTGTCAACCCTGATTTAGAACTGTGGATTGGCGCATTGGAGCGTATCAATGGCGCCGGTATAACACGTTTAGGTGCTATCCACCGTGGTTTCTCAAGCATTGACCAAAAAATTTACCGTAACTCACCGATGTGGCACATCCCTATTGAGTTACATCGTCGTTATCCAAACTTGCCAATCATCTGCGACCCAAGTCATATCGGTGGTCGTCGTGAGTTAATAGCTCCACTTTGCCAACAAGCCATGGACATGGGTTTCAAGGGATTAATCGTAGAGAGTCACTGCAATCCTGACTGCGCATGGAGTGATGCCAAGCAGCAGGTATTACCGGATGTTCTTGACTTTATACTCGATCGTTTGGTGGTAAGAGATAGTACAGAAATGACAGAAAGTCTTTCTGCACTACGCAAACAAATAGACGAACTAGATAACAACCTCATGGATTTGCTGACTAAAAGAATGCGCGTCAGTCGTGAAATTGCCACTTATAAAAAAGAGCATAACATGGCTGTTCTACAAACAGGACGTTACTCAGAAATTCTTGAGAAACGTGGTGCACAAGGTGTACTCTGTGGTATGGATGCCAACTTCGTAAAGAAAATTTATGAGGCCATTCATGAGGAGAGCGTCCGCCAACAAATGGACATCATCAATAAATAAGAAACTGCTTACAAAAACATCATGACATGAAAATCTTGGTATTGGGAGCAGGAAAGATGGGCTCCTTCTTTGTGGATTTATTAAGTTTTGACCATGAAACAGCTGTTTACGAGATAGACTCTAAACGTCTTCGCTTCATGTACAATACGCAACGATTCACTTCGCTAGATGAAATTGATGAGTTTAAGCCGGAATTAGTTATCAATGCCGTCACATTGAAATATACCCTTGATGTCTTTCGTCAAGTCATTCCACACTTGCCAAAAGATTGCATCTTGAGTGATATTTCATCTGTTAAAACAGGATTCAAAGAGTTCTACGAATCTGTTGGAATGCGGTATGTTAGTACACACCCCATGTTTGGACCAACTTTTGCCAACTTGGGAAGTCTGAGCCACGAAAATGCCATTGTGATTAATGAAGGTGACTATATGGGACGTATATTCTTCCGCGACTTATATGCAAGGTTAGGGCTGAATGTATGTGAATATACATTTGAAGAACACGACGAAACGATGGCTTATTCTTTAAGTATCCCATTTGTTTCAACGTTCACTTTTGCTGCTGTCATGAAACACCAAGACGCACCGGGAACAACTTTCAAACGACATTTAAAAATTGCCCGAGGCGTCCTAGGAGAAGATGACTGCCTACTACGAGAAATTCTGTTCAACCCGCGTACAAAGAACCAAGTTGAACGAATTTGTGAGGAAATGAAAGACTTGGTCGGCATCATTGACCGAAAAGATGAAGACGCATTGAACAAATACCTGACACGCATCAGAGAGAATATCAAATAATAAAACTCACTTAAAGGAACCATTTTTGAATTCATCAAGAATCGGTTCCTTTTTAATTATATATAATAAGGTTATCTATTTTCTCTCAAACAGATGTTGCCCGAAACTCCAGAGGAGATACTCCCGACTTCCTTTTGAAAAATTTACGAAATGCTGACTGATCAGAGAAATTCAAGCGCAAAGCTATCTGCCCGACAGATAGGCGTGAATGGGTCAGCAATTGACACGCTTCGTTATACAATAAACCATATATAAGTGCTGATACACTTTTACCGGTTGTCTTTTTTACTAGTAATGTAAGATAATGCGTAGATAAATGAAGTCGTTGGGCATAAAACTCCACATTATGATGCTCTTTAAAATACTGCATCAACAATACGATAAAAGCATCAATCAAAGCATCGTGCCTATTTTGTCCGTTCTCCTTTCGTTTTCTATTTCCAAGATGGCGATCAATGATATCACTGAGATCCAAATAAAACAAGTTTATCTGACACAAAACAACTTCCTTATAATATAAATGCCTTGAATTCTCTATCGCTTTTTCTGTACTCCTCATCCTTTCCAAAAGTTTTGTCATCTGTTCGGTTGACAAAGGAAAAATCGGATTGGCAAAAAGACGAACTCCGTATTTCGCTCTTCTTGACACCATTGCAGCGGAATCCATTTCGTGCATATAATCCTTACTCACTGTCATACATTCTGCGACAAAATCCTCACTACAGACTTTAAATCGGTGGAGTCTATCAGGATATAAAAGGAATAGATTACCTACACTCAGTTCGTATGGCTTATAATTAACTTCCATTTGGGCTGTCCCATGAGTGACGACACCAACCAACAAACCATCCCAATAAACAGAATCGTTGTTTGCATTTATTATTTCTTTATAAGTTAACAAACGGCCACCAACTCCTAAAATTCTAGTTCCTTCTTTTCTCATGTAAATAGCACAAGATTTTATATTCATTTCGCTCCTATTGGAATAGGACTTTTTACCTTAAAAACTAATACAAAGGTAATAATTTTTCATTATCAGGTTCAAAATAAACCAAAATCCGAACAAAATAAAATCATTCTTTTTGTAAAAAAAGACGGAACTTTGCACCGCTTTTAATCAAGTAAACTACAAATCCTAAAATAGAAAATGAAGAAAAAACATCTTGCGGTATATCTTCTCATGCTTATCGGAGGACATATCGTTGCGCTTCATGCGCAAAATGTTATACCTATGCGACTTGAGGACTTGTTTCAACGAGCAGAAGAGAGCAATCGTAGTATGCACATTTCCCGCATGGCGGAACAAGAAGCAGAACAAGCAGTAAAGGTTTCTCGTAATGCCCTTTTACCAACCATCACAGGCGAAGCTTCCGTCAGTTTTTTAGGCGATGGTAAAATATGGAATCGTAGCTTTAAAAATGGGATGAAAGCTGACATTCCACATTATGGGAACAATTTTGCTTTGGAAGCCTCACAAGTCATCTATGCCGGCGGTGCCATTCGCAGTGGTATCAACATCGCCAAGTTGCGCCAAAAAGCGACTATGCACGACAGCGAAGCGAACCGTCAGAACGTTCGTTTTTTCCTTGTTGGTAATTTCTTAGAATTGTTTAAGCTTTTCAATCAAGAAAAAGTTTATGTACAGAACATAACACAAACAAAAAAACTTATTGCTGAAATCAATGCCAAACAAGAAGTGGGTGTCGCATTAAAAAACGATGTAACTCGTTATGAGTTACAATTGAAAAGTCTTGAACTGGCCGTCACTCAAATTCGCAATGCCCGAGAAATCATCAACCACCAACTCACCGTGGCACTTGATTATCCTGATGGCACGATTATAGGTATTGACACCACAATTATTGGAACATTACCCATAATAAACAGTGAAAAAGAATGGCAAGAATTAGCGACCCAATCTTCTCCGTCTCTTCAACAAACTCGTACAGCTATTGAAATAGCCAAAGAACAAGAAAAGGCGGTTTTGGCTGAGCGCATCCCCTCATTCGCCCTATTCGCAGGTGATAAGTTAGATGGACCTATAACCATAGAAGTACCACCACTTGATAATAATTTCAACTATTGGTACGTAGGTATTGGAATGAAATACAACTTTTCATCACTATTCAAAAGCAATAAAAAGAGTAAATTATCACGTCTTGCTACTCAAAGGATAAAAAAAAATCATTTGTTACAACAAGACAGAACTCGCACGGATGTAAAGGATGCTTATGTTCGTTTTACAGAAGCGTTTACCATTTATGACACGGAAATCAAAAGTTTACAATTGGCAGAACAAAACCACTCTGTCGTCATGAACCGCTACCTAAACGAATTGGCACTTATTACCGACATGCTGGATGCTGACAATGCGAAGCTTAATGCAGAACTTCAAGTAGTCAATGCACGAATCAATATCCTTTTCAACTATTACAGACTCAAGAAAACAACAGGAACATTATAAATATCAAAACATTATGAAACATAAAACTAAAAAAATCGTTTACAATATTATTGTGTGTATGCTGCTTCTCTGTGGCATTATATGGGTATGCTCACGTTTCATTCATTTAGGAAATGTAGAATACACAGATAATGCTCAAGTCAAACAACATATAGTTCCCGTCAATGCACGGATACAAGGTTTTATCAAAGAAGTACGATTTGATGAATATCAGTTTATTCGTAAGGGTGACACTCTTGCCATTATAGAAGATGCAGAATTCCGTTATCGCCTAGCTCAAGCAGAAGCAGATTATCAAAATGCTCTCGTGGGAAAGGTTGTAACCAATTCAACTATCGAAACAACTCACAACAATATTTCTGTTTCTGACGCCGGTATCAACGAGGCTCGCATCAGAATGGAAAATGCGGAGCGTAATTTCAAACGTTTTAAGAATTTATTGAGTCAAGAAGCTGTAACGCAACAACAATTCGACGATGTACAAACCAACTATGAAGCGGCAAAAGCTCGCTACGAACTTTTGGTAAGACAAAAACAATCTGCCACCTTGGTTAAAGCAGAACAACATCATCGTTTGGGTTTGAATGATGCCGGCATAAAACTAACAGAAGCTGCTGTAGAATTGGCTCGATTAAACCTTTCATATACCGTAATACTTGCGCCTTGCGATGGGGTGACAGGAAGAAAAAATATACAAGTAGGACAATTGATTCAACCGGGACAAACCATCGTAGATGTTGTCGATTCCAAAGAGAAATGGATTATTGCCAATTACAAAGAAACGCAGACCGCTAACATTCAAATCGGTCAAGAAGTTGAGATTGAAGTTGATGCCGTTCCTGATGTAGTTTTCAAAGGGGTTGTTAAATCCATTTCTCAGGCAACAGGTGCCAGTTTCTCTTTGCTTCCCCAAGATAATTCAGCCGGGAACTTCGTAAAAATCGAACAACGCATTCCTGTACGTATAGACTTTACTACGGAGAACACCCAAGAAGAATTAAATCGTGTCGGTGCCGGCATGAATGCAGAATGTACCATAACTTATTAAACTGATGGAACACTCTCACGGTCCTTTTTCCATCCCTGCTATCCGACCCTTTGTACCCGAATGGGTAAAACCATGGATTCTGATTGCTTTTGTTATCATTATCCAATTTTCCGGTGGAGTCTATTTGGCTTCAGTCAGTGAAATGGTCGGTTCAACAGCTTTAATGCAGGAAGACATCATGATGGCTGGTTATGCGTCATTAGCCGGTATGTCACTCACATTCGTCGTTATGATGCGCTTAAAGTTCGCCATACCTCCACGTACTACATTCTTTATATGCGGTATTGTTATTATTGGCGCCAATCTAATATGTATGCATACTCATAGCGTCCCCCTTCTTGTTGCTACATGCTTCATCGCAGGTTTTTTCCGAATGTGGGCTACGTTCATGTGTAACACAACCATTCAATTATGGCTTACCCCAACAAGAGACTTGTCTGTATTTTTTAGTTACATTTACTTATTGGTCAATGGTGCTATTCAATTATCCGGACTTCTGACCGTACATATTGCATCATGGGCTTCATGGGAGTATATGCAATGGTGCATTATTGCTTTAATGGGATTCCTATTACTTGCCGTCACTATTTTATTTAGAAACTATCAAGATATGCCTCGACTACCTCTTTACGGTATAGATTGGTTAGGCATGTTGATGTGGGGATTCACTTTGCTATGCATCATCTTTGTTTGCGTTTATGGCGAGCACTATGATTGGTTCGATTCTGTACATATTCAATCTGCCGCTATCATGGGACTTGTTCTACTTTTATTGAACCTTTGGAGAGCTTCATTTATTCGTCACCCATTCATTTTTCTCAAAACATTTAAGTTTCCTATTGTAGGCATCTCATTTGTCATATATATCATTGCTGATATTCTTCTTGCCCCTTCACACATCTTTGAGCATGCTTTGATGGAAGGTATTTTGGGATATGACGCACTGCACACTATATCCTTAAATTGGATTGCTTTTGCTGGTACTGTTTCTGGAGCTGTTTTTACATATTTAACTTTTGCACGACGTAAATGGAAATACCAAACCATGTTAGGCATAGCATTTACTTGTTATACTATTTATCTTGCGTATTTTTATTTCTATATTGATTACGACCTACCTAAAGAAGATCTCTATTTCCCTATTTTTGTTCGTAGTTTTGGTTATGTAGCCATGGCGATATGTCTATTGACAGCATTAACATCAGTACCCTTTCCCCATCATTTTTTTCAAGCGGTCGCCATACAAGGTTTTGCAAGTGCTGCATGCGCTAGCGTGATTGGAACTGCTATCATAGGACGGGTCTTCAATATTGTAATGAAAAAGAATTATATGCTTTTGGGTATGAATCTTGACCATGTCAATCCCACGACTTCACATATCCATTTGGGTAATTTGTATGGCATAACCCAGCAACATGCGCTGATGATTTCCATGAAAGAGATATATGGTTGGCTTTTATTCTTGGCACTTGGTTGTTTATTATTCTTTTTGCTATATAAAAGTTCACTCCGTCCTTTTGGAGTTATACATCCCAAATTCAGCACTATTCGTAAAACACTCAAACACGAATTACGCATTAGGATGAAATTTAGGAATAACAAGAACTAATGTTTTATCGGTATAAAGGAAGAATTGGGGGAACTCATTCTTCCTTTATTTATTCTCCAAAGGAATTAAATAACATAATCTCTTTCTTTTTATATGTGTTTATTGTATCTTTACCCCATTGAAAAACATTATAACTGAGGAACAGGCATACTCATCTTATGATATAGCCCATCCAACCTTAAAATATACAACGAATTCACATGGAGGTTTATCTCATCAGACATACTTCGGTAGATGTTCCCAAAGGTACATGTTACGGTTTTACGGACGTACCGCTTCGCGATACTTTTGAAGCGGAAGCCACCATTACCAAACAAAACCTTGAAGGGATTGTCTTCGACTGCACATTTAGCAGTCCTTTAAGCAGAGCGACACGCCTTGCCGCATTTTGTGGTTTTCCTGATGCTATCCGTGACGACAGACTAAAGGAAATGAATATGGGGAATTGGGAGATGTTACGTTTTGATAAAATCAGCGACGAACGATTGCAACAATGGTACAATGACTTTCTGAATGAACCGACAACCGGTGGCGAGTCATTTAAAGATTTATATCAGCGAGTAGCAGATTTTCTTGATGAACTACGGACAAAAAATTATCAACGTATCGCCATCTTCGCCCACGGAGGCGTCCTTATTTGCGCCCAAGCTTACGCAGGCATAGTTGCTCTTGAAGATGGTTTTGACAATCTAACTCCATACGGTGGTGTCATAAAAATTGAAATTTAATAAACACTTAAACAAATACTAATATGAAAAGACTTTTATACTCGATTATTCTTGCATTTATATGCATATATACGTTTGCCCAATTCAATCCGACAAATTGTACATCATGGGTCATAAATCCAAGTTTTGAAAGCGGTATTGATGATGGTTGGACCAATAGTGGCATGAAAACACAAACCAACGATGAGTCTAGTGCAGCAAAAACAGGATGGACTTACGCTGAGAAATGGGTAGAAGCTCCCAATACTTTGCCGGACAGTTATGTACAGCAAACCATTAAGGGACTTCCTAATGGTACATATGAATTAAGCGCAACGTGCCACGCTGAAGTTCAAGGTACATCAACTGCCCCCACCGGAGTATTTCTTTTTGCCGGGGAAGAAGTTGTTGAAGTATCTGCTACAAAAAGGTACAAAATAAATATAACCACTGAGAGCGGAGAAGTCACCATCGGATTCAAATGTGTCAACACCAATGCCAATTGGATGACTGTTGACCATTTCCAATTGATAAAAACTGATGGCGGATTAAGGACTAGCGCAGCGACACCGCTCAACAGAGGACTTATGGCTATAAACCTGGCAACTTCTGGCGGAACCGGGAACCTTATCAGTTGGCGTATTAGAGAAAACGACCCGGAAGGATATAGTTATAAATTGTATCGAGGAGTAACTGCTAAATCACAAACAAGAAAAGTAAATAATGGTAACCCCATCAGAGGAAAATCCAATTTCATTGACACAAATGGAACCGCAACATCCTATTATCGTTTGGAAGTTCTAGATACAGACGGTAACGTCGTTGACTCTATGAAAGCCGTAAAAACTTGGGGAAACCAAACAACGACAATACCAACAACAACACCGACCGACACCAGAGGACTTAATGCTACTTATACTCCCAACGATGCTTCCTTCTGTGACATGGACGGAGATGGTGAATATGAGATTATCTTGAAATGGGACCCAAATAACTCAAAGGATGCCGCTTCCAACGGCACGACTTCTGACACCTATTTTGACTGTTATAAGATGAACGGGAAACGACTTTGGAGAATCAACCAAGGTCCGAATATTCGTTCCGGAGCCCACACAACACCATTTATTGCATGGGATTTGAATGGTGACGGTTATGGAGAATTTATCATAAAGACGGCACCCGGAACTATTGACGGAAATGGTAATTATGTTGTAATGGGTGATGATGACCCTTTGCAAAATTGTCTTAGTTCTCGTGGGAAACCAGACAAGGGTCCCGAATATCTGACTGTGTTTGATGGAATGACCGGTGCTGAGATTTCAACCATAAAATACCACACCGATTATGCCACCGGACTTAATTATTGGGGCGATTCCAATCAAAACAGATCAGAAAGATATACCGCATGTTTGGCTTATCTTGACGGGAAAAACAGAAATCCATCTGCCATTTTCAACCGCGGTTATTATGCAGGTTCTTTTGTAGGTGCATACGACTTTGATGGTTATACTCTAAAAGAGCGATGGGTTTCCAGGAATACCACATCCGGCAAAGGGCTGTGGGGAGAAGGCGCCCACTGGTTAACCGCGGCCGACCTTGACAACGATGGTTTCCATGAAATTCAATTCGGTTCGGCAGCTCTTGACCATAACGGCCAACTGCTTTACCGAACAGGCTTAGGGCATGGCGATGCGTTCCATATAGGTGATTTCCTAACCAACCGCCCGGGATTAGAGATGTTTATGTGCCATGAATCCAAACCGTATGGCGTTGATCTACGCGACGCAAAAACCGGCGAATTGATCCTTCATCTTACTGCCGGTGGCGATACGGGACGTGGTCTGGCCGCCCACTTTGATTCAAGTCAACAGAGCGCACAATTCATACATAGCGCATCAGGAGCGATGTACAATGCCGAAGGCGGAACCGTCAACGCAGACGCATGGGCAATAGGTTCTTCCGGAGCCGGAGTCAATTGCCGTATCTATTGGGACGGTGATTTGTTCGATGAATTCTTTGACAAATCAATTATAGCTCATTGGAATCCTACCGGTAAATATTTCAATCGTATTCAAGTAAATGGCGGCAACTATGTATGGGGTAGTTTAATAAATGGAAGTAAATACAACCCTTGCGTTATGGGAGACATCCTAGGAGATTGGCGCGAAGAGATTGTGACTTACGACACGAACAACAATTATCTTATTATCAATGCTACAAATTACACCTCCAATTATCCCGTACCACACCTAATGGACGATATCCAATATCGAGAGAATGTGGTATCACAGAATGTAGGCTACAACCAACCGCCTCATTTGAGTTACGACCCGGCAGTTCGCTTCGGAGTTATCAAAGTTGAGCTTCCCACTGGCGATTTGGACAATGACATTTATTATATTCAAAATGCTTCAAATGGTAAGTTTTTGCTAGGCGGTTCATTTTGGGGTACTCGTGCCATCGTCGGAGAGCATGGTATAGATTTCAGTACTTCTCTCATAGCAAACGACACTTATCGCCTTGACTCTAAAATTGCGAACTCAGGTACTGACCATTTCTTAACGTCACTCAAAGAACCGTTCGTTGATGGCCCGGCAGGTAATATCATTATCAAGGCACTCGATAATGGATATTATTCTATTTCTAACGATACTGCATATTTGGAAGTGACAGCTGACAATCATACCATGTATTCGGCTACAACAGCTGATGCCCCTTCTGCACAATGGTTGTTTCACACTTACACTGATATGATTAACAATCTAAACAAAGCCTCTAAAGAGAATCCTATAGATGCGACTTTCCTAATTCAAGACCCTAATTTTGGAAGAAACGACCAACGTTATAGCAGTTGGGTATGGTCAACGGACTGCACAAACAAAGATAACAATGGCGATCCAACCAATTTCTGCGTTGAATCCTGGCATTCTACGTTTACATTCAGTCAGACACTCAGCGGTATGCCAAACGGATGGTACAAACTTTCTGCACAAGGATTCTACCGAGCAGACGGAAGTGATGACAACCACCCTGTGTTAATCGCGAACGATTCTGAAGTGACTCTTCCCAATGTTCTGTCTGAAGGAAAAACATCAGTTAGCGATGGTTTTTCGACTCTTAACAATGGAGTATATATTCCCAATTCTATGACAGAAGCTTCTGCCGCATTCAGTAGCGACCACTATTATACCGATGAAATTCTTTTCCAAGTGACAGGAAGCACTGCTACAATTGGTATCAGAAACACGTCTAACGTTACGGATTGGTGCATCTGGGACAATATGGAACTATCATATTATGGTCTTGAATATCCATCCGACGGCGATAATATCAACGAAACGTTTCAAACAAAACCAGAGCGCAATGTTATCTATACGATTCATGGCATAAGAGTTAAGGACATCACGAAGCCGGGCATCTACATTATCAACAATAAGAAAGTAATAAAAAAATAAGGAAAAATATCCATGCGTCAACTAGTTCACGCCCTATTTGCACTCATTTTGCTTATACCGACAAGCATCCATGCCGCCATATATAGTCGGTTGGACGCTTCTGACGGTTTGAGTGACAATCAGGTTGTACACATCCTTCAGTTGGAAGATGGGCGTATGGTGTTTACCACTCATGGAAATATCAACCTTTACGATGGAATGAGGTTTCATTATATCCACCGTAATGATTCGAATGTCTATGAGTTAAGCAACTATCGCGGAGCATATCACGTATATATCGGCGAAAACGATTTGCTTTGGGTTAAAGATTTTAAACGTGTCTGGTGTCTTGACGTCAAATATGAACGTTATTTAGATTCTCCCGAAAACATCTTCCGTGACTATGGGTTAAAGGACAAAGTTTTAGACCTATTCGTTGACTCCGAGAAACGCTTATGGTTCTTTACGGAGAAAGGCTTATGGCACAAGGACGCAAAAAAATACATTACAACACCGTCAGATGCAGGAGAACTTCAGGATTTGGACGTAATGAACAACCGGTTGTATTTATTCTTTAACACTGGTGAAATCTTATGTTATACTATTGAAAACGGAACATTATTATATCGTAAAGCCGCCTACACCGAAAGTGAACGTCATCTTTATAACAAGACATCATTGGTTGTTAAAGGTAATGATGGCATTTTCTATCAACTTCGTTACGGAAGTCGCTCCGGATTCTTTGCTTTTGACACTTCGACTGAAAAATGGGAACTCTTAATGACTTCTCAGCAACTACTATGCACCCTTATCGTTCCCAACGAGGAAGAGGCTTTCATCAGTACAACCAATGGTATTTGGCAAGTTAATCTAAAGAATGGTGAACACCAATTCCATGCTTCCATTCGCCTTACAGATGGTTCTGACCTGTCAACAACATTCAATACCATCTTTCGTGACCGACAAGGTGGAATATGGTTAGGGACGGGCAACAAGGGCATATTTTATACTCATCCTGAAAGGTTCAAATTTATATCGGCCAATAACATCCAAGAATTGGGTATTGAAGAGGAATATGCCCAAGCCCTACTTTCCGAACAATCACATACCAACTCTTTTAAGGGTCAAAGATACAATGATGTTTATACCGACAGTCGTGGGTGGACTTGGTGTGGAACATCCGATGGCCTTGTTTTATACAAATCCGACAATCTACCTGCGCAGAAATATTACACAGAGGACGGACTGACAAACAACTTCATTCATGCCATTACAGAAGATTGCCACCAACAAATCTGGATTGCGACAAGCTACGGCTTAACACGAATCAACGTAATTGGCAAGGATGAGAATATTACATTCACCAACTACCGTCATCATGAAGGGACACTAAAAGGAGAATATCGCAATCAGACTGCGATAAACCTTCCGGATCATCGTATCCTAATAGAAGGTGTTGATGGTTGGACTTTATTCCATCCAGACAGTATAAAATTCCCTGTCCAGAATTTTTGCCCTCTTCTCATCGGGTTATCTTTACATGGTACTCCCCTAACTATATCTTCCGATTCCACCGATGAAAACGCCTCGGTAAAACATGCTATTCCATATATACGACATCATGTTTTCAAACATCACCAAAACAATATAAATCTTGACTTCTCGGCTCTGAACTACGCATGGCCGTCTCGTACACACTATAGATATAGACTCATACACGCGACAGATTCCACTTGGTACACCGCCAGACCATATCCTACCGGAAACCTTATCGATACAAAAGGTAACCTCCACCTTAATTATTCCGCTTTGCAACCCGGTGAATACAAGATGCAGGTCATGGCTTCAACAGAAGGACATTCTTGGAATGGTCCTGTGACAGAATTTTCGTTCGTCATCCTTGCACCATGGTGGAAGACCAAAACCGCTTATACCATTTACTCTCTAACTATCCTTTTTCTCATCATTGCCGCTATCTATTTGTATTTATGGCAATCCAAACAACGCATCATGCGGAAACACAAAGAAGACATCTTAATGTTACGCATCCAGCATCTGATAGAACGATGTGACTCATACGAACGAGAAAACACGGATAAGAAAGTTTGTCAGCCAAGCGTAGAAGAACCTCCCATCAATGCTCACGATAGCATTTTCCTTAATAAGGCCGTCGCTTTTGTCGAAGCGAATCTCAATAATCCAAACTATACAGTAGAACAATTGAGTAAGGATTTATGTATGGAGCGTAGCGGACTATACAAGAAATTAAACAATCTTATGGACAAATCGCCCAGTTTATTCATTAGAAGTATCCGACTGAAACGCGCCGCCAATCTTATTTTAGAAGGGGAAATGAGTATTTCTGAAATCGCCGAACAAGTTGGGTTCAGTTCGGCCAGCTATATGGGAAAATGCTTTATAGAAGAATACCACTGCAAACCCTCCGAATACGCTGCACTTCATAAAACAGCAAGTACTCCTCGTTAATTCCTCGTTACAAAAACATCTAGCAAGAAGTACTTACCATATTTCTGCTATCTGCATTTTCTTCTCACACTTTTTTGATGAAAGCGACGTTGAAATGGGTTATTTTCAACATTTGTATCATTCGTTTCAACATAGTTGTTATTAGAATTCTTTTTCTCCGATGTATTTTTGCAACAAGCAAATCATTAAATCAATAATATTATGAGAAAAAGCATTTTTACATTAGTCGTCATGGCGTGCATTTCTATCGTTCACGCCCAAGAAATCAAACGGACCTCTGAAGGTATTACCAACTTCATCCAAAAACAAGGACTTACCGAAGAAGTTCGTTTCTATTCTTCTGACATCGTTCGCGTTGTTAAGTATCCATCACGCGAATGTCCCACAAAAAAGAACTACGCCGTAGTCAAAACACCGGAGCAAATCAACATCGTTTACGCAGAAAACGATAAAGAGATTTCGATGAAGACAGAAAACATGGAAGTCATTATGGTCAAAGAAAGTGGAAAACTCACGTTCAAAGACAATAAAGGCAATTTGCTCGTTCAAGAGAAAGAATACGGTACAAACTTTATCCCTCGCAAGGACGGCAAGAGTGACAGTTATCGTGTAAGTCAACGTTTCATGATGGAACCGAATGAGTTCATCTACGGCTTGGGACAACAACAAACCGGCAAGATGAACCAACGCAACCAGGAATTGATGTTGCGCAACGAAAACACACGTGTATGTATTCCTTATATTACTTCTGAAAAAGGATATGGTATATATTGGGACAACCCTGCCCCAACCATCTTCTCGGACACTCCGCAAGAAACCAGTTTTAATAGCGAGGTTGGCTTGATGAGCGACTATTATTTTATGTATAAGGACGGTACTCAAGACGGTGCCATCGCCTGCATCCGTGAATTATCCGGACAAGCCACGATGTTCCCTTTATGGACGATGGGTTTCTGGCAATGTCGTGAACGTTATAAGAGTAGCGACGAACTCTGTGGTGTACTTGACAAATACCGTGAGTTGCGTGTACCTCTCGATGGTATCGTTCAAGACTGGCAGTATTGGGGATGTGACTCAAACTGGAATGCCATGCGTTTCATGAATCCTCGCTACATCAACAAATTGGACGATCCGGCATGGAGCAAGTATTTGCCTTACGACGAAGACCCCAAGAAATTGGCACGTACAGAACCTCGTATCAAGAGTCCGCAACAAATGATTGATTACGTTCACAAGAACAATGCCCATTTGATGATTTCTATTTGGGCGAGCTTCGGTCCATGGACTGACCAATTTAAGGAGTTGAAGGAAATCAATGCACTTTTACCCTTTGAGACATGGCCAAGACATCGCGGTGTTCAACCTTACGACCCATTCAATCCTAAGGCTCGTGATATCTATTGGAAGTATCTAAAACATTTATATGACATGGGCATCGACGCATGGTGGACCGACTCTACCGAGCCCGACCGTTTCGACATGACAGAGAAACACTTTGACTTACCCACCGCCGACGGTACCTTCCGTAGCGTACACAATGCTTTCCCATTGATGAGCAACAAAGGTGTTTATGAAAATCAACGTGCCATATCCAACGACAAGCGTTTGTTCCTCATGACTCGTTCTTCATATTTCGGTCAACAACACTATGGTTCGTTCTGCTGGAGTGGCGACGTTTCATCTGAATGGAGCATCATGCGCAAGCAAATAGCAGCCGGATTGAACTATTCACTTTGTGGCATTCCTTATTGGAACACAGATATAGGCGGTTTCTTCGGATGGAGCTATAACAACGATTGGAATGACGTTGCTATGCAGGAGTTGCAAGTGAGATGGATGCAATGGGGATGTTTCCAACCCATCATGCGTAACCACTGTTCATCACCGATGGAATCGGAAATTTACAAGTTCGGCAAGCCGGGCTATTGGGCATTTGACGTTCAGAAGAAATTCATTGAGCTCCGCTATCGTCTCTTACCTTATATATATAGTATGAGTGGTGAAGTGGTACAAAACAGCGGTAGCATCATGCGCCCGTTTGTCATGGACTTCCCTAAGGACAGAACAGCACTTGAGTTAGACAACGAATATATGTTCGGACGTAACTTGCTCGTCATGCCTGTCACTGACTCATTGTACACATTCTATAAAAACAAGAAAGGGCACGTAAAATATGAAGATATCACGAAAGCCGTTGAGAACGTAAAAGTTTACCTCCCCAAAGGTTGCGAGTGGTACAACTTCTGGACCAACGAACGCCAAAAAGGCGGACAATACGTCAATATGCCTTGTCCTATTGACATCATGCCCGTTTACGTAAAAGCCGGTTCTATCATTCCTTTCGGACCAGCCGTACAATATGCAGCCGAAAAGAAATGGGACAACCTTGAAATCCGTATTTATCCGGGAGCAAATGGAGAGTTCACTCTATATGAAGACGAAGGTGACAACTACAATTATGAGAACGGTGCCTTCAGTCAAATACGCTTTGTTTGGAATGATGCCGACAGAACACTGACCATTCAAGCCCGTGAAGGTGCTTACAAAGGTATGTTGAAAAATCGTAAGTTCCGCATCTTGATTGTTGACGAGAATACACCTTCCGGCGACAAGGCAGCGAACAAGTTCAATCGCACCATACGCTACAACGGCAAAGCGCAAACCTTGAAATTCTAACACTAAACTAAATCCTATATATCATGTTACAGAAAACATTATCAAGGAAAACAATGAGAAACATCCTTTTATTGGGAATACTTCTCATTACAAGTCTGACAGCGACGGCACAAGAAAAGTACCGATTTGTTTGTACTGACTACACACGTTTGACCGACCGTGTTACATCGGCATCATTCATGACTTATGATGAAGAGGCCAACACCTTTACCATCAAACGTTCGGGAGCCAATAACATTGCCTTTGCCATGGATAAAACCACAAAGGACAATGCCTATTACATCAATGGCGACCAGAATTGGTTCGTCATTCTCGGCGAGGGATTAAGCACCTCCGCTACAGGCAGTTACATTTGGTGGATGAACGGATTCAACCAAAACGGCAGTGAGGCTCCTAAAAGATACATCACAAGGGAGGACGGTTCGGTTCTTCTGATTTGGAACTTGAAAGAGGCTTCTACCATCAATGGTAACTTTGATTTCGCAGCTCCACGCATTACAATTTCGTCCAACGGCAACGAGTTCATCTCTGCGATTGGACTGACAGCCAAAAGTATTTCCGCCACAATAAAGGACGTTAGTTTTTATAACAACTACGAGGTGGCATTCAACTACCCTGAGGCTTTGAACGTAGTAGGTTTTTCCGATGAGAATGCTCTTATTGTCTCAGTTAAAGAGTTATTGGGCGCTGCTATTAAAGAGGCGGACGAAATATTGGCATCCGTTGCCGATTCTGAGGCCAAAGACAAGCTTATCGCAGTGACTGACAATGCCAAAAGCATCTACAATGGTGAGATTACTGATTTGGCAACTGCCGAAAGCGCCTACAAACAAATTGAAATCGTTGAGAACGCCATCGTTACTTATAAACAGGAAGCACCCATCTACAGTTGGGAGACATCAGAGAATGGTTTCACTGCAACTCTCAACGGACTGAAGACACAAGTTGTATGTTACACCGACCAAATTGTTCGTGTTTACAAGTCCTACCATGGGGATTTGAATAAGAAAAAAAGCCTCAGCGTCGTTGCAGTCCCCGACTTCGTTGGTGTAAGCGTTAACGAAGAAAACGGTTTTGTTACGGTAAACAATGGTAAAATAGTAGTTAAATACACTTTAACCACCGGTAAAATAGCAGTTGAATCGTTGAGCGGTGGCGACATTATCAGCGAAAAAGAACACGGAACCGAATTCATTACCACCAAAGACGGTATCTTCGACAGTTACCGAATCATGAACACTTTCACGCTCGATACGGATGAACAAATATATGGTTTGGGACAAATCCAGAATGGCGATTTGAACCAACGTGGCAAGAGCATCCATTTGGAGCAGGACAACATGAAGGTGTGCATACCTTATTTCCAATCAAGTAAAAACTATGGTTTGTTCTGGGACAATTATTCTCCTACAACTTTTGCCGACAACAGTAACGGTACAAGTTTCCAATCTACCGGAACAGAAATAGACTATTATGTATTGGCTGGCGACAACAGCGGTGACGTACTGAATCTCATGCGCCAACTGACCGGTAAAAGTCCGATGCCTACATTGTGGAACTTCGGTCTGTACCAAAGTAAGGAGCGTTATGTGAGTTCCGCTGAGGTACGCGACGTACTGAAACGCTATCGCGAAATGGGTGTTCCCCTCGATTGCATGGTACAGGATTGGCAATATTGGGGAACGGACAACAATAATTGGAACGCTTTGGCCTTTGAAAACCCCACCTACTCGGACGGCGAACAGATGATAGCCGACGTTCATGCACAAAATGCCAAATTGATGATTTCCATTTGGGCTAACTTCGGTCCGAACACACAACCCTACAAAGAATTGAACGCTCTCGGTCGATTGATTCCCGTAGGAAAGGGCGGTAGCTACCCCGGTGGTTATTATGTATGGCCTTACGATGTTTACGACGAGAACGCACGCAGCATTTATTGGAAGTACCTGTACAATGGTTTGGTATCCAAAGGCGTTGATGCTTATTGGATGGACTCAACCGAACCGGACTATTTCAACAATTTGCAAAGTGACTTGGATTATGTGTCTGGATGCGGTCAGACATGGCGCAGTTTGCGCAACGCCTTCCCCATCGCACATATTAGCGGTGCACACGACAACCACAGAGCGGCCGAAGCCGAAGGCGACGTTCATTTGAGTGGCAAACGTGTTTCCATCCTCACCCGCTCGGCATTTGCCGGACAACAACGTTATGGTGCTAACACATGGAGTGGCGACGTGACATCCAGCTGGCAGAATTTCGCCAACCAGATTCCGGCAGCATGTAACTTCTCGGCTTGCGGTATCCCTTATTGGAACAGCGACATTGGCGGATTCTTTACCGGCAGCTTTGGTGGCGTAGGCGACCCTGCATGGCGCAGATTGTATATGCGTTGGGCACAATTCGGAACATTCACTCCGATGATGCGCTTCCATGGCACCAACACACCGCGCGAAATCTATCAATTTGGTTCTGCCAACGACGGTATCGGCGACTTCGACCAACTGCTGAAGTACATCAAGATTCGCTACCGTATGTTGCCATACTTATACAGCACCGCATGGCAAGTGAGCAGTCATAACAAGACATTCATGCAAGCATTGGCCATTGCGTTTAACGAGGACCAAAACGGCTACAACGTTAAGGACGAATATATGTTTGGAGATGCGTTCCTCGTTGCTCCCGTCATCCAAGATGCCGCCACCTCTCGCGAAGTTTATCTGCCGGCCAACCACAAGTGGATTGATTTCTGGACAGGAGAAAGCTGCGAAGGCGGTCAGGTAATAACTAAAAAAGCACCGACCGACATCATGCCATTGTATGTCAAAGCAGGAAGCATCATGCCTTGGGGACCGGATGTTCAATATTCAACCGAAAAGAATTGGGACAACCTCGAAATTCGTGTTTATCCGGGCGCAGACGGTACGTTCACACTCTATGAGGACGAGAACGACAACTACAACTACGAGAAAGGCAAGTACAGCGAAATACCTTTCGCTTGGGATGAAGAAAGCCAAACTCTTACCATTGGCAAGCGTCAAGGCGGCTTTGAAGGTATGTTGGAATCACGCACATTCAATATTTGCAGAGTGTCACCGATACATGGCGCGGGCGACTTGCACGCAACCGAGTACCACGCCACTGTGACTTACAGCGGCGAGACCATCAGCGTCCAATTGAAAGCAGATGTAGTGCCTACGATTACCAAAGAAGAATGTACCGACCTCATCACCAATCCGAGTTTTGAAACCGGAACTACCAGCGGTTGGACCGTAAATTGCAACACAACTTGGTATGGTATCAATCGCGGTGAAGGCAGTGGCGACCCTGCTGCTACCGACGGGTTCTACATCTTCGGTGTGTGGGATAGTGCCAATAGCAAGAATGCCACTATCAGCCAAAGTTTGACAACACTGAAGAAAGGCGTTTACGAACTGACTGTAGATATGCATGCTTCAAACCGTGTCAGCATGGTACGTTTAGGCAATCAACAACTCTTTGCCAACGGCGAAACAGCCTTGTTCAAAGACCAAATCACAACTGCCGGAACGGGAGATACCTACCCCATGCAGACGATTACATTGCGTTTCACAGTGACTGAGGACAACGAACCGGTACAAATAGGTGTTACGACCAACGGCGCACCGAACGAGACATGGTATAAGATTGACAATTTCCGTTTGTACAAAGTGACAGAGGAAATCATTGATGCCATAGCGCCCATAAAGCAAGAACAACCGAAATACGTTGATGTTTACAGCACTAACGGAACGTTGATAAAGCACAATGTAAAGGTGTGCGAAGCACTGACAAACCTAAATCGTGGCATATATATCGTAGGCGGACAAAAGGTGATGAAACAATAAACGTTACGCCCTACTGAAGCCATAAAAATGTACACAGGTGTACACAAAAATGTACAGAGGAGTGCATAAAAATGTACGGCTCTGTACATTTTTCGTACACTGAAAACGCGTTTCATGGTTCTACTTTATACCGAATCCTTCGGCACAAAAGAGGACCGATTCAGTCCTCCAACAAAGAAAGCATCTCTAAGGGTTCACGAATAAAAAGTTGCGCTCCGTGTTGCTCCAAAAACGCCTTGTCCCGAAAGCCCCATAACACGGAAATGCAAGCCATTCCCGCTGCGTCGGCTGTCGCCACGTCCACCTCCGAATCGCCTACATACACCGCCTCATCCTTACAGACATTCAGTTCGTCCAGCGCCATTAAGACCATATCAGGTGCCGGCTTTCGCCTCAACCCGTCACGCTCTCCTATCGCTACCTGAACATAATCGGCAAAATAACGTTTGTAAAGTTCGTCCACCCCACTTTGCAACTTATTGGAAACGATAGCCAATTTATAACCTTTGGATTTTAAGACTGAAAGGAGCTGCTGAACACCGGGATAAAGGCAAGTCTTCACTTGGCAATGCCCGACGTAATGCTGCTTGAAACAGTCAAGCACCGCATCGACTGTCCGCTCATCGACAGTCGTCGGCAAGGACCTTTCTATCAACTTGCGCACACCATTCCCCACAAAACTGCGCACCTCATCAATGCTTCGCAACGGAAAGCCGAACTGCCCCAACGCATAATTCGTGCTACTTGCCAAATCCTCCAAAGTTTCAAGCAACGTTCCGTCTAAGTCGAAGACCACAGCCGTTGTTCGTTTCATCTGCATCTGTGAATTGTAGGTTATAAATATTTCGGGAGTTCATACAAGCGTGTGCTGTGACTACCTTTTATCAGTATGTAATAGCCTTTGGGTTTCTTTATTTCCAATGCCTCCTTCACTTGTTCCACACTCTCAAAAATACGGAAGGGGTGATGCGTAGCCTTGAAGTTCTTACCCACTAACCATACATGCTCAAATCCGCACTCCACCAAATAGTCCACCATGCGTTGGTGCGCCTCCCAACTTTTTTCGCCCAACTCTCCCATATCGCCCAAAATAGCCATTTTGCGCTCTACCTTCATGTCGCTGAAATTCTGAACAGCAGCTTTCATGCTGGTGGGGTTGGCATTATATGCGTCCACAATCAGGTGGTTGTTTTCTGTTTCCGTCAGCTGCGAACGATTATTGGTGGGAAGATACTCTGACAATGCCTCGTTGATTTGCTCTACCGAAACGCCAAACGTCCTGCCAATGACCGCAGCAGCCATCATGTTCTTAATATTATATGCTCCTATCAGTCGTGTCTGTACCTCATTCCACTCTCCGGAGGCGGGGCGCCAACGGAAGTTCAAGAACGGGGCACACTCTATCACTTCTCCCTCGACACTCAGCACATCCTTACAAGGTGTTCCATAAAAAATCTGGTGCAGTCCGTCAGCCATCTTTCGCAAATGCGGATTGTCATAATCCACAAAAACAGTTCCGTGCTTTGGTCTTAAGTAATCATACAACTCGCCCTTTGTTTTCAGTACACCTTCGAACGAACCAAAACCTTCAAGATGTGCCATACCCACATTCGTGATAATACCATAATCCGGATCGACCATCTCCGCCAACTGTTTGATTTCTCCCGGATGATTGGCACCGGTCTCAATCACGGCTATCGTATGCTCGGGTCTGAGGCGTAGCAATGTCAAGGGGACTCCGATATGGTTGTTCAGATTGCCTTGAGTGAACAACACATTATGTTTTTTGGAAAGAACTGCCGAAATCAACTCTTTCGTGGTTGTCTTTCCGTTGGTTCCCGTCACCTCAATTATAGGTATATTGAATTGTTTTCTATGATAGTATGCCAACTTTTGTAAGGCAGACAAGACATTATCCACCAAGACGTATCTGCTGTCGCCTTGTTCGGCGTACTCAGCCTCGTCTATCACCGCATAAGCGCATCCTTTCGCTAAGGCCTGAGCCGCAAAAGCATTTCCATTAAATGACTCTCCTTTTAAGGCAAAAAAGATAGCACCTTCAACACAATTTCTACTGTCGGTCGTTACAACCGGATGCTGCATATAGAGTTCATAAAGTTCCGTCGTTCCCATAATTCTTGATATTAGTTTCGCACAAATATAAATTAAAAGGGCGAAAAAACGAATAATTCTACTTACATTTGCAAATAAATCGTACAAAAAAGATGGAGCTAAAGTCTATCCCACATAGTTTACAGGTGAATGGGCAACTCGTTGAACTGTCTTCCCCGAAAGTCATGGGAATCCTCAACATCACGCCCGACTCTTTCTACTCCGGTTGCAGAACCGAAACAGAAATGGGGATTGCGCAAAGGGTTGAGCAAATCATCAGCGAAGGGGCTGACTTTATAGATGTAGGCGCTTGCTCCACACGCCCCAACGCCCCGCTTGCCGACCAAGATGAAGAAATGGCAAGACTGCGTAAAGGTTTGTCCGTCATCCAACGAATTGCTCCGGAGGCTGTCATTTCCGTCGATACGTTCCGTAGCGATGTTGCAACGATGTGCGTTGAGGAGTTTGGCGTCGGAATAATTAACGACATCTCCGCCGGCGAGATGGACGACAAAATGTTCGACACCATTGCCCGTCTGAAAGTACCCTACATCATGATGCACATGAAAGGTACTCCGCAAACCATGCAACAAGCTCCGCATTACGAACACCTGAGAGCTGAAATCACCCAATACTTTGCACGCAAGACCTACGCTTTATACGAACGTGGCGTCAACGACATCATCCTTGACCCCGGTTTCGGTTTCGGGAAGACGGTAGCACATAATTTTGAGATACTAAAATATATGGAAGAGTTGCAAAACTTTAATTTACCCATATTGGTAGGTGTGTCTCGGAAATCAATGATATATAAAACTCTCGGCATCACGCCCGAAGATTCACTCAACGGCACGACCGCTGTCAACGTCATCGCCCTGATGAAAGGAGCAAACATTCTGAGAGTGCACGATGTCAAGGAGTGCGTAGAAGCAGTCAAGATATATAACACTATGAACAAACCTTTATAAGATATAAGTACCATGCCCATTGATTTCGGAATAAAAGACTTTATTGACATTTTCCTTGTTGCGTTATTATTGTTCTACTGCTACAAGGTAATGAAGGAATCACGTTCGTTGAACATCTTCTTCGGTGTCTTGATTTTCATCGTGTTTTGGTTATTTATCTCCCAAGTGATGGAGATGCGCCTCTTAGGGTCCGTTCTCGACAAATTGGTGAGCGTCGGAGCATTGGCGCTGATTATCTTGTTCCAAGAGGAAATACGTAACTTCTTTTTCACGCTCGGCACACACCATAAAGTAGAAAGCTTTTTGAAATGGATCAGACGTGGCAAGAAAAATGAGAAGCAGACCAACAAAGATGAAATGATGCCTATCGTAATGGCTTGTCTGAATATGAGTAAACAAAAAACGGGTGCTTTGATTGTCATTGAACGCACCCTGCCACTCAACGACGTCATCCGTTCCGGCGAATTACTGGATGCCAACATCAATCAGCGACTGATAGAAAACATTTTCTTCAAGAACAGTCCCCTACACGACGGTGCTTTAATCATCAGCAAGAATCGCATAAAAGCAGCCGGTTGTATCTTGCCTGTTTCTCACAGCATGGACATTCCTAAAGAATTGGGTCTGCGCCACCGTGCAGCCAAAGGTATCTCACAAGAAACCGACGCATTGGCAGTCATCGTTTCCGAAGAGACCGGCAATATCTCTGTCGCATACAAAGATGTGTTCCACCTTCGCCTGTCGGCAGAGGAATTGGAACGTTTCCTGACAGAGGAACGCTCATAATCACTTTGTCCTATGCCCATTTGATTACCGCCTTTGGATAGTACGAACAAAGTCTTTCCTTTCAAGTGCTGAAAATAAAAACACTTTTACACGGAATTTCAATCTAAATTCAGTAATTTTGCACGGACATACAAATTGTAAACCACAGTTATCAATTATACAAATATATGGACTTAATCAAAGAAATCGTAGCACGGGCACAAGCTAACAAACAACGCATCGTGCTTCCTGAAGGTACGGAAGAACGTACACTGAAAGCCGCCAACCAACTTTTGACGGACGAAGTAGCGAACCTCATTCTGCTCGGCAATCCGGCTGAAATTGAAGAGGCAGCGAAGAAATGGGGATTGGGTAACATTGCCAAAGCAACGATTATCGACCCTAACAATCATCCTAAACAGGAAGAATACGCACAACTGCTTTGCGAACTCCGCAAGAAAAAAGGTATGACAATAGAAGAGGCCAGAAAGAAAGTAACCGACCCTCTTTATTTGGGTTGCCTCATGATTAAAGCCGGCGATGCTGACGGTCAATTGGCAGGAGCACGCAATACAACCGGTGACGTTTTGCGTCCGGCACTTCAAATCATCAAGACTTCTCCGGGAATCACTTGCGTATCAGGAGCTATGTTGCTTTTGACAAAAGCACCCAACTATGGTAAAAATGGTGTTCTCGTCATGGGTGACGTTGCTGTTACACCGGTTCCCGATGCAGAACAATTGGCACAAATCGCCGTATGTACAGCACGCACTGCAAAAGCAGTCGTAGGCATCGACCCGAAAGTTGCCATGTTAAGTTTCTCTACTAAAGGTTCGGCCAAACACGAAGTGGTAGATAAGGTTATCGAAGCAACTAAGTTGGCACGCGAATTAGCACCGGGCTTAAGCATCGATGGAGAACTTCAAGCGGATGCCGCACTTGTACCTAGCGTTGGCGAAAGCAAGGCACCGGGTTCAGAAATTGCAGGCCATGCCAATGTATTGGTAGCTCCAAGTTTGGAAGTAGGTAACATCTCTTATAAATTGGTACAGAGATTAGGACATGCCGAAGCTATCGGTCCTATCTTACAAGGTATCGCACGTCCGGTCAACGACCTTTCTCGCGGTTGTTCTATTGAGGATGTTTACACAATGGTAGCCATTACAGCCAACCAAGCTATCGCTGCTAAAGAACAAAAATAAGTCAAGACTTTAACACACATTTATTACGATATGAAAATTTTGGTATTAAACTGCGGAAGTTCTTCAATCAAGTACAAATTGTATAACATGGAGAACCAATCAGTAATGGCGCAAGGCGGTATAGAAAAAATCGGTTTGACCGGATCATTCTTAAAACTGACATTACCTGACGGCACTAAGAAGATTATCGAAGAAGATATCCCTGAACACACAAAGGGCGTTCAGTTCATTTTCCAAATCCTTACAGACGCAGAATTAGGTGCGTTGAAGTCATTGGAAGAATTAGATGCTGTCGGTCATCGTATGGTACACGGTGGCGAGAAATTCAATAAGAGTGTTGTACTTACTGACGAGGTATTGGAAGCCTTCATCGCTTGCAACGACTTGGCACCGCTTCACAACCCTGCCAACTTGAAAGGTGTAAACGCTGTTTCTGCTTTATTACCGAACCTGCCACAAGTAGGTGTGTTCGACACAGCTTTCCACCAAACAATGCCCGACTATGCCTACATGTATGCACTACCTTATGAAATGTACGAGAAGTACGGCATCCGTCGCTACGGTTTCCATGGAACTTCACACCGCTACGTTTCTCAACGTGTATGCGAATACTTAGGTGTAGCTCCCGAAGGCAAACGCATCATTACTTGCCACGTTGGTAACGGCGGTTCTATCTCAGCCGTTAAAGATGGCAAATGTATTGACACTTCAATGGGTTTGACGCCGTTGGAAGGTTTGATTATGGGAACACGCTCAGGCGACATCGACGGTGGTGCAGTCACTTTCATCATGGATAAGGAAGACTTGAATGCTTCTGCTATGTCCGACCTCTTGAACAAGAAGTCAGGTGTAGCCGGGATTACAGGCGTATCTTCTGATATGCGTGAGGTAACAGCTGCGGCCAAAGAAGGCAACAAACGTTGTCAATTAGCCCTACAAATGTACGCCTACCGTGTTAAAAAGTATATCGGTGCTTATGCCGCTGCGATGGGTGGCGTTGACATCATCCTATTCACCGGTGGTGTAGGCGAAAATCAAGCTGACATGCGTGAAGCGTTCTGCGCCGGATTGGAATACTTAGGTGTTTCTATCGACAAAGCCAAGAATGATACAATACATGGAGATGAAGCCATCATTTCTACCCCGGACAGCAAAGTAACGGTTTGTGTCATCCCGACAGACGAAGAACTCATGATTGCCAAAGACACCATGGCATTAGTATAAAACATCATAACACACCTTTTTTAAAATGCGAGAACTAATAATGGTAAGTTCTCGCATTTTTATTAAACTCTCTGACTTTTCTGATGTCGGAGACACTTATTTGTACCCAAATCTACAAGACTATGGATATGCAAAACTCTTTAAGAGCTATAAAGTCTTATTCTTCTGCATAAAGACAGAGTTATTTTCCGATGCAGTACAAGAATTGTAAAATTTCATAGAAAATTGCGTTAAATTATAGATAAATAATAACATAGCCCCAAAGACCATTTCGCTTGTGTTCGATATGGCTTTTGGGGATTGTGAATGTCCACTTTCTATTGTAGAATGTTAAGTTGTTTACAGATTGAATACAACTGATTTTTAGAAAATTAAGATGACTACAATTCGTAGTCATCTTAATTTCAAAGTGACATTTTGCTACTTTGAGATTGTCGATGAACTTATGTCAAACGCCATAAATCTGGAAATTCGAGTCGTTGTAACGCCATAATACGGACTTTTTATACTTACATTTTAGGTTCGTTGAGATTATTAATATGGCGACACCGCAAAATTGCAAGATGTATATCAGCAAAAACACTTGTTGTATTACCACAAAAACACTAGTTAAAATACAACAAAAAAGTAAATTGCCATTGTTATCTAAAGAATAATCATTATATTTGCAAGTAGTAACAAGCAGTAAGTATAAATTGATTTTGATATGGCTGATAAGGAGTATTTAAGTAGAATAGCTGACGACGAACTTGCTTTGCGATTAGAAGCTTTCGGAGCTGTGCAAATAAAGGGCCCCAAATGGTGTGGTAAGACCACTACTGCGGAACAACAAGCCAAAAGTTTTATCAAATTGCAGGACCCTGATAAACGCGAAGGTTATTTGGCTACAGCAAGAACAAAACCCTCAATTTTGTTGAAGGGAGAAACACCTCGACTGATTGATGAATGGCAGGATATACCTATTTTGTGGGATGCTGTACGCAATGCCGTTGACCAAAGAGGTCTGAAAGGTCTGTTTATACTTACTGGCTCTACCGTAATAAAGAATAATGGCGACGAGGATACTCCTGAAGAACAAAAGCAAATGCATACGGGTACCGGTAGAATTGCGACTATGACGATGTATCCGATGAGCCTTTATGAGTCTAAAGAGTCGTCAGGTGAAATATCTTTTCTCGAATTGTTCGACAATAAGTCGTTGGACATTGATGGTATCACATCAAAACTATCAATTGAGGAGTTGATAATGTTGGCGTGTAGAGGTGGTTGGCCCGATTCATTGAATGTTAAAAGCGAAAGGGCACAATTACTTATTGCCAAAGATTATCTCAATAAAGTATGCGAAGATGATATTTCACGAGTAGATGGTGTACAGCGCAATCCGGAACTTGCAAGACTCATTTTGCGTTCCTATGCTCGTAACCTATGCACACTGGCGAAGAAGACGGCAATGCTTGCTGATGTTAAAGTCGAGA
>JAGBCQ010000003.1 GCA_017937925.1 Paraprevotella sp. | reverse complement strand
GAGTTCTTGAAATCGCCCGAGCGCATCGAGATAGTATGTAAGGACATCGCCCAACACTATCAGGAAAAGGTAGAACCGCAAGGTTTCAAGGCAATGATTGTCACTCCCGACCGGGAAGCGTGCCATCTGTACAAACAAGAGTTGGGCAAGTATTTCCCGGATTCGGCCTCGGCCGTTGTCATTTCTACATCGGGCAAGGGAGAAGATGAACTGAAGCGCTTGTACAATCTCTCTAAAGACGAACAGGAAAAACTGATAGAGAAGTTCAACAAGCCTGATTCGGAATTGAAGTTCCTGATAGTGACGGCTAAATTGTTGACAGGGTTTGATGCTCCGATATTGCAAACCATGTATCTGGACAAGTCGCTGAAAGACCATACTTTGCTGCAGGCCATTTGCCGTACAAACCGTAAGTTCCCGAACAAGACTTTCGGACGCATTGTGGATTATTTCGGGGTGTTTGATGATGCAGCCAAGGCATTGGAATTTGACGAAGAGGTGATGAAGAAGGTAATAACCAACCTCAGTTCGCAATTGGAAGAACTGCCACGAATCATGGCCAATAACTTGGCCCACTTTGAAGGAGTGGACAGAACCGTTGAGGGCTTTGACGGATTGCAAGCGGCACAGGATGCCATCAATACCAATGAGAAGCGTGATGCCTTTGCCAGTGACTATCGCCAGTTGGCCAACATTTGGGAATCGTTGTCGCCCGACCCGGCATTGGAACCATATCGAACAGACTACAAATGGTTGTCGAATGTCTATCAATCGGTGAAGCCGTCCGGACCCGATTCTTTGGGTAAGTTGTTGTGGCTGTCATTGGGGGCCCAGACCAAGAAAATCATGTACGACAATATCCATGTAGGCGGCATACATACCGATATGGAAGAAGTAGTATTGGATGAAACAATGGTGGCTTCGCTCATGGCATCGAAAGACCCCAAAGCAGCCAAGAAGATAGAAAAGGAACTGATCAAGCGTTTCAAGAAATATACTAATCAACCTAAGTTCGTGGAACTGAGCAAACGCCTGGAAGCACTTCGTGACAAGGCTGAGCAAGGATTGATTTCGAGTATCGAATTCATCAAGGAATTGTGTCAGATAGCTCGTGAGACCATCCAAGCTGAGAAACAGGAAGAACACATCGAGGTTCGTAAGACGGGTAAGGAGGCGTTGACTGAGTTATTCTTGGAATTGCGTACGGATGATACGCCTGCTGTAGTGGGCAGAATCGTGGCAGACATTGACAGCATTGTCAAGATAGTACGCTTCCCTGGTTGGCAAACCACCAATGCGGGAGAACGCGAAGTGCAGAAAGCCTTGCGAAAAACATTGTTGAAATACAAACTACATAAGGAGGAAGTATTGTTCAATAAGGCTTATATGTATATTCGGGAGTATTATTAAAAGGAATACACCTAAAGTTTACAAGAAGAACCGATAGCTTTACAAGAAAACAACAAATATACGTTTGATTACAAGCGAGTTGCAGAGTGCGTAGTTTACAAGAAATCGTTTGTTGTACAGTTATAGAAGCCTATAATGAAAGGATATGAGTCTCATTAAGATTCTAACGAGATTATATCCTTTCATGTCAAAACTCAAACAGTTTGTTTACGCATTGTTTACGCAGATAAAGAAAAAAGCAGTTACAAATTTTCGTAACTGCTTGATTTTTAAAGTGGTCCCACTTGGGCTTGAACCAAGGACTCCCTGATTATGAGTCAGGTGCTCTAACCAACTGAGCTATGGGACCTACATTCCTCATTGGAACGGTGCAAATATACAAACAAAATTTTGTAAATTGCAAACATTAAAACAAAAAAATAAAATACAACGCTTATATGGCTCATATAGAAAATATTATATTTGATTATGGGGGTGTTTTTCTCCTTCTGGACGAGGAAAAAACATATCAAGCCTTCAAGGATTTGGGCTTACTTTTCATATCTGATGAACTTTCTGCTTCCAATAATGACTTCCAACGTGGGCGTATCTCTATACCTACGTTTATAAAAAACATCCAGAAAGAACTGCCTCGTCCTGCTAGTGAGCAGCAGATAATAGACGCATGGTGTGCTATGCTTGGAGGATTACCACAGGAACGCATAGACCTGCTCAAACGTCTTAAAAAGAAGTACCGTATATTCCTCTTGAGCAATACCGATGATATACATATAGACCGAGTAACGCGTACCATACCCAGCACGGTTGAATTTTTGGCACAATTTGAAAAGGTGTATTACAGTCAGAATACTGGCTATCGCAAACCCGAAGCAGAGATATTCCAATTGGTGTTAGATGAAAATAACCTGGATGCTTCCAAGACGCTTTTTGTGGATGATGTAAAGGAAAACGCAGAAGGAGCTGGGAGAGTGGGTATGCACTATCATTGGCTTGACTTGAGTAAGGAGACGGTACTGGACATAGAAAAGGTTATAGAGGAGATAGAAAAACGATAACTAAAATACATTTAATAAAACTAAAACCCCCGCCACGCAGTGGCGGGGGTAAAAAAGCTAACTCTTGTTGAAAAAAGATTCTTATGTGAGAATTATTCTTCCATATAATAGTGGTAGAATAGAGGTATAGTCTCTATCCCGCGGAAGAACTGGGCGAGAGAGTAGTTTTCGTTAGGAGAGTGGATGGCGTCTGTATCCAGCCCAAATCCTAGTAGAATAGTCTTCTGTCCCAGTATCTTTTCAAACATTGGCACTACGCCTATGCTGCCGCCTCCGCGTACGGGAACGGCTTCGCGACCATATACATCGCTTAATGCTCGTGCTGCTGCTTTATATGCACGACCTGTGATAGGCGTAACATATGGGAATGCTCCGTGATTTGGTTTTATCTCTACGCGTGTGCCACGAGGAGCTATCTTGCGTATGTGTTCTATAAACATTTCATTGACGCGATGTGGATTCTGACCCGGTACCAGACGTATAGATACTTTGGCGTGAGCACATGCGGGCAGGATGGTTTTGGCACCCTCGCCTATGTATCCGCCCCATATTCCATTCACATCTAGTGCGGGACGTATAGTCGCACGTTCGCGAGTAGAGTATCCTTTCTCTCCAGTGACATAATCCACGCCTACGTTTTGGTTGTAACGCTCTGGGTCAAATGGTACTTTTGCCATTTCGGCACGTTCGCTTTCGCTTACTTCTTCTACATCATCATAGAAATGAGGTATGTTTATTCGTCCGTTTTCATCGTGAAGACTGGCAATCATCTCACATAGTGCGGTGCAGGGATTTACCACAGCTCCGCCGAAATGTCCCGAATGTAGGTCTCTGGATGGGCCATAGAGGTCTATTTCAAAATATGCCAATCCGCGTAGCCCTGTCATCACGCTAGGCATCTCTTTGCCTGCCATCGTAGTATCTGAAACCAGAACGACATCACATGCTAGTAACTCTTTGTTCTCTTCCATGAATGCTTCTAGATGTGAAGAACCTATTTCTTCTTCTCCTTCTAGTATGAATTTTACGTTGCAAGGGAGTTTGCCGTTTTTAATCATATACTCCATAGCTACCACGTGCATAAAGAGCTGACCTTTGTCATCATTTGCACCTCGGCATATGATTGCTCCTTCTGGGTGATGGGGTGTTGGTTTTATAAATGGTTCAAAAGGCTCGCTCTCCCACAACTCTAGCGGGTCCACAGGTTGCACGTCATAATGTCCATATACTAGTACCGTAGGTAGTTTACTGTCAATGGTTTTGCTGGCAAAAACAGCAGGGTGTCCACCTGTCTCCATCACCTGTGCAGTATCCATTCCTATGGCTAGGAGCTTATTTTTAAGGAATTCGGCTGTGCGATACATATCTTCTTTGTGTGCACTTACGGCCGAAATAGATGGTATGCGTAGTAGGTCAAAAAGCTCGGCTAGGATACGTTCTTTTTCTGTTTCTATGTAATTTTTCATTGGCTCTTATATTATATTAAGGAGTAACAAATGTACGTAAACAAAACTTATATGCCAAATCAAAAGCCGTACTATGTGTTTTTATTTTGCAACTTACTGAAACACAGGGTCAATAAATTTTTTCAAATTTTTTAAGCCAAAAGTTTGGCTGGAGGATATTTTTTACCGTATCTTTGCAGTCCGCGCTTGAGAGAAGGGGTGCGGTGGTTGTGAAGAAAAATTAACACAATTAAATTTGGCGGAATGCAAAATAATATATAATTTTGCCCCCGCAAAAGCGAAGAGTTCATTGAAAGAAAAAATAAGCCAAAAACCGAGCTGGACTTAGAGATAGGTCTAGCAT
>JAGBCQ010000019.1 GCA_017937925.1 Paraprevotella sp. | reverse complement strand
ATTGTTGGTGTACTGCACGATGTTGTGGAAGATTCTGGCTGGTCTTTTGAACGCCTCGCAGCAGAGGGCTTTTCGGTGGAGATTATCGAGGCACTGCGTTGTGTAACAAAGCTATCGGAGAATGAGCCATACGACAAGTTCATTACTCGAGTCAAGGAGAATCCACTGGCGGTGGCTGTCAAGCTCAACGACCTGACGGATAATATGGATATCCGCCGATTACCATACATTTCAGATAAAGATGTAAAACGATTGAAAAAGTATCTGAAAGCGTATAAGCAGCTAACGGGAACACCAACCTATTCGGTTTTTGCTTGCCAGCAGGAGTATCCCAATGCCTACAAGCCATGGACAGAGGAGGATGACTTGGAACTAACCCAAATGTGGTGTGAGGGCGCAACGACTAAAGAACTTGCTGCCCATTTCCAGCGTAAACAGAGTGCAATCACCTCTCGCATCAAGAAGTTGGAGCTGGTGGAGAAATATGGAGAAAGATAAAATTAAAAGATATAGCTATGCAGAGCGAAAAATTTACTACTACCTCAATGTCAATTAGTGCCATTCTTGGACTAATCAAAGCTAATGATATCGCTATACCAGAGATTCAGCGTCCCTTCGTATGGAAGAGCAAGCAGGTGCGAGATCTCATTGATTCGTTATATAGAGGTTTCCCTGTGGGATATATAATCCTTTGGAAAAATCCCAATGTAAAGTTGAAGGATGGTACGATATCTTCGGGTAAAAAGGTACTTATTGATGGTCAGCAACGTATTACTGCATTGATGACCGCCATTGCGGGTCGTGACATTTACAATGAGGAATACAAACTCTGTCGAGTAAAAATCGCCTTTAACCCTATTGCAGCGTTATCGGGAGAGGATGAAGCCGAACTATTTGCAGTACAAACGCCTGCACACCTCAAAAGTAAACATTGGATTCCTGATATTGCAGAGATCTTTAGCGATGATTTTTCGCGTTTTAAGTTCATCAATGACTACTGTGCTAATAATCTCGATGTTATCACTCACGAACAGTTAGACAACGTGATAACCAAACTTAATGCTATACGCACACAAGCAATTGGCATTATAGAGCTCTCGGAAACGCTCGAAATAGACATTGTTACTGATATTTTTGTGCGTATCAACTCGAAGGGTACGACACTCAATCAAGGCGACTTTGTAATGTCGAAGATTGCAGCAGACGAGGTGCACGGAGGAAATACACTGCGTAAAATTATCGACTATTTCAGTCATTTGGCTATTGAACCGACATATTATCACTATCTCGTATCTCACGACAAGGAGTTCTGCAATAAGCCAGAGGGATATATCAAAAAGTTAGAATGGCTCAAAGATGATAAAGAAACCGTGTACGACCCTAAATGTGATGATATAATCCGTGTTGCATTTATGCATCAGTTCCACCGTGCAAAATTGGCAGAGTTGGTAAAAATGCTTTCGGGTCGTGATTTTGACACTCGCGAGTTTAAGGAGGAGATTATAGAAGATACATACGATAAACTTTATAAGGGCGTTTCAGAGTTTATTAACGAACACAATTTCAAGCAGTTTGTGATAGCAATTAAGTCGGCAGGATTTATTAGCAACAAGTTGATAAACTCAAATATGGCTATCGACTTTGCTTATGCATTGTACCTCATTCTTCACGAAAGTAAGGAGGTGTCGGTATCGGAGATTAAACGAATCGTACAGCGTTGGTATGTACTTTCTGTCTTGACAGGACGATATAGCAGTTCTCCGGAGTCAGCATTCGCAAAAGATTTGCGTCAAATTAGCGAGGTCGGTGTTGTTAAAACATTGGAGAATATCGAGGCTGCTATTCTTTCAGATAATTTCTGGAACATACAGATTCCGCAAGACTTGACAAACACCTCTACCAACAATCCTACATACCTTGTTTATTTGGCCGCACAGATATATTTCAACGATGTATCATTGTTGTCGCAGAACATTTGTGTTAAGGAACTGATCGAGTTGGGTGGAGATGTTCATCACATCTTCCCGAAGCAGTATCTTAAAGATAATGGCTTCGAGAAAAATCAATATAACCAAGAGGCTAATTACGCCTACCTTGACCGCCCCGTGAATGTTTCGATTGGCAAGCAAGCACCGATAGATTATTTCCGTGTAGCACGAGAGCAATGCGAAACGAAGGTTGTTAAGTGTGGTTCCATTACAGAGATTGAGGGGTTAAAACGCAATTTGGAGGTGAACTGTGTGCCAGAAGATGTGTTTGATATGGACCACACTCGCTATGCGGAGTTTCTCGAAAAACGCCGTGCACTGATGGCGCAGAAGATAAAGAAGTACTATTACAGTTTGTAGCAGCCTATGCATGCAGGCAAAACAGAAATATTATGAAAGTCATAGAGGTTGTTGCTGCAGTTATATATAAAGACGGGGCCTATTTTACCACTCAACGAGGATATGACGAGTTTGAGGGTATGTGGGAGTTTCCTGGTGGAAAGATTGAGTCTGGCGCTTTCTGCATCGAAAAGTTTCCTCATCACGGAGAGACATCAACTGGAAGTATTTCAAATATATCATAGCATAAATTATCTTTATTGTATAAACAAAAAATCCTAAACCTATATTGGGTTACATTTATATCATCAACATAATCCGCCCTTCTGCCTTTGTAAACATATCGGGATAGCGGCAAATTACCGCATAAACCTGATTGGATGAAACAGGTTGCCCATCCTTACGGATATGTAAGCGTTGGCGGTTGATCATCTCTGCAATCTGTTCCGTTCGCATTCCTCGGTTTTGGCTTGCAAGGCAGTATAATATGGCTTCTTCTATTTTCATAAGTTAATTGCAACTAGTTTTCACGTGCATTTTCTTCTTTTCTTCTTAATCAAGTTTATTAAGACAAAAATATTCGCTAGGACTTAATTTTTCCTTTTTGCATAAATGGTGAATTTTATCTAGCATTCCGAGCATTCGTAAGTTACAGAGAAACGTGTCAAACTATTTAATCTCTCCAACTTCCACTTTTTGCACTTACGAACGAGAGTTGATGAAACCACCCAACTGACGGACGTCCGACGTCGCGACGACAGACGTCTTGCGTTTTGATGACGGACGTCTTGCGTTTTTGCGACGAAAGGACAGGTCGGATGGACATGAGTGAAACATGAAACATACTTTTCGCGCACGCGCGCGTTATACACTAGAAACTTTTTCATGTTTCATGTTTCATTATGCGCCAGAAACCCTTTGTGAACGCGGATTTCAGAGTGAAACATGATGTTTCACCATATTTCACTCTAAAAGTGTGTGTGTCGCCTTGATTTTGGTTGACCGGTTAGACTCCTCAAAAAGCAACTGTGACTCTATTTTGTAGTACATTTTACTCTGCCGGCGCCCACTTACAACGAACCGGTGATACAATTGCGCCTTCATCCTTGAGTTGCTTCATCGCCTTGTCAACCTCTTTTCGGTCTAGTCCGCTCAATTCGGCTATTTTACCTGCATTCAATGGCGCTCCTGCCTCCTTCATTACTTGCAATACTAGTGCTTTCGTTTCCATAATTTCTGATGTTTAATAATTCATTTACTGTTATTACTATTGTTATGAATTGATTCACAAGTCCTTATTTCGTCAATGGCACTCTTCCCTACTCCTTAAGTTTCGTAAGTTATTACCACCCTTCGCCTTTGAACACCTTGTTTCATCACGTCTTCAAGAATTGAATATTCTTGTTTAAGACTTGTGAATTCCATTAACACGACAAAGATATAAGTTAGATTTATAATTAGCGAAAACCTCGAATAAAAATTGAAATTAAAACAAAAAAGCACACACGTATTTTCCGATAAAAGGACTATCTTTGCCAAGTTTTACGACAGACTGCGATAATAGTAGTCTTCAAAAGATATTAAAACGAGAATCTATATAGAGGAAATGAAGACATCACAACCCGGTATATTTCAACGTCCTGTGTGGGTCACACTGTTTGCCCTAACAGCAGCTATTGCATGGGGATGGGCATATCCGCTCATTAAGTTGGGATTCAGCGAATTTGGCATCACACAGGAAATGATGGGTAGTAAGATGTTGTTCGCCGGTATCAGATTCGCTATTTCAGGCTGTATCATTCTATTGGTTGCACTACTTTCACATAGAAAATTCGGTGTAGCCAAACCCATAAATTGGCTTTACCTGTTTGCTTTCGCTCTTGTAAATACGACGCTTCACTATGCCTTTTTCTACATTGGGTTATCGCATAGCGAAGGTGCTCGCGCCGCTATTCTTAATTCGATGGGAGTATTTCTTCTGGTTTTGTTTGCATGTGCCTTTTTCAAAAGCGACCAACTCACAGTCCGTAAAATTCTAGGATGTGTCATTGGTTTTGCCGGTATTCTAGCATTAAACTTGAATGGAGAAGGTATCGGGAATTTCTCACTACTCGGCGACGGCATGATTATACTCAATGCTATTTGTTCTGCCATTGCCGGACTGATGACCCGCGGATTGGGCAAACGGGTAGATATTTTCGTTGGTACGGGCTACAGTCTTGCCGGCGGTGGCATACTCCTTATATTAACCGGTCTTGCTTACGATGGCACAATTCCTTGCGTCAGTACCTATGGCCTCATCATCCTCTCATTGCTCATTGGTATCTCCACGCTTGGATTTACACTCTACAACAAATTGATTAGTTGTAACCCTGTGGGCAAGGTGGCGATATTCAATTCTCTCATACCCGTGGTGGGCGCGATTACATCTTGTCTTTGTTTGGCTGAGCCCTTCTATTGGAAGTACCTCATTGCCGCTTTGTTAGCAACTTCCGGTATCTATATTATTAACAAAGGTAAAAAGTAACTTTGTTTATATTTTATTAAAGTACACTTTTTGTGAATTGCGCTTATATTTGTCGCAACAAATGTAATACAAAACAATCAAGGCTATCTGCGATGGTAGTCAGTATGTTTAATTTCTAAACCGCAAACATTATGAAAAGATTTTGGAAACATTTGTGCGCCTTTGCATTCATCAGCGGATTCATGGGCTTGTTCGGTTGCACACCATGCAACGGAGAAAAGGGAGTTGAAATAGACAATTCCACAGTTAATTCATTCAACCTCAACCGTTTTTTGGGACGATGGTACGAAATTGCTCGTTACGACCACCGTTTTGAACGCGGTATGACGCACGTCACTGCGGATTATTCACTTCGGGAGGATGGCAAAATCAGTGTCGTCAACCGAGGCATCAAAGACGGTGAAGCGAAAGAAGCCATCGGAAAGGCTAAACAACCGGACCCGACACACTTCCCTGGTAAACTTAAAGTGTCGTTTTTCCTTTGGTTTTATTCCGACTACTACGTTCTTGAAGTGGACGAGGACTATCAGTATGCCGTTGTTGGAAGCAGTACTGACAAATATCTTTGGATATTGAGTCGCACACCGGAATTGCCCTATTATGTTGTGAGTGACCTCATTGACCGCCTTCAAAAACGAGGTTACAACACAGAAAAATTGGTTTGGGTGGAACAGTAAATTGTCGGAAATGGTTATCTTTGTCGCATGAAGTTACCTTGTGCGCCAATAAATAACATAACATTAGCATTTGACTCGTTCAAAGGCTCACTCAATTCCGCAGAAGTGGCGGACGCTTTTGAGGAAGGACTGCACACGGTCCTTCCTCATTGTGTTGTTAGGAAAGTTCGCATAGCCGATGGTGGAGAGGGCACACTCGAAGCATTGATAGACTCTGTTGGTGGAAAATACGAAACAGTCATCGTCAACGACCCTATCGGCAGACCTGTTCATGCACGCTACGGCATCATCGAAGAAGGCGACACTGCCGTTATCGAGCTCGCAGCAGCAAGCGGACTTACACTTTTGTCGCATGAAGAACGCAACCCGATGACTACCGACACATACGGTACGGGGCAACTCATTGCTCATGCGCTACACAAGGGATGCAAGAAAATTTTAATGTGCATCGGCGGCAGTGCCACCAACGATGCGGGTGTTGGTTTGTTGCGTGCATTAGGACACCGATTTATTGATATTGAAGGGAACGAACTTATTGGCGGTGGAGAGGTTCTTCAACATATCCATAAAATTGACGACACCCAAGTTCTTCCGCAACTCTCTGAGACACAAATCACAGTGGCTTGTGATGTTGACAACCCGCTTTGGGGGACCAATGGTGCCGCCCATGTTTTTGCGCCTCAAAAGGGCGCATCGCCTGCCATGGTTTGTGAGTTGGACAATGGGTTACGACACTTTGCCAACATCATCCGACAATTTAATGGCAAAGACGTTTCTACCATTCCGGGTGGCGGTGCTGCCGGAGGTGTCGGCGCGGCACTTGTCGCATTTTTTAACGCACAACTGAAGTCCGGCATCGATATGGTTTTAGATACGATTCGTTTTGAAGACACGATTAAGGATTGCGACCTCGTTGTTACCGGCGAAGGGAAACTAGACCGCCAAACACTTATGGGCAAAGCTCCTATCGGCATACTGCATCGAGCCAGGAAACATAATATTCCGGTTATCGCTATCGGCGGTATAGTAGAAGAATGCGCTGAGCTTGACAACTGCGGTTTTTCATCTGTGCTATGCGTCAATGACATTGACATTCCCCTACCCCTCGCCATGCGTCACGACATCGCTTTCGACAATGTTCGTCGCTGTGGTATCAAAGTAGGACTTAACGCCATAAATGGGCGTAATGATTGTTCCTCTTAACTTTTTTTGACGATAGAACATTACATACTGATAAAAGTCATTATATTTGTAGAACCTTAAATCAAAAAATGAAAATAATACATCACAATATGAACAAAGAACTTGAATTGAATCCGAACAAGCTCGTTGCTTATCTCGGAAAACCCTGTAAGGAATTTACGAAAGCGGATATCGTCCGTTTCATCAAGGAGAACAACATCCGCATGGTCAATTTTATGTACCCCGCAGGCGATGGACGTTTGAAAACACTGAACTTCGTCATCAACAATTTGGCTTATCTCGATGCCATTTTCACTTGTGGCGAACGTGTGGACGGTAGCAGTCTCTTCCCTTTTATCGAAGCCGGAAGTAGCGACCTTTACGTCCTACCGCGATTCAGCACTGCATTCCTTGACCCATTTGCAGAGATTCCTACCATTTCCATGCTCTGTTCATATTTCAACAAGGACGGCGAACCACTTGAGAGTTCACCGGAAAACACCCTTCGCAAGGCGTGTCGTGCCTTCAATGATGTCACCGGCATGCAATTCCAAGCCATGGGCGAATTGGAATATTATGTCATCGCCCCTGACACGACCATGTTCCCGGCGACCGACCAAAAGGGTTATCATGAGTCCGCTCCATACGCAAAGTTCAACGAGTTCCGCACACAGTGCATGGCATACATCGCTCAAGCCGGCGGACAAATCAAATACGGACATTCCGAAGTGGGAAACTTTACCATTGACGGGATGATATATGAACAAAATGAAATAGAGTTCTTACCGGTTAATGCCGAAGACGCCGCCGATCAACTGATGATTGCGAAGTGGATTATCCGCAACCTTGCCTACAAGTTGGGTTATAACATCACTTTTGCACCGAAGATTACGGCAGGAAAAGCAGGATCGGGACTCCACATCCATATGCGCATCGTCAAGGACGGGCAGAATCAGATGCTCGATGGTGGGGTTCTTTCCACAACAGCACGCCGTGCCATTGCCGGCATGATGGAGTTGGCACCTTCAATTACCGCTTTCGGCAACACCAATCCCACTTCATACTTCCGTCTTGTTCCACATCAGGAAGCGCCCACCAACATCTGTTGGGGCGACCGCAACCGTTCAGTCCTCGTTCGTGTACCACTTGGCTGGGCGGCAAAGAGCGATATGTGTCAAATAGCCAATCCATTGGAGAGTGAGAGCAACTACGACACCTCTCAGAAACAAACGGTTGAAATGCGCTCACCGGACGGGTCTGCCGACATCTATCAACTCATTGCCGGACTCGCTGTGGCTTGTCGCCATGGATTTGAGTTGGAGAATGCGTTGGAGATAGCAGAAAAAACTTACGTCAATGTGAACATCCACCAAAAGGAGAATGCCGACCGATTGAATGACTTGGCACAACTGCCCGACAGTTGTGAGGCATCAGCCGACTGCCTAGAACGTCAGCGCACAGTCTTTGAACAGTACAATGTGTTCAGTCCCGCCATGATAGACGGTATCATCAAGCGTCTGCGCTCATACGGTGACAGAACACTCCGTGCCGACATCAATGACAATCAAGAAGAAATGCTCAAACTGGTGAACCGCTACTTCCATTGCGGGTAGAACACCTTATTGAATAAAAATAGAGGCACGCAGCAGATTATTGCTTAGCGTGCCTCTATTTTATTTTGACATCCTTAGAGGGATGCAATGATTTTACAAACTGTCACCGAAGTCTTCACGGAACTTGGCAGCCAACTTATCTTGCCAATCGTCAATAGGAACAAGGCGACCGAAGAAGAAGCGCAATACATTGGGTTCCTCTATCCAACGCAGACCTCCAATAAGTTCGCGGTTGTCGTACAACCACTTAACACGGTCAGCACAATACTTAATCTGTGACAAGGTGAATACACGACGCGGGCAAGCCAAACGTACCAACTCCATCTCGGCAAAGTGTTCCGTTCCGTCCGGTTCACGCTGTTCGGACAATGTTCCGCGTTCCATACCACGGATACCACCTGCAATATAAAGAGCTGCTGCCAATGAACCTGCAGGATAATTCTTCTGCGGCATTCCTTCCAAGAACTCCATCGCATTGATATGCGCACCTAGACCACCGGCAGGCAAAATCATCGGTACACCGTATGCGTCCAACTCTTTTACCAAATGCTCAATAAAGATTGGCCCTTGACTGATGATGTCCTCATCTAGCGTCTCCAATAATCCGACTGCCATTGCCTCCATTGAGCGCACTTCCATACCACCATAAGTTAAGAAACCTTCATATAAAGGAATAAACTCCTTCATACGGATAATCAGTTTCTCATTATTAGAAACGATAGCACCACCTCGAGCAAAACCTAACTTACGACTTGAGAAGTAAATCAAGTCCATACGATCGCAGATGGTTCGCATAATCTCGCGGATGCTCATGTACTTACAAGACTCTTCGCGCGTCTTGATAAAATAAAGGTTGTCTTGCAACAATGAAGCATCAAGAACAGACAATACGCCATATTTGCGACAAATATCGGCCACAGCCAACATATTCTCCATTGACAAAGGCTGACCACCAATTAAGTTGGTACCGGCTTCAATACGCACGAAAGGCACGTGTTCCGGTCCTACTTCTTTAATAATCGCTTCCAACTTTTCTAGGTCAAAGTTTCCTTTGAATGGTTCGTTGCTTTGCGGTACCATGCCCTTTTGACTGATTACCTCAACCACAGAACCTCCCTTGCGAGTGATGTGCGCCTTAGTTGTGGTAAAGTGATAGTTCATTGGTACCACGTCACCTTCTTTAACAAAAGCCTCAGCCAAAATATTCTCGCAAGCGCGTCCTTGATGAGCCGGTAAGAAGAACTCTGTGCCGAACACTTCCTTAATAACTTTCATCAAACGGTTGCAAGTTTCAGAACCTGCATACGAATCGTCTGCTTGAAACATCGCAGCAACTTGGTTGTCTGACATGGCATTCACACCTGAGTCGGTCAACATATCCATATACACGTCCTTGTTCTGCAACAAGAATGTATTGTTTCCTGCTTCGTTGATTTTCTTAACACGTTCTTCAACTGTCGGTAAGAAGAGTTTTTGAACTACACGCACTTTGTGCATTTCCAAAGGCACTTGTTCTTCGGACTTGTAGAATTTAATCTGCGCCATAATTTATCTTTACTTTTTTTATTTTGTGTTTTCTTTACGCTTACAAAAGTGTAACAAATATTTAAGATAAGCAACAAAAAGCGCAAATAAATAGTTTTTTCCCTTGAATTGTGATAAATTTATCGTTAAAATGCAATATTATGCGTAAAGAACCGAACAGAATGGAAAAAAGGACTATCTTTGCGTAATAAACTAACGAACAATAAGAACTGACAAAATGAAGATAACCATACTTCAACGCAACATAGAATGGGCAAATCCACCTTTGAACGTTTTGCGCGCAGATGTTGCCATCGATTGCAACCCAGGGGCGGACATATACGTTTTGCCGGAGATGTTCTCGACCGGTTTTTGTACACATCCGGAAGGAATTGCAGAAAGTACGGAAAGCGACACTCTGAAGTGGATGCAACAAAAGGCTGCCGACACGAATGCGGCCATAGCGGGCAGTATAGCAGTTACTGAGAACGGTAAGTATTATAACCGTTTTTATTTTGTTACGCCTGACGGCAACGTAACACATTACGATAAAAAGCATCTATTTACATACGGTGGCGAACATTTGCGTTTCACCGCCGGCGACCGTCGTGTCATCGTAAAGTTTCGCGGTGTACGCATATTATTGGAGATTTGTTACGACCTACGCTTCCCTATTTGGGCACGCAATCATAAAGATTATGATATGATTCTCTATGTCGCAAGTTGGCCGACACCGAGAGTTGAAGCTTGGAACGCCTTACTCGTGGCACGAGCCATTGAGAACCAATGTTACGTGGCAGGCGTTAATCGAGTTGGTAACGACCCTTCATGTGACTATTGCGGTGGCAGTGTTGTCATAGACCCGTATGGTAAAACTATTGCCTCCTGCACCATGAACGAGGAATGTGAGGCGACAGCCGAGATTGATATCTCGGCACTTGAAACTTTTAGAGCAAAATTTCCTGTCTTGGAAGATGCCGATTAAACGAAATGAAAAACTAACCATTATGATAGAAAGAAAATTACTTTTAGGTGACGAGGCGGTTGCACTCGGAGCGGTACATGCCGGCATTAGCGGGGTGTATGCATATCCGGGAACGCCTTCGACCGAAATCACAGAGTACATTCAACATCATGCACCAGAGGTGCGTAGTCGTTGGTGTACCAATGAAAAAACGGCAATGGAAGCCGCATTGGGTATGTCATACGCAGGAAAACGCGCATTGGTATGTATGAAACACGTTGGAATGAATGTTGCTGCCGACGCTTTTGTGAACTCCGCCATTACCGGCGTAAACGGAGGTGTAGTGGTTTTGGCTGCAGATGACCCATCTATGCATTCATCCCAAAATGAACAAGACTCCCGCTTTTACGGAAAATTTGCAATGATTCCGATACTTGAGCCTTCTACCCAACAAGAAGCTTATGACATTATGCCATACGCATTCTCTTTGTCGGAAGAACTAAAGCTACCGGTTTTGTTGCGTGTCGTTACACGTTTGGCACACTCACGTGCGGGTGTCGTTGTAGGAGAAAGACGTACTCAAAACACACTTCATCTTGACAATGAGCGCACACATTGGGTGTTACTTCCCGGTAATGCTCGCCGTCAGTATGCATCACTGGTAGATAAGCAACCTGCGTTGCAAGCCTCATCAGAAGTTTCACCTTATAATAAAAGTGTCAGTTCTCATCACAAGGCGACTATGGGAATCATTGCTTGTGGCATTGCTTTCAACTATGTTATGGAAAACCGTCCGCAAGAAAAAGGTTTTCCCGTATTGAAGATTTCACAATACCCCATGCCGGAAACTTGCATAAAGGAGTTAGCCGGACAATGTGAATCTTTATTGATTGCAGAAGATGGTCAACCTTTTGTAGAAGAACAGATAAAGTCGCTATTGGGAAGCGATTACGTGGTAAAAGGAAGACTGACAGGCGACCTTCCGAGAATGGGCGAATTAACTCCTGATAGCGTTGGAGTAGCCATGGGTGTTGAACGAACTACGACATTTGCAGATGCTCAGTATGTAATGCCACGCCCACCTGCCCTTTGCCAAGGTTGCGGACATCGCGATGTGTACGACGCATTGAATAAGGTGGCAGCAGAATATAAAGATGCCCGTATTTTTGGCGACATCGGTTGTTACACTCTAGGAGCATTACCTCCTTTCCGTGCCATTGACAGTTGTGTTGACATGGGCGCTTCCATTACTATGGCTAAGGGCGCAGCCGATGCCGGAGCGCATCCTGTCATCGCTGTGATTGGCGATTCCACCTTCACACATTCCGGTATGACCGGTTTGTTGGACGCCATCAACGACCATAGTCCTATTACCGTCATTATCTCTGACAATCTCACTACTGCCATGACAGGCGGTCAGGATTCTGCCGGTACCAATAAGTTCGAAGCTATATGTTTGGGATTGGGTGTCGAACCGGAACATCTGCATGTAGTAGTCCCTCTTCCAAAGAACATGGAGGAAATTACAAACATATTGCGCAAAGAGATAGAATACCAAGGCGTCTCCGTCATCATTCCACGCCGTGAATGTATGCAGACGCTCAAACGCAAAGTGAGACAAAACAGAGTTAAACAATCATGAAAAAAGATATCATATTAGCCGGTGTTGGCGGACAAGGCATACTTACCATTGCCACAATCATAGGCGATGCCGCGGCAGTAGCCGGACTGAGTTTAAAACAAGCTGAGGTACATGGAATGAGTCAGCGTGGCGGTGACGTACAGTCCAATTTACGTCTTTCGACAGAAGTTATTTACTCCGACCTTATCAAACAAGGTTCTGCCGACTTGATTATTTCCATGGAACCGATGGAAGCATTACGCTACGTTCGATATTTGAATGAAAATGGTAGTATCATTACTTCCTCGCATCCTTTCAAGAATATCCCTAATTACCCTAACGAAGAAGATATTATTGCTGAACTCCAATCCCTTCCACACACAGTAAGTCTTCCTATCGATGACATAGCCAAAGCAAACAGCCTGCCCAAAAGTGCCAATATCATTTTGCTCGGCATGGCGGCTAAGTTTATTGAGATTCTCAGTCCCGAACAATTACGTGAGAGCATAGCACGCGTTTTTGCCATTAAGGGTGAAGAAGTGGTCAAAGCCAATTTGGCTGCATTTGATTTGGGCTTGGCAGCAGTGAAATAATTGTAAAACGAAGAAACGATGAAGATATTCAGCGAAGAATTGGTAGAGAAAGCCTCACGTGAGCTACATATAGCCAACCTTTCGACAGCAACAATCGGAGAAGTATTGTTATTGGCACAATATTTAGAAAAGGAGACCGGCATACCATTTATCCGTATGGACCAGGGTTCACCCGGACTTCCGGTTAATCACTATGGCGTGGAAGCAGAAAAGGCTGCACTTGACCGTGGCGTAGGTTCACAATATCCTGCAGCTGCCGGCATTCCGGAACTTAAAAACGAAGCATTACGCTTTATCAAAGCATTCCTTAACATAGACATCTCCGCTCGTTCATGCGTCCCGACGGTTGGTAGTGTGGCAGGCTCATTTGGTTCGTTCATTGCTTGCACGCACCGTACACCGGGAAAGAACAAAGTCCTTTTCATTGACCCCGGTTTCCCCATTCAGAAATCTCAGCTCCGCATCATTGGTGCAGAATGGGAGGAGTTCGATATATACAACTATCGTGGGATTGCACTGGAAGACAAATTAGACAGCATACTTAGTAAAGGGGATATTGCAGCCATCATCTACTCTAACCCGAACAATCCGGCATGGATTTGCTTAGAGGAAGCGGAACTGGCTATCATAGGTAAAATGGCAACAAAGTACGATGTCATTGTCATGGAAGACCTTGCATACTTCTGCATGGACTTCCGTCACGACATGGGACATCCTTTTGAACCGCCTTACGCTCCAACGGTCGCACGATATACAGACAACTACATACTGATGCTTTCTGCTTCAAAGATATTCAGTTATGCAGGACAGCGCATGGCTTTGACTTGCATCAGCGACCACTTGTTTGAGCGTCACTTCCCCGCCCTTGCGGAGCGTTACCACGATGCTGGTGTTTTTGGACAAACTCTTATCGCATCCATTCTCTACATGATAACATCCGGATGCACTGCATCTACACAATATGCGTATGCCGAAATGCTACGTCTCTCAACTGAAGGAACTATCAACTTCGTGGAAGATACCAGAGAATATGCCCGAAGAGCAGAAAGAATGAAAAAGATATTTACAGATAACGGTTTCCACATCGTTTACGACTATGATGTGACGCAAGCCGTTGGCGACGGATTCTTCTTTACTATCGGTTATGGAGATATGAGTGGCGGCGAACTCTTGAAAGAACTATTATACTATGGAGTCAGCAGTATATCCTTATCAACGACAGGTAGCGAGCAACAAGGCGTGAGAGCTTGCACCTCTCGCATGAAAGAAGAACTATACGATGTCATGGAAGAACGCATGAAAGCCTTCCATGAAGATCATCCCAAAGAATAACCACGATAAACTAAATAAAGCATGATTTGGAATCCTAACAAAGAAAGCATGAGTCGCGACGAAATGCACGCACTGCAAAGTAAGCGACTTCAGAAATTGGTAACATACGTGTACCATAACGTCCCCTTCTATCGCAATAAGATGCAAGCGATGGATATATCTCCTGAAGACATCAGAAGTATTGACGACATCGTCAAACTGCCTTTCACCACAAAGCAAGACCTTCGTGACAATTATCCTTATGGTCTGCAGGCTGCACCTCCGTCCGAAATTGTACGCGTACATGCCTCTTCCGGCACAACCGGCAACCCCACCATTGTAGGATATACACGCAAAGACTTGGCAGTATGGTCGGAAGTGATGGCACGCGCACTGACAGCCTACGGTGTAACACGCAGCGACACATTCTCCGTAAGTTACGGATATGGATTGTTTACGGGAGGTCTTGGAGCGCACTATGGCGTTGAGAATTTAGGTGCGACAGTAATACCCACATCCACCGGTAACACAGAGAAACACATCCGACTGATTAGAGACCTCAATATAACAGGCATAGCATGTACGCCTTCGTATGCTCTCTATTTGGCTGAGACGCTCGAGAAGATGGGACTTAGCAAAGATGACATCAGTCTGAAAATCGGCGCATTCGGTGCTGAGCCATGGACAGAGAATATGCGTAAGGAGATTGAGGAACGTCTTGGCTTGAAAGGATTCAATCTTTATGGTTTAAGTGAAATCATGGGACCGGGCGTTTCATACGAATGTGAAATGCAAAATGGTTCACACATCAACGAAGACCATTTCTATCCTGAGATTATCAATCCCGACACATTGGAACAGTTACCTTATGGCGAACAAGGCGAGTTGGTATTTACCACCCTTACCAAAGAAGGTATGCCCCTACTCCGTTACCGCACTAAAGACCTCTGCACACTACATGACGGGAAATGTGAATGCGGAAGAACATCCGTTCGTATGGGACGTATTGTCGGACGCAGTGACGATATGCTCATCATTCGAGGCATCAACGTATTCCCGTCGCAAGTTGAAAGCGTCATTTTGGAAATGCCTGAGTTTGAACCTCAATATATGTTGGTTGTTGACCGCATCAATAACTTAGATACGCTTCAAGTACAAGTTGAAGTTCGCAAGGACTTCTTCAGCGACGATATTGGTCGTATGCTAAATATGAAGAAGGCTCTGAGCGACAAACTTAAGAGTGTACTTTCCATCAGTGCCGACGTGAAACTAATGGAACCCAACAGTATTGAGCGCAGCCAAGGAAAAGGCAAGCACGTGATTGACAAACGAATTTTGAAATAAAAACGTTCTTAATATGACCATCAAACAATTATCTATCTTCCTTGAGAACAAAACCGGAAGAATCAACGAAGTGACTAAAATATTAGGTAAGCATGGCATCAATATGCACGCGTTCAGCATGGCGGAAACTACCGATTTCGGCATCTTACGACTGATTGTTTCTGAAGTTGATAAGGCTGTGGACGTTTTGCGTAATGAGAACTTTGCTGTAATGCTGACCGATGTTGTTTGGATTAACTGTCCCAATGTTGCCGGTTCTTTATCCGTCATCCTTGATCATTTGGCAGAGAATCAAATATTCATTGAATACATGTATGCTTTTGCCGAAGGCGATTTGGCAAATGTCATCATCCGTCCCACCGACATTAACAAATGCTTGTTGGTATTAAAAGAGTGCGACTGCAACATTCAGGACAAGTTATAAACAAACCACACATAACATAACCCCCGAAGTCAACATCACTAGTTTAACTTCGGGGGTACGTTTATTATCTCTTTAATGACTGTTCAAGAAATGCTGTATTTGCTCAACACACTCTCTAAACTCATGAGGTTTAAACCCATGACCAGCATTCGGTATAATATGTAAATGCGCTTTTTTATACAACTCCACCGCTCTGCGCGAATCCTCTAACGACACTATCCGGTCGGCATCACCTTGAATTATTAAGACAGGTCGTTTGAACTTCGCAATGGCATCAAACACTTTCATATCACGAAGTTCCATAAAGAAACGCTTTCCCATAGGTACATTCCACAACCGTGTAGTATCCGGAATCGCAGCGACATCCTGATAACGTGAATTCCAATTATCGGGAATACACAATGCAGGATATACCAATATCAGTTTTTTAATTTCTTTACGCATCTCAGAAGCCGTCAAAGCAGCAACCAAACCACCTTGACTTTCTCCAATCACTACAATATCGGATACATCAGAATTCGGAGTTTCCTTGAAATACCTGATAATAGTCTTCAAATCATTGACCTCATCAAGTACGGACATCTCCATCGTATTATTATCACTCCTACTATTTACCGACCCACAAGGAAAATCAAATGAAAAACATTGATACCCCATATCGTTTAAAGGTTTGAAGTAATTCTTGCCGAAATGATGAGTTCCATTGAATCCATGTGCAATAATCACCAACGGACATTTACCCTTCACCGACTTTGGACGACTCAACACTCCATAAATACGTCGTGAGCCACTATGAATCCATACTTCTGACTCTGAGTTCTCATTGACGTATTCATCTTGTAATGTATTACCTATAACGTTGGGAGTTTGTAATAATAGGCAAGCACTCAGAAATAATACTAAATATTTATTCATAACCGCTCACTAGTTATTTTTAAAATTCTTTGATTCCATTGTCCATTCGGGGAAGTCTTTTAAATCAGCTTCAAGGAACAACTTGGCATTCTGTTCACGTCCCTTCAATTGCCAGTCCATCCAACGAATACACATTTTTGCAAAATCTCCTCCAAAAGGTTGAGCGAAAGTCGCACCATGTCCTGCCTTTGGCATATCTGCAAACACTACCGGAACTTTCTTGATTGCAGCATAATCCTTACGAGCATTGGTATAGGCTATATCATCTTTTCCGCCTATCATATATATAATAGGTGCATGCAATTGTTTCAAGGATTTTTTACTTGCACCGGCCATCATCATATCCCCCATACCGGCATTCAGAATTAAGTAAGTCTTAATACGACTGTCATTTGCAACTGCCAACACTTGCGCTCCTCCACACGAATGACCGGCTGCGGCAATCTTGTCTATATCCACCTTATTATAATATACACTTGTTGAATCCGCATTTCTTTCTACAATCCAATTCATCGCATCAACTAACATAGACGCCGGTGTAGAATTTTCTTTACGATCGTGAGGATAGTTCTGCATTTCTCCTATGGCTATGACAATATAGCCATGCGAAGCTATCTCCGTCAACATTTTCTCTACATGTACCGAAGTGTTCATACATCCGCCATTGGCATAAACCATTACGGGAAGTTTGCCTTCACGATGTATAACCCTATTGATATCAACCGGGCGGTAAACAACAAAATCGGGCAAAGACTTTTCTGTTATGGCAAATGCTTTATACCTTCCGCTACCGCCATTCTCCGGTACTTTCACCTTCACGATTTGCTGGTTCGAGGAATTATTCTTCAAATGACGGGCAAAGAATGCATCCATCGCTGGTTTCGTATATTCTAATCTTGCATTGTATGCCACATCATGATTACCGGACACCTTAATATAATCTACGTTCGAACCGGCTTGGCGCATTTTATTGACGTAGTCATCCGTCAGATGCGGACGCACCAGTGGGTCTTCACTTCCTTGTAATAACAAAAGCGGAGGTTGCCCAGCCTTAATATAACCTATAGGCCACCATTCCGGATGCTGTGCCCATGGAATATTAGGATTACCTATTTCAGTGGGAGGCGCACCACCAACGGCACATGCAACACTGCTTGAGAACTCACGCCACGGGCCATCGCCCTCCAAATCAGCATTATCAGATGATACCGCCATCATCAAAGCCAAATGGCCTCCTGCTGAGTGACCTGTACAACCGATTCGTTCAGAATCCACCTTCAATTCTTTGGCATGTGCCTTTAACCATCTTATTGCACACTTCACATCTTGAATACATGCCGGGAAAGCCGCTTCCTGATTAAACCGATACTCCACCGATAGGGTGACGTACCCTTGCAGTGCATAATCAATCAATAGATTACGAAAAACGATGTCGCTCTTTGAACCCGCGCTCCAGCCTCCGCCATGTATAAGGACAATGGCTGGTCTTAAACCACCTTCTTGATTCCAAACAGGTTCAGCAATATCCAAAACGCACGATGGACTTACGTCATTATAAGGAACATCACAGGTCAATTTAATTTCTCTTTGTGCAGTTATGTTCAACAAAAAAGAACATAGCAACATACATACAAACATAAATCTTGATTTCATCATAGTATTATAGTTTTTGGTTACAACACAAAAGTAATTAGATTTGGTCTAAACCGAAACGAGTTGACTGTTTTTTTTGTTCCTTGACAGAAAAACGAAATAAAATGAACGATAGATTCACTTTATCTTCTCTTGGATTTCTTATTTTTGCAAAAAGAAACACTCTGTATGAATATACTTAGATACCTACTTGTCGCACTTATCATAGGCTTTTGCACAACGACTGACAGTTTTTGCGAAACAACTCACGTCATCCACCGTTGTGGGAAAGCGGAAGGTTTGTCAAATCTATCTGTTCATAGCATCGCACAGGATGCCAATGGCTTTATTTGGGTTGGTACATCACACGGTCTTGACAGATACGACGGTTCACATATAAGACATTATTCGGTTCCACGCATGGGAGGTGCAGAAAACAAAGACGATTATCGCATTACATCACTTTGCACATCAAGAACCGGGAAAATCTGGATTGGTACATCATGCACTCTATTCATGTTTGACCCGCAAAAAGAAACGTTTCACCACATGGAGGACGAAACACTTCATGACATTGCGGCGATCACAAAAATAATGGAAGATAAAAACGGTGATATTTGGATTATATCAGCCACTGCGCTTATGCGCCTTAACACGTCAACCGGCATCGTAAAGAGTTATCCGGATTATAGGTCTTCTGACATCATTCAAACACGAAATGGCACAATATGGACAACAGCTTTCGATGGTTCTCTTTGTAAATTTGATGCGGCAAAGGAAGATTTTATCAAAATCCCGATATTGGACGAAGATGATAAGAAACACCATGCGTTCTTGGTTGCTCTTGAGGAATGCGACAATGGACAGATTGCCGTTGCAACAAATAAAAAGGGCGTTAAAATATTCTCTCCTTCTGAGAAAAAGAGCACCCTACTAATAGACAGCAAAGAGGACGAAGAGCCGATTACAATTCATTGTATGGCTTACAGTCAAGACTCCCATCTTTGGATTGGTACCGAGCAAGGAGTCAAAGTATATAAAATCAACTTTAATCAAGAACCGCTTTGCAAACTTGTCAAGTCATTTAAGAAAGATTATACCAACCAGAATTCTCTATCGGACAATGCCATTCACGCTTTATTATTGGATAAAGACAATGGTTGCTGGGTAGGTACTTTCTTTGGTGGATTGAACCACATATTTAACAATAAGAGAACCATCCACCAATATCTGCCTCTCAACGAAAAGACAAATGTTGTCGAAGCCAATATTATCCGAGAAATTCATCCCGACCATAAAGGGAATTTATGGATAGGAACAGAGGACGGCGGACTTGCTAAGTTTAACTTGCAAACTCGTGATTTCCGCATGAAGACGCTGTTACACAATGGAACAAAAGTTGTCAACATCCAATCCTTATGTATTGATGGCGATAATATGTGGGTCGGGACTTACATGAACGGACTACTGAAAGTAAACTGCGAAACATTAGAAATTGTCAATCAATACCCATACCTCAACACCAACAACGTCGTATGTATTCTTAAAATCAATTCCGGCGAACTCCTGTTAGGAACGTTCTCAGGTCTGTTTTATCTTAACGAAAAGACCAAATCTGCATATAAAGTCCCCGGCGTAGATTACTATTTTATTCACACAATGTATAAGGATACTGAGGGACAAATCTGGATTGGAACGTTTAGTGACGGTTTGTACAAGTTAAGTAATAATGGACATCAATTTATCGCTGAAAAGACCTCCTTTTCACGTTTTGGGATAGGAACTATTTATGAGGATTCAAACAATAACCTTTATATTGGTACAAACGGCACAGGGTTGTACTTATATAATGAAAAGAAAAGTATGACAACGCCTATTGTCTTATCCGAAAAGGGACAAGACAACTTCAGTGTTTGTTCTATCAAGGAAGATTATCTCGGTCGGCTTTGGATTTCAACATCTGACGGATTATATTGTTACGATAATAGGAAGGGGGCAGTAGCTCATCTCACGGGGGAGAATGGACTTCCAACTTCGCAGTTTAATTTCGCATCCGCCTATAAGAGTGGAAGCGGCGATCTTTTTTTCGGAACGTACCAAGGTCTCATTTATATGCAACCAAAGGAAATTGTTCAAGAAGACATCAAACTTCCCAAGGTGTTGTTTACGGGTTTCAAGACTACAGATTTCGAAAGTGGATACGTTAAAGACACACTTATCCTCAATCACCATCAAGCCTCATTTAGTTTGGACTTTTCAACAACGTCCCATTCTTCTCTCGGATTTATTTGGTATAGGTACCGGTTAAAAGGCAAAGACCAAGATTGGACTCTCAGCAAAGGTTCTCAGCGCATTCAATTTGCAGGACTGTCTCCCGGCACTTACATTCTGGAAGTTCAAGCTTCATTCCAAAACAATATATGGGAAGGCGAACCGACGACGCTGGTCATAACCATAACGCCACCTTATTGGAAACATCCGATTGCATACCTTATATATATGTTGGTTCTTATCATCTTGCTATATTTTACAATAAGATGGTACAGAAGACGAACATCCTTACGTCACCAGTTACAAATCAAGGATTTGCAAGCACAAAAGCAGAGCGAGATACTGCAAGCCAAAATCAGTTTCTTTACAACCATTACCCATGAAATTCGCACTCCGTTGACACTTATCATGGGATGTATAGACAAATTGCAAGACAACGGGGACAAGACCGTTCAAATATTGCGGAACAATACAAAACGACTCCTTGACCTTGTCAACCAGCTCCTTGATTTCAGGAAGATTGAATCCTCACGGATGTTGATGAACTTCACTGAACTTGACATCAATCATATCATCAAGGAGATATGCGACAACTTTTCACCTTTGTCCGTAAAAAAGGGGGTAAATGTTTCTATCAATCTACACCAGAACACCGTCATGGTAGTAGCTGATAAAGAAGCCGTCATTAAAATGATAAGCAACATGTTGGCTAATGCCTATAAATTCTGCCAAAACCGAGTTTGGGTCAGCACCGAGGTGACTCATGACGGGAATCATGAAATGCTCTCTATCAGAATATCTAACGACGGCATCAGAATACCGAAAGAACAAGAAGAGGAAATCTTTAAACCATTTGTACAATACTATTACAATAACATACAATCTCCTATCAATGGTTCCGGTTTAGGGTTGCCTCTTATTCGCTCGTTGGCTGAACTTACTAACGGAAAGTTCTACCTTGACAATAAGGTTAAGGACATCAATTCATTCGTATTGGAATTACCCATTCAACATCGAAACGTCTCCGAGATACCAAGTTCTAATGAAGAGGGGAACGACATAAAGAATGAACTACCCTATTCAAAGTCCAATGACAAACGGAACATTTTACTTGTTGATGACGAAACAGATTTAAGAAACTTCATCGCTGAAGAGTTACAAGAGAAGTACAATGTTTATGAAGCAGATAACGGAGAAGAAGCATTACGCCTACTTCACAATAGAAACATTCAATTGGTCATTACAGACTTGATGATGCCGGTAATGGACGGTATTACGTTGTGTAAAGAAATTAAAAACGATATTCGTTTATCACACATTCCCGTCATCGTGCTGACTGCTAAGGTCTCCATGCAGGACCACATTGACGTTCTCAACACAAAGGCGGACGCATATATAGAAAAGCCATTCTCAACTGCACACTTGAAAGCGCAAATTTCCAATTTGATTCACAGTAGAGAGTTGTTAAGAGATACCTTCATACATTCTCCGTATGCTATGATAACGGATGTTGGTTCCAATAAAGTTGAGGACGAATTTCTTAAGAAATTGGACACATTCATCAACCAACATATATTCGAAAACATTACTGTTGATACCTTGTCCGATTACATGGCGATGAGTAACTCTACCCTATACCGTAAGATGAAAGGTCTGACTTCATTAGCTCCTAATGATTACATCCGTCTGTGTCGCCTCAAAACTGCAGCTAAGCTATTGAAAGAAGAGAATATCAGCATCAAGGAAATTTCTGAAAAGTTAAATTTCTCCAGCGTCTCCTACTTCACCAACTGCTTTATGAAACAATTTGGAGTTACACCGGGTGCTTTCAGAAAGTCAAAGTAAAGGGTTTCGCCCATCTTTGCAAGATAAATACAAATCTATGAACGATTATTCTCATATTTTTTGAGAGTATTTCAATACTTTTGTAGCAAACAAATTTTAAGATTGAAACATAATATGAAAGGTTTAACATTGAAAAGCACACTTCTTGTATTGTTAAGTTGCATGGTGAGTGGCATCCTCGCTCAACCGTCACTGACATTCTCAACAGCTAAAAGAGGTCCAAAGATTAGTAATCTGCACTACGGTATTTTTTATGAAGAAATCAACCATGGTGGCGACGGTGGTCTTTATGCAGAACTTATCCGCAACCGTTCGTTTGAGGACAACGCCACCAATGCGGATTGTTGGTGGGGACTTGGAGATATGGGATTCTCTCTTGTCAACACGGGTTTGTTAAACGCCCAACAAGGATTTGCATTGAAAGTCAATATCAATGAATACAATGCCGGTATTCGCAACGAGGGCTTTTGGGGCATGAATATCGTAAAGGATGAAGTTTATACCCTGACTTTTTGGGCTAAGACCGACGGCACCTATTCCGGTAAGATGTGGGCTGAGTTACAAAACGATGGTTTCGAGAATTTAGGAAGGACTGAGTTCGACATCGCACTGACATCGGAATGGCAAAAATATACCGTCAAAATCACAGCCACAGCAAGCAATACCAAAGGTTGGTTAGCAATAAAGGGCTTAGAAAAGATGGTTATTTACTTGGATGTCGTTAGTCTGATGCCACCTACCTACAAAAATAGAGAAAATGGTTGTCGCAAAGACTTGGCAGAGATGTTGGAAACGCTCACTCCGAGATTCGTACGTTTTCCCGGAGGTTGTTACGTTGAAGGCACTTGGCAGAATGACAAGACCAACCGCTTTGAATGGAAAAAGACAATAGGTCCTATCGAGGAACGTCCCGGTCACATGAACGTCAATTGGGGATACCGTGTGAGCGATGGATTCGGTTATCATGAAATGCTGCAATTCTCTGAGGACCTCGGCGCAGAACCGCTTTTCGTATGTAATATAGGATTAGGACACGGTTGGTTCCAACCCTACACCGACATAGACGAGTACATCCAAGAAGCGCTCGACGCCATTGAATACGCCAATGGAGATATTACTACCCCTTATGGCAAACTACGCGCTGAGAATGGTCATCCCGAACCGTTCAACTTGCGACTGCTTGAAATCGGTAACGAGAACTACAACTTCATCTCTTGGGATAACGGCGACATGAGCGACCATTACGCAGAGCGATACGCTGCTTTTTATAAGGCTATCAAGGAGAAATATCCGGATATGATTCTAATCGGTAACGTAGAGTCATGGGCTACTGACGACCCGACATGGAGAAACGGCAACCCTGTTGAGATTGTAGATGAGCATTACTACAGAAGTACCGAATGGTTCCGCCGTCAATATAACAAATACGACACTTACAACCGCAATGGTTATAAGGTATATGCCGGTGAGTACGCCGTAACGAGTGACTTCGGTTCATGGGGTAATCTCAATGCTGCACTTGCCGAGGCTATTTACATGGCAGGTATGGAACGCAACTCCGATGTGTGCGTCATGGCATCATACGCTCCTCTATTCTGTAATGAGAACCACGCATGGCCATGGATGCCCGACATGATAAGATTCAATTCTTACTCTGCCTTTGGCACACCGGGCTATTGGGTACAGAAACTGATGGCAAACCATTTGGGACACCAAAACATCACCTGGGAAGAAAAGGGCAATACCAATAATGTTCGTGACACTCACTTTGGATTGAGTTCATGGGGTACTTCCGTGACCTATGACAACATCGTCGTAAAGGACAAGGACGGGGTGGAAACTTACTCTACCGACTTCTCCGATGCCGATGCTTACCAATTGGATTGGAATGCTACGGGCGGTACTTGGAACATCAACAATGGTGCATTGAACCAAACAAGTTCTACAATGTACGGTAATTGTAATGTTTGTTATAACTTGACCGGTGAGGATTGTACCATTGAACTTGACGCCACTAAGAACAGTGGTGCCGAAGGTTTTCTCATCGCTTTCAGCTACAACGACCCCAACAACTATGTTTGGTGGAACATAGGTGGATGGAACAACACACGACACGCAGTAGAACAATGCGTGGATGGTGTTAAACAAATCTTGGCAGAAAAGGGCGGCAGTATCAATACAGGAGAAAAATACCGTCTGAAAATAGTCAAGTCAAGCGATCAAGTATATTGTTACATCGGCGACTCCCTCTACCATCAGGTAGGCTTGATTAACACCAAAAAAGTATTCACTTGTGCCGCTCTTAATGAGGCAGAGGACGAACTCATTGTAAAACTGATAAACCCCTACGGTGCAGCTCAGGAAACGAGTCTTAATTTCGCTGATTTTGAGTTGGATGGCGCCGTCAAATTAGACGTTCTTACAAGTGGCAGTGGCAATGATGAAAACATCATGCAAAACCAATTTGTCGTAAGTCCCAAATCTTCTACTTTCACACCTGACAGCAAAGACGACAAAGGATTCACCTACAACGTTCCGGCCTACTCACTGAGCGTACTCCGTATTCCGGTTACGAACGTTAGCGAGGACATCAACGCCGATAAAACAACGGACGATGAAGGTTGGCAGGACATCACAGATAAGATTATCAATCCTGACTTCTCAGAAGGACAGAAAGGCTGGACGGGCAACTTTTCTAATACCAATGGTAACGTAGCCGAGTTCTTCAACACGACATTCAACACTTACCAAATCCTTTCAAATATGCCGGCAGGAGAATATAAGTTTGTAATAAACGGCTTCTATCGGTTTGGCGGTATTGACAATGCGTACCCGGCTCATGTGAACGGAACTGAACTGCTCCACCCACGTTACTATCTCTATATTGACGGTAAATCGGAATCTAAATCCTTCATGTCATTGTATGATGAGAGTTCGCCATACGTCTATACACCGTCTTATACTTATCCTGATAATATGGGCGCTGCAAACGTAGCCTTTAACATCAAAGATGCCTATAAGAATGAACCTATCGTAAAAACACTCAGTACGGAAGGTGGCACAGTACGCATCGGATTCAGTAAATCTGCAAAAGTTGATATTGACTGGACCTGTTTGGACAACGTCCGTCTTTATTACCGTCCTTTGGGAACGGACATCGTAGAAGTTAAAAGCGAAAAAACAGGTAGCAAGGATATATACGATTTGAGCGGAAGAAAAGTAGTCAATCCGACCAAAGGTATCTATATTATTAACGGACAAGTGCAATTGATAAAATGAAAACTAAACTGATAAGTATATTGGCTTTCACACTGTGCATATCCTGCACCGACGAAAGTTTGACTGCGCTCAACATCGGTATGCAGTCCCCCAAACAAAAGATGACACGCATCATCGGGAACCACGAATTTGGGAACTCCTCCATAGCATTGTTATTGAATGAAACAGACAGTGGTTACGTTGCTTCTTTAAATTGCCACGGACAGAAATACCTTCCACAACATCATTCCATGATAGGTTTGGAAGTGTGGAGTGCAGACCTTTCCTCCTCATCATGGTACACAAAACCATACGATAGTGCCGTTGTCAGTCCGTTGGGCGACTCACTCATAGCGTATGTTACAATTACATCGGAGAAACGAAGTAAATTCCTTGTTACGGATACTTACACTTGTCCTCCAGAGCGTGGAACTTTGCGTTTATCACGCGACATCAATGTCACTCGTAAAAACGCTGCCGACGGTGCTTTCAACAGTTACGTCATGATTCGTAAAGCATCGGCACAACAATATACGATGAATGAATATTACGTACCTTCACTTATTTTCATCGACGGTAGTAATATGACGGCGGCTTCTATAGGTTCCGATTGGACTGACGATTGGATTTTGGCGCGTGAAGAACGCATGGCATTACCGCTCGCTATGATGCGCGACAAGGAAACCCACGTTTCACTTTCCATCATCGACCATAACCTGAATCCCAAAACACTCTCTAGCGATTGGGGTAACAACCACCAAACTTCGCCCTACTTCAATTATGCCTCTATTGGCTATAACTTAAAAGGTAATGCACCCGCTCTGACTTATTGTTATCCGGGTAGCGAAGGCGAAAGGAGCTATTCCGATGGTGGCGGTCATGCTGAAAAAGTATGGGCACGTCGCAGTACGACAATCAATAAAGGTGTGCATCAGAAATATGACATAGAGTTCTTCGCTTCCAAAAATGAGGGCTTCGCTGAAGCGCAACGTGACCATTGGCGCACTGCTTTCGACCTCTATTCTCCCGAAGAATTGGATGTTGACAGCAAAGATGTACTTGAAGCAAGCATCGAAACTCTTGACCACTATTGGTTAAAGTCCGAGAATGCACCGGGATTTCCTTTCTCTGTCTTTGTGGATAATGGTGAGGTGCATGAAACATCCTTTGATATGGGTTTTGTAGGTATGCAAGCCTCATGCGGTTATTATCTTTATCGCTATGGTCTTGACAACAACAATGCGACCTATCGCAAAAAGGGAGAGCAAATTCTTGATTTCTGGGCGAACAACAGCGCCAACGAAGTAGGCATGCCCAGAATATGGTACGACATCGCACCATGGAACTCATGGCGCAACAGCAACGACCTGCGCAATATGCAAGGTGGCATGGAAGCCATGATATTGGCATGGTCGTGTGCCGAAGCACATCATCCCGGCAGTCATGCCAATTGGTTGAGATATTGCAAGAATGCAGCTGACTGGATGGTTAAACAACAACAAAGTGATGGCAGTTTTCCGAAGTCTTATTATAATGATGGCAATGTGGCAGATGCCGGTTCATACTTGACAAGCAACATCATCCGTTTCTTGAGCAATATGTATGGCGCCACTCGCAAAACGACCTACTATGACGCCATTGTCAAAGCTGCCGATTGGTGTTTGCAACACATTCACAACAACTATAAATATATTGGTTCGGTTATAGACAATCCTTACATAAAGGATAGGGAGAGTGGACAAAAAATGATTGAGGCGATGCTTGCAGCCTACGACCTGACAGGCAACGATAAGTATTTGGAAGCGGCAAAGCAAGCGGCTTACTACACTGTCAGCTACATGTACGCTTGGAACATTCCATGGGAAACGGGTACGACGCTCAACATGCCATGGCCTTTGAAAAAGTCAACTGTGGGCATCACGATTATTGCTACCGGACATTCCGGCGCCGATTGTGGTTTCTCATACAATTCGTTTGAGTACCTGCGTTTGTATAACCTTACCGGTGACGAGTATTTCCTACGCATAGCCAAACTATTGGAGAAGAACACCAAACAGACGATGAACTACGATGGTTCACTTGGTTATCCGTTAAGAGGTTTGCAACGTGAAGCCATCCGTCTTGTCACACACCGCGGTGACGGTGTCAACCTTTGGCTACCTTGGTGTACAGCCAGCGCTCTCGACCCGTTGTTCAGAATGGAAGATGCATACGGCGCCATAGGTATTGACAATATCGTGGGCAAAAGCAGGAAACGTAGTTTCAAAAAGCTCGACGAAAGTCAATATGTGAAGAAACTCGGACTTGTAAGATTACCCGACGGTAAAACGTACTAAAGAAGAGTGTTTTCACTCCCTCCTTTCATCACCAAAATGACGGACGTCCGAAAATTTGATGACGGACGTCTGTCGTCGCGACGCCGGACGTCCGTCATTTTAACGACGAAAGCACCGCTTTTCGAGCGGTGCTTTCCTTATTTCATATAACTCTTATTTTACCTCTATTTTTACTAAGCATGGCTTCAACCAAGCCGACGTAAATGAGATACCTGCACGTCCCGGTTCTCCGGTTGCTTGAACATAGGCAACCAACCTGCCGTTATGCACTCGTTTACTTCTTGCCTTGTTGTCGGTCATGTCAGAGTTGCTTCCCGATTCTAATCCTAACAAGCGAATTGGTCCGAATGTCATACATTGTATCTTGTTGTCTGCCAAGAAGACCGGCAAACCGTTCTCATCAACGATTTGTATCTCTATCTGCGCAACACCTCTATTGCATGAAATTTCGTCATTATCTACTTGAGCAGCAATGGAGTCGGGTCGTCCTGTGGTCTTCAAGGTATATTCTGTCACTACCTCTCGTTCCTCGTTCAAACCTTCAACTGTCAGAGTTCCTTTTTCGTATGGAATAACCCACGATGTCATGTAAGTATCACTGTTGTAAGGTCTCTCCTCTCCTACTACCTTTCCATTCAATACCAAACGGGCATAAGGTGTATTGAAACTTGCCACGGCCGCTATTTCCATTCCATCACGATAGTTCCACATCGGTTGGGCACCACGCTGATAGCCACGTCCGCCTCTTGGCGGTATGGTAGTACCAACATAAGCCACCGGCTCCTCGCTCCACATGACTTTACGTAAGTAACCTTCGGGTTTCAAGAATCCGGCGAAGTCTATCATACCCGTATTCAAACCTCTTGACGGATAACGGCCTGATTCACCCAAATAGTCCAATCCGGTCCAAATGAATTGGGCGAAAATATATTTACTGTCACGCACCGCTTTCCATTCATTGATTCCACGCCCTGTCTCACTTCCATAAATCACACGATTAGGATATGTCTTGTGGTCGAGTTCGTATCTGTTCTCAGTATAATTGTAACCGCATATATCTACATTGAAAGGATAGTCGGTGTGATTACTCATGATGACTCCCGCTAAAGCAGCCGTCACAGGACGTGAGAGGTCGTAGGTCTTTACCACCTTCGCTAACTTAGCGGAAATCTCGCTGAGGCGTTCAGCTTTTGGTGCATCTTTCAAATAACCGCCATGAACCGGTTGATTGATGGTTCCGGTTTCCAAAACAGGATGTGAATAAGGGTCGTTAGGATAGTCCACCTCGTTACCGATGCTCCACATAATGATGGATGGATGATTGCGGTCGCGCAATATCATGTCGCGCAAGTCACGCTCACACCACTCATTGAAGAAATCAGCACTGCCGTCATAACCGGGTTTACCTACATTCCAACCTTCTACCCACTTGCGTTTCGGGTACTCCCATTCATCGAACGCCTCGTCCATTACAACAAATCCCATTTCATCACACAATTCATATACATCGGGTGCCTGTGGGTTATGACTCATTCTGATGGCATTACATCCCATATCCTGCAAGCGTTCCAAACGGCGTTTCCACACCTCGCGTGGTACTGCGGCGCCTAAACATCCCGCATCGTGATGAATGCACACACCTTTCAATTTGGTATTCTCCCCGTTCAGGAAGAAACCTTCATTGGGATCGTAACGTAGTGTGCGTACTCCCGTACTGATTTCATTGGTTTCCGTTGGCTTGCCATCAACGTACAACGTGGTGCGCAAGGTATAGAGTTGAGGATTCTTGATGCTCCACATCTTGGGACTTTTCACTTTCATCACTTGTTTAACCACCACAGAATCGTTCGCCACTAGTCCGATGCTCTTCTTACTTTGAGCTACAAGTTTTCCGGTTGCTTTCTCTGACAAAGTCAACTCTACTTGCGCCTTTACCTTTTTATCTTGTTCGTTACGCAAAGTGGTCTGCACCACAAAATCTGCTTTCTTCGACGTTACATTCTCAGTGATACAGTAAGTTCCCCATAAATCAACGTGAGTAGGATCTGCCGTAACCAAATAGACATCACGATAGATACCGGAACCGGTGTACCAACGGGAGTCATTGTACTTGGTGTGATCGACTTGTACACGCAAGTCGTTCACTTCATCACCATACCTCAAATAAGGAGTCAAATCATACATGAACGACACATAACCATTGGGGCGCTCACCCAACAAATGACCATTCAAATAAACTTTACTGCGGTTATATACTCCTTCAAAGTAAATAAACACTTTCTTTCCCTTACTCTCCTGAGGAACTGTGAATGACTTGGCATACCACCCCATACCACCGGGCAGATAACCTGTAGCACTCGCAAAAGTGTAACTGTACTTTCCTTCCACACTCCAATCGTGGGGCAACGTCACCTTGCGCCACTTCTCAACATTGGCATCCAATTTGATAACAGCGTCATCTTGTAACTTAAAACGCCAATCATTGACAAATAAACGTGCGTCGCCAAACAACGGACGGGCACTCATTGAAAGTCCGCAAAGCAGACAGACCAAAATAGAAACGATTTTTTTCTTCATCATATAGTCATTTAAGGTAAAACAAAGATAGCTTACCCGACAAAGATACAATAAAGTAATAAAAAGTCACCGACTTTTAACTAGTTTTTTGGTGGGAACATTATGAGACAGCACCAACAAACCACAAAAAGTCAGAAAGCCATTCAATAATAATAACTCATAACCAATATGGTAGTTGAAACACATTGTACTTACATGGTCAACCACCAAACACAACAAAGGACTGAGAATACAAACAATAGGCAACCATCGATCTCTTGGTGTTCGTTTGGTAAACAATCCAAAAGAGAACAATCCTAACAGCGGTCCGTAGGTATAAGACGCCATAACATAGATGGCGTCAATTACACTGGTGTTGTTCAAACTTTCAAAAAGCAAAATCAATACTATCATCATAAACGCAATGATAGTATGAACCCTCTTGCGTAATTTTTGCGAGGTCAAACTGTCATCATTCATACGAATGATATCAACACAAAAGGATGTCGTCAATGCTGTCAAAGCCGAATCGGCACTACTGAAAGCCGCTGAAATAACTCCGAATGAAAAAAGAATTAGGACTACATCGCCCAAATAACCACCGGCACAAAGCATCGGCAAAATATCATCGCCATTTGTGGGCAAAGTGATACCCTCATTTGCGACAAAAGTCAACATCAGTACACCAACACCCAGAAACAACCAATTCAAGGGAATAAAAAAGAAACCATAAGTACACATATCCTTTTGGGCATCACGCAGAGATTTGCACGTCAGGTTCTTTTGCATCATGTCTTGATCCAGTCCGGTCATTACAACGACAATGAATATACCGCTTAAGAATTGTTTGATAAAATGTTGCGGCGAAGCCCAATCACTCCAAACGAACCACTGACTTTTCGGATTCTCCGATATATAACTAAAAGCCTCTTGGGGCGTAAAACCATTCAAATGGCATAAGTGGTACGCCACCATAAGAAGGGCTACAATCAGACACAACGTTTGTAAGGCGTCAGTCCAAACCAATGATTTGATGCCTCCTCGAAGTGTATATAACCAAATGATACCAACTACACCGCAAACAACAAATACGAACGGGCAACCTATAGTGTCAAATACGTATCGGTGTAAAATGACACACACCAAAAACAAGCGAACTGACGCACCGAATAGTTTTGAGATAAGGAAGGTCCATGCTCCGGTTTGGTACGCTGACGGTCCGAACCGCCGGTCCAAATAGGTGTAAATGGAAGTCAGATTCATTTTGTAATAAGGAGGCAACAAAACAAATGCAACGACAAGATAACCAAAGAAGAACCCGATACATAATTGCATGTAGGTCATATCATTGGTAACGACCATACCGGGCACAGAAATAAAACTTACGCCCGAAAGCGATGCGCCTATCATTCCGAAAGCGACTACCCACCAAGGTGATTTCTTATCGGCACGAAAAAACGCATTGTTGTCTCCTTTGCCACTTCCGAGGCGCGCAACAACAAACAGCATCATCACATAGACCGCTATTGTTGCAAGGATATACAATGCATTCATTCTCTATAAGAGTAACGCGTACTTCAATTATTCATTCGTGTTCTCTTCGTTCATCGTAAAACGACTACTTCCGTCAAAACAATGGGTACAAACTTGACATTTGGGTAGTCCGATTGCCTCTATCAAATCTTCAAGAGTATTGAACTTTAAAGATGACAAACCGAATTTATTGGATATAGCTTCGACCAACCTATTATATTCGGGCGAACCGGTCACAGCATACTTCTCAACATTCTTATTGTCATCGCCCTCAAATTGGGTGATAAATTGACGGGAAATCAATTCTTGATCGCTCTTGGATGATGTAAAGTTGACAAACGGACAACCGTACAACAATGGCGGACAAGCTATACGCATATGTACTTCCTTAGCACCATAGTCGTACAAACCTTTTGTATTATCACGCAACTGCGTTCCTCTCACTATAGAATCGTCACAGAACAAAACACGACGGTCCTTTAAGATAGCTCTGTTCCCTATCAACTTCATCTTGGCAACCAATGAACGCATTTCTTGATTTCTAGGTGTGAAACTTCTGGGCCAAGTCGGTGTGTATTTTGAAATGGCACTACGATAAGGAACGCCCTTTCCTGCTGCATAACCCAATGCCATTCCTACACCGGAATCAGGTATTCCGCAAGCGCAATCAACCTCGACATCATCATTCTCTCCTACTTTTTTACCACATGTAAAACGTACCTTTTCTACATTGATACCTTCATAGCATGACGTTGGAAAACCATAATAGACCCAAAGGAACGAACAAATTTGCATCCGCTTGTTGGGTTTTCTCAAACATTCCATACGGTCGGGATAAAGGCGTACAATCTCTCCGGCACCTAGAAAATGTTCAATTTCATATCCTAAGTTAGGGAAAGCCGTTGATTCGCTTGTCACAGCGTAAGCACCATCCTTCTTACCGACAACCACGGGAGTACGTCCCCAAGCGTCACGTGCAGCGATAATACCATCTTCAGTAAGAAGGAGCATGGAACAAGAACCCTTTACTCGCTTGAATACATTTTCTATGCCTTCTACAAACGTTTTGCCTTGATTGATTAGCACGGCTATCAATTCCGTCGGGTTAATCTTTCCTGAACTAAACTCGGAGAAGTGCATTCCTTGTTCTAAAAGTTCAGCAGATAACTCCTCTGCGTTTGCCACCTTCGCCACTGTTACGATAGCAAAACGTCCCAAATGAGAATTCATTAAAAGCGGTTGCGCATCGGTATCACTAATGATGCCTATTCCGGATTTTCCTTTGAATTTTGTGAGCTCATCTTCAAACTTTGTACGAAAATAAGTACTTTCCAAACTGTGAATACTGCGCAAGAACCCATACTCTTCACTATATGTTGCCAAACCGCCACGGCGCGTTCCAAGATGTGAATTGTAATCTGTTCCATAAAACAAATCCGTAACGCATTGCGATGTTGATACAACTCCAAAAAAACCTCCCATAAATATCGACTTGTGTAAATTGTCCACAAAATTATAAAAAAAGGCAAAGCCACACCCTATTATTGAAGAAAAAATAACGTACGCTTGTCTTTTGTATTTCATCGTTTTCTTACCTTTGTCACAAACATTAGCACAAAAGCATACGAAATTGAGACCTTGCCGAATTATATTGTTCTCCATTTTGCTACAACTATTCAATGTAGCGAATGCCCAAACGGAATCTGTTGATTCCATCATGGAACGTATGCATCAATTAGCAAGGAGCTATGCCGAAAGTGTTAAAGAATACACTGCTGAAGTTTACATTAAGTCACAAATGGATATCATAAAGAAAAATCGCGGATTCAGGTATATTCCGGGATTATTTCGCATCAAAGATGATGAAAACAGATTTATCGTAGAAACATTCAGCGATTTGCACTATACAGCACCAAACATATACGACCAAAAGATTAAGGTTTATACAGGTACGTTACAAGAAGTAAAGGAGATTCCCGGCATTAAAGACTATTTCCATATCAACGTTTACAAACCTTTTCTGATTGGAAGAAAGTTGCTCTCACCATTGGCTCCTAAAAGTGAAAAATACTATGTATTCACTCTTGACTCTGTAACAACGGATTTACAACAGGGGGATGAATATCATATCAGTTTCAAGCCTCGCAACAAAAGCCTGCAACTCATTGAAGGGCGAATGGTTGTCAGCAAAGAATCATTGAGTGTCCGTCGCTTTGCCTTTAGAGGCAAATCGGAACTGATTGATTTTTCATGTGACATTCTAATGGGTGAACTTGGTAGTAATCAAGAACTATTACCTACCAATCACAACCTTGCTGTTTCGTATGCGTTTGCAGGCAACGTCATGGAAGGTTACTACGAAACAAATATTTGTTACAATGACATTCTGTTTTCCGACACCACTATAACAAGTCGTACGTCAAGAGGTCACAACTACAACCTTACGGCTTCATTCAAGTTGCGATGCGACAATAGCGCTTATAAAAAGGATTATGAACGCATTGATTCCTTACGCCCCCATCCACTTTCGCAATCAGAGATGAACATCTATAAAAGAAAAAGACAAAACGACTCTATTATGAATTTGAGAAATGATACAATTACATTTTCCAACAAGGAGTTGTGGAGTTCTGTTGGCGACTTTTTCCTGACCGATTCAAAATGGACTTTGTCCGAAAATACGGTACTGCGCAATACTTCACTCCTAAATCCATTGATGTTCAGTTACAGTAAAACCAACGGAGCGTCGTATCGTTTAGATTTGAAAGTCAATTCACGTTTTCAAAATAAACAAACCTTGCAGGTACGAACAAGATTAGGTTATAACTTTACGCATAATGAGTTTTACTGGAATGTCGGAACAGAATATAAATATTGGCCCGAACATTTAGGTACGCTTCGACTTAATGTTGGCAACGGCAATCGTATAGGCAACAGTCGCATCATAGATAAATTGAAAGAAATACCCACCGACAGCGTCATAGACTTCGACCGACTGAACCTTAATCTTTTCAAAGACTTGAATTTTGAGATAAGCAACCACCTTGAAATTATCAATGGTTTGTCGTTTGATGTAGGTTTTATGTTCCACCGCAGAACTCCGGCAGCCCCACCCGATGACACCTTCCGTACGGCAGATCTCCCGGAGAACGTACAAGAAGGATTACAAGTCAATGTCCGTCCTAAATATATCAGTTTCGCACCGCGTATCCGAATGGAATGGACACCGGAACAATACTATTTCATGAACGGACGTCAAAAGACCAACCTTCACTCGCGTTTCCCAACCTTCATTCTCGACTATGAGCGAGGTATCAAAGGTGTGTTCGGCAGTACGGGCGTTTACGAACGTATCGAGTTTGATATGCAACATCAACTCCGTACCGGACTGCTCTCAAACCTCTATTACCGCTTTGGAGCAGGAGCATTCACCAATCGGGAAGAAACGTACTTTGTGGATTTTACTAATTTTAGGAAGAACAATCTGCCACAGGATTGGAACGATGAAATCGGCGGTGTATTTCAAGCTCTTGACGGAAGATGGTACAATGCTTCACCTTATTATATTAGGGGACATATAACTTACGAAGCCCCCTTCCTTATCCTACGCCACCTGATTAAATATACGCGTCACGTTCAACACGAACGATTATACCTTAATATGCTCACAATGGAACATTTGGGGCCATACTTTGAAATAGGTTATGGTATCGGTACGTTCGTATTCGACATGGGACTATTCCTGTCGTTAGAAAAGTTCAACAAAATAGGATTCGGTTACAAATTCACCATTGAATTATTTAATGATTGACGCCGATCACTTGCTTGCCCCATTGTACAGGCAATGGCGCACCTTTCCTCAAACGTCCTAACCTCACTCCTGACGGTGTGTAATAGGTTCTGTATTGTTCTGAACTGCGTATGCTCGAAATATTGGTCTGCTTATCTTTAACGACAATGCGTAAATTGACTTCATTCGGATTGTCCAAAATCAAATAAGCTCGACAAGGAGCAATAGTACTGCCTGTGGCCGCTCTGACGAAACGCGAGCCGTTCATATCCAAAAGATAAAGATTGGCTGTTTCAAGTATCGCACGCTCTTCAATATTAACATAGGCACCGGTTGATTGCGGTGTCACCGCCTCGTGAGCAGCTTCTATTGTCACGCCATAGGCGGAAAAGCAAACCTTTCCGGCACGACATTCTTTCGGTCGCCATAAGTAGGGTGTATTTTTTGACCATGTGTCTGTTGTAGCGCATCGCTCAAATATTACCCCATCCTCTTCTTGAGTTTTATAAATCATGCGTTCCACATCGCAAGGCAGACCATCGGAGGTTTCCCAACTGACATTCATCACATCGAATGGCAGTCCAATGGTATAATACCCATCATCTGCAGTAATTTCCCTTTGCCACACTATCGATAAAGACTCAGGGACGACAAACGTGTACTTGGCGCCCAACGTCGTTCGGTCGCTCCCATAAATATCAGTCACTGCCTCTCCCTGAACTGTAGCCGATTTATCATCCACTTCTATGATATTAGGCCATCCATCGGGCAAACGTCCCGCAAGTCCTTTGCGAACGTATGTCCATACCGACGCATCAGGCAACGTGCCACCATACATACGACCGCCACTTTCCGGTACTATCATATCTGTAAAGTCAATACGTTTGGCTGAGGCAAAATCCATAGAATACAGTTCTTCTGCTGCCCAGTCGCCACTGAAAGTCCAGTCACCGGATTGGTTTTGCTCGACTAACGGAGATTTCACCTCCCTGAACAAATACAAACTATCTTGATAACCTGCTCGTTCGAACAATTTGAAATAACGGTCTCCTGAACTTGGCGCTAAAGCAAACTGTACATTCCCTATGCTTTCACGAGTGACAAACGAAGATTTATGGACTTTATTTGAAACAGACTTAAAATTAAAGGCCTTGCTGTACTTGACCTTTGCCGTAGTAGCACTCTCGATTTCTTTATCTGTCATTGTATAAAGAGCGGTATTTCCACTTGACGTCGTCGCTGTCGAATAAGTAAGATAAGCATCCAACGCCACATCTCTGAAAGAATAGGTCGCGCCATTGATGCCTAACTCAAAAATGGCAATGCTTCTGTCTGTAACATGAATACTTCCATCTGCAGCGGGTTTCATCAGTTTTCCCTCACGACGCTTTACATTTGCGCCCGTCACGTCCTGCGATGTCATGACTAACAATGAATCGGGAGAAGACTTATAACGACCGACAAGCACATAGCGAGCGCCATCTACCAAATCGCCACTTTTAGTGATACGCTTGAACTGCTGAGCGCTGACATTCGACATTGTCAGACCTGTCAACATTATCAGAAATACAGATAATCTCATCTTATACCTATTATATATAACATTCACTTTTAAGTTCGTCTTCGCCTCGTACTATCAAGATAGCATCTTTTGTGTCGTCCGTTGGAATAGTTGTCATTCTGACGACCGCAGGAAGGAAGAATCTTTACTTTCAGCAACGAGATCCCTCGTCGCTTTGCTCCGTCGGGATGACATTCTCTCCTCCCTTGTGGAGGGGCCGGGTGTGGTTCTTCCTCCTGGTACTACTATTGGTTCATGCTCTACTCTGATAGTTTCTTCATTCAAAGGTGGTTCCGGCGTTATAGGCACGTCAGGAGTCGGTTCATCAGGTTGACTCGGCGAATCCGGCACTATGGGTTCGTCAGGTTGTTCGGGCAACTCCGGTTCTGTGGGGTCTTCAGGTTTCTCTACATTCGGTCCATTCTCATCCTCGTCAACAATTACCCATTTATAGACTTGTATGTCTTTCAGTCCGGTCACACTGAAATAACGCTTAACGTTCCCAAATAGCCACACTTTTTTCCCTAAGTTCTCAGGATGGTCTACCAAATTAAGCTCTGCCCTAATATCCGTTCCGCTCTTTAGTTCCACAGGCATACATAACTCCACATCCGTTTCATTCCGACTGTCGGCAATCAACAGATTGCTTGCCTTCGCCCCATCTGCGGTAAATTGTGCTTGCGATATGGACGTGCCGTCACAGAAACCGACGATATAACCAACAACTCGCATACTAAAGGCATCATCCTTCGTCAAATTCGGATAGGCCTCTATCACCTGTTCCACGCTATTGGCTCCACCGACATCAGCGTCGCCCGCAACAGTACCGTTTGTAGTTCCATTTGTACCTTCCTGCGGACTTGAAGATTCCTTCTCAGTGGGCAATTCAACTTTTTGGCAGGCACACATCATGCCTACCCAACAAAGTAACCATACCCACCATTTGCTAGTCATTGAACGTTACTCCTCTGTTATGATTTGTTTAAACTTACGCATCTTGCCTTTCACATCGTGCGAGTAAAAATAATTATCTGCCCAAGCCCATAAATATATCAAGACGTCAAAGGCGACCCATGCTATAACTACCCAATGCCATGTTTTCATCTCTTCTACTTAATTGATTACTTCGCACAAATATACGACTTAAAGAAAATAATTAAGAAGATTTGTTAGAAAAAGTTTGTGATGCACACTCTCTAAATATAGAAAAACGAGATCCCTCGTCGCTCCGTTCCGTCGGGATGACAATCTCCCCTCCCTTGTGGAGGGGTCAGGGGTGGGTCTTCTTCTCCATCGGGATGACATTCTCCCCTCCCTTGCGGAGGGGTCAGGGGTCGGTCTTCCATCCGGCCATTCTGACGACCGAAGGGAGGAAGAATCTCCCTTCACAAACCCAATAAAAAAAGGAATCAGCCTACCAACCGATAGACTGATTCCTTATATTCAAACCTCCCCTCCCTTGCGGAGGGGTCGGGGGAGGGTCTTCTCCCTTGCGGAGGGGTCGGGGTCTTCTACCAAAGACCTTCGTCCCACTCGTTGCGGATGTTAGCATCTGCATCCATGCCACCACTCGATGAACCGCCGGGTGTGGTTCCGTCTAACGAACCGCTGGCAGAAACTTCCAACATACATACGATTTCCATCTCACGTACCTCTACTTGCGGTACAATATAATTGTTCTTTTTCATCTTAATTATGCTTTTAAAGTTTAGTTGGTTATTATTTTACAATGAGTTTCTTAGTCTTACCGTTGCTCAACTTCACGATGTTGACACCACGTTGCAAACTTTCGATGCGACGACCATCAAGACTGTAGATAGCGATGACTTCTGCTGTAGGGTCAGCCACTGTTGTATCAATACCTGTCACTTCATCGTCGAAAGTGAAGTTCAATACGTTAACACCCGCTGCTCCAGTTGCTTCAAAGTAACCACGGAATGCTTTAAGGGTGTTGTTCTCGTTAATAGCTTGATAGAACTTGTTACCACTGATAAAGAACGCATCTGTCGGAACGTTTCCACTGATGTAGTTACCCTTGAAAGTTACGAGACCGCTAGCATCCACATCATTAAGTACGGATGTGACATCCGTATTTTCTATAGTAGTACCAGACCAAGCTGAGGAAGTCTTTACCATATACGGTGTACCTGCCTCAATAGAGGATGCATCGCTAAAGGTCATGGAAATCACGTCATCCACTTGTGTCGCGCTTGATAGTTCCTTAACGGTCCAACCGCTTGGTATCTCCATGTTGAACGGTACTACAAATGTATTCCAAGTGTTCGCCTTAACATTACGATTCAGTACAACCGAAGTGTACCAACCATCTTCATAACTGATGCTAGTATCAGTCTCGTTCAAAGTCAACTCACGACCTAAGTAAGTCAAACGGAAATCGTCTGCTTTGTACCAAACATTGTCAACGCCCATTACTTGAATATCTAACTTTCCGTCTGTTACCTCACAAGTTACTGATGGGAATACAGCAAGACTTTTTGCGGATGCGGCAGCAACAGTTGTACTTTCTCCGTTTGCGGTAAGTTGAATGTTGTTGCCTGAGTCTGATGCCACCATAGCGGTAAGCTTGTATGTACCGTTAGCCAATCCAGTAACTGTTTGAGTCAATGGTTGTGCAGTATTATTATTCCATGTATTAAATAGGTATCTTCCGTTTGCACCGGCAACAGAATAATCGGTATTTTCTTGTAGCGCAGATTGAGTGTCGCCACCGGTTGAACAAACCCAACCTGTATAGTCACCCGTCTCAAAGTTCGGGTTTGTGATAGCATATGTCATATCTGCATTCACTGTTTTTTGCGTTTTAGAAGCCGTTTGAAGTGCATCGTATATAGCTTTTGCCTCAGTTGTTCCATCTCCTGTGATTGTTCTATTTTCAAACGCTGTTTCGTAAGCGCTAAGATCTAAAGCATTTTGTCCATATTGATCAAGGGTTATTGCTTTTGCTTCGTCTAGTGCCAATTTAACACGACCATGAGCAGGGTCACATATATATTTAAGTCGGAAATTATCAGCTTTGTAGAAGCATCCGCTTGTTGGATAATAATAAATCCCATTGTAACCGCCTACTACACCGATTTTTGCTGTCCCATCTACTACGAGGAAATTAACAGTAGCTTCTTTGAATTTTGTTTTTGTTTCTGCTACAATCCCTTTGTGATAACCATTTCCTACAATATAAACTGTATTACCTGTTGCATCTGACGCTAAATCTCCCTCACCGGGACCAAAGGAGGTAAGCTGAGCCTTTAATTCATAGAGACCATTTGGCAAACCGGTAAGTATTTGATTCACAGCAGCCGCATTTACATAGTTGTTATCAGCAATGTACACATTAAGCAAGTACGAACCGTCAGTACCATCTGTGGCTATATTTACGTCAGTATTAGGCATTGATGCTGCACCCCAACCAATAGTCCAACCGTTTACTCCATCCTCGAAACTTGGATTTACGATGAGTGAAGTGATATCGCCATCGCCATTATTTATTGTAGCCTGCTTATCAGCTAGGACAGCAATTTCATATGCTTGATTGATTAACGCTATTTCGACACTACCGTCTGATGACAATAAATCATTGTTATAACGATATAATATTGTAGTAATGTCATAAGCAGCTTGAGCTTCCGGACTAAGTAATGCTACTTTATTTGCTGTTTCATTAATCTTATTGGCAACACTTTGTTTTATTTCGTTAGTATTTTCTTCTTCCGTGCCATCACCCAAATATTTTACAACAATATTATCTATCACGACCCAGCTGGTTCTAGTACTATAACCTGAAGTGAATTGCGATTTACTTAATGAAAAATTTAAGCTACTTATAGCAGAGGTCGTTACAGAAAATTCTGTTTTATAGGTATCGTTGTCTCTTAATAAGGGATTAACAGTTTCTTTAGCTGCTCCAATACTTGTATTGGTGTTTTGAATTAACTGCTTACTTGTTCCTCCAAAATTGGCAGTTACAGTCATTGTATAATCAGTATCACTACCAAAAAGGAGACGATTTTTTGCTATAGCCCTATAGAAACCTTCAAAAGAAACTTTATACGTACCTATAGGCATGTTTTCAATAGTAGGTTGATTGATAGTAACTGCACTAGTATTATTGTATACAGCGTACCCATTATGCCCTGCATCAGAATCACCCCAATTTACTTCGAATGTAAAACCTGGCCAATTATCTGTTGCCCACGTAGAGAATTGTTCACCTGCTTTTTCCCCAGAGTCCCTAATGTCGAAATCCATACGGTCAAAATCACCCGCTTTTACCATCATTGGAGTTATATCGAATGGTTTACTTGCTGTAGCTAATGTCATTTCCTCTTTCATTCTTTCATCAGTAAGTAAAATCCATTTTTGTTTAGAGTCCTCAGAATTAAAGGATTTACAATAAACTGGATTACCGGCATCTCCAGATGAAGCAAGAGCTCCCTCGTTACATTTGATATAATACTGATATTCTGTACCTTCTACAACTTCTAAAGTCCAGGTCGTATTATCTAAATTATCCATGTATGGATCTTTTACAGCACTAATGGAACCACTTAATGTTTCTAAATTGTACTTCCCGTCGTTTTGCAAATTGAACTTTATAGGCATACCGGCACTACCTTCGCAAGCCCTAGTACCCCACATTGCACCTGACTTTAAGTACAATCCTGTCTCAACGTTCTTAACATAATATTTTGTACCGCTAACCACTTGCTCGCCATCTAGAACATTTCCTTCTATTTCAACAATTTCTCCACCTTCAACTTGCCAATCACTTGTGGTTGCAGGAGTCCCTTTTGAATCTGTTATTGTAAAGTTAACAACAACAGGCTTGTGGTCTGTCGGTTCTAATTTATCACTCGCGCTATAAGTATTTGCTTTAAGAGTTAAATTAGATGCAGTTGTGTTGATGTAGAATATCTTGTCAACTATTTCTGTACTCAGTGCATTAGAAGTGTCTCCATAATATTGAGGATATAATCCTCCTCTTGTTAATTCTATCCATGCATCTTTTATGGTAAGACCATCTTCAGCATTGATGACATCAATTAATAGTTCTTTTACTTTCTCTCTAGTATAGCGACAGTTGGTATCACCCATTACTATTACTGGGCGTTTATTGTTTTTTGTATTTTTAATAAGCGCCGTAGCCAATTGAGTTAATTGAGAATTACGTACATCTATATCAGCCTGACGACTCGCAGCATCCATATGAAGCGCATATACATCAATAACTACGCCGCTTGCAATAGTAACTGCAAAATAACGATAACCTTTATTTATCATTTCGTCAGCGCCATTGTCTTCTGATAGATTACCCGTTAAATTGCCATCACTTTCAGACCAAGCTTGTTTGTCAATCTCTTGAAAAGTATATGTTTTAGAGCAAAGCAAACCCAAACCATCTGTATCTGTGTACGCTCCGGTAATTTCAGTGTTTGCTGGAGTTGAATTGTAATAATTTGCTAATGGCGTAACAAGCTCATTATGATAGTTAAAATCTTCTGATAGAGCTATAATCTCCCAACCAAATTTAGCAATATTTTCACCCATAGTAGTAGAACCAGATTCCTGTGGTCCATCTTCGTTAATAGGAATTTCAATAACTTTTGGTGGTAAACCATCGACATTTAACGCTACAGCATTGAACGTGTAGCTTCTTTGGGCTTGTATCCCCACTGTAACGACAAGTGCCGTCATCCAAAGTAGTAAAAGTTTTTTCATTTGATTGGTTTTTAAATATATTTATTAGTTTTCATTCGTGTTTGGTTGCACTCTTCAAAAGAGAGCAATTTCGGCACAAAACGCCTCTGTTTGTGTAAAGATTTATTGCTTTTGTTTGAGGAAAAGTTTGAGGAGCGGGAAAAAGTATGTTAAAAAGAAATTTATCTCCGTTTTTTCTTTCTATAAAACAATAAATTAGGTATCTTTGCAAAATATATTTGCTCTCTTTTGAAGAGCGAAACGTATATTGATTACGCTAACAATTCATATAACAATGAAAATAAATTATACAGCACCAAAAGTAATGGCACGTGAAATGGAAATCGTATGTATGTTGGAAGTTTCTGCCAGCGGTTCGTTAGACGGAACCACAACCGGCGGTTCATCGAGTGGTGGCATGGATGCAGATGCTAACATCCGCAACGAGTGGGACGAAGGTCTTTGGTAGAAGACCCCGACCCCTCCGCAAGGGAGAAGGAGAGGACCCTCCCCCGACCCCTCCACAAGGGAGGGGAGGTTTGAATATATGGAATCAGTCTATCGGTTGGTAGGCTGATTCCTTTTTTTATCTGGTTTGTGAAGGGAGATTCTTCCTCCCTTCGGTCGTCTGAATGACAACCTTTCTAACGATAATACTAAAGATGTCATCCCGACAGAGCGAAGCGACGAGGGATCTAACGTGCATGCAAAAGAGATTCCTCCCTTCGGTCGTCAGAATGACAGGATGGAAGACCCTCCACAAGCCCTCCACAAGGGAGGAGAATTTGTCATTTAAAAGGCAAAAAAAGATGTCATTCTGCGTCGCTTACTTCAACAGAATGACATCTTAAAATCTTTCTAAGAACATTTGCGAAAGGTCTGCTATCTTCCACTATACATATTCTCGTAATACTTTTGGTAATCGCCACTTGTGACGTTGTCCATCCATTCTTGGTTGTCAAGATACCAACGAACGGTCTTTTCAATACCTTCTTCAAACTGAAGACTGGGTTCCCACCCTAACTCGTTCTTCAATTTCGTTGAATCAATAGCATAACGTAAGTCGTGTCCCATACGGTCGGTAACGTATGTAATAAGTTCTAACGAATGACCTTCAGGATTGCCTAACAAGCGGTCCACCGTCTTGATAATCACCTTTATGATGTCTATATTCTTCCACTCATTGAATCCACCTATGTTATAAGTGTCCGCAATCTTACCTTCATGGAAAATCACATCAATGGCACGCGCATGGTCAACAACATAGAGCCAGTCGCGCACATTCTCTCCCTTACCATATACAGGGAGCGGTTTACGATGACGAATATTATTGATAAATAATGGGATTAGCTTCTCAGGGAATTGGTAGGGGCCATAATTGTTAGAACAATTTGTTACAACAGTAGGCATACCGTATGTATCATGGAAAGCACGCACAAAATGGTCGCTACTTGCCTTTGATGCCGAATACGGGCTGTGCGGATTGTACTTGGTCGTTTCCTTAAAGAACTCATCTCCATAGACCTCATGCGCACTGATTTCAGACTTAACGCCTTCCGGATGTGTCAATTCCAACGCGCCATATACCTCATCGGTAGAAATATGATAGAAGCGTTTCCCTTCATATTTCTCAGGAAGTGATTCCCAATACAACTTCGCAGCCTGCAACAAACTGAGTGTCCCCATCACATTGGTACGTGCAAAAGTGAATGGGTCCTTGATACTACGGTCAACATGGCTCTCTGCTGCCAAATGGATGATGCCATCGACGTGATAATCAGCCATCAGCTTCATGATAGTATCGAAGTCGCAGATGTCAGCCTTTACAAAAACATAATTAGGAGCATCTTCAATATCTTTGAGGTTAGCCAAATTTCCGGCATAAGTCAATTTATCAAGGTTGATGATACGATAGTCGGCGTATTTATTGACGAACAGACGTACTACATGACTGCCTATGAATCCGGCTCCGCCGGTAATGATAATATTTCTCTTGAACTCCATATTCTTATATTTAAATCACTTAATAATCTTTTAAAAGTTCCCTCGTCGCTTCGCTCTGTCGGGATGACAATCTCCCCTCCCTTGCGGAGGGGCCGGGGGGTGGGTCTTCTTCGCTCTGTCGGGATGACATTCTCCTTACAAAGGGAGTTACTCCTAATACAACTCCTCGTTATAATCAAACAACCACCCAGCGTCCTTCAAGCGGGGGTGATGCTTGTCCTTTTCCGACAATATCACCTTATCCACAGGGATTCTCCAATCAATGCCTAGGTCAGGGTCGTCCCATGCGATAGCCCCCTCATGTTGAGGTGCATAGAAATTATCGCATTTGTATTGGAAGACCACTTCCGGTGACAGTACACTAAAACCATGTGCAAAGCCACGTGGCACAAAGAATTGACGATGGTTATCTTCTGTCAGTTCAACAGCCACATACTTTCCAAAGGTTGGTGACCCTTTACGGATATCAACAGCAACATCCAAGACAGCACCTTTAATGACACGCACTAACTTACTCTGAGCATACGGTGGCTTCTGAAAGTGTAAACCACGCAAAACGCCATAACTACTCTTGCTCTCATTGTCCTGAACAAAACGGACTGTGCGCACCTGCGCATCGAAGTCACGTTGTGAGAACGACTCAAAGAAATAGCCTCTGTCATCGTTAAAGATTCGTGGTTCAATAATGACCACGCCATCTATTGCTGTTTTGATTACATCCATATCAAGTATAGAGTTTTGATTACTTATCGAAACGCTCTTCGCTCACCCAACCTTTACCGCGACGCTTGCTTACGCTGGTATCATCGCCATAATGACCGTAAGAACCATAGTGACCATAATGACCGTATGAGCCGTATCTACCATAACGACCATAGTTACCGTAACCATAGTAATAACCGTACTTACGTTGTTTCAAGTCAACACCGTTAAGAACAAGGTTCATCTTTGGCAACTTGTTATCAGTGTTCAGACTGTTAATCATATCAAAGTTACGTTTCAATGTAAAGTCACAACGTACCACAATCACCGACGCATCAGCAACACGTCCTAATGAGAGTGTATCGCTCACCAAACCTAACGGCGGTGTATCGATGATAATCAAATCATACCATTCACGGAAACGTGCGAATGCTTGGTCCAGACGTTCAGACACAATCAACTCTGCAGGGTTGGGCGGAATCAATCCGGCCGGCAACACGTCCAAATTAGCATTCATACCGGACGGGAAAAGCTGTTCACGCAAGAATTCGTCTGTATCATCACTGCTTGCCAAATAGTTTGTCAATCCTCTGTCACCGGTATGTATGCCAAAGAGTTTTGCCAAACGCGGCTTACGAATATCCAAACCAACAAGCAACACCTTGCGTCCCATCAGTGCCATACTCATGGCTAAGTTGGTAGAAACGAATGTCTTACCCTCTCCCGGCATCACTGACGTACAAAGCAACACACGTTCATCCTTAGTCATTACAAAACCAAGATTGGTACGAAGATTTCGGAAAGTTTCCTCCATCATATCATTACTATTCTCGCGCACGACAATGCTTCTTTGTCCCTTACGCAACTCGCCTGCTACAAAAATATCGCTCAATATAGGCAACGCCGTAAGTTTCTCAATGTCGTTACGTCCTTCTATACGATAGCGTAACACATTACACAACCAAATCCAAACAGCCGGAATCGCTACGCCCGCCAACAAACCGATGAGCAGAATCATCTTACGATTAGGCGAAATGGGGACTCCTGCTGTCTCAGGCATATCAATCACTTGCGCCTTGTCAACCGTTGACGCTAAAGATATGGCATTCTCCTCACGTTTTTGCAAAAGTATTTGATAAAGTGCAGCTTTTACCGACTGTTGACGACTCATATCAGTCAATACACGCTCTTGTGTCGGTGCATCAGACAAACGTCCAATAAAGGCATTGTATTGCTCGTCCACACTACGCTTTTGTAAACGTAAATTCTCATAAACCGAAGACAAAGAATGACGGATTCCCGGATACATCGTTGAGATAGCGTTACTGATTGTTGTCACCACCGGCGAACTTTCATGGGCAGTCTTCATCAAACGGTTACGCTCCATGACACGTAAGTTATAGTCGGCTATCACTTTATTCAGTGACGCATCGGTCAAACCGATGTTCGCAGGAATTATTTCCATGTAATTGGAAGGATTGTCAACAAACTCCTTCAAGGACTTCACCAACATCATCTGCGTTTGCAACTCAATCTGCTTAGCTTGGTATTCTTCAACACCTTTGTATGCAGCTTGTGCATCCGACGTCAGGTTAACCAACTGATTACGTTTCTTATAAGTCTCCAATTCAGTATCAGTAGAACCTAACTCCGCATCAATAATCTTAATACGCTTGTTAATGAAAGCCTCTGTTTTCAACGCCACTTCATTCTTATTCTCATTAGCGTCCTCATTATATACACGAATCAGTTCGGTCAAATAATCTATGGCACGCTCGGCACGTGTTTCGTTCATTGACAAACGGGCAATCGTTGTCATATCGTTAATGGGTGCCACTGAAGTTCTCGCTTGATAAACGTTACCCATTACAGTCGGCTTATATATATATATAAATAAGGTACGTGTATCAAAGTTCTTAACTTTCGGATTCGGATCGAGAGACACCCAACCATAATGTGTCTTCACACGCGCAGGGAAAGACTTCACTTCAGCTGTTTTCTTACCCTCCGGCGTATCAAACTCTACTTTATACACTTCACCATCCTTTTTCACTCTTAAAAACAGAGTACCGGACAATGCCTCTAAATCAGCACCGGACATATCTGCCAACAGCGGTGTGTCACGATAAAGGTCCTGATCGCGCACTCGTCCTTCGTAAGCATATTGCACATAAAGTTTCAAGTTGGTTACAGCACGTTTGGCAAGACTTTTACTTCCAATTACTTCTAACTCATTTTCAAAACCGTAACTATTTGTTACAATACCGAGTTGAGAAAAATCAGCCATACTGCTCGAACGCGCTCTTTTGTATGGGTCGTCCTCCTTAATCAACACTTTGGAATAAGATGTATAAACGGGAGACTGATAACGCAGATACAAAAACGCTGCAGTAACACAAACAATAATTGAAATCAAGAACCAATGCCAATTCAAGATAACGGCATCAATAATCATACGGTAATCAAAACCGGACTCTTGTTCTTCCTGGAACTCGTTAGACTGATAGGGTTTATTAGCCATAATAAAAAAATTACATCGTTATGCTTTGAAAAAGCAAAATTAAGAATCTTTCGGGGATGTTGCAAGAAAAGACAACGGAAAGATAGTTTTAAAGGCGCTTTTTCGGATTTTGTCAAATTTATTCCGTTAAACAGTTGCCTCAGCAAACAAAAAAACATATATTCGCAAATTAGAACCAACAAGAAGGACCGAGAATATGAAAATAAGAAATATAGAAGACTCCGGCATCGTCAAGACCATCATCACTTGTAGCGACATGGTATTGCTCGCCACAAGTTATTGGTTGGCATTTGCCATAACGCATGGTTTGGATTTGGCGTACATCTTACCTTTGCCTCTCAAAATCAAAATAATAATCGGTGCTTTGGCAATCATACCGGCAGCCTACATTGCTCCACCGCTCTTTATGAAACGCATCATTTATGGCGACACCATCATCGGTAGAACTATATATATGGTCGCTTTACAAACGCTCTTTACTTTGAGCATCATGAGTTTTATACATCCTGTGGACTTTTCTAAAACAGATATTCCATTAGGAGCATGTATCTTCTTTGCGTTTTTAAGTATTGAGCGTATGGTCTGTTATCATATCTTGAAACGCAGTCGCTCAAAAGGGCGCAATCTGAGATATGTTGTATTGGCAGGCTCTCCCATTGCCTTAATGAACATCTATCAAACCCTGAGCAATCACTCTTTCGGGTTCAAGATTCAAGGTATCTTTACGTCTAAAGAAATTCCTGACGAAATGAAAATAGAACGATTAGGAACACATGAGGAGATTATCGGATACTTAGAAAACAGGTACGAAGTGACAGACCTCTACATCGTACCGGAACCTGGACTTACGAGAGAAGCAAAAGAAGTGTTCAGATACTGTGAGAAACATCATATTCGTTGTTACATCGTACCACTTTTCTTGGATTTCCTGACAAAGAAAATGGTATTGACACACCAAGGCAACACTATGCTGTTAAGTGCTCGTAACGAGCCATTGGAAGACCCCTTAAACCGCTTCATCAAACGGATGTTCGATTTATTTATTTCGGGCATCTTCCTCTTGACGCTCTTTCCGTTCATCTACTTAATCGTGGGACTTATCATTAAACACCAAAGTCCGGGTCCCATTCTGTTTAAGCAGAAACGCAACGGATTGGACGGACGAGAATTTGCCTGCCTGAAGTTCAGGAGTATGCATGTGAATGACGATGCAGACAAACTACAAGCGACAGAACACGATCCACGCAAATTCAAGTTCGGCAACTTCATGAGAAAGACGAATATAGACGAGTTACCACAACTTATCAATGTCTTTAAGGGGGACATGAGCTTGGTCGGTCCACGCCCGCACATGCTACTTCACAACGAACAATACTCACAGTTGATAGATAAATACATGGTGCGACACCTCGTTAAACCCGGCATCACCGGATGGGCACAATGCCAAGGGTTCAGAGGTGAAACCAAGACATTGGAGCAGATGGAAAACCGAGTAAAAGCAGATATCTGGTACGTGGAGAACTGGACCTTTACACTTGATTTACGCATCATTTGGCGTACAGCGATGAATATGATAAAGCGTAACGAGGAAAACGCTTATTAGACGACCCGACACAGTCTCTCCGCAAGGGAGAAAGACCCTCCCCCAACCCCTCCGCAAGGGAGGGGAGATTGTCATCCCGAAGGAGCGAAGAAGACCCTCCCCCAACCCCTCCACAAGGGAGGGGAGATTGTCATCCCGACGGAGCGGAGCGACGAGGGAACTTATAAAAGGAAAGAAAGTAATAATTTAAAAACTAAACATATGAAAGGAATTGTATTGGCAGGCGGTTCAGGCACACGCCTTTACCCCATCACAAAAGGTATCAGTAAACAATTGTTGCCTATCTTTGACAAACCAATGATATACTACCCCATCTCTGTTCTGATGTTAGCCGGAATACGAGAAATTCTTATCATCTCCACACCACACGACCTACCGGGATTCCGCCGTCTTTTAGGTGACGGTAGCGATATTGGCGTGAAGTTCGAGTATGCAGAGCAACCTTCTCCCGACGGATTGGCACAAGCTTTCATCATCGGACGCGAATTCATAGGCAACGATAGCGCTTGCTTGGTGTTAGGCGATAATATTTTCCACGGTGCAGGATTCAGTAAGATGCTTCGCGAAGCAGTGGAAACTGCTGAACAGGAGAACAAAGCAACCGTGTTCGGCTATTGGGTGAACGACCCGGAACGTTATGGTGTGGCTGAGTTCGATAAAAAAGGTAACTGCCTGAGTATCGAGGAGAAACCCGCAAATCCCAAAAGCAACTATGCTGTGGTGGGTTTATATTTCTACCCCAACAAAGTTGTTGATGTCGCAGCGAATATCAAGCCTTCACCTCGTGGCGAATTGGAAATCACGACTGTCAACCAGCACTTCTTGGCTGACAAAGAGTTGAAAGTGCAGACTTTAGGACGTGGTTTCGCATGGTTAGACACCGGTACACACGATAGTTTGTCTGAGGCTTCTACGTTTATCGAAGTCATTGAGAAACGCCAAGGACTGAAGGTGGCGTGCCTTGAAGGTATCGCCTATCGTAAGGGTTGGATTACTTCAGAGCAGCTTCGCAAGGTGGCAGAACCTATGATAAAGAACCAATACGGACAGTATTTAATGCGTCTGAGCGAGGAAACTTTTGAGTGAAACATGGATGAAACATGGTGAAACATCATGTTTCACTCCAAAACCCGCGTCCACAGATGGGTTTTGAGAGAAAATGAAACATGAAACATGACGTTGAAACTATATAGTATATACGCGCGCGTGGAACTTTCAGCATGTTTCAGCGATAAAATCAATCTAAAATGAACATCAAAATAAAAGGAGTAAGTTTTTCCATTAAACAATTACTTTGCCTCACTTTATATTACGGTTTTGCGACCTACCTTCCGGACTCATACTCTATCTTTGGCGGTAAAATAGCAAATGCTTTTAGAGTCTTTCTCTGTAAACGCATTTTCAAAAAATGCGGAAAGATAAGGACTATCAACCGAAAAATCATATTCGGTTCAGGACGTAACATTGAAATGGGAGATGACTCCGGCATAGGAGCCAATACCGAAATTCCTTCGGATACTATCATCGGGAAGAATGTCATGCTATCAAGACGTTGCTATGTACTGCATCGTAATCATGAATTTAAAAGAACAGACATTCCTATCATTGAACAAGGATTTAAAGAAACAAAGAGATTGATTATCGAAGATGATTGCTGGATTGGTTTAAATTCCTTACTGACTCCCGGACGACATATCAAAAAAGGTACAATCGTCGCAATGGGAAGTGTATTAACCAAAGATTTTCCGGAATATTCTATCGTCGGAGGCAACCCGGCGAAATTTATAAAATCAAGAAAAGAATAAGTGTAAAAACTTATTGCTTAAATTCACTTGAACTCAAAATAAGTTTAACCAAATCACATATTCGTCATCCCGAAGGAGAAGAAGACCCTCCCCCGACCCCTCCCCCGACCCCTCCACAAGGGAGGGGAGATTGTCATCCCGAAGGAGCGATAGCGACGAGGGATCTCTAAAGAATCGTCAGAAAAAAAGATCTCTCACATACGTTCGAGATGACAAGCACACTAACGTTAGTCCGGAACTAAGATTATAATATAAGAAAACCAAGGTGCTTTCGTCGTCAAACTGACGAACGTCCGTCATCAAAACGCAAGACGTCCGCCGTCGCGACGACGGACGTCCGAATTTTTAAAGTGATTTTATCTGCTGTTCTCCATTTGCATCATCCTTAAATAACATAGGGCTGCACCTCGGAAGTAAAAATAAAACTGTGTTTTCTTTTTGTTTCTCTCGGTTTGCACTATCTTTGTGATAAATCACGAAGATATATTGGCACTCGCTGTGAAAAATATTGAAGTAAACTTCATATTATTTCGCTCGTTGTTGCTATCTTTGCAAGAAATAACGAAAAAGACATTCAATGGGAATATTATCTAAATTATTCGGAAAGGCCACAACCGAGAACGAAACCCGTATTGGTGGCATGGAAGACTTCATGACCCTCATCAGGGTATATTACCAAGCGGTCATGGCAATGCAATTGGGCATCAGCAACCTCGCTGCACTCCCCGACCTTAGAATTTTTAAACAAACCTTGCACATCCCTACAGCTAATAATAAGTTGGGCGTCAGCGAACGCAAACGTTGCAAAAGTATGCTTATGGACGTGTACGGCATCAGTGATGAATTCTTCAAAGAAATCGATGCAAGTATCAAACGTAACTGTCGTAACATCAACGATATAAAAAGTTACCTGCTCATGTTCCAAGGTTTCAGCCAGGACTTGATGATGCTGATGGGCAACTTAATGCAATGGAAGTTCCGTCTTCCATCCTTCTTCCGTAAGGCATTGCGTGAGATGACGGCAAAAACCATTCATGATATTTTGACAAAAAACGAATGGAAAGATGACAATGTGCGCCGCACTTGTATCAACATTCGTCAGTACCAGCATCGCCTGCTATACAGTGAGAGTTGGATGACTGAATATGTATTCCAAATCGTAATGCTTGCTAAAAAAGAGCCGAAGCCGAAAGACATCGACGACAAAAAATAAAGCAAAGACTTGGGACGTTAAAAGTTTTTTCATAACTTTGTAACGAGAAGGTATTGAAATGACAGCAGAAGGAGAAACACTGTTACGGACATTAGAGGCACGCGTCACACAATTGGCGTTGGAATACCAAGCCTTAAAAGACCGTTATGCGACATTGAGTCAGACCTTGATGGAGAAAGACCAAACCATCAACGGACTCAAAGCACAGGTGTCACAACTGCAACAAGAATATGCCGACTTAAAGACAGCAAGGATGATTGACATCAGTAGCACAGAAATGAAAGATGCTAAGTCAAGAATATCCAAGTTGGTGCGTGAAGTAGATAAGTGTATCGCACTTTTAAATGTATAAAGCAACATGGAAGTCAGCGAATACTTTACTATAAACTTGAGATTGGGACCATGCCCCATGTCCATTACCATTAAAAGGACGGATGAGGAGGCATACAGAGCTGCGGAAAAGTTGATAAACCAAAGGTACAACAACTATGCATCGCAATACTCCAACTTAAGCAATGAAACTTATATGTGCATGACAGCGTTGGACATCGCTCTTTCAATGAAGAAGAACGAGTTCCGCAATGACACACAACCCTTTGAGGACAGCATGAAACGAATGTTGAAAACCCTTGAAGAAACTTTGGCATCAAAGGCACAATAAGATAATTTTAAAAACCGAGAGATCTATACACGCACAGACTTCTGACCTGAAATATGGCAGATGTTCGGTGCGTGATTTTTTTATATTAAACACACAAAAGAAATGGAGATAACTATAATCATCGGAGTAGCAGCGCTCATCATAGGAGCATTGGTAGGCTTTGCCATATTCCGCTTCGTAGCAACGAGCAAATACAAACAAATCGTGACTGAAGCCGGAAAAGAAGCCGAAGTAATCAAGCAAAAGAAATTGCTGGAAGTCAAGGAGAAATTCTTGAACAAAAAAGCGGAATTGGAAAAGGAAGTACAACAACGTAACCAACAAATCCAACAACAAGAAAACCGCTTAAAACAAAGAGAAATCAGTCTGAATCAACGTCAGGACGACCTCAACCGTAAAAAGAACGAATTGGAGACCGACCGCAAACGCTTGGAAAACCAACAAATCGGTTTGACGAAACGAGAGGAAGAACTGAAAGTCCTTGAAGCACAAGAACGTGAAAAGTTGGAGGCAATCGGAGGTTTGAGTGCAGAAGAAGCACGCGACAGATTGGTTGAATCATTAAAAGACGAGGCAAAAAGTAATGCTGCCAGCTACATCAACGAAATCATGGACGACGCCAAGATGACAGCCAACAAAGAGGCAAAACGCATCGTTATCCAAAGTATTCAGCGTGTAGCTACAGAAACAGCCATAGAAAACAGTGTTACCGTATTCCATATTGACAACGACGAAGTGAAAGGTCGCATCATTGGTCGCGAAGGTCGCAACATTCGTGCATTAGAGGCAGCTACCGGCGTTGAAATCGTTGTGGACGATACACCTGAAGCAATTGTAATCTCTGCATTCGACCCAGTACGTCGTGAAATTTGTCGTTTGGCATTACATCAATTGGTTGCCGACGGCAGAATCCATCCTGCACGCATTGAAGAAGTGGTAGCTAAAGTGACCAAGCAAGTGGAAGAAGAGATTATCGAGACCGGTAAACGTACCGCAATCGACCTCGGTGTTCATGGCTTACATCCCGAGTTGGTACGCATCGTAGGAAAGATGAAATACCGTAGTAGTTACGGACAAAACCTATTACAACATGCTCGAGAGACAGCCAATCTATGTGCAGTCATGGCATCTGAATTAGGTTTGAACCCGAAGAAAGCAAAACGTGCCGGTTTGTTACACGATATAGGTAAAGTACCCGACGAAGAACCGGAAATGCCACATGCTATCTATGGTGCCAAGTTGGCGGAGAAATACAAAGAAAAACCTGAGATATGCAATGCCATAGGCGCTCACCACGACGAAATGGAAATGACTTCGTTATTGGCTCCTATCGTTCAAGTTTGTGATGCCATCAGTGGCGCACGTCCGGGTGCACGTAGAGAAATCGTAGAAGCCTACATCAAGCGTCTGAACGATTTGGAAAATATCGCCATGAGTTACCCCGGTGTTACCAAGACTTATGCCATCCAAGCAGGTCGTGAGTTGCGTGTCATTGTCGGCGCCGACAAGATTGACGATCAACAAACAGCCTCGTTGAGCGGTGAAATTGCCAAGAAGATTCAAGATGAAATGACTTATCCGGGACAAGTTAAGATTACTGTCATTCGCGAGACACGTGCGGTAAGTTACGCAAAATAAGAAGAACCTCCCCTTCTCTCTAAGAATGTCATTCCAACGGAACGATTGACCGTCCTCCGCCACCTCCACAAGGGAGAAAGACCCTCCCCCGACCCCTCCACAAGGGAGGGGAGATTGTCATCCCGAAGGAGCGAAGCGATTGACCCTCCCCCAACCCCTCCACAAGGGAGGGGAGATTGTCATCCCGAAGGAGCGAAGCGACGAGGGATCTTTATGAGGACACAAGCAAGATATTCCTCACGTACTTTATTTTAACCCCTACATGCGCAGACCTACGGTTCGGAATGACAGAAGTTGGAGGTCGGAATGACAACAAGCGTGGTATCATAAACACACAGTAATGAAGAAACAAATCAGCTGGATAAACACGGCGCGTACACTCTGCATCATAGCCATATATCTCAGACATAGTGAAATATACTATGAAATGACAGAAGACACTTCGCTATTGTCCGATTTGTTCACCCCATTCAGAGTCGTCATCTTCTTCTTCATCAGTGGTTACCTATTTTTCAGAAAACGCCTCAACCCTACATCTCTCACAGAAAGTCAAGAACACAAGGGTAAAGACTACATCAGTGCCTTGAAACATCTGATGTTTCGTTTGGCTATACCAACCATTCTCTTTGCATCATTCATCTACATCCCCAAATGCCTGTTTCATGATTCCGGTCTCAGTCTAAGTCAATATATGTACGATGTTATCGGAGGAACAAGTTATTGGTTTACTTCTGCACTCACGGTGGCACAAGTTATCTTGCTCACCTTGATATTCATAACTAAGACGCACATCTTACGCTACCTATTCCTATCAGTCATATTCATGATGGTAGGTATTTACTTGGGAGAAGAACACTACACAGCTTTTCCATGGCATTGGCAATCGGCGCTTGTCGCCACATTCTTTCTGTGTTTAGGCGGTACATACCAACGGTATGAAAACAAAATTGACCAATGGTTAAAACCCTATGGTGCATTGGTAATGACCATCGCTTACTTCGTTTTAATATTCAGCGGAACATCCATTGAAACCATGATTGCACCGATAAAGCTAAACACTCTCGGCATGGCAACCATTTTGTTAGGATTAGGATTCATTATCAGTATCAGCAAATGGTTACCGGACCTAAATAGACTGAATTACATCGGACAACATACTATCACTTTCTATTTCTTTTCCGGTGTGATGCCCGCCCTCTTTTCAAGTATTCTGCATCAGCTACATAATGATGTTCTGCCCCACGCATATATCATCGTGGCAATAATGTCACTCTGTGCCAGTTTTGTTACCACATATATCATCAATACAAAACTAGCCTTTTTACTCGATTTAAGAAGATTGAAAAAAGGCGTTTGATTACTCGTCTTGACGGAACTTAGCCAACATATTCATGACCGCATGGAACAACGTGAAGACTACAACATCAATCACCACAATCCAAGTAGCACCGACACAACAGTCATAAAGCAAATAGTTCAAGGCACAAAAGAAAGCGAACAATGCCAAAATAATTACTAATGCCTGATGCATATTGAATCCGGCAGCCATAACCTTATGATGTATATGCGTTTTGTCCGGGCTAAACATTGGTTTTCCTTGCAAAAGGCGACATACGGCAACGCGAATAACATCAAATGTCGGCACAATCAACAATGTATAAGCCAACAGCAACGCATAACTTCTGTAAGGCATCACAACAGGATTGTTCATCGTAAATTTGATAGAGAGATATGCCAAAGCATAACCTAAAAACAAACTTCCGGAATCACCCATGAATGTTTTCTTCCCTTTAGATGCCTTTCCAAAAACATTATAATAGAAGAACACCAAAAGCGCTCCAATCAAACCGGCTGTCGCTCCTGCGTATATCATCGTAAACTCCATCTGCATATACAGATAGACATAAGCCGTAAGAATACAAATGCACAGTCCGGACGCCAATCCATCAATACCATCAATCAAATTAACCGAGTTTACGATGAGAAGTATTACAAAGACCGTCAACGGATAACTGAACCAAAGAGGTAAATCATACAACCCGAACAAACCGTACAGATTATTGATATGTAACCAACAGAACGGGAGGATCAAAGCTGCTACCAATTGGATTAAGAACTTATGGGTAGCTTTCATCCCTATCACGTCATCCACTACACCTATAATATAAATCAACACTGCACCAATCCCCAACAAAACGGATGAAGTTCGTAACATAAAATAGCCTTGGAAACCATTGGAAAAAATAAACATATAGAAGAGCAGACCAACCAACATAGCAGGCATAAACACAATACCACCCAAACGTGGAATCGCATTTTTATGAACCTTTCTCGCATCAGGTACATCGTACAATCCTTTCAGTTTACAATACTTCAACAAAAAAGGCATCGCTATACCTGCCGCTACCATTCCGGCGACGCCGGAAATAAGTACACTAAAAAGCTCCTCTGTCATGACATTCGTTTTCTTCTTTAACGAAAACTTTACATATTTATTTTAATTATAGTTAGGAAAATGATAACTATCTTTGCAAAAAATATTATAAGCGATGCGTTACGATTCCAACCGCGATTATACTTACCGATGGATGTATTTTACCTTATCAAGCATATTCACCGCAGTCGGACTATTCGTGATCTATAAATACAAGAATAGTAAGATTATTAAATTTTTGACTTGCAGTTAATATGCAACTATAAACTACTAAAATCCTATCTTGGAATACAAATTCTCTATTTGTAAATGTAACCTATGAATTATATCAGACTTTAATATCTGTTTCCAAACAAATATCCGTACTTTATCCAAAATCATACATATAAGTCCTAAAATAATTGCGAAAGATACAGCAAATAGGATATACATTCCTCCTAATTTCTCAAAAGCACTTCTCATTAAACAGATAAAATGGTCTTTCACTAAAGGATGTAAATGAACTAAATAAATTGCGAATGATGAGCATGCCAAATAATTTATAACTTTATTGGAGAATTTCATTTTATTAAATGCCATAAAAAAGAATACCGATGCCGATATAACAAAAGGAGATGTGTATGCCATATAATTAAACTCTCTTTTAGTTAAAAAAAATAATAAAATGGGTAACAGAGAAAATAGAAAGTATAACATTATGTTCTGCGGAATACTAAAAGTTATAATTTTGGTGGGATATTTATATAAATAACGTGCCAACAAATATAACCCCATAAAAGAAATAGCACTATATCCTTCATTATAAACAGCGCCTGCAACATTTGACATCCATCCGAAAGCAAATTCTAACAAAAAGAATAAAACCAAAACTGATAAGTAGGTTCTTACATTAACCGTTTCAATAAAAGCATTTAATATTGGAGATACTGCATATAATATTAAGTAGGCAATCACAAACCAATACGGCGAATCCTCATAGAAAAGCCTATAGAAACCACTCGCTGGTATTGATTCACCTATCGCTAGAAGCACCAATATAATTAATATATGGAAGAAAAATACTTGGAACAACAAAGAAAGTCCACCTTTTAAGGTCGGCCGGATACCAAACCATCCAGATATCAAAACAAAGACGTTCACACAGACTATACACAATTGCTCTAAATATGCTTTAAAGAATGCTGGAATAGGATTGATAATAATGTCAGTTATATCTACTCGTCCTAATGAAAAATAGTTTGCATGAAGCAACACAACAAAAAGCATTGCAACGATTCTCAGCAATTCTATATTTGATTTTCTTTCCATTGCAATATATTACAATCGTTCCTACTTATTTAAAGATGATAATATTTTACTTCAAGTACTTGATGTAACCTTTTACCAAGAATACGAACAAACAATAAAGAGCATAAAAGAAATTTAGACCTTCTTCATCACGTAAAACATTCCATTGAGCGGAAATCAATTTGAATTTATTACTTGATCGACTATTGGGAGTTAGTCTATAAAGTCCTTGCAATGTATTCGTATTATAGGCAGTAACGCCTTGCCTAAAGACTTTCAACCAAAAAGCATAATCCTCCTTTGGCATCGTTTTGAATCGTATATCACCCACCACATCACGTTTTATCATGGTAGTCAAACAAGGCAAAGCACACGTTTTAAGCATATCACTATAAATTATGGTCTTAGGTGCTACTATAACACGATTATCACGTTTCCCATCCCACGATATTTTTTCATAATTAGAAAAAACAATATCATAGTTCCCTTGAAGCATCAAGTCTATCTCTGTTTGTAGTTTATTAGGTAGCCATTGGTCATCAGCATCAAGGAAAGCCACACTATATCCTTTAGCATTATTGAGTGATATATTGCGAGGTTCAGCCGGTGTTCCTGTATTATGAGGAGTTTTAAACAATTTTATTCTGGAATCCTTATCAGCATAAGCCTGTATAATCTCCACTGAATTGTCGGTAGAACAATCATCACATATCAGCATTTCCCAGTTCTGATAAGTCTGTGACAGTACAGACTCTATTGTTTCAGCGATAAATTTATCAGCATTATAACAAGGGGTGATGATTGAAACTAAAGGATTACTATTTAAGTCTTTCATATAGTTTTTTTAATTTTATCTTTTCTACATCCCAATTACACTCTCTAATCACGAAGTCCTTTCCTATTTCAGCCATTTCAGTTGCAACTTCCGGATGATCTAACAAATAAGCTACTTTTTCAGAAAATTCTTCAATAGAATCAGGATTGACTAAGAACGCCCCTTTAGCTCTATTGACAAATTGGGCACATGGCGGTAAATCAGACACCACCGCCGGTATTCCACAATACCAATACTCAAACAACTTTGTAGGAATGTTTTTATGGAGTTTTGAAATATTTTCCCATGGAATGATTCCGACTTTTGACAACTGAATTAAACGTGGGACTTCATAGGTAGGTACTCTTTTCTGCAAATGAATAGCTGACGGTTCCAATCCTAATTCATTTATTCTCTCTTTCACCCAATCTATACCGCCATCAACAACAAAAGGAGAAATGATTGCAACATTAATGACACGACCAAGTTCCTGTAAGTATTTTGCCACATTTAAAATCATGTTTATTCTTTCTTTTGTGGTAGTTCCGGGAAATATTAAATCCCATCTTTTTTCGTTATTTCCTTTATAGGGAGCCAAAGCATCATCAATCTTATTCGTATCAGGATAATTATAAAGGACTATCGTCTTTCTAGGCGAGAACTGTTCATATACAAAATTATCTGCCGTTACTATCGCATCAAAGAACTTATCTGCCAACCATTCAGAGAGAACCATTATTTTTGACAAAATCTTGCGCATATAAGGTTTTAAGTAATACTTGGTCAACATATCGTTCGGATAATCCTCATGCACATCATAAATGACTTTAGCATTGGTTGTCATTTTTAATAAAAGTCCAACATAAATCAAATCTGGATCTTGGAGATGGTAAACATCACATTTTTCTCGCTTTGCAATTTTGTAAATATTCAACATTCCTTTTAGGGACGTTGAACCTAATTTGTTTTTGGGAGGCAAATCAACGCATTTTATTCGCTTATCTATATCTTTAGCTTTCGCTGCATCTTGCGCTATATAAACTACATCATAACCGAATTCAGACAAAGACAACGTTTCCTTATAAAACACGCGATTATCATTCCATTTATGCGTTGAAGTTAATATGCAGACTTTCATGGTATTATTATTTTAGTTCAATCAATTCCAAATGTTAACAACTAATTTGACAAAAAGATATCACCATAATATTCTCTTATAGCTTGTATATACTTATCATTATCGAAAATATTGGTAGAGAATAATTTTAAATCCTGTCTTATCAATACCGGCAGAATAACACAAGAACGGTTTATCTTTACGATAGGTGTATGATTCAAACGAACCATTGCATTCAACCATACATCGTCAGCTTTAGAACAAATTTTCATAAATATATCTTTATCAAGGACTTGCTTTGAACATGATTGTGGGGGGAACAAAACACCTCCTCCGGAGCCGAAAAACAAATAATCACTTTCATATATCTTAAATAAACTGACAAACTTCCAATCTCTATATGACAATAGCCCTTTTTCATCCCACTTCATCTCATAACAATAACGCACTATGACTGATTTTGGATTTTTATTATGCATATCATACAAATCAGAAATCATATAATCAGGATACATAATATCATCATCAACAGTAATCATTATGTCATTTGGATATTCTCGTAGAGTATAATAGAATTTTTTATATGATCTTATATCCTCATCCACAAACCTTATCTCTAAGCCGCGCTTTGTTTGTTTCAAAAGTTTCTTTGGTAAATCAAAATCTCCGTTCGGGAACTGACTTTTAGCTAACCATAAAATAATTTTGTCGGGTTGCACTTTTTGTCTTAAAAGAGTTTCTATAACGATCCATAAGCGACCGATACGTAAGGGGAATGATGTCAAAGATACTATCAGTTGTTTATCACGTTTCTTTTCATTTAATGATTTACCACGAGTCAACAAAAAATAAATTGGTACTAATACATTAAAAAGATTTCGTACTGTAAATCTCATGAGAGAGTCAATACGCAATTTTTGCAAGAACCTTGATTCTATATTTATTGTATATAATCTATTTGCTAAATTTATCATGGTAAGTATTAAACTAATATTTTATTCTTTTTATTATATCTCTTATCAACATAGATATAAGTCGTAGCCAAAAACATCCAAGTGGGTACTTTCATTAAATAATTACTATCCACAATTCCGGCAAAAAGAAATGCTGCACTGCTGAACAATAGCATATTTTTATTTATTGTATCACCTGATTTACCAAATCGATAAAGTCTAACTAACATCCAGACGAAACCTATAAACACCGGAAGTCCAAAACATACCAATACCTCTAATAATAAATTATGAGGGGCAGCAAAACGAACTTTGTATATCAACTTCATGATTGGTCCATAATTACCTATGCCTATTCCTAAACCGCCACTATCAAACAGAGCAGCCAATCCTTTTACAATATTTTCTACTCGTCCTGTATCTTGCATACCTTGTGTAGAGAATCGTTTTAAGATGACAAAGAAAATATCAAACAAGTAATAAACAAATACGATAGAAATTAATGATACAATGACAATCAAAGCCACTCTATTGCGCCCTGTCTGATAATATGCATAGATATATGTCATTATCATCACTCCTAAACACAATATTGCACCTCTAGAAGCATTCGCTACAATCACTACTATTATCAAGAATAATAAAATATAACCAATTATTTGGTCTAATTTATATTTTGGATATAAATTAAAGAAAAATAAACTTGGTAACGCCCAACAAAGCACGGTATTATATGAATTAAGATTACCAAATGATACGGCTGCAAATGGACGTTCAATACTGATATGTCCATACTTCATTACAGCACCAGAATCACGTAATGAATTTGATAAATGTGTATCTGTTATAAATTCATTGATTGCTATTGGTAATGTTATTATTAATAGAAGTATCCATCCTCTCTGTAATGAGCGTTGCGGATCGGTTGCCTTGTTTGCCAACCAAAATACTTCCAAAACTCCAAAGATGTGTATAAATAAATATATTTGATGTTTAATACTTTCGGATAGTTCTTCGGCTTTATACAAAAATGCTAACGACCAAAGCCACCATGCCAACAAGAAATAAGACTCATATTTATAATAATAAGCCGTACTACTCGGATGGCGTACCAAACCGACAACCATAATTGGCATTAAAGCAACAATAAGGAGACGTACCGGTTGCGCACCGTTTCCATAATTACCGAATGCTAACAAGCCTATCAGAATTATTAGTATATAGTCGTATATATTATTCTTCAACCTCACTTCTTCAAGATTTTTGTCTTACAATATTCTTCTATTTCTTCAACCTCTGGTTGCTTCGTAATTTTGTATATTATAACAAGCAACAACACTGAAACGAATAGTTGAGAAATCAATATCAACCAATTAGATAGACTTAATGCAGTCATAGTATAAACAAGAATTGCTACAAACATAGAAATTATATACACTCCGCTCAAATCCTTGACTTGATCGAATATTCCATATCCAATCAACCTCTTTGAATACCACCCATTGATAAAAAACTCAATATAATAGTAAATGACTGCTGCCCATAACATAACTTCTAATTTAAAAAAGAACCCAACTGCAATTACAGGTATAAATAGAATTTTCTTTATGATTTCTAACTTTAACAAGTAATCACTTCTCCGTCGTAAGTTTAACACATTCAAATTAAGCATATTCAACGGATATATAGCAGCGTACAAACTCATAATTTGCAATAATTTTACTGACGGCAACCACTTCTCTCCGATAAGAACAATGATTAAAGGTTCTGCTACTGCTGCTAACGTAAAAACAGCTGCAAAAGATAGTATAGCAATGTATCGCATCAATTTACGATAAGTCGCTCTCAAACGTACCTCATCATCTTGAATCTGACTCAACGATGGGAGCGAAACTTTACGGACAATCTGTCCGAAGTTACTGCTTAATATGGTATTGAATTGTTCAGCTCTATTATAAAATCCTAAATCCCGTGGTGAATAGATTTTTCCAATTACGGTAAGAAAAGAATCTTTGAATATGGAGTTGATTAGATTGGCAACAAGTAATTTCGAACCAAAACCGAACAAGTCAATAAAACATGTACGTGAGAACATCCACCTCGGTCGCCACTTACCGGCTATCCAATAACCGCACATTAAAAAAGTTTGTCTTGACAATTGCTGACCAACCAACGACCAAACTCCGAAACCACAATATGCCATTGTTATTCCAATTATTCCACTTAATAGTGAACTAACCAACGAAAATATTGCCTGGCTCTTAAAATCCAAATTCCGAATCAATATCGTTTTCGGAAGTAGAGAAAATGCGTTAATGAGTAGAACTAAACTCATTACCGAGAGCGTCGAGGATAAGATTGGTTGCTCAAAGAAAGATGCAATAAAATCACTACTCACCAAAAGAAGTAACATCAAAAAGATTGAGATGCACAAATTAGAGTAAAACACTGTGTTGTACTCCAATTCATTCACATTCTTCTTTCTAATTAATGCTGTTGCCAATCCCCCATCTATAATCGTTATGGAAAGATTGATAAAAATGGTAATGATACCCAAAACTCCGAATTCTTCTGCTGATAAAAGACGTGCCAACACCAATCCTACAAGGAAAGTCACACCTGAATTGGCGAAGTTGTCTATTACTCCCCATTTAAAGCCATTGACTGTCTTTGATTTACTAGAAGAACTCATGCGCAATGGGATTTATCCGAAAATATCCTTACGTAGTATATAAATACTTGTTCCTAAGAATCCTAAAATCAACATACCCAAGCAGAAAAACATACGTTTAGGACCGGCGGGTTTAATAGGAACAGACGCCCCCTGTATCATTGTAAATGCCGGTGTACATTCTTGCACCTTTGCAGCTGCTGTTTGTTGCTGAACAACAAAAGCATTATAAGTAGTATAGGCTTGATTCATCTTGTTTTCCAACTTGGTCATCGTTAAATTGGTCCTCTTCATGGTTGGATTGAAGTGAGAGTCTGAATATTTAGAGAACTCTTCGCATGCTTTATCATATTCCTCTTTCGCATCATTGGTCAATTTTGCAAAATATTCCAAATCATTGCGGGCTTTTGAAGTTCGATAATCAGTTATGTATTTTTGTAACCTTACTTTTACAGAATCAGCCATCATCGCACAGACCAATCTATCTTGGTCTGTTACTGTGATAGTCACAACCTGAAATTCTTCATCAACTGCACATGCTATGTTATTGCTTATAATTCCCACAACTGAATTTTCTTCTTCGGACAACCAAAATGGATTAGTACCAGTTTCCGTTTTATTTGGATTACCCGCATTATCTTTAGGAAGCATCTTTTTAATCATACGACGGACAAAATAATATGGTTTCACCCATATACTCATTTTTCGATGATCTTTGATATAACTGAAATAAGTTGTATCTATTTCACCGTCTTGACTTGTAACACGAACATCAAATAAACTCACCAGAAAATCATTTGATGACACAACATGAGGATAGATAGATGGATATATAGCATCTCCTGATGACATACCACCTAAATTAACACCAAAAGATGATGCTAAAGAACTCAACCCACCAATCGGTTCTTCTACCGATTCAGGTGCCAATTGTATGCTGCACCTATAATATCGCGGTTGCGGAAAAATCCATATTACCGACACTACGAAGACAATAGACAAAACCTTGTAGAACAACTTTCTTGATTGCCACAATTTTGCCAATAACATCTTTATGTCTATTTTTTCTTTCCCTTCCATAACCATTTACTCTAAATTACTTAAACAGAGTTACCAAAGTCGCTATCATGGTGGCAATTGACGCTGTAGATGTTCCGATTGAAAGCATCTCGGCTGTACTCATCTTTTCTTTCTGCGGACGGGTTGGTACCACAATTTCACAACCCGGAGTGATGCCTCTTTGAGCGCGACGTCCTAAAAACTCGGTAGAACCATTCATATTGATGGCATACGTCTTGCTCTTACGGGCATTATCCGTATAACCACCGGCTTTATTGATATAGTATTTCAGTGACTTGCCTTCTTCATAACCTATTGAGATGGGGTTTTGAACCTCGCCACTGATTTTCACCATGCTTGAGAAGTTTGGAATATCTAACACATCCCCTTCACGAAGGATGACATCATAAATACTCTTGGGATTCTCCATTGCTTTTTCCAAATCAATGCCGACGATATAGGTGTTGTCCTTATCCAACTTTAGTGACATCAACTTCTCTGCTCGTTCCATGTCAAAGTCTTGACCGGTCTTCAAACTGTTCTCGTACAACTGTATTTGTGATTCTTTCTGCAATATCTGACGTTGTGCCAATTCTTCCTCTGTCAAGAAACGACGCAGACGCGCTCCTTTAGCGTATGCCAAGGATGACATTCCACCGGCAGCCTTAATCAAATCGGAAAGACGATAGTCCTTATTATCAATTACGTAGGTTCCGGCAAAGTTCACAGCTCCTATAATCTTGACACTTTGCTGCGCCATATAACCCGGACTTCTTCTGACAATCACTTCATCGAACGGTTGTAACACAAATTGATTCTGTCCTCCGATAACAAAACCATTACGCAATGAGAAGGTATAGGTCTCTGCTGTCTTTTCATTGTCTGTTACTGCTTCGGGATTCTTTATACGGCGGAACACATCAACACGTGCCGTTGATGCGGCTTCAGTCAATCCTCCCGCCTGAAGAATCAAGTCCTCAATGGTGGTATTGTCAGCAAACTGGTACTCTCCCGGGTAATTGATTTCACCACTGATTTTCAATGTACGTTCTCCGCGCATCTCTACGGTACTTGGAATGAACAGCACATCATTTTTCTGCAACGGTATGTCTGCAACTGTTCCGTCTATGATGCCTTGTACGTCAACAGGAATCATTTCTAAAGTCAAGTCTTCTTTCTGACGGTGCATCACGGCACGCGTCACGAAAGCATCCTCACGCAATCCATCTGCGGCCTTTATCAACTGACGCACTGTCTGTATTTGACCGTCCATCTGAAACTTACCCGGATGGAACACAGCGCCACGTACCTCTGCCATATTTGCATAGCGAGGAATAACAGAATCCACATACAAAGAATCACCGTCTTTTAATGTGAATCCACTCATTTCAAACTCTCCAATGGTATAGATAGAGTGTTCACGACCGCTTTTTCGTGTCAATCGGATGTTGTCGGTATATGCATCACCGGTAAATCCGCCGGCATAATCAAGAAGACGTGCCACACTCTCCGTTCCTTTCATTTCGTAGTACATCGGGCGCTTTACCTTACCTTTAATCCCTACCAAGCAATCGTACGCTCCGACTACAATAACATCGTTATCCGCCAAACGTACATCACCGGCCGTATTACCATTTAATATATAATCATATACGTCAATGGTTGAAATGGTTCTTCCGTTGCGAAAAACTTTAATTTCACGCAATGTACCGATATTGTTGATTCCACCTGCGGCGTAAAGCGCATTGAATGCTGACGATAATGCACTTAATGTATAAGTTCCGGGCATTACGACTTCTCCCATCACTTGTACTTGAATGGAGCGAGTCTCGCCTATAGTAAGACTGATCTCCGAATCAACATAATATTGTCCCAAACGATTCTTTAAATATCGATTGGCTTCTTTCACAGTCATACCTGCCAACTTAACAGGACCGACGCCTTCGACTGTAACTGTTCCATCGGGCGAAACTGTTCCGGTAAATGTGGTTTGAGAAGCTCCCCATACATCAATAATCACTTGATCGCCTGCACCCAAACGATAGGTTTCAGGGGTTGGGACGTTCATTGCCGGAGCGAATGTCAATAGTTTATTATTGAATATATTGCGACCGAACACCTGATTCTCTTCGCTCTTAATGCTCTCAATGGTAAACAATGAATCCACCGCCATGAAGTCTAAGTCGTCCTCAATAAGTCCGGTTTCTGAATCTTTTTCCACCTCTCCCATTGTCATCGGATTGTTTTTGCGGGTGCGGTTGTCACCGGTCAGATTTTTGGCTCCAAGTTGTTTCTTTTCTGCCTCATACTTATTTTTGATGCGACGTAATTGTTCGGGTTTGACGCCTTTCTTTACCAATTCTGTCGCTATAGTTTGCTGACTGACTCCTTTTTCATGTTGCTCCTTGACATAACGAACCACTTGTTCATCGGACATGGTTTGCGCAACAGCGACTTGCATCAACATAAAGCCCACAAGGGCCAAACAAATTTTCTTTATCATAGTGCTTAAAATTTCTTTCCGGTTAATAAATAAATGGTTGTGGTAAAGATAATTTTCGTATCTAACCACAACGAACGGCGTCTCAGATAATCCAAATCCATACGAAGACGTATCAGCATCTTTTCCATCGTGTCGGTATAACCGTTGTGTAAAGTCGCTTTCGATGTCAGTCCGGGACGCATCAAGTAAATATATTCATAATCGGAGGTTTCCTCCATAATCAAATCGATAAAGTAACGACGCTCAGGACGCGGACCAACAAACGACATATCGCCTTTCAAGACGTTCCACAACTGTGGCAACTCGTCCAGATGATAGACACGCAAATACTTTCCAACCGGCGTGAGTCGCACATCATCCTTCTCTGCCAGACGTGGCAATCCATCTACTTCCGATTCCTCACACATCGTTCGGAATTTATAAATACGGAATGGCAGTCCTTTATATCCGATACGCTCTTGACTGAATATGACCGAACCATAACCTTGTTTTTTCAAAAGCAGATATATCAAAAGAAAAACAGGAGAAAGTAACACCAATCCTACGCAAGCACCCATCACATCAAGACACCTCTTGACAGCTCGCTCACATACATTCATCCCGTCTTTTATATTCGTTTCAGCAGTCAATTGACCCATCTTATTCGTTCGCTTATATTCTTATCTACTCTTAAAACTTAAAAAACCTTATTTTATTGCAAATTAACTACTATTTTTTTTCGTCGGCAAGAAAAAGGCGTAGTAAGCAACATTTTAGCGTTGTATTTTACGTTTTTTACCGTTAAACGGAGGCGTCTTTCAAAGAAAACCTTTATCTTTGCATTTCAAACATCTTGGGGTTGACATGGATTTGACAGCAGGATGGAATGGTACGTAAGCACGCAGAGGGTCGGTGATTGCCTCTTAAATCTCAGTTACCAAGAATTTATCTGGCGAAAATAACTACGCTCTCGCTGCGTAATCGAAGTATAGTAGATTACCTTTATTTCGACACTAGGTGTTGAAACGAGACATCACTCGGAAGCTGTTGCTCCGAAGCGTTCCGACAAAGTGGTGCAGCTAAATCGGGGATAGCCGTACGTTGCCTTGAACGGACGGTGAAATCTTAAAGGATAAGGTGTGAATCGGTGGCCCGGGTCTTGTTCGCACTCGAAAATCGAAGGCCGGGATAAGCGTGTAGAAAGCGTATGGTTTCCCTGTTTGGACGAGGGTTCGATTCCCTCCAGCTCCACTAAAGCAACATTGTCATTACGACAGAGCTATCGCAAATGTCATTCCGAAAGAGCGACCACACCTGTCATTCCGAAGGAGCGAAGCGACGAGGAATCTAAACAGGAACTTGAGAATGAGAGATTCTTCCTCCTATACAGTCGTCAGAATGACAAAAAAAGAAGAGCCATCGCTCAGAATTACAAAACAAGAGTTGATTTCGAACATTATAAAAACAAAATATGAAAGAATTAGCATTAAAGTACGGATGCAATCCGAATCAGAAGCCCTCACGCATTTACATGACGGAGGGAGAACTGCCCATCGAAGTTTTGAATGGCAGACCGGGATACATCAATTTCCTTGACGCCCTTAACAGTTGGCAGTTGGTAAAAGAGTTGAAAGAGGCCACCGGACTTCCGGCAGCAGCATCATTCAAGCATGTTTCTCCCGCCGGAGCTGCAGTAGGATTGCCTTTGAGTGACACACTGAAAAAGATATATTTTGTTGATGATATCGCCCTTCCACTCTCTCCTATTGCTTGCGCTTATGCTCGCGCCAGAGGAGCAGACAGAATGTCAAGTTATGGCGATTTCATCGCTCTTAGCGACACTTGTGATGCTGTCACAGCCACCCTTATCAAACGTGAGGTGAGCGACGGTGTCATCGCACCCGATTACACTCCTGAAGCATTAGAAATTCTAAAGGACAAACGTAAGGGTACTTACAATGTCATCAAAATAGACACCAACTACCAACCAGAGCCTATAGAACGCAAACAGGTGTTCGGCATCACATTCGAACAAGGACGCAACGAAATAGTATTGAGCGACCCGGCATTGTTCGAGAACATCCCGACTGTCAACAAGAACTTCCCGGAAGAGGCAAAGCGCGACTTAATGATTGCACTGATTACTTTAAAATATACGCAGAGCAACTCTGTGTGCTACGTTAAGGACGGTCAAGCCATCGGTATCGGTGCCGGACAACAGAGCCGTATCCATTGTACACGTTTGGCCGGTAACAAAGCCGACATTTGGTGGTTACGTCAACATCCGAAAGTAATGAATCTTCCGTTTGTTGAGAAAATCCGTCGTGCCGACCGTGACAACACCATTGATATTTATATCAGCGAGGACTATATGGATGTTCTTGCCGACGGAGAGTGGCAGAAATTCTTTAGCGAGAAACCCGAACCACTCACTGCGGAAGAGAAAAAGGCTTGGATTGCCCAAAACACGAAAGTTTCATTGGGTTCAGACGCTTTCTTCCCATTCGGCGACAACATCGAACGTGCCCACAAGAGTGGTGTTGAGTTCGTAGCACAAGCCGGTGGTAGCGTGCGCGACGACCATGTGATAGAGACTTGCGACAAGTACGGCATTGCTATGGCATTTACCGGAGTTCGTCTGTTCCACCACTAATCATACTATATTATGGCGCAACATTTCGGAGGCGACGACATTGATGCTGTCATTACCGGAGGTATCGTATTTTCCGGAGCGTCGAAAAAATCGTCCGCCCAAAATACGGACAAGGTTAAAACAAAGGCCAAAAAGAAAGCATACATCACCGGGGCTCACGGTTCGGGTTCCGCTAAGATGAAAGCGGAAATCAGACGCAAAAGAGCCAATAGGCATAAGAAATAAGAACGGTGTATTGAAATAAAGTGAGTTCATATCGAACCACCCCACCGCGTCATTCTGAGCGAAGCGAAGAATCTTCTCTTAAAACAAACTAGAGATTTTTCTTCGCTTCGCTTCGTATGGTAAAGTAAATATTGCTTACACTTCAAAACAAGACTTCTTACTTCTATTTATTCTCCGTCTTATTATAACTTACTGAAAATCAAATAGCATTTTAGCGAACGTCCCATAGCAAAACAAGAAGCGTCTGTCAGGCGAACGACAAACGTCTGTCAGCACGACAACGGACTGACATCATTTCACCGATGAACGTCCGTCATTTTTGTCCGAAAAGAAGAACCGAAATTCTTTTACAAAACAGATTACAAAAGCAAGATGCCATTCAGTATTCTGCCTGACTTAATACCGAGCCTTCTTGCAGAAAAGAATCGGTCATGTTGTGTATATGTACACACCCCAGCCACCTGAATATTTTCGAGTGGAACGCCTGTGCTTTCAAGCAACCAACGATTGGCCTCCCAAAGGTCGATATGCCATTTTTCCATACCGTCACCACTTGATGCCAATGATGGAAATCTTTTCGCAATACGTTGCATGGGGAAACCGGCATCGGTAAACGTCTGATACACTTCATCGCCCACTTCGAACGCTTCCAAAGAAATGGACGGGCCGATAACGACTTTCAGTCTTGAGGCATCTGTAGAATACATCTGATTCATTTCTTGAAGTGCCCGAATTGATATTCCAGCCACCGTACCGCGCCAACCGGCATGTACGACTGCTATGGCATGATGAGCCTCATCGAAGAGGAACACCGGTACACAATCTGCCGTTGACACCGACAGACAAACGCCTCTCAAGTCGGTTATCAGTGCATCAACATTCTCCAATAAGTACGTCCGTTCTTGTTCACCTTTCAAAAAGAAATCCGCATCAATACACCGAACGTTCGTTCCGTGTGTTTGATGCGGTATCACTAAATTTTGTTCCTTTATTTGTAAAGTGTCACACAACATTGTTTTGTTTCGCGACACAGTTTGTTCATCGTCACCATAAAATGGATTGATGTTGAATGTTGCGTATGTCCCCACTCCGTAACCACCCTTGCGGCAGGTGCTGAATGCTCTCACTCCCTTGCCTAGGTCGTACTCCAACAATTCGGGTGCTAACATACACTTAGTTATTGTTCGGGCTCATCGTCCCAATCTTCCTCATACTCAAAGTCATCAAGATCTTCGATATCATCATCATCAAGGAATACGATTTCTTCGTCCTCTCCCATCTCTTCCAACTCGCTACGTAAGAAGTCCAGATTCTTATTCTTATGTACAATTCTGCTTTGGTCGGTAATGGCTTGTAACTTATTGCTCTCGCTATTCAGTTCGCGCCACAGCATATCTTTCAACTCTGCTATACCACGACCGGTGACAGCTGAAATAAACACATGAGGAACGTCCGGAAGATTCTCTGACAACATTTGTTCCAATTCCTCGTCCAAAAGGTCGGTTTTCGTAATTGCCAACACCCTTTGTTTGTCCATCAACTCCGGATTGAACGTTGACACTTCATTGAGCAATATCTCGTATTCCTTCTTAATATCATCCGTATCGCCCGGAACCATGAACAACAGCAAAGAGTTGCGTTCTATGTGGCGCAAGAATCGTAATCCCAAACCTTTACCCTCGCTCGCACCCTCGATAATACCGGGGATGTCTGCCATTACAAACGACTGATTGTCACGATAAGACACGATTCCCAAACTGGGTTCAAGGGTGGTAAAAGGATAGTTGGCTATTTTGGGACGGGCAGATGAAACCGCACTGAGCAGGGTTGATTTTCCGGCATTGGGAAATCCTACCAAACCAACATCTGCCAACAGTTTCAGTTCCATGATGACAGTAAGTTCCTGCATCGGTTCACCGGGCTGTGCATAACGCGGTGCCTGATTAGTCGCTGTACGGAAGTTCCAGTTTCCCAAACCGCCACGACCACCTTTCAGCAACATTACAACTTGTCCGTCGTCCGTCACATCACAGATATACTCACCGGTTTCGGCATTATATACCACCGTTCCGCATGGCACGTCAATATACTTATCCTCGCCGTCTTTACCGGACGAGCGCGCTTTTGAACCGTTCTCGCCATGACCGGCGAAAACATGACGGTCAAAGCGTAAGTGTAACAACGTCCAATAATTGCGATTACCACGCAAATAGATATTACCACCACGACCGCCATTGCCACCGTCAGGTCCACCGTTCGGTACATACTTAGCACGTCGCATATGCATAGAGCCACGTCCACCCTTTCCGGAGCGGCAATAAATCTTTACATAGTCAACAAAATTGGACTCTGCCATATAATATTATTTATTTTCTGCTTCTATTGCGGCAAAAATCTCTTCCAACATCAGGTCCTTAGAACCTTTCCAATTGAATGTGTGGCGCAAGCCCTCATTCTCAAACCAATCTGCCAAAGGCGCTGTTTGATTGTGATATACCTCGAAGCGTTTTTTAATGGTTTCTTCATTATCATCGGCACGACCTTGTTCGATAGCACGGTTCAACAAACGAGCCATCAATGTCTCTTCGTCAACCACCAACTCTATCATCATTCCCATGTCGTGACCGCGTTCGGACAACATCTTCTTCAAAGCCTCAGCTTGTGCTATTGTACGGGGGAAACCGTCAAAAATCACACCTTTCCCTTGTGGCAATGCGTCGTATGTATTTGCAAGGATGTCAATCATCAATTCATCCGGTATCAATTGACCGTTGTCAATGAAACCTTTAGCAATCTTGCCTAATTCTGTTCCATTCTTGATTTCTCCACGCAACACGTCACCTGTTGAGATATGTCCCATTTCATACTTCGCTACAATCTCGTCGCTGTAAGTACCCTTTCCGGAACCGGGAGCACCAAAGATAATAATGTTTTTCATCGTTATTTATGTTTATGTTATATGTTGTCGTTTTAATAGTTTTACTCTACCACAGTATAGATGTCACGGGTATTGCGTCCGAATCCGTCATAGTCCAAACCATACCCCAATATAAAGTCATTAGGGATATCAAAACATCTGTATTTCACATCCAAGTCAACCTTCAAGTTACCCGGTTTTACCAATAGGGAACAAATAGAAATGGAACGCGGATTCTTCTGTTGTAACGTTTCAATAAGATGTTTCATCGTAAGACCGGAATCAATAATATCTTCTACTATCACAACATCCCTACCCTCAACACTCACCGACAAACCAATCATCTCAGTAATGGAGCCAGTGGAGGTTGTACCTTCATACGAAGCCAATTTTATAAATTGTATCTCTGAGGGGAGCTTCACCTCTTTCATCAAGTCGGCAGCGAACATGAAAGCACCATTAAGCACCGCCAAAAAAAGCGGTTCTGTCTCAACCAAATCGCGATTGATTTCATCCGCAACGCGTTTTACTTGTCTTAATATCTCCCTCTCCGGTATTGAGACAGCAAATTTTTTGTCTTTGACTTGAAGTGTTTCCATATCTTTTTGCTAATTTTGTACAAAGATAGTGCAAACCGAGAGAAATAGAAAAGAAAAACGCAGTTTTTTATTTCATTTCCGAGGTGAAGCCTATGTTATCTAAAGATAGTGCAAACCGAGAGAAATAGAAAAGAAAAACGCAGT
>JAGBCQ010000018.1 GCA_017937925.1 Paraprevotella sp. | reverse complement strand
TGAGGTGCCATCCTCTTTTTCCAGACGGACTGTCAACTGACCGTCGTAACCGCTTTCACTTTTTGCCCAAAAACTGAACTTATACGTGCGACCGCTTACCGAGTTTATGCCCCAAAAACCTTCGTTGCGAACACCGTCGCCCGCTGCTGTCAGTGTGAGTTGCAGTGCACGGGTTTGAACTTCATTTAAAAGACCATCACTTACTAAAGTAGCACTTGTCCCGTCTATGGGCCACCATTTGTCATACCAAGTTGCATTATCCTCAAACGAACGATTCTGAATCAACTCTGCATACAAACCGCCATCGCCGGCGTGATTGATTTCTTCGAAAAAGATACCATAATGTATCGGACCTATAGTTGTGCCACGTTGTCCCGCATCTATATCTAGAGTTATTTGTGCGAATGAGAATGTAGTTTGAAACAACAAACTTAGCATTAGAAACAAGTTCTGAATCGTCTTTTTCATTATATTGTCGGTTATAGTTTGGGGCAAAGGTAACAAATTGTCTCAAAAAAACCTTTTATTTCAAATGACTTTTACAAAACGACACAAAACTCTTATTCACGAATTTTATCGTTCAACACCTTTTTACGGTCTGCCTATCAACTACTATTTGACAAGCAGTTTCTTGCCACCCTGTATATATATTCCCCTCGGGAGCAACGCAGGATCTTTCATGCGCGTATTCCGACCGTAGACATCAAAAATTAGTGAGTTTGAATCACCAGAAAATTCTCTCTCAACTTCAGTTATACCTGTCTCGTCCTTCACAACAAGGTGTATAGTATCATTGACTACAATGCCATTACTACTATTTGTAGAACTCAACACTATTGCCCATTCGCCGGTTGATGCAATCTCTCCATAAATCTCCACATTACATAGTTTGGGATTCTTTTTTATACTGATTCCCTTTGGACGTCTTGAAGTAGTTTCGTCTGTAAGTCGGATGAAATTACCAAAAGAAACACTTGTACAATTCTTATAACGGATCTTTATCCGCTGAAGACTATCTCCCATACTTATCACCTGCTTCTTGAGAGACTCATCCTCATAGAAAAAACGAGCCATCGTGGAATCCGGCAAATAATAACTCAAATGTGGTGGTTGGTTATAACCGGAATTCTGCCATGCAATGGCCATTCTGTAAACATGATCTGTCATTAGACAAGGTACACGTACCGTACTCGGTTCCGACGTTGAAAATATGTTCAAAGTTTGTTTATCCTCATTATTAAAGAATATAATTTCTTCTCGCCAATCGCCAAATATGTCTGCCACAAGACAGGGCGAACCTTTTGTACCGTTACAACTTACATTATATCCATGTTCGTACAACTGTTTATTGGCTACCGTGAGACGACCTACACCGTATTTTTCCAAGAACGGCTGATTATGGTTACCAATATCACCTATCAGTTCATCATATACATCGCCATCCCAATAAACCCTAAAGTTGAATGACATACTGCTACCAACCACCGTATTGTTCACATTATACATATTGGCGTCGCCGAAATTCCAGAACTCATAACCACGTTTTTCCATAGCATCCGCAGCCATTCCTCGTGCGCAATCTCCACTCCCGGTATGATGAATCAGCAATTCACCGGTGGCCGCATCGCTGATATGGGCTCCAAAAGGAGGGTTCTCATGGATTTGAAAAACTTCAAGACCGGGACGGTCGGGCATTAAATCACCTAAATGAAGAGCATCACCATGCCCCAAACCTGTTGACCATAGCAAATTACCATCGTGGTCAATAGCAGACGAACCATAAATAATTTCGTCCTTACCATCATTATCTACGTCACCTACCGACAAATTGTGGTTACCTTGTCCGTAAGCGGTATGATTGGTTGCCGACGGATATGTCGCCGAATGATGCACGCTAACGTCTTTCTCATTCTGGCCATCGGTTTTCATGACGGTATTCCCTGACAGACTCGCATGACGCCAACGCGTAGTAAGATGAATTCCGTCAAAGTCAACCGCCCACAAGTACGAACGGGTATAATAACCGCGACACATCACCGCGCTGGCCTTATCCTGAGAGTTATCTAGATGAGCCACTGCTGCCAAATAACGCTCCGAACGGTTTCCATAATCATCACCCCAAATATCTGTACGGCTTTCAGGCGCACCACCTACAAAACAAGCCCTGTTAGGATTATAATACACCGTATGAATGGATTTTCCTGTCAATCCATCAAACACCGTAAGAAATTCCGGGCCGTACATCACCTGCCCACCGGCATTCAGATACTCCTTTTCATTATCAGTTCCCCTTATGACAGCCTCTGTCGCAACTTCTGTCACATAACGCCCCACTCCATCCTTCGTTCCGGGACCCGTCTTAACAATAAACTCCGCACGGCCGTCACCATTAAAATCATAGAAAAGGAAAGGAACATAATGAGCACCGGAGCGTATATTGTGCCCCATATCTATGCGCCATAACTTTGTTCCGTCAAATTTATAACAATCGAAAATCGTAGGTCCCGTAAAACCACCATGTGCATTATCGGCTTCGGCAGAGGGTTGCCACTTGACGACAATTTCATACTCACCGTCACCATCGACATCTGCCACCGAGCAATCATTGGGAGAATAAGTATATGTCACATCATGAAAAGTCCCCTCGCTCGGACGGTCCAACTGCAACTTCATAAACACATCTTTCCACGCACTGACTTCTTTCGTCGTATCAATTGGTTCTCCATTCCTTTTAGTTACGACTTGGTAACGTGATGCACTATTCCCTTGAGCATCTATATAACACGTTGCTATATTCAAATCGGTTTTGAATAATTTTCCGTCCTTTAAAATGTCAAAAGTCGTGAATTCATCGTCAGAATCAAGCATACGCCACGATATAAGGTAGGACGTACTCGACGAACTTTGCGGTACGACCACTACGTTACGCAATAGTTTTTCACTCTTCCAACCTTCATTCGCACAAAGAGGTATCGCAACGACAAACATCAAAAGGCTTAAAATTGGAACTCGCATATCAAAAAGACTTTTCATAATAGTTCTATTTTAAAGTTCTGGATTCTCTTTACCATAATACAACAACTGCCAATTATCAAACATCGTCCAATCACGATAAATGGTAGTACTCTTCGTCAGTCCGATAATCAACTTTCCATTAGTTACATGAACCACGACAGAATTATCACGGTAATAACCAGCATCGAAATAAGCTTTTGCAGCCACCATCCCGTCAGGCACCCACCAATTACCGAGATTTATCTCAGCCTCTATACCTAATGCTTGTGTCGGTGCACCGGTAAATATGGATTGCAACTTTGTACTTGTAACAACACCGCCCGTTGTTGCATAGAGTTCGGAATGCATATAAGCATTCTCTCCTCCTTGCTTATGAGTAAGTGCCTCAGCTGGCAGTCCCGCACGATAGAAACCTTGCAACCTGACTTCATAATAACCGTCGGGAAGGTTAGTCAACTGCTGATAACAAGTATAATTCGTATAGAATAACTCGGCATTCTGATAGTCGTTTAACGCATTAAAACCTGGAGTATTACCGTTCCAACCTTCGTTGTCGTTATTCTCATAAGAGGGATTGGTTATATAAAGCCTTGTCAAATCTATAGGATTATCCTTTGTTGCACCTGAAATCAAATCCTCTATCAACTTATCTGTTACACTGTCTATTGCAGACTGTATTTCGGCAAGTGTACTTGAAGTGTTCTCGTATACAGCAAATTCAGTAGTAACATCTTTTCCTTTTTCAAAGGCCTCATCAAGCAAACCGCCCAAAATGAGCGCATTTTCATAAACTTCCGTTTGTTCCATGAATGTGTTATAGTCGTCTGGCAAAACAGCTGCCCAGTCGGTAAGATATATACCTTCACCAGGTTCCTCTGCCTCCATCAAAAAACAAGAAAGGGCTGTCCGAGTCGTATCCTCAAACAAATCCAAGCCTAACATGGCTCCAGGATAATTCTCCTGATTGAATCTGATGTTCGGCGATGAAATCATCAATTTAAACATCTTCGCGTCGCCTTTAACGACTTTCCAATTAGACTCCGTACTTGAATCGGCATCCACCCAAATTGTCCCGTTCGTAGAAACATACGCAGTTTTCCATGCATCCTTCACATTTGAAAAGTTCATCAACTTGACCGTGGCTCCGCCATCAGATGCATTAGCGACAAACTTGCATTTCAACCCGTTTTTTGACAAACTACCCTGCGTCCCATAACTATTGGCCTCAGTATAGAAACGCCCGGCACCTACATTATATAAATAAATCTCTACACCGGTAAGAAAATCAGTAAAAGGCAATTGTGGTTTGTGCCACTGCTGCGCACCGACTGCTATTGCCATAAAAAAGCAAACTAGCAACAAGGATGATTTCTTTTTCATAAGTACATCATTTAATTTTTAACTTCGTTTTTGCAAAATTAGGAACTGATTTATCGCTTTTTTATTAGTCATTTGTTGTTTTTTATTATACATTTGTCGCATCTGAATACCCATAGCGACTCAAAAAACCTTCACACGGATGAAAAAAAAGTTATATACACTGATTTATGTTTTCTTATCGTTTCTACTGAATGATTTGCACGCAGAACAATGGCAAGTATCCCATTACACCACACGAAACGGATTAGCAAGTAACGTTGTCAACACGGTATTTCAAGACCAAGAAGGCTACATTTGGTTCGGAACAAATTATGGACTAAGCAGATTTGACGGTTACACATTTGTCAATTTCTACTGTGACGAAAAAGGCAGCAAGCAAATAGAAAATGTAACATCTATAGTCGAAGACCGCAATAACAGACGCTTGTGGATTGATACATCAAGTAGCGGTATCCACTGCATGGATTTAAACAACATGTCATTCATCGCGCATAAAGACTCGCTGAAAACATTTCCCGAGATAAGAAAGCAACATGCCGAAGTAAGAGCAATGGCGCATAAACGTGGCATCACAAGTCGCAATGCAACCGGAAGACGAGAATATATTCATATGGGAATACTTGACGATGGAAGAGAAATATATACTACCATTGACAATGGATTTTACGTTTACCATCCATACGACGGGTCACTGACACATTACTGCTCCACCGATACCAACCCACTTATTGAATCGGATTACATAACCGACATCATGATTGACAAAAACGGTGAAGTGTGGCTGACAACATATATGGCAGGAATCTACAAACTCCACACCAATAAAGAAACGTGGCAATACCACCGTCTCACACCAAACATGGGAACGAACGACACCAATAGTGTGCGTTCGTTCGCTCAATTGGCAGACGGGGATATTGCTATTGCTACTATGGACGGTCGCGTTTATAAGTATGACATCAGACACAAAACTTTCGAACTCCTCCACCAAAAAGAACAACGCGTTTATGCTATCGCTACCGACCACATGAACCGCCTTTGGCTTGGGACGAGAGGTGGCGGCGTGTGGATAGACAAACGAAAACTGACAGTTGAAGACGGATTACACGCAAAAATTATATTCGACATACTGATAGATGAATCGCAAAATATCTGGATTGCATCTCTCGACAATGGTCTGATAAGGGCAAGGCAAAAAAGCGATGAAATGTACAGTTTTAATGTTTTTATGCCTCAGGAAAGGTGTCATGACCTGGACATCGATCAAGACGGACGGCTATGGATTGCCACCGAAAACGGTTTATTCGTCATGAAAAACAAAGAGATACACCATTTATATCATGAAGGAGGGGTACGATGTGTTTATTGTGCCAAGAACGGGCAGGTTCTAGCAGGAACCGTCGGACATGGTATAATTATCGTAACTGACAGCGAAACCGGAACTCAAATAAATGGTATCACAACGAACGACGGTCTTTCCAACAATAGTGTGAGTGGCATCATCGCAGATAACAACGAGAATATCGTCATATCAACGGACGAAGGGTTCTCCATCATCAATGCCACTAACGGAAGTATCCATAACCTGTATTCTCAACATGGAACTCTTGCTAACGTGTATAATGAATGTGCTAATTTGAAAACCGACAATGGTAAAATTCTATTGGGTAGTTTGAATGGCTTTATTGAATTAGACAGTATATGTATCTCTACGATTATCAACGAAAATATCCCTATCGGGGAAACACACATAACATCTATTGAGATTAACGGGAAACCATATTATGCCTATGATATAGACAATTTGGAACTGGAGCATGACATGAATAATCTTCGCTTCACATTCTCCTCGCTCACTTATCAGAAACTGCCAAGTGTCAACTATTCCTACAAACTGGAAGGACTAGACAAAGAATGGCAGCTACCAATCAAGGAAAATTATGCGCTCTACAACAATTTGTCACCCGGGAAATACATCTTCAGAGTGCGCTCGTCAAACAATGGGAAACAGTGGACAGAAGAAACCATCTGCAATATTTATATAGCCAAACCGTTTTGGAATTCCGGATGGGCATGGTTTATTTATATATCAGTTGCTACTATCATCCTGACATACGTTCTTTACATACTGCAACGGACATTTAGACTCTACAACGACCTTGCTATGGAACGCAGAGTATTGGCTTTCCAAGAAGATTTTTATGACCGTATCGAGCGCGAGTTCCGAAACCCGCTCAATGTGCTACAAGGGGCAACTGAACAGGTTAGAACATCGGGTGCATCAAAAACTACCGTGCGAAACATACGACGAGGTAGTAAACGTCTTTTGGAACTGCTAAAGATGATGGAAGAATTTCGTCATACCAACCGAATCAAATCGGAAAATGACCAAAAACACATGGAAATAGAACAACGTTTTAAAGACATTGCTACTGCTATTCACACAGAGGAAGAAGAGATGAAAGAATTGGCTCCACCACCCCTCAACAAGCTTAAGATAATGCTAGTAGAACCGGACGAAGACAACCTTGCTTATCTGACAGAAACACTCAACGAACTATTCCATGTAGAAACCTGTACGCAATACGAAGACTGCATAACAAAAGTTGCAGAGCAACAACCTAGGGCAATCATCATAGACATATCACTCGATGTGAACGGTGGACGTAAACTAACCGGTACGCTTAAGAAAGACAAGGCAACTCGACATATACCTATCGTTCATATCTCTGCCTACAACGAAACCGTTCATGAGATTTCAAGTCTGCGTTCAGGTGCCGATGCCTACATCGTGAAACCATACAACAACACGCTCTTGATAGAAAAGACACTACTTTTAATAAAGTCTATTCGCCATACAGCTACGGACATAGACAACAACGAAATCCTTATCACTTCAGACTACGACCGTAGATTCTTGACAACACTGGAACGAGTAGTCGCAAACAACCTCCACAATCCAGACTTTGATGTGAAGCAAATGGCAATAAAAATTGGCTACAGTCGCGCCCACCTTGTAAAAAAAGTAAAAGAACTTAAAGGCACCACTCCTTCTGCTTACTTAAGGAAAGAACGAATGAAACTCGCTGGAAAATTAATCTCTGAAAAGCGCATGACTATTACCGAAGTGATGTATAAGGTAGGTATCACAGATGCCGGCAACTTTTACCGCCGCTTTAAAGAACACTTCGGAGCAAGCCCGGCTCAATATGGGAAATCATCTGGCAGTACAGTATAAAAGTGCGAGAAGATGACTACTATTGTAAAGAAAATAGTCTGTCGTCTGCTGAAGCATATTCTTTCGTTATAAAAACAACCTACTGAGATCATCAAAACGCAAGACGTCCGCCGTTGCGACGACAGACGTCTTGCGTTTAAATGACGGACGTCCGTCATTTTTACATTTATAGACCACTGATTTTAAGCTCTTTGCAAAAGAGGTAAAAAGTGCCTAATTCTGCCTCTTGATACTCCCTTAAAACTCTGAGTTATTATGGTACTAAAATTTTTCTACCATTCACTATATAGACACCTTTTGCAAGGTTGTCAAGTGACTCCGCTGCTTTGCGCACCAATACACCACTCAATGTATAAACATCGGCAGGGAATAGCGGCAACCCATGTATATTGGACTTATCGACTATAGCTTCATCTATACCGTCAATAATATCCTTCGTCATACTGCCGTAGAAATACAATCGGAAATTGTCAAACGTACACCAATAAGAATTAGCAGAAGTAGTAGCACGAATACCCACCTTTAAAGTTCTGCCATCGGCCGTCAGCTCGGTAAATACCCCATTGTCATAAAAACCTTTCTTGAAATACTGACTGGCAGAAGCCATTGTATTAGGCATATACTTTGTCGGATTGGTGCCAACCGCTACATCATCGGCATGTTGTTTTACCGTCTGAGCTTCAGCAGCCACATTCATAATTTTAACACTCTTCGTTCCGGCATATAGTTCGGCAACGACATTGTCCGTTCCGTTAAGATATGCAGCATACACATCCGCTGATGTTCCCGGACGTTGGAATGCTTGTCCCTTGAATTGGTATGTACCTCCGGGCATATTCTTCAGTGATTGATTGAGATTGAAAGATGACTGGTAGTACTCTCCACATGAATTGCTAATCGTAGGCGTTGCCGACCATCCTGTCGCATCAGTCAGTGAGGGGTCGGCCATGAAGAATGTTACATCGAATGGTTGGGTTCCATCCACCGGCGTTGCCTCTGCAAGGAAATCCAACGCTGCCGTCCATACTTCATCAAGCATCGCTGACAATTGCGCTGTTGTCACACCCTCAGCTACAGCTCTTTTTTCAATATCAAGCAGTTGACTTTCCAATGCGTCATCTACACCTTCAACTTCCTCACTATGCGGAGTCTGTGACATAGTCCTTACTTTCTCAATCAAGTCCGAGATTTCTTTAACCAACACTTGTGCCGCTGCCTTATCATAACCTGCGACCTCATCCTCAGAAAGAATCAACCAACGTTGCACCTCTGCGGTATTGGAAAGATCGAACGAAGCTGTTTCTGTTCTGTTATTAGCCATCGGCACCATACATGTAGGGTGCAATACGCTTTCGGGATGTATAATCCAATAACCTCTCATCGCTTTTCTGTTAGCACCCTCACCTATTACTTTATCCACGCGCGAACGCATCAAATGGAATTGCTCTGTGGTTGTGGCAGCGGCCTTGTCAGCTGTACGGAAACCATTACGACCTGTTCCGTAATAAGTCAGGAATCGTCCTGTAGCAACGTTCTTGAATTGATAATATGAAGTACGCGGATTGAACGTAATGTACCATGCCACACTATCGTTGGCTGCCGCATCAGTACCTGACATATCTTTCCATGCAAGTTGTCCATTGGCATTTATTGTCAGATAAGCTGTATTAGCACCAAAATCATCTGACTCACTCTTCAGGTAATACTTCACATCGTCCTCTTGTTCAAAAACATACGCAGGAGTGGCAAATCCACCTGTCGGAGGCAATCCATCCTCGCCCAAAGCCTGTGTTATCAAACTGTTTGCAATATAAAGCACCTCGCTACCGGTATCTTCATGCGCGCCATTCACACCATAAGGCCACATATGAGTTCCGTCACCATTCATAGTTGCTGTCGTGCTATTGTCCCAGAATCGCAAAACGGCAGTGGCTCTATCACCCAACCAAATACCACGCGTACCGGTTTCACGCAAAGGAGAGTTTGGTCCGTACCATACGGAATGTTGTCCCACACCAATAGCATGCCCCATCTCGTGCATAATGGTTCCTGTTCTCTGATAACTTGCATTAGGACCTACACGCATAGAACCACCATAACTACAATCGGCAGTCGGTGTTCCTGAACCATAACTTACAGAAAGATGTAATCCCTTGATGCTCGTGTACGTATTCCAATATTCTACCGCTGATGAAATGGCTGAATTGATACGTGCATTGGCGGCCGCATCTGCTCCGTTATTGTACCACCAAGAAATAGTTCCTCTAGGAAGGGTGATGACTTTTATTACTTCACCATAGCCTACAGCATAAGTTTTTGTCATGGCATAAGCACGAACATAATACACTGTGGAAGGCGTCAATCCTTCAAGACGGTAAATCTTTCCATTGTTGGTTAAATAATTAGTTGTCCGACTATCCAACACTGTTGGCTCGGGATGGGTACTCCAACAGAAACCTTGTTCAGAGATTTGGGACGTTGCAACACCACTAACCGTACTACGACCGAAAATGACAGATGAACCGCGCGCATAACGGGGGTCGGTAACAACTGTAGGAACTGTTCCGGAGGCATTATCCAATTTAAATTTAAGAGAAGCTTTTTCCAAAGTAACCACCTGACCGGTCAACACATCTGAAGTGGCATCCAAATCGTCAACCGTACTTTGTGCCTCTTTAATAACTGAGTCAAATTCAGCAGCTCCTTGCAATGTTTCGTCATAAAGTCCCATCGCTACATCTATCGCTGCTTGTAATGTTTGATACTCGTTTATAGAGATTTTTGCCGCATCTGCCGCATCGTTCAACGCTCCCGCATGAAGGGGCACATCGCTAAACGTTTTATTCTGCAATGTCGCTTCTGCCGTTGAAATAGCTGTATTTAAAGCTGTTGCTTGGGCATTACCCATTTTCTGTCCTACATAGGTCTTCGCTGTTTGGATAAGCGCATCAAACTCACTCCACACTTCATCTACCGCCTCTCCATTATATACCAATCTGAAGTTGTCACAAGACAACCAGTTACCGGTTGCACCGACACCCTTAAAACCTATAGATGCAGTACCATCCAATACAATGAAACTGACAGAATAATCGCCCGTAGCAGAAACTGTCGTCTGCTTATTGCCACCAAAAATATAGGCTCCGCTTTGAACTGCTGCATTATCCTGTTGTATGTTTTGAGCCGCTACTGTCAACGTATATGAACCCGCCGACATCCCGGAAAGTTCCTGTGTCACTGAACCACTGCCAACTCTACTTCCTTTGGAGACCCACTTCTCTACATAAGTGTTTCCTTCTTTGGACGTAAAGGAGGTGTTGGTTTGTGTCACCATACCATCACTTATCCAATCGGTCAAACCATTCTCAAAACCGGCGTTCTTTACATAAGTGGCGGTAACGTCTGTCTGAGCATAGGTTATAGTAGTCGCTGCAAACAAGCATACCATAATGAGCATTTGTAATGTCAATCTGCTTTTCATGATTTTATTGTTTAGTTATGATTGTTTCTTATTGTCACTATTAAAGAATGAGACTCTTATCGTCGCAAAAATAAGAAAAAGACTTGTAATGAGTATTATAAATACACAAAAAAACGTCCACCCAATATCCGGGCAGACGTTTTTTTACTTCATTATTCTTATTGATTATGCTGCAGCTGGGATTGCACCGGCAACCAAAATCAATACCAACAGACCTAAGATGGCATACAACTCGGGGAACACTGCCAACACCATAGTTGTACCAAATGCATTGTGACCACCACCGATAGCTGAAATACCATTAGCACAAACTTTTGCTTGACGGATAGCTGAGAACAAAGCCACTGCACCACATGCCAAACCTGCGCCTAATACAGCAGCAGCAGTCAACATATCCATACCTGCATATACATGACCTTGCAACATAAAGAAACCTACGAAACCGTAAAGTCCCTGTGAAGAAGGTAAAGCTGACAATGCAATGTAAGAACCTGAAGCTGCAGGATTCTTCTTATAAGCACCGATAGCTGCATTACCGCAGATAGTCACACCGTAAGAACTTCCAATACCTGAAAGTGCTACAACAAGGGCCAAGCCCAAATAACCTAATACAATTTCCATAATTTTTAAAGTTTTATTTGATTAATGATTCTTTTTATAAGTTTTTACTCTGAAAGGCGAGTACTCCTTACCGCCTCCTTCAAAATCGGCGTTCTTGAAGAACTCTACAAAAGTCAAGCGCATAGGATGAACGAATGAACTAATCATACATAACGCGAAATTCATGCCGTGCCCCAATAGTAGGATGAGAAGCAACGGCAACCACCTTACGTACAAAGGCAAACCTTCTGTCAAGTCGAATGCCAATGTATTGAAGACTCCACCAAGCACACCGCCTGTCAATCCCAATGCGAAAAGACGAATGTAAGATAACAGGTCGCCCAATAAGCCGGTAGCCATATTGTAGGTATCCCATACTCCGGAACCGAAGTTCATGAACACGTTCTTATTCGGGGTGTTGTAGAAATAGATTCCTATAGCGCAAATACCGATAATACCATATAAAATATAGGTAACAACTAACGGCATCACAACGCCACATGCCGGGAGACCGAAGCAAGCTATTGCAGCCAACAACGCTACGACCCACGACATCTTACCGATACCATAACGCCACCCGAAAAGTTTTGCGGCCTTGGCAGACGCCATACACATACCTACCAACACTTGGATGAATCCAATGATAACGGAAATAACCATCATAGGACTGTACCCCCAAATGGTAAAGTTACTTTCATTTATAAAGTATGGCTTTACAGGAGCTAGGAACGCCCAATCCTGCTTTGTTAAGTCGATACCAAAGAATGAGCCTGTCAAAGCTCCACAGATTATTGTCATACCGCCCAAAAACATACCAAGATTAGCAAACCCTTTCATGTCATCGGACAATTTGCCTTTCATGAACAGACATACAAGGAGTATCAGCGCGCCATAACCGGCATCGCCCATACACAATCCGAAGAACAACATAAAGAAAGGTGCGAACAACGGAGTTGGATCCAAATCATGATAGTTGGGTAACGAGTACATACGCAAAATGGGTTCAAATAATGAACTATACCAGCCATTCTTTATTTTAATAGGTACATCGTCATCAAACTGCGGTTCTTCCACCTCGTAGAAGACATGCTTATCATCAAGCATTTTTACCAATTCATCGGACTTTTCTGCCAATACCCATCCTACCATCATCTTCAAAGTGTCACCTATCAAGGAATCGGCACTGAGATGAACTTTTGACAGTGATATGGTATTTTCATTCTCTGTCATTGCAGCCAATAAAGAATCACGCTCTTCCGCTTGAAGACGGAACAATTGTGCTTCATTTGCTTTCAAATCCGCCTGAGCCTGCTCCAATTCAACTTGATATTCAGAAAGACGTTTTTCCGGCAAATCCAATCTTTCGGCCGTGATATTCGGAACTTCTTGCGAGAATGTCATAAAATAACATTTACCTCCGTTTTCAGATATCGGCGTCGCGAAGTAATCCTCACGCCACTCCGCTTTGAACATCTTGGAGGCACACACAAAGAAATGTACTGAGCAATCCACTTCGGCCAACCGTTTGAGAGATTCCGGATCGAAATCGCCCCACGGTTCCAATTGCTTAATCGCCTTTTCCAAACGATCAATGAGATGTTTTTGAGCGTTGTGTTGCTCCAAATTTTCTTCGATTTCAACGAGCAATTCACTTCCTCTCTTCGCATCTACCGGCAATGCAGTGTGCGTAATGCCTAAATCGTAAGTTTCTTTTGCAAAATCCATTGCCGCAACAGCCGCCTTATAGCGTTCTGCCATATGCAAACCTTTTTGCAAAGCCTCGCTCGTCTTTCCGCTTTGAAGTTCTTGTACATGTACCACACCCATTTCGCGGATGTCGGCCAAGAATGTTTCGTATTCTCTGTCCGTTACCAAGAACGTCAGTTTTTTCATTTTCTCAATCATGCCTCAGCCTCCTTTCTCTTCTCTTGAAGCGCTTTCAGTATTTTCTGAGAAGACTTGGATAGGTTCTCCTCATCCTCCATGAAACGTTTTATCTTACGAACAGCCTCTTGGAATCCCGGAATCTGAACTTTCTCAAAAAGGTTCACTTTTTGTGTCGTCTTCTTACGTGCATGCTCCAACAAACCGAGTTTAGCGAGAACGAACTCACGTTCTACGGCTGTCTTTGCGAGTCCTTGCAACAGGTTGATACCGTCGAAGTACCATTTCGGGCTACTGAAGATTCCAAACGGACGAACTTCCAAACGGATGTTGTTAAGCACAGGCACTCGCACACCCGCTATCTTCTTGACATCCAACTCTACGTCCTTCAGCGCCACCAACGAAGCGTCAAATTCGCCCCACAACGCATACATAGACTCGTAACCTTGAATCCGACGTTCCAATTCCTTTTCCAACAGAACTGCCTCAGCCTTACATTTCTTTACCTCAAGACGCAATGCAGTTTCCTTACTTTTTATAATAGGTAAGGTTCGCTGACGCACCTTGAGTTGTTTCTCTATCTGCTGAAGCGACGTTTTGTTATATTGAAATTTTATAGCCATTATTACTAACTGGTGAATTTACTACTTCCAATAAATATCGGTAAACTCTTTCTTGATATTGATTTCCTCAAGCTTAAAGTACTTACGGAACAATCCCCAAGTAACATCAAGCATCTCCGTAGTGTCAAGGTTCACATCGATGGCCAATAACTGATCGGCATACTCTTTGGCAAAATCCAAACAACGTTTGTCATACTCTGTCAAATCAAAACCGTTCTCCATCTTAGTCTTGGCATTAGCTGCATCCGAATACAAACGAATAGCGGCATTCATCACTTGAGCGTGATCTTTACGCGTTTTCTTACCTGCCACCAATTGTTTCAGACGTGACAATGAACGGAACGGATCGACAATCACCTTACCGATATCACTATCACGACGCAAGAACAACTGTCCTTCTGTGATATAACCGGTATTATCAGGCACAGCATGAGTAATATCTCCACCACTCAATGTTGTTACCGCAATAATCGTGATAGAACCACCGCCGACCTCATCGGGGAACTGAACGGCTTTCTCGTAAATCTTTGCCAAATCAGAATATAACGAACCTGGCATAGAATCTTTTGAAGGGATTTGGTCCATACGGTTAGACACAATAGCCAAAGAGTCAGCATAAGAGGTCATATCCGTTAGCAAAACCAATACTTTTTCATGTTTCTCTACTGCGAAATATTCTGCAGCCGCCAATGCCATATCGGGTACAAGCAAACGTTCTACCGCTGGGTCCTCAGTCGTATTCATGAACGAAATGATACGGTCCAAAGCTCCGGCACTTGAGAATGTGTTGCGGAAGAAATAATAATCGTCATTGGTCATACCCATACCACCCAAGATAATCTTATCCGCTTTTGCACGCAAAGCAACCATTGCCATTACCTCATTGAAAGGTTGGTCTGGGTCTGCAAAAAATGGTATCTTTTGTCCAGACACAAGAGTATTGTTCAAGTCAATACCTGCGATACCGGTCGCAATCAATTCACTTGGTTGCTTACGACGTACCGGGTTCACCGAAGGACCACCAATCTCAACTTCCCTTCCTTCAACTTCCGGACCGCCATCAATAGGCATTCCGTATGCGTTAAAGAAGCGTCCTGCCAATTGATCGCTCACTTTTAAAGTCGGTGCCTTACCTAGAAATACGACTTCCGCATTTGTAGGAATACCTCCTGTACCTTCAAACACCTGCAATGTCACGTCGTCACCAACGATTTTTACGACCTGAGCCAACTTACCATCAATGGTAGCCAACTCGTCATATCCTACTCCCTTAGCTTTCAGAGAGCATGTGGCCTTGGTAATCTGACTTATCTTTGTATATACTTTTTGAAATGCTGTTGTTGCCATATCTCACCTTATTATTATTTATGTTCTTCAAGCATTGCGACTACCTGGTTCTTAAAGTCGTTATATTGCTCAGACTTATAAACAGAATAGTTCATTTGCTTACATACATTTATTAACTTCTTGAAGTAATCTACCACTTCCTGGAAATTCACAAACTCAAAGTCTGTATTACAGATATCTACTACAAGATTCAAAATCTCCTCCTGACGTTCCAACGGAGTCACAGCATCCACTTCGTCAAACGCATCTTGTTGTAAGATGACAAAGTCTATCACTTCAGATTTCCAGAACGTTACATGATAATCAACAGGAACTCCGTCATCACCGAGGATGTTAATCTGCTCAGCAATTTCCTTACCACGTTGCATACGTGTCTTCAAATCATTGACTTTGCCTATCCATGTTCCATTAATGCGTTTCTCTATATATTCTGCAAACTCGGGATATTCCAAATATTTAGAATAAGAGTCGATAGGATTAACAGCAGGATAACGTTTCTTATCGGCACGCTCTTGCTCCAAGCCGTAGAAGCAACGTGCTACTTTACGAGTGTTCTCCGTAACAGGTTCTTTCAAGTTACCACCTGCCGGAGACACAGTTCCGATGAACGTAATAGAACCTACTTCTCCATTGTTCAAATACACATAACCGGCACGACCATAGAAGTTAGAAATCAACGCAGATAAGTCCATCGGGAATGCATCAGGACCAGGCAATTCTTCCATACGGTTAGACATTTCACGTAATGCCTGCGCCCAACGTGAAGTTGAGTCGGCCATCAACAACACTCTTAGTCCCATGGCACGATAATACTCTGCCATTGTCATTGCTGTGTAAACTGATGCCTCACGTGCTGCCACCGGCATGTTAGACGTATTTGCAATAATGATGGTACGCTCCATCAATTTTCTACCCGTATGAGGATCGACCAACTCAGGGAACTCCGTAAAGATTTCCACAACTTCGTTCGCACGTTCACCACAAGCTGCGATAATTACGATATCGGCTTCAGCCTGCTTAGAAATGGCATGTTGCAACACGGTCTTACCGGTTCCGAAAGGTCCGGGGATAAATCCGGTACCACCTTCAACAATAGGATTCATCGTATCGATTGTACGTACACCGGTTTCCAACAATTTAAACGGACGCGGTTTTTGCTTATAATTCGTCATGGCGAATTTCACGGGCCAATGCTGAATCATATTCACTTCCACATCGTTTCCGTTCTCGTCGGTCAACACGGCAATAACATCCTTAATCTTATACTGACCTGCCGGTGCTATTGTCTTAACAGTTGCAACACCTTCCATTTGGAATGGTGCCATAATCTTTAAAGGTTGGGAATTCTCTTCCACTTGTCCTAACCAGTCAGACGCAATAACGGAGTCACCGACTTTAACTATCGGAGTAAAATCCCATATACGTTCCTCGTCCAACGGGTCTGTGTACTGACCTCGTTTCAAGAATACACCATCCATTTTATCCAAATCGTTCTGCAAACCATCAAAGTTCTTAGACAACATACCGGGAGCTAATTTTACTTCAAGCATGTGTCCTGTAAACTCAGCCACAGAACCGACCTTCAATCCGCGTGTACTCTCAAACACTTGGACATAAACATTCGCGCCGATTACTTTGATAACCTCGGCCATCAACCGGTCTCCACCGGTCTCAATGTAACAAATCTCACCTTGTGCCACAGGGCCATCCACCGTGAGCGTTACCATATTGGCTATAACGCCGCTTACTGTTCCTTTTGTCATCATATAGTTATTGATTTTTAAATTCTTCAGGTACTTGGGCTTCATTACGCAAGTTCTCGATAATCGTACGGAATTGCTCACGCCCCTGCTCTACATCCAACTTTGACCAACGCTCTAAAATCTCCAATTTTGCTAAATATGCAAACACCGCCTCAATTGAAAATACATCAGCAAACGTCTGCTCATCCAACCACAACCATTTGAAAGCGTCTATCTTCTTTTCTTTCTCCACGGGGTCCTCACAATCCACGATTTTCATCAGTTCGTTTACATAATCATATTCAACCGACAATCCAAAATCGCGTGTATTGTTGTTCCGCAACATCTCACTTACCTCACCATCACCCAATACGTAATTGGAAACATTCCAACCATTCTTACGGGCTATCATTGCGGTAAGTACATTGGTTATATCAAAATTCAAGCGGAACCACGAGGCCATCATCTTATTGGGACATTTCATGGCATACTCAAAATAGCGTAATGCCATTGCATCTTCAGGAAATAACCCATCACTATCTTTATTGTATTTATATTCACGAGCAAATTCCGACATAAACGAAGGATAACGGTGTACGTTGAAATTCATTTCTCGCGCAGACACCATCATGTCCGTATATTGCTCTATACGATAGTTACCTTTAAGATCTATAGGCGCTTCAGCGTTTTTTAAAAGTTCTACGAGATTATTGCAGTCGTACTTTAAAAAGAAGTAAAAGATGAGCTGCTTGTCTTGATACGACAAAGTCTCGCTCAATTCTTCTTTTAGTTCCAACAATGACGGACCGGACTTACAATCATCTATAGATAAGTCAGGCAAGCCGGCCATCAAATAATAATAGCTTCCCATACAACACTAATTAAAACAACATCTCAACAAGTTGAGGACGCAAGAATTCTTTAAAATACGCCACAAATTCATCTTCTCCGAAATTCACCTTATAAGAGCCATCGGCAGGAGATATCGTAAATGAAGTTGACTTACCATTCACTTTCTCTATTTTCACTCCCTTATCCAACAACTCTTTTGCTTTGGACTTAAAATATTTTGTCAAAGCCTCTGCATCGGCAGCCTCAATAGTCAATGGTTCATCAACAGACCATTTTTTAGCTAAAGTAACAATGAACTCACCCATATAGTCCTTGTTACCGCTCCATTCGCCTACAGCATTCTTCACTAATTCATCAGTAATAATATTAGCAGCTTCCGACTTCAATGCGCTCAAGGCTTGTCCTGTGTACATTTTCAGTTCTGCCTTAGTATTTGTATCCATATCAGAAGCCTTTTTCTGAGCTGCCGCGATTATCTTCTCAGCTTCTACCTTTGCATCCGCTACAATTTTAGCAGCATCATTTTTTGCTTGCTCAACTATTTTTTGAGCCTCAACATTGCCCTTTTCTACGCCTTCTCGATACAGTTTATCGGTTAGCTCTTGAATCTTTTCCATAGTACTTTTCTTTATTCTTTTAAGTTCTTTTCATTTTATGGGCATAAAAGTAATCATATTTTCCCTCTTAGAGAAATAAAAATCAATACATTTTCAGACAAATGTAAGATTCTTACTCGGAAAGGATAGTTTTGAAGGCAAAATGCCCCTTTTAGTGAAGATTCTTCATTATTTTAGAGTTTGTAAAGAAATAAAATCTTACCTTCGCTCAAAATATCATAATGGAAGACAACTCTTTAAAAGGTAAGACAGCAAAAGGCTTCATGTGGAGCAGTATTGGATATGGAATCCAATTGCTTATCGGAGTGATATTCGGGATATACTTAGCCCGTCTTCTTAGTCCATCTGACTATGGGATGATTGGACTCATACAAATATTTGGTCTCATTGCTAGCACCCTACAAGACAGTGGTTTTCGAATTGCTTTAGCCAATCGAAAAGAAATAAAACATGAGGATTACAATGCGGTCTTCTGGTTTAATGTTTGTATCGGTATTACCCTTTACATCGTACTTTACTTCCTTGCTCCATATATCACTAGTTTCTATCAACAATCTGAATTTGCTAGCAGATATAACCTTACAGACTTAACCCCTTTGGCTCGTTACTTTTTTTTGGGGTTTGTTATTTCTAGTCTTGGAATGGCACATTGCGCATATCTTTTCCGGACTTTACAAGTAAAACAAAAAGCTATCATTACGATGAGTAGTCTTTGCATATCCAATATTGTTGGTATAGCCATGGCTTATCTCGGATACGCATATTGGGGGTTAGCAACACAATCACTTTTATTCTCACTATGTAATACAATATTGTTCTGGTACTTTTCAAAATGGCGTCCCAATTTTAACATAAGCTTTAAACCTATAAAAGACATGTTCGGGTTCAGTAGCAAACTATTAATCACTGACATCTGCACACATACCAATAATAATATCGTTGCTATTATCTTAGGGCGATTCTTCTCCATCTCAGATGTCGGCAACTTTAGTCAAGCGCAGAAATGGACAAATATGGGTAGTAATATGCTGGTCGGGACTATAAAAGAAGTGGCACAACCTGTATTAAGAGAAGTATCAGAAGATTGCGAACGGCATAAGCGCGTTTTCCGAAAAATGCTTCGTCTGACCGCATTTATAACATTTCCTGCAATGCTCGGTTTATCCTTTATCTCGCGCGAGTTTATCCTCATCACAATAAAAGAACAGTGGCTGGAAAGTATTGAACTAATGCAAATACTTTGTGCCGGAGCATTCACTATTCCCATACAACATTTGTGTCTTAATCTTGTTATAACCAAAGAACGTTCTGATTTGGTTATGTGGAGTACAATTCTAACAGGTTTATCACAAATTGTCGGTATCTTATTGGCCATTCCGCACGGTATTTATACCATGGTATGCATTTATACTCTTATTAATATTGCTTGGTTGGGTATCTGGTTGTATTTTACAAAAAAGGAGATTGGTTTGCGTTTCCGAGAAGCTTTTATTGACATGGCACCCTATGCTTTTGTCGCTGCGGGTTCGATGACTGCAACCTATTATATTACATCCGGAATTGAAAACCTGTATTTTCTTTTTATTGCCAAAGTTGCATTGACGGCTACTTTTTATACATTCTTTATGTGGGTGTCAGGATCAGTCACTTTTAAAGAATGCATCAACTTTATCCTAAAACGCAACACCAAATCATTATGAAAGTATTGACCGTCATCATCTCATATAATTTCACTCGCTGGATACAACCTTGTTTAAATAGTCTTATCCGATCAGAAGTTCCAACAGACATCCTCGTCATTGACAATGGTTCTTCGGACAATTGCATCAAAACTATTAAAGAAGAATTTCCTAAAGTCAGAATTATTGAGAATGAGAAGAATCTTGGTTTTGGTCAAGCCAACAATATTGGAATCAGCATCGCCATAAAAGAGCAATACGATTATGTCCTTTTACTTAATCAGGACGCTTGGATAGACCAAAATGTTATCGGAGAATTAACCGATTTGTCAAACAAATTCAATGATTTCGGGATTATTACATCCGTTCATTTAGTTGGAGATAGAAGCACTATTGACTCCGGTTCTCCCGGTTGTTACGTTTCAAAGGAAGATGCAGAATCCCCAATTATTGAAACCCCTTTCGTAAATGCAGCAATATGGTTAATTCCCACCAGAGTATTAAAAGAAGTGGGTGGTTTTTCCCCATTATTCTTCCATTATGGTGAGGATGTGGATTACGCTAATCGCATTCATTATCATGGTTATAAAATAGGTTATTGCCCCTATGTATGCGGTTGCCACGACCGAGCAAAACGTACAACAACAAATGCTATGCGTCACCGAGCAACAGCAGTTTATTGCCTCACATTGTTCTCTAATATTCACTTCCCTCTATACAAAGCATTCTTCAAAAGTATTAAGTGCTGTTTGCATCACTCTGCTAAATCTTTATTTAAAGCTGATTGGGAAGGATGTTTCTATTTTATAAAAGTATTGTTCAAACTTTTAGCAAATACAAAGCGAGTAGACCAAATCCGTAGATTATGCAAAGTTAAAGGTTCACATTTTATTTATACTCCCTTAGAAGCATATAAAATCATCACATAAAGGAAACGATATATAAAAAATATATACCTTTGCGCATTATTCTTTCATAAGATTAATCATATGCCGGCACCAATTATTCTTTTTACATACAACAGACCACAACACGCACTAGAAGCGATTCTATCTTTATCCAAGAATGAATTAGCTTCTGAGAGCGAACTTTTCATTTACTCTGATGGAGCAAAAAACCATGAGGACGAAGTTGGTGTAAATGAGACAAGAAAAGTCATTAAAGGAATAACAGGTTTCAATAAAGTGCATATTGTAGAACGCTCCGAAAATTGGGGACTAGCACGGAACGTCATTGATGGAGTAAGTTCCATCGTGAAAAAATATGGTCAAGTCATTGTCGTAGAAGATGACCTCGTTGTGTCTCCTTATTTTCTACAATTTATGAATGATGCTTTAGACACATACCGCGACGAACCGCAAGTCGGTCATATACAAGCTTACGACTTCACAAACGACCCGACACTTCCCGACACCTTCTTAATCAAATTCACAGGCAGTTGGGGATGGGCTACTTGGGAACGAGCATGGAAACATTTCAACCCCGATGGAAAGGCTCTTCTTGAAGAGTTAGAACGACGGAATTTAACATATACCTTCGATTTCAACGGCAAATATCGATATACCCGTATGCTCCGTAGGCAAATAGAGGGTAAAAACAATTCATGGGCAATCCGTTGGAATGCATCCTTGTTTATTAAAGATATTCTATCGCTTAACGTAGGTAAGTCATTAGTACAAAATAATGGTTTTGATGGGACAGGAACAAATTGCGGTGGAGACAATCTATACCGTTCAAATATCAGTAAAGGGCCTATCAAAGTAGAAAGAATACATCCTATAAAGGAGAATATGGCGGCACGTGAAGCATTCGCGCAATATTATGCCCGAACCAACTCTTTTTGGGCAAAAGCGAAAAGACGAATCAAACGTACTTTAAAAGGAGACTTCGGAGCATAAAACATTGTAAAGATGAAAATTCTATTTGTCAACACATCCGATAATTCCGGTGGCGCAGCCATTGCAGCGTCCCGGCTTATGGTGGCCTTAAAGGACTCCGGGATTGAAGTGGAGATGCTTGTCTTACACAAAGACTCATCCAGCCCTGATATTATAAAGATTGGAGGGAAATGGGAGACTTCTTTTAAATTCATTTGGGAAAGATTCGTTATATGGCTAAATAACTTGTTCAGCAAAAAGAATCTCTTTACTGTTTCTATAGCGAACACCGGATTCAACATCACAGAAACCTCTCAATTTAAAGAAGCAGACATTATTCATTTGCACTGGATAAATCAAGGGTTGCTTTCCATTAGTGGCATTAAAGAAATCTTCTCATCAGGGAAACCTATAGTTTGGACTATGCATGACATGTGGGAATGTACATCCATTTGTCATCATGCATACTCTTGCGATGCATTCAAAACTATTTGCCGGAATTGTCCGATGCTGCGCTTCCCTCACTCAAAAGACCTTTCTTATCACGTCTTTAAGAAAAAAGAAACTCTATTCCGGAATGTTCCGATAAATATAGTTTCTGTCAGTAAATGGTTGGCAGGACTTGCCAAATCAAGCGCATTGATAAAGGACAAGCACATTGAAGTTATTCCTAACACCTTATCGCTCGATGATTTCACTATTTTTGACAAGCAAGAGAGCCGTCAGACACTGAATTTACCCAAAGAAAAATTCATTATTCTGTTTGGTGCTGCAAGAATAGATGACCCTATTAAAGGATTTGACATACTGATTAAAGCGATACAGCATTTAATCTCTCAAAAACATTTTACAAAAGATGAATTGCTTTTGGTAACGTTCGGTATTATAAAACATCCTGATAGTGTGATACCTCAAATCCCCATAGAACACATAAATATGGGATGGGTTACGGACAAAACCATCATCTCAAAATTGTATTCTGCTGCTAACGTCACTGTATCTACATCCAAGTACGAAACATTCGGACAAACATTGATAGAAGCGCAAGCTTGCGGTTGTATCCCGATTTCGTTCGGCAATAGTGGTCAGGCAGACATAATTACACACAAGGTTAATGGGTACTTAGCTAAGTACTTATCATTCGAAAGTATTGCCGACGGCATCGCTTGGGGAATTACTGAAGGAGAATCTTCCATCAAAAGAGAAGATCTGAGAGACGAAGTTCTACGTAAATACTCCGGCAAAACCGTAGCTGCACAATACATTACGCTATACAAGAAACTAATAAAAAAATAATGGAGCACTTCCCTATCATAACCATTGCCACTGTTACATACAATGCCGAATCTACACTACAAAGAACATTAGACAGTGTCGCAAAACAAACTTATCAACACATAGAGCACCTTATCATTGACGGTTGCTCAAAAGACTTGACAACTGAAATCATTCATCATTATGTTAATGAAAACGCAGGTCAAGCAATCCCACATGACATACGTTTTATCCGTGAACCGGACAATGGTCTGTATGACGCCATGAACAAAGCATTAACACATGCATCTGGGGATTATATTGTTTTCCTTAATGCAGGAGATACATTGCATTCTCCACACACCATAGAACAAATATTCAGCTCCATCACGTCCCCATATCCGGCTATTGTATATGGAGAAACGGACATTGTCGATGAGAATGGAGCATTTCTTCGTCATCGTCGATTACAAGCCCCCGAACAGCTACATTGGAAGCACTTGCGATGGGGTATGTTAGTTTGCCATCAATCATTTTATGTTCGTACAGACTTGGCAAAACAGGAACTATACAATCTTCGCTACCGCTACTCTGCTGACTTCGATTGGTGTATTCGGCTTTTAAAACAAGCTCATAACAAAAAAGAAGGCATACATAACAGTAATATGATTCTGACCGATTATTTAAGTGAAGGGATGACCACCAAACACCAAAAAGTCTCTCTCTGGGAACGTTTCAGAATCATGGTCACTCACTACGGTTTTTTCTCAACATTATTGTTACATTTCTGGTTTATCGCTCGCCTTTTCACTAAAAAATAGGAAGTGAATTATGTGAAACATGATGTTTCACTCTAAAACCCGCTCCCACAAAGGGTTTCAGAAGAAAGTGAAACATGAAACATAATTTAAACGCTATTGTAAATGCGCGCACGCGCGCGAGAGTAAGTTCAGGTAATTTTAATTCTCTGACCGGGTACTTTCGTTACGAAAATGACGGACGTCCGTTAGCAAAACGCAAGACGTCTGTCGTTGCAACGACAGACGTCCGGCAGTTTTATTATGTATAGATTAACGTCAACGCACCACCTTTACGGTCTGTGTCTTGCCATTTCCCGTAAACTTCAACAGATAAACTCCATTGGTCCACGACTGCGCATCAATCGTTACCACACCATCCTCTGACAAAGTTTTGGTATTCATTAAATGACCGGATACGTTATAGACGTTCAATGTCTTATAAATTGTCGGATAAATAACGTTATATCTTTCCGCATCGACCGTTACTTTAATCTTACCGGTATTTCTGACTTCTTCCACTGCCAACATTTCATCTGCTATGGCATGGTCACCTTGATACACAATAATCTCACGAGAGAAACCTACATTATCAGAAATGGTAATTGTAGCACGTCTTGCTTTTACATTGAATTTCTTAGGAGCAGCAGTGATTGACATGTTGAATAAACTTGCAGACGTACCCGTTCCTGCCTTTGGCGTAGTAACTGTCAACCAATCACCATCAGTTGAATTGGACACCGTTGCAGTCAGTTCCAACCCGGTCTCACCTGTTCCCCACCAATTCATCATCAAATAGTTTCTTGTCTCTCCGTTGATAGAAAAGTCGTACTCTGTTTCAGGAATAAAATTGGTCGTTTCATCCATCATGACAATATATGGAGACACTACAAATTGCCAAATATCCAATGAAGAATTATAATTGAATGGCACAGTATTACCCTCACCATCTACAGTAGCTAAACTATATTGACAGAGTTCACCGGCTAGGTCGCCTTCTGTCGGGATAAAATAAGCAGTATTTTTCGCACCTTCAGTTTGGTCGCGGTCTATTTGTGCAAACAAAGCCCATTGTGTTCCGTCATGCGGTCCCTTGACTACTATACAATACTCGTTCTTTATCATGACGTCCGGTGTCGTGCTATTCACAGCCACATGCCATAGACGCATACCTGCACTAAGGCCATCATAAGCTGGCACTACATTCTCAAACGATTTCACAGTCTTCCATTCCTTTCCGTCATCAGAGAGTTCCCACCATTCGATCGTAAAACTATTATTTTCGTTGAACTCGGTTGTTTTAGGTGTTACCAAGTAAAAAAATGCTCCCCAAATTCCTATCGGACCGCCACTCGGCGCTTGATAGTTCTCTACATAGTATGGTTTACTCTCAGTATCCCAACCGAACAGCATATTATTCCAAAGGTCATTAGCATTGATTGTATTATAATAGGTATTTACAAAAGGAACCGCATGTACATCCACATTATAAACATAACCGGCACCTCTTGTTGACACCATACCTGCAACTTCATTGCCGCTTGCATCAATGTATGTTCCCATCTGATAAGTTGAGTCCGCTCCGGCATAAGTAGCAGTCAATTTGGGTGTTTCAAAATAGAAACCATTGGTGGCAAAATATGGATGCATTACCAATGTATCTCCCTCATACTCTGAACCTAGGAAATCCCATACAAATGAATCGTATGTTGGTGTCTTATTGATAAACTTCAAATCACGGTCAATATAACCAAAAATACCATTTTCGGCATAGATTGTCGTACCATCTTCATCCTCTCCCAAACCTGTTCCGGGAACAAGATTATAATAACCGTCACTTACGGTATAAAATGCACCCGGACGTACAATATCACGTTTCAGACTACGTTTTGTAGCCGGCATCTTTACGACACTCTTCCCGTCCACTTGTACCGACACTAATTTTGACGCTCCGTTACTCTTTTCAACGAAAGCTTTTGCCGCCATCTCAGGGGTAACACCATTCTTCAATATTTGCGCACCTACATTCCATGACATAAGGGTCACCAAACAGAAAATACCGGCTTTCAATAAATTACTTCTCATTACGATTTATATTATTTCAAAATAAACTTTCTTTGTATTGCATTCGCTCCATCAGCTAAACGATAGATGTAAACTCCTTTTGGCAACTCTGTTAAAGATAAAGCACCAGCGGCATCGTTCAAGCTTGCAGACATTATTTGTGATCCATTGAGTCCGTAGATTGCCAACGTACGATGAGTTGCTACATCAAAATTGTAATAGAACGTTTTGCCCACTACTTTTGTTACATTCTTCGCTGCAGACTGATTGATTCCTGAAATGACAGATGGGTCGTTAGTCATCACCACATTGATAGAAACTTTAGTGGTTGCTTCCTTACCTTTTACCCAAGCAGTTACTTTTGCCTTACCCGTACCATAACCGGTCAATGGCAACACAAAATCCAATTGGATATCAAGCGCAGTTCCGGAAAAGGTATATTCTTTTTCTATAGCATAAATTCCGCCTATTCCTGACACCTGACAATCACCTCCAAAACAAAACTTCACGTTGCCTACTTTATCAACATCCTCCACCATACAAACTACGGTTTCATTGACATTGCAACTTAAAAAGATTTCAGGACGTACCTCATCAGGTATTCCAAAAAGATCTCCCAAAGGATCCTCATAAATGTTATCTGACGTAAAAGTAGAACCTGCCGGTATTACTTCGCCATCATGAGTAAATGTTAGTGTCTGCGCCGAACTTGTAAATGACAAACCCAACACGACACTCAATAGAGTAAAGATTTTCTTCATAAGCTATCTATTTTTAATTATTTTCTGTTGTTTCAAACGTTACGTCACACTCCTCTGCCTGTAGCACTCCTTCATTATTGTTATACAAAAAGGCTACAACTGATAGTTTCTTCCTATTCCAATGTTTCTTTATTTTATAGGAGTATTCTGACGCGGTATATATATTAGGTTGCAATGTCATTTCCGTTCCCCATGCACCATTAACACAAGCGCGGAACACATGATTGTGTTGATAATCCATAATATAATTGCTACCATCTACTTGAGGAGCATATATTTCACTTTCTGTAATCCACAACTGCAACTTTCCCGTTACTCCCGTCAGAGGTAAAAGTTTAACTTCAATACGAATCAACGAATCCAAATCTGATGACAACGTATCCATTACGGCCGTCACTTCAATATTCAAATTCGGTTCTTTTTCCATCTCGGTACGGATATATGCCGCCCATTTATCATAGTCTAGTAAACCACTTGTACGGTCAATTATTCCGCAAGGCAAAGCATTGGAATTCCAATGTTTTGCATACGCATCTCCTTCGGAATTCATTAGTCCTAAAGGACTTGCCTCTTCCGACAATCCAAATGCGCTAGTAGCATGAATACCCACAGGAATGAAATTTTCACCATATTGCGTTTTTAAATCGTTTATCATGAGATGCGCTGTCGGGCAATTCACGCAACGTTGTCCCGTAAACTCCTCCAAGAGGACTTTTCTTTTGGCTTCCACTTGTGGCAATGGTATGAATCTATCTTCCAACCTATCCACATCATCACAAGCCGCAAATATCGCTGCAATACAACAAACAAAGGAATATATATATTTCTTCATCTTCAATTAAAAGTTTAAGTTATATGACATTTGGAAACCACGACTTGCCGGAACATAACGGCATACGCCTCCGGAACAATTATAACCGGCTCTTGTCCTTCCATAACCGGCCATCAAACGGTGCGCTTTATAATTGAACGTCACAGAACCCATATAATAATGTAAGTTCGTTTCTCCGCAGTTCCACATATCACTTAAGGTAAACATAAAATATGGTAGTACTGAAAGTTCCAACATGCCGTAGCACCAATCACCTTCATCTTGACGTGTCGCCAGATATTGCGCCTCAGCACGTAAAGTCACTTTCTTGTTGAACTGAAACTTACCTTCTGCTACTGCAATATTTGATTTAATAACACCACCATGCCCTTCTACCACGTCTTTATTATAGCGCTGGTTCATATACATCAAATTCAACTTGACACTACGATTGATTTTTTTCTCCAATTGTACGTTGATGTCTTGATAGTATGTTTCATTGCCAACCTTAAAGAACTTCGTTGAGTATCCCTCTGTTCCGTATGTCGAACCATTCACTGACGGTTCTACGGGTGTTTTGTCAAGCGAACGGATATGGCTGATATTCAATTTTACTTTTGTTCCATATTTTCCTCCCAAAGGAGTATTACGCTTGAAGTTATATCCAAATTCTCCTTGAAAAGCCCACTCTCCACCTGCTGCCTGAGTTGCATAAGGATAAAGTGCCGCCAATGCGTAAGTATGCTGATATGCAAATGCCGGCATATTATTCAAAAACGCTGAAATTCCCGTCATCGACCTTTGACTTCTGAAGGACATATCTTCACTGCGTTTAGCCTGTATCAAAGCACTCAACCCTCTTTTGGAATAAGAAGCCGAAAGCATTAGGGCTTGTCCATGACGGTAGATATATCCATTATCAAAAGATGGGTCTTGACTTTTCCATGCATATTCTGCCAACAATGAATAATTCCCCTTACGGAATGAGGTTCGGGCATCAAAGGCATGTACATTTTGAGGTAGGTTCAAACGATAATTCGTTCCCGAAAGGATAATATCTTCATCCTCCTCGTTTTTCAACACATACGAACCGCCAATCATCCATGAAATGTTTTTATCTCTCATGCGTTGACTATACTGTTCTATATTCAATTCCAAATCAGCACCGGCTACTCTAGAATCCTTACTCCATGACCAGTATCTTCGTTGCAATCCACCTAATGCCTTCAACTGAATACCTTTTATTCCCGTAACATTAACTTTGGCACCACGTATGGCATTATCTATTCCCAAACTACGCTCTTCATACGCTCTAAAAATAAATCCGCTACCAAACTGGTCATAAAAGTCTCCTAATGTAATATCTACACCTTTAAACTTCCCTTTTACGAAAATATGTGGAATACCATTATCTTTAAAATCATCTTCAAAGCCGGGTAAAGGATGTTTTGTAAACTCCAATCGTGTACCAACATCAACAAACTTGCTCCTCAAGCCTAAATCAACATAGGTATTTGTCAAAGCCCAATCATTTACTTCACCAGTATTGATATCATCGTCTTGCTCCGGAACTAATATATCGCTCTGCACACTACCATGAAAGACGACTTTTTTGTCGTCTTCTTGCGCCTTCACACTTATAGCAAGTAATCCTGCCACTAACAGTATTACCAACCTTAGACTTTTCTTCATTCTAATAACTTACAGATAATTTATGAGAGAAAGTTTTTACTTCTTCTGAATCAATTCTCTTATTTTTTCAATAATATGCTCTTCTGCACCTTCAGTATATCCGCTTCTACTTTCTACTATTTTCCCTTTCCCATCAACTATTAACACATGAGGAATCATCTGAACACCAACAGCTCGACGAAAATCGCTATTAGGGTCAAGTAAGACTTCGTATTCCCATCCTTCGCCATCTACCAATGGCTTAACTTTGTTGATATTTTGAGCTTGATCGATAGAAATCGCAATCAATTTCATTCCCGTTTCCTCTTGCCAATCGATGTATTGTTCATGAATAGCCTTTAACTCTCTATTACAAGGTTTACACCAGGTCGCAAAGAAACTGATAACAAACGGTTTCCCGTCATTATGCAGTTTGGATGTATCAACAACTTTTCCATTAAGATCTTTCAATTGAATAACCGGTAGTTGGGCAAACGAGTTAGCAACCACTCCCACCAAAAAGATAAAAACAATAAATTTTCGTACGTTCATGACTAATACTTTTACGTGGCAAAAGTACGTTTTTTCACCGAATAAATTACAGATTCTAACGAAAAAGTGTTGTTTTTTAATAAAATATGAGAAAAAATCCCTATTTTTGCACGCTCTTTTAAATCATGTAACTAAATCAAATTGACAAAATCATAAACAAAATAAGATGAAAAAAGCACTTCATTTATTCTTTTTCTTTTTGGGGATTCTAACATTCATTCCTGTAACATCACAGACAACATCCACCCCCGTGATTCATCGTTTCGTTTTCGATAACGGAATTAATCTGCAACAATTATCAGACAATGGTGCATACGCTGTTGCCGTCGGCAAGAACGCTGCGGACGAGTCTATACCTGCCTACCCACAGCTTATTGAAACAAGCACAGGAAAAGTCATAGATTTATGCACTGAAGAAGAAAATTTAGCCGGAACCGCCTACGCAGCCATGGATGTAACTGATGATGGTAGTATGGTCGTTGGTACATACAATAGTTCACCCGGTGTTTGGTTAAAAAGTACAAATTCATGGGTCAACTTGCCCAAGGCTGCCGGTTATAGCACAGCCGGTTGTATCAATGCTATCACCCCAGATGGAAAATTTGCTGTCGGAGAATCTAATTTCGGACAATATAGCGCATATCCGTGTTTATGGGATTTAGAGAATGATGGTGTACTTGTTTCGTTGAATGGTCTTCCATTACTTGACATGCAAAATGAAGATAACGACCAACAACGTTTCTGTGGTATTTCACCCGACGGAGAATATATTTTAGGAAGCGTATCACATTCATACGTTGGACCTCCGGGAATCTTTTGGTATATTTATAAACGAAGCACATCCGAATATCAACCTATTGGTTTTGATGTGACTTACAAGAATAACATAGGCACTTGGACTGCAAGAGCAGAAAACCTATTATTTATTGACCGTGCAGTAATGAGTGCAGATGGTAAATGGGTTACCGGTATTGCATACATGGCAGAACCTATTGAAAATAGTCAATTCTACAATGAATACCGCCGCCCGTTCCGTTACGACATCATCAATGACGTCTTTACTCTTTACGAAAATGATGAAGATATTGATATGGGAGGCAACTCCATCTTTGGCAATGGTATTGTTTTGGCATCAACTCCTACACAAAACCCATATCGCGATTGGAGCATTCGCAACAACCAATATTGGATTGGATTCAACCTTATTTTAAATCAACGCTATGGTATTGATTTTAAATCCGAAACGGAATTTGAGAATACCGGAACCCCTATAGCTGTCAGTACAGACGGTAAAGTTATCGCTTCAATTGTAGGCGGTAGTTCATGTGAGAACTGTATTGTCATCTTGCCCGAAGACATCTTTACAGCATCCGATGACATTGATTTGCTTGGCAACTTCAAGTCAAATCCGGAACTTGGGGCCACATTCTCATATTTACCTAGCGTAAAAGTAACATTTGATCGCAATATTGAAGTGCTTGGAGATTCTAAGAGCGCACAATTATTGGATAAGAACGGAAATATTTACAAAAATTCCATTCAATTCAAGGTTGACGAATCAAATCCTAAAATGCTTAACATTGCTTTCCGCTCAGCAGTATTGAATGCCGGAGAAACCTACACCGTAAAAATACCTGCAGGAAGCTTACAAATATCGGGAGACAACAACAAACCGAATAAAGACATTACATTCAGTTATGTCGGAAGAGAAGCCAAGCCGGTCCAAGCATTATCGGTTAGCCCCACGATTGGCGCATCGGTTAGCACTTTAAACACCACGACCAATCCTATTATTTTAACTTTTGACACCAACGTTCTGTTGACAGATACCGCTCGAGCATATTTGTACACAGAAGGCATAGATGGAGTCACTGCATATCTTAGCATGACTGCCGAAGGTAATCAAGTAGCAGTTTATCCTGGTTCTTCACTGAATTTATATGAGGGAAACAGATATACCGTTGCCATTGCTCAAGGTTCTATTTCTGATATTATCGGCATGAATTCCAACGATTCCATCGCATATTCATGGAATGGAGCATACGAACGTGAAATATCTTACGATGACAACGTTATTTTCCGCGAGAATTTTGATAACGGACTTGTCAATATGCTATTGTACGAGGGAGACCACTTAACACCCGGAGATATTGCCATTAGCCTAGACTTTGCTGATGCAGACAATTATCCATGGAGCGTCGTTCTTGACGATAATGGCGTTGATTACGCAGCCAGCACACACTCTATGTATGAACCTGCCGGACGTGCAGACGACTGGATGGTAACACCACAGATTTATTTGCCGGACGATAAATGTTACCTCAAATTCATGTCGCAAAGCTTCACAGAAGGTAAAAATGACACACTTGCTGTAGTCGTTTGGGCATTTGACGAGGCCATTACCGCACTCAATTCAGAACTTATTGAGCAATTAAAGTCCGATTGCGATACAATTTACTTTGAGCGTGAATATCCGGGTACCTACCAAGATTCCTTAGCCGGAGACTGGACTTCACATACCATCGGATTAAGTAAATATGCCGAAAAGAATGTCTATATCGGTTTTTGGAACAACAATGAGAGCCAAAGTATGATATTCGTTGATAGCATTGAAGTCAGCCGCGACATGAACTTCCAAATAGCGTTGGCTACCGCTACCGATGTTATCAATGCATCCGAGGCAAACATCTCAGGAACGCTTCTCGTTACATCTGAAACACAAACTTTCAACTCATTGAAACTTATTTTAAAAGATTCAAACAACAATACAGTTTCTGAATTGCAAGCAGAAGGAACCGAATGGAAGAATGGTGACCGATTTGACTATAACTTCTCCCAACCATTACCACTGGAAACAGGTATAGCCAACAAGTTCACCATTACCGTATGCCTTGATGGAACAAATACAGACGTCAATTATTCTATCAACAATCTATCATTCAAACCTACAAAAAGAATTATTGTTGAAGAATATACCGGTATGGGATGTCCAAATTGTCCTCTTGGAATCCTTGCGATGGAGAATATGGAGAAAATTTATGGGGATGCCATCATTCCTATCATCTTACACACATATACCGGGGATATCTACGGAAGTGGAGTTGAGGACTACTCTTCATTCCTCGGATTTACAGCAGCCCCATCCGGTATCGTGAACCGCGGTGTCATATCTGCTCCCATGTATGAAGACGTTACCAACGGTTTCCAATTTACGAATGCCGAAGGCTCTTTGTGGTTGGATTATGCTTCTAAAGAATTTGACACAACAGCAGAAGCAGAAATCGACATTACAGCAAACTTCAACACTAACAATAAAAAGATAACCATCAACAGTGAGATTCAATATGCAATGTCGGCAGAAGGCAAAAACGTAAACCTATTCACTGTAGTCATGGAAGATAATCTTGTCGGTTATCAAGACAACAATCGTTCGTCTATTGCTGATCCTAATTTAGGAGAATGGGGTAAGGATGGCGCATACGGAAGTTCTCGTGTTTATCCCTATTACTTTAATAATGTAGCGCGTGCGGTTATTGGCGGTTACAACGGTACTGGTGGTTATATCCCATCTAAGATTGATGCCAACACCATTTACTCACCAACTCTTTCTTTTGACGTTCCATCTAATATAAAGGATGTCAACAACATGAAAGTAGTATGCGCTATGATTGATGCCAACACTGGTAAAGTCATCAATGCTGCCATAACAAAAGTAGAAGTTACTGACCATATTTCCGATATTGAAAAAGAACAAACTATTGACATCGTCGGTTTAGAAGACCAAATTCGGGTAAAATCAGACTGTCCGGCAACCATTAGCATTTTCTCAACTAATGGAACATTGCTAAACAAAGTCAATAGCAATGGAGAATCCACCATTAACGTAGGTTCTTATAAAGGTTTGGCTATCGTAAAGGTAATAGCCGGAAACATGGCAACTAGCAAGAAAGTATTAGTGAAATAAATAAGATTTTAATATAGTCCGAAAGATGTCGCATGCCAGTGGCATCTTTCAAACATTAAATGCGTATATCGGCATGAAACTGAAATTATCATTGTTCTGCGTACTGCTCCTACTGACAGCCCATTTAGGATATGCACAAACAAAGACTGTTAGTGGTACTGTCATTTCGGGTGAAGACAATCTTCCAATGATAGGCGCCAATGTCAAAGTTAAAGGCACTACGATAGGACAAACCACCGATTTTGACGGAAATTTTAAAATTACCAACGTTCCTGAAGATGCCAAACAATTGGAAATCTCATATATTGGTTTCGTCAAGCAAACCGTTAACATCAAACCAAACTTAAAGATTACATTACAGCCTGACAATAAGACTTTGGACGAAGTTGTTGTTACCGGTATGCAAAAAATGGACAAGCGTCTCTTTTCCGGTGCTACAGTGCAACTCGATGCAGACAAAATGAAAATCGATGGAATGGCTGATATTAGTCGTTCTCTTGAAGGACGCGCAGCCGGTGTATCCGTGAGCAACGTCAGCGGCACATTCGGCACAGCTCCCCGCATTAGGGTTCGCGGTGCTACCTCTATCTATGGAAGTAGCAAACCTCTTTGGGTGGTTGATGGTGTCATCATGGAAGATGCCGTCGATGTTTCTGCCGATGCCCTTGCAACCGGAGACGTTGAAACCCTTATCAGCTCCTCCGTAGCCGGACTTAATGCCGATGACATCGAAAGTTTTCAAATATTGAAAGATGGTTCAGCAACCTCTATTTATGGTGCGCGCGCCATGGCCGGAGTGATTGTTGTGACAACTAAAAAAGGTAAGGCCGGCCAAAGTCGTATCAATTACACCGGTGAGTTCACTATGCGTATGAAACCTAAGTATAGGAACTACAACATCATGAACTCACAAGACCAAATGGCCGTTTATCAAGAAATGGCAGATAAAGGTTGGTTAAACTTCTCCGGCGAGGGAAACAATGGTATGTACAATGCCGCCAACAGCGGAGTTTATGGTAAAATGTGGCACTTAATCAACACCTACGATCCCAATACCGGTCAATTCGCATTGGCTAATACTCCTGAAGCAAGAAATGCCTACTTACAACTAGCTGAAAAACGCAATACAGATTGGTTTGACGAACTCTTTACCAACAACCTGATGCATAATCATTCTGTAAGTATCTCTTCCGGAACTGACAAAGCCTCATACTACGCTTCACTCAGTGTTATGAGCGATCCGGGTTGGTACAAACAAAGTAAGACCAATCGTTATACAGCCAATTTGAACACCACTTTTAACATCAATAAGAAACTATCTTTGAACTTGCTCTCCAATGCATCGTACAGAAAACAACGTGCACCGGGAACAAGCAGTCAAAGTGTCAATGTCGTGGATGGAGAAATCAGTCGAGATTTTGATATCAACCCCTACTCATTCTCTTTGAACACCTCACGTACTCTCGACCCCAGAGAGACATATACTCGTAATTATGCGGATTTTAATATATTCAATGAACTGAACAATAATTACATAGAACTAAATGTCGTTGACCTTAAGTTTCAGGGAGAACTCAAGTACAAACCTATCAATGAACTTGAATTCAGCGTACTGGGGGCAATGAAGTACAGCAGTATCTCCAACGAGCACTTTATTACTGAACATTCTAACCAAGCCAACGCCTACCGTGCGATGGGTAACGCCATTATCCGCGAGCATAACGACAAACTTTACACAGACCCGGACAATCCTTATGCACTTCCTATCAGCGTATTGCCGGAAGGCGGTTTCTATAACCGTAAAGACTATAAGACCAAAGGATTTGACTTCCGTGCAAGCGGTTCGTGGAACAGATTATGGAAAGACATCCATTTGACTAACGTATATGCCGGAATGGAAGTCAATGCCATTGACTACAACCAATCCTATTTCAATGGTTGGGGTATGCAATACGACATGGGCGAGACACCATTCTATACTTACCTATTCTTAAAACAGATGGTGGAACAAGGACTGAATTATTTCTCTCTTGGTAACAACCACGTGCGTAGCGCGGCTTTCTTTATGAATGCCAACTATGCATATAAAGAGAGGTATTCTGTCAACGGTACTATTCGTTATGAAGGCACCAACCGCATGGGAAAGAGTCGTCAAGCTCGTTGGTTGCCCACATGGAACATTTCCGGACGTTGGAACATTGACCAAGAAAAATTCTTTGAACCGCTCCGTGATTATGTATCACTATTAGCATTCAAAGTTTCTTACTCTTTAACCGGCGACCGTGGTCCGAATATCTCAAATTCCACCGCTATTATTTCCAGTACTACACCATTCCGTCCGTTCACGTCTGTTCAGGAAAGCGGTATGCAATTGTATTCCTTAGAGAACAGTGAATTGACTTATGAAAAAAAGAATGAATTGAACTTCGGTTTAGACATCGGTTTGCTTAAGAACCGCATCAACGTCACCATGGATTATTACACTCGTAACAACCATGATCTTATCGGTGTAACGAACACACAAGGAGTAGGTGGCGAAACAAAGAAATATGCCAATATCGCTTCGATGAAATCTCATGGCTTCGAGTTGAGCATTTCTTCTCGCAACATTCAGCGAAAAAACTTCTCATGGACAACGGACTTCATCTTCTCAACCTACAAGAATGAAGTGACAGAATTGGATGCGGTAGCTTCTACAATGGACTACATCAGTGGCACCGGTTTTACTATGGAAGGTTATCCCGCTCGTGGTTTGTTCTCTATCAAATTTGCAGGATTAGACAAAGAAGGCATCCCCATGTTTTATAATGAGAAAGGCGAAATAACACAAACCGATTTGAGTTTTCAAGGTGGTGATGATTTTAGTTGGTTAAAATATGAAGGCTCTATTGACCCGACATTTACCGGTAGTTTAGGAAACACCTTTACATACAAGAATTTCCATTTGAATGTTTATCTGACTTACTCGGGCGGTAATGTTGTTCGCCTTGACCCTGTGTTCAGCGCACAATACTCCGACTTGACAGCCATGACTCGTGAGTTTAAGAACCGTTGGATGATACCGGGCGACGAGAACAAAACCAATATCCCTACCATTCTGAGCTATCGCCAATATTATGAGAACAGTTTGCTTACAACAGCATATAACGCTTACAACTACTCAACAGAACGCGTAGCAAAAGGTGGTTTCATCCGCTTGAAAGAGATTTCATTGGGATATGATTTCCCGAAGAAGTTGATCGACCCGTTGAAAATTAACAGCCTGTCATTAAAACTTCAAGCTACAAACCTTTGTTTATTGTATGCTGACAAGAAGTTGAACGGACAGGATCCGGAATTTATTAACTCCGGTGGTGTAGCATCACCTGTTCCACGCCAGTTTACTTTAACATTGCGATTAGGTTTATAATAAAAACTCATAAAAAGATAAAGTATGAGCAACAAACATATATTAGCACTACTTGCTTTCCTCACTTTAACGTTCACGTCATGTAACGACTTTTTGGACGAGTTACCGGACAACAGAACCGAACTTGACACAGAGGAGAAGATTACGAAGATTCTAACTACTGCCTACCCGACAACCAGTTGGAACTTCTTAGCGGAATATTATTCTGACAATACCGATGACAACGGTGACAAATATAGTATTTTCGACCGCTTGACGAGTGAGGTTTACGCTTGGCAAGATTCTTACGAAAGTGGGAACGACTGCGCCGGTACACTTTGGAGCTATTGCTACTCAGCCGTATCTACTGCAAATGCGGCTTTGGAAGCCATTGAAAAAATGGGAAACCCACCAACACTCAATGCCCAACGCGGAGAAGCTTTAATGTGTCGTGCATATAGTCATTTCGTATTGAGCTACATCTTCTGTCATGCATGGAGCGAAAAGAATGCCAATACTGCTCTCGGTATTCCTTACGCCACCCGATTAGAGACAACTGTAAGTCCGCATTACGAACGAGGTACGATAGGCGAGGTCTATGCTCGCATCGCACAAGACATAGAAGAAGGATTACCACTGATAGATGACAATATTTACAGTGTACCCAAATATCATTTCAACAAGAAAGCCGCCTATGCTTTTGCGGCTCGTTTCTATCTCTATTACCGTCAATATGATAAGGCTATTAAATATGCCAACATGGTATTAGGCGACGACGCTACTTATACCGTTCGCGATTGGGAAACTCTTGGCAAATTATCACTCAACGACGATGTACAGCCCAATACTTACGTTGACGCATCGGACAAGGCCAACTTACTACTCAAAACAGCCCGCTCATTTTGGGGATTATATAATGGTCCACTGACCGTCACTTGCCGATATACTCATAACGTGACCATCGCAAAAAATGAGACTTGTATGTCGGAAGGCGTTTGGGGTGATAGCAATGAATTGATGAAATTCACTGCAGCCAACTATACATCCGTTCCTAAAGTCATCTACCGCAAATTCCCATTCTTCTATATGGAATACACGGACCCTACTCAAGGAATAGGTTATTACAACATCGTGGAGTCCGTATTCAATACAGATGAAACTTTAATGGTACGTGCCGAAGCGTATGCCATGTTGAAGCAATATGACAAAGCATTGGCCGATATGCAAGTGTGGGTTAAGGCATTCACTAAATCTGATGTACAACTGAGTACGGACTTAGTCAATAAGTTCTATGGAGAAATGGCATACTACACCCCTACCTCTCCTACCCCTAAGAAGCAACTCAATCCTGATTTCACCGTTGAAACCGGGACACAAGAAAACATGATACATTTTATTCTTCATGCCCGTCGCATCGTTACGTTGCATGAAGGCTTAAGATGGGGGGATATCAAACGTTACGGCATCACTGTACATCGCAGAGTCGTACAAAACAAGGTGATTACGGTGACAGACACAATGGAACCAAACGACCCGCGCCGTGCCATTCAAATACCGAAGACATCCATAGAAACAGGTATGACCCCGAATCCAAGATAAGTATAACCAATAACACACGGAAAATGAAGAAATACATCAAATACATATTGTTCGCCGCTCTCGGATTGATTGTAGTTGCATGCAATGAAGACGAAATCGAAGACACCAGCATTTTTGATACCAACGCACCGGAGCGTAACGCATTCGACGAATGGTTATTGGATAATTATGTCTCTCCCTATAATATCGACTTCAAGTATAAATGGGAAGATATTGAGACGAATATGAGCTACGACCTTGTGCCGGCGGGATATAGCGAATCTATTACATTAGCAAAGGTTGTTAAATACGTTTGGCTTGAAGCATACGATGAGATTGCCGGTATCAACTTTATGCGTACCTATGTACCTAAACAGATTTTGGTCATCGGTTCCGCAGCCTACAATGCCGACACACAAAGTACTGTATTGGGAACAGCCGAAGGTGGTCTGAAAGTCATCCTTTACAATGTCAACAATATCAACAACTATGTGGACGACGTTGAGTTGCTGAATAAGTATTACTTCCACACCATGCACCATGAGTTCGCTCACATCCTGCATCAGGCAAAGAATTATGACCCCGACTTTGAAAAAATTACTGAAGCGGACTATATCGGTTCGGAATGGACTGAAAAGACTGACACCGCAGCCAACAAATTAGGTTTCGTTACTGCTTATGCTATGGATCAACCGGATGAAGATTTCGTGGAAATCATTGCTTGCCGTGTGACTAACGACCAAGCATGGTGGGATAAAATGTTGGAAGGTGCCGGCAAGGAAGGCGCAGAAAAAATCACCCAAAAGTTCGACATCGTCAACAACTATCTTCGCAATTCATGGGGCATCGACATCGACCGCTTGCGCAGTGTCGTACTTCGCAGAAGCAACGAGGTAAAGGACTTGGATTTAACCGCATTATAAAGAGCATATAGACTATGAATATCAACAATATGAATAAATATATTTTTCTTTGCCTGACATACTTGTCGGCGTTCGCACTACAGTCTTGCTACTTCAGTGAGGACGATATTTTTGACCAGTCTCCATCTGAACGTGTTGACTTAATATCCTCCGAATACCAAAAAATTCTGACCGACGCCCCCAATGGATGGCTTATGGAATACTATCCCGGTGGCGAAACGCATGATATCGGTGGCGTGGTTTGGCTATTAAAGTTCTCCGGTGAAGAGGTTACCGTCATGTCCGACAGTCAGGTACAAGGCTACGACGACCCGGAACCGACATTACCGGGAGAGAGCGTGACTTCCATCTATCGTATCACGTCCGAACAAGGAGCTGTCCTCTCTTTCAGTACATACAATTCTCTCATTCACTATTACAGTGAACCTCGTGGCGGTTTCGATGCCGATGGTTTCCAAGGTGATTTTGAATTTATCATTACTTCCGCTACAGCCGACGAAGTACATCTCAAAGGGAAGAAACATGGAACAGCCATGACCATGAAACGCCTTCCTTCCGATATGGATTGGACGACCTACATCAACGACTGTCAACGCATCTACAACGAGAGTGCCGAATATGGGACTTTAGTCGGATTCCATGGCGATGCAAAGTTTGCTCCTTCTGCTTTTGCACAAGAAAATGTCATCACATTCAGCGAACAAGGAGAGGGCGGTCAATTGAACAAACGCAAAGTATCGTTCGCTTATACCGATAAGGGCATCCGACTTTACGAACCGACGAACATCAACGGACAAACACTCTACGAGTTCAAATGGAACAATGCCGACAAAACTTTTTATAGCACGACCAATGAACATACAATGTTGAGATACGTCCGACCGGACGACTATGTCCCTATTGAGTTCTACACTGAAAACGATTGGGAACTGTCATACACTTTTGAGTTTGGCATGAAAGATACCGTTGAGACCGTACGCTTCACTCGAATAGAAGACACTGATACATTGAAAACAAAGATTTCCGCCGGCAATATTAAGTTCGACATCAAAGCTATTTACAACCACACAACGGGTATGCTTGAGTTCCGTACACAATACCTAAATGTTGTCATGCTGACATTGACCACCGGCGAGAATATTGACGCATATATCTACTTATGCCCATGGAACGACGAGGCCGGTACCATGTACATGACTGAGAAAGCCGGTATCGTGAGCCATACCACCAATATGACACCACGCGAACTGAAGTTTACTGACAATGGTCGCACTGCAGGCTCTGAACTAAACGGATTTGTACTTTACGGTTTTGGTGGCAGAGAAATGTCCAGTGAGAAGTTGGGTGTCTTGGGAACATATAACGAAATCACTTTCAAACAAAAGATACAAGAATAACGGAAGAAATACACACAGATATGAAAAAATATAGCATCATACTATACGTTTTTGCCACTATGTTTCTTTGCGGATGCAATGAGGAAGACACCAATCTGTCCGAATTGAAAGTGGTTAAAGCCGAACTGAATTTCAACGCCAAGGCGCAAGAAGGGTTTATCATCGTATCACAAAACGATTGCCGCGTCAGCGTATCTGAAACATGGTGTCAGGCGACGGTGGAAGGCGATAAAATTATCATCAAAGTGGATGACAACACGTCGCTTGAAGGACGCACCGCACGCGTTACTATCAGTTCTGCCAATGGAATTCAAACTGTACCTGTCAGTCAGATGGGTGGTTACTTCCGTTTAGACAGCGAGCATTTGCAGGCAGTGTCCGACTCTATCAACAATATTGCATTGACCATTGCTACCCCTTTCGATTATGAGGTTACCGCATCGGACTCATGGATAACTGTTCAGAAAGAATCTGACCACGTCATCGTAAACGTTGAAAAGAATCTGACAGGATTGCCTCGTATGGCAACGACGACACTGACTTGTCCCACATTGGGTAAGGAGATTCCTTTTACGCTCTATCAATACTCTGTCGATGACTTGATGGGCGAATGGACTGCCGAATATACCAATATGTATGGAGAAGCCAAAACCGTTCCTGTCACGCTTGCTCGTCATAAGGAAACTATCACTGTCAACGGATTGCCGGACGATTTAACCTTGAAAGCTAAAGTTAAAGGAGAACAACATTTCGCCTTCAATATTGGCGATGCTTTGGGCATCTACATGGGGGAATACCGTATTTATCAATGTGGCATCGACACCGACGGCGCCATGCATGACACTCATGACCCACTGAATCCCGAGTCAAGCAAAGTGAATTTTGATAAGCAATTCTCTTTTAACCCTGACGGAACTTGCGCGTGTACCTTCGTTGCCGACTCTGCTTTTGACAACAGCAAGAATATGAATGGACTCGCCATAACGGCTTACGATATGAACGGGGATATAGCAGGACCGGTTGAAATGTTTGTCAATTTCAAGTTGAAGAGATAAAGAAAAAACAACATCTTTAACGGTACACTTTCTCAACTTTTCCGTCGGTTATTTTGCGAATCAGTACACCCTTGCGTTGCGGTTCACTGACACGGGTACCATCCAATCGATACCATTCCACCGGTCCGAAGGATGACTTCGGACTGTCTATTGACGTTATGATGTTCGCTTCACTGCCACCCATAAAGTCGAACGAAACGGTTTGTGTCGTCTCATCGTAAGTAATGGCAGTGATAGGTTTACTCATCGTACTTCCGGACAACCCTCCCACTTGAACGGTGGCTGCCGGCACTGACGTATTGGTCAACTCGTTATTGCCTGTTGCCGTCGGATACGTATCGCCATACAGACTGCTCTCATAAGCATCCTCATTGACGCCTGTCATCAACTTCGGTTTGTCATTGTCCGCCGGAATAATCGTCACACGGAAAGGCATACAATTGTTCACCGTATTGGCATCCCATGAAAGGTTATCGGACAAATAGATATGTGAGATAAGCAATCCTTTTCCACGACAACTCTTGTTCCAACCCTTATCGTCAATTACCTCAAGCATATAGTATTCGTTGGCATCGCGTTTATTAACTACCTTAAACGCCATTCCTTCTTCATCTGTACTACGAATATGCCGAACGGTTGTCGCTTCCGTTAATGTAATCGGGTCCAACCAACCTAAAGAAGCCTTTTCCAAAGCACGCAGACTTACCGGACGACATCCGTCCATCTCGTACCCACCACGATCCATCAATGACCAATTTCCCATGGCAAATTCTTCGGTATTCACACCATCCGTTCTATAAAAATCGGGCAAACCCAATTGATGACAGAACTCATGACAAAACGTACCGATTCCATCTACCTTACCGTTCAACAACTCATTACAACAAGAATAACCATCAAAACGCAATCCTCCTACTACCGGACATTCCTCGCCTGCCTCGCTGAATGAATAAGTGGATGGCCATATCAAATCCGTTTCTTCCGGGTGTGCATGCTGCCCCTCTCCGGCATAAATTACATACAATCCATCGCATGTTCCATCTTCATTATAATCAAAATCGGACCATTCCACGGCAATATCTTCCTCATACGCTTTAGCAATGGCTTCCGACATCATGACGTGCATCTTGGTATCTCTTGTCACACCATCTGCACCATAATAGGCAGCGTTTTGACTGAGTTTTACAGGCCCTATCACTATAAACTGAGGTGTAAACACGCCATTACTTTGGTCATTGAAATACTGGTAAGCCGTTCCCGTTCCATTCTCTACCTGTTCTCTGTCGGCGTGATAATATAATCGGCGGTCAAAAGCAGCGAAAGCATCACTCTCGCTCATCGCTTTATCGGCAAACTCCACTAATATGACGGGGATACATGGCGAACCACTGCGCATCGGCATCGAACCAATTTTTCGTGTATTGACTTGTGCTGCAGTCTGCGCTAACACTCCATTTAACCCCATCACTAAACTTAAAAACCAAATGACGTACAGTTTCTTCATCTTGTTACACCTTATTATATATATGGGGACAAATATACGGAAAGGTCAGCGGATAAAAAAAGAATCGCAATGATTTGACGCTCATTTTACTACGATTTTATAATTTTATGAACTTTTTCTTGTCAGTTTAACAAAATTAAACTACTTTTGGGGCGTATTGTGCGGAGTACACACCTCCTCACACGCTTAACGGCGAACGTGTTAATTAATTTATTTATAAACTTAATCTCATTTCAAAACATGAAAAAAAGATTACTCGGATTAATGGCGGCCATATTCGCCATTGCAAGTAGCTGGGCGCAAGACGGTATGACCGACGTGACGTCTACTTACTTGACAGACAACTACGCCGGACAGGCGAAGGAAGTCTATGCCGGATGGGGTGCTGTAGATACTCCTTCTGGACAATTTACACAGGAAGTGACACTTCCGGCCGGTGACTATCGTTTAACCGGATATGCATTCTATCGTTATGGTATATCATCATCCACCGACCCAACTATTTCTACCGGTTACATGTTTGCCGGTGAAAAAGAGGTAACCGTTGTAACATTGGGTAGTATTGAAGGTTTGGGCTCATACGCAGACAATCCAGGCCAAGCTCAAACAGCTTTCTACACCAATAACTACTACTTGAACACGTTGGATTTCTCTTTGACAGAGGAAACCACCATAACCATCGGTTACAGATGTACTCATGCATTGAAACAATCATGGTTCATCGTAGGTCAGTTGACATTGTATCAATTGGCTCTTGATGCATTCATTGCTGACTACGAAACTGCGTACTCTAAGGTAAATAATTTAGAAGCAGCTACTTTGAACACAGCAATGAACAATAAGATTCAAACCGTATTGTCAGAAACAGAAAACGTAGCACAAACTAAGGACGATTTGCAAGCAGCAACAGCAAAATTGAATGCTGTTTATGCAGAAGCTGTTGCTATGCAAGCTGCTATGAGCAAAGTTCTTGACGCAATGAATGGTTGCTATGATTTGATGGATGCAGTAAATTCTACCGGTGACGTTGAAACACTTGAAGCTGCTATTCAAAAAGCTGAAGCAGATTTAGACGCTGCCGAAGATGCAACTGTTGCAGACGCTATCGTTGCTGATTTGAACGCAGCTAAGATGGCATACATCCCAACTATCGAATTGGGCGAAGGCGAAACTCTTGATATGTCATGGTTGATTGTCAACCCCACTTTCGATACTAATATAAGTGGTTGGACCAGTGAAGGTGGCGCGCAAAACAAGGCTCACGCTTCTAACAAGAGCAATGGTATCATCACTGGTGGTTTCTTTGAGAACTGGAATCCATCACCTTTTACAGGAACAATCTACCAAGTTATAAACGGATTACCTAATGGTAAGTACAAAGTTAAAGTAGCTGCGTTCGGTAATGGTGCACACGTATTTGCAAACGACACTCAAGTTCAAATGACATCTGACGAGGGTACTTGGTACGAAGTTGAAACCATGGTATCCAATGGAACTTTGAAGTTCGGTATCGTCAACAACAACAATACCGGTTGGATGGGTATCGACAACGCTTCTATCGCATTTGCCGGAACTGTTGATTTGTCTGAATTGCAAGCTACATTGGCAGAGAAGTTGGTTGAAGCTGAAGCTATCGACCAAGCAGCTGCTATGAACGCAGAGGCTTTAGCAGCACTTACTACCGCTATTACCAATGCAAAGAACGTAGCTGAAACCGAAGAGGCTCTTACAACTGCTCTTGCCGACCTTACTACAGCAATCACTGCAGCAAACTCTTCTATCACTGACTATGCCAACTTGAAGAAAGCTCTTGACAAGGCTGCCGAAATCCTTGCAAGCACTAATGTTTACGTAGAAGCTGACAAGGTGGCATACGAAACTGCTTACAACGACGCTAAAGCAGCTTACGAAGCAGGTACTTACATAGCTGACGCTAACACTATCAACAAACTTTGGAACACAGGATACAAGGATGGCAATCTTTTGGCACGTCCATTCATCAGCAGCGTATGGTCTGAGGATGATGCTGTTTACACCAATAACTGGAGTGTTGAAGCTGACAACAAAGCTAACGGCTCAGGCATGACTGTTCCTTTCGTTGAATATTGGACTGCTGACGGCAACTCACTTGGCGCAAAGACCATCGATACTACTGTTGAAGGTTTGGCAGCCGGAACATATAAAGTTACCGCTTTGGTACGTGTTCGTTTGAAGAACGGTGCTAGTTCAAGTGACAACATTACATTCTCTGCTAACGATGCAAGCGTAGAGGTTTGTGACGGTAAAACTTGCGACGACGGTGCTCAATTCCGTTATGACAACTACAGATTGATTGCTACCGTTGCTGAAGACGGTAAGTTGACAATCGCACTCAACGTAGCTGATGGCAACAACGTTTCTTGGCTTTCATTCAAGAATGTGAACTACGCTACAGTTACTGACGAAGAACTTGCAGAGATTGAAAAAGAAATAGAAGCTGCTAAAGTGGCTGCCGCTAAAGAAGTGCTTTACACAGTAGGCGCTAAGATGGCTACTTTGAATGCTACTATCAACGACGCTGCTTGTACAGCTCTCTTGGAAGAGGCTCAAGCTCTTTATGATGATGCAGAGGCTACTCTTTGGGATGTTGAGTACAAGGCTTCAGAACTTCACAACGCTTTGAATCTATACATCAGCAAGAACTTGTTGAATGGCTCTTTCGAAAGCGAATTGGAAAACTGGACAGCTGTTTCTGAAGGTCAATACGCTTATTCAGGCGTAGCTGCTTATGGCTCAGAGACTGCAGTAAACAGCACATTAGCTCCTGCTACTGATATCGCCGGTGGTATGGGTAGTGCATTGGGTATTTCTGCAGCATGGGGTAACAAGATGAGCTACACTCAAGATGTAACTCTTCCTGCCGGTAAGTACATCTTGTCTTACGAGGCATACAACTCTAATCCTACTGCAAATGTAGCAACCAACTTGACCGGTGTAACTGTCGGTGAAACTTCATTCAACTCAGCTCTTACTAGCTATGAAGGTAGCAAGTGGACTACTGAAGCAATTGCATTCGAGTTGACAGAAGAAAGCACAGTAACCGTAACTGTAGGTTACACTTCTAACAACATCGGTTCAGGCTCTACTGCAAAATTGTGGTACGACAATGTAAACATCTACATGACTGAATTACCTGCTACAGTTTACGACTTCACTCCGGAAACTACTACTCCGGCTGATGGTGGTACTGCTGTTGGTATGAGCATGTTCTCTATGATGTTCAACGACTATGTAAACATCAACATGGAGAATAGTTCTACTGTCACTGTTTACAACGCTGAGACTGACGAAGCTGCTTACACAGGTACATTGACTCCGAACTGGATGTCACGCGGTATGGGATTGAACGTAGTATTCGACGCACCTTTGGCTGCAGGTTCATACTACATTACATTCGCTCAAGGCTTGTTCGGTAACAACGCATGGGTTGAGTCAGGTTACACTTCAGGTAACGCAAATCCGGAGTTGACTTACTACTTCACTGCAGAAGATTTGGTTGTAGAAAAAGATCCTACTACTTGCACTCCGTACGATGGTGAGTATGTTCAATCTATCTCTCAATTTGAAATCGCATTCGCTCACAAGTTCGATTTGAGCTACGCTACTAGCGAAATGCCTATCTTACGTAACGCTGATGGCGAAACTGTTGCTACATTCGCTTACAAGAATATCAATATGAACGACGATTGGACAACGATGATCTTCGCTTTGGAAGAACCTATCACTGAGACCGGAACATACGAATTCGTATTGCCGGAAGGCTTCATCTCTTTGATGGACGATAGTAACAACCAAATCGGTACAAACAACGCGTTTACTACTACTGCTGTTATCAGTGGTCCTACAGTTTACGACTTCGTTCCGGCATCTACTAATCCGGCTGATGGTGAAACTGCTGTTGGTATGAGTTCATTCGTTTTGTCATTTGATGAATATGTAAACATCAACTACGAAATGAATTCTAACATCAAAGTTTACAACGCTGAGACCGACGAGGCTGCTTACACCGGTATCTTGAGCACAGACATGATGTCTTGGGGTAAAGGTTTGAAGGTTCAATTCCCTGAAGCTTTGGCTCCTGGTTCATACTACATCACATTCGCTGAGGGCTTGTTCGGTAACAACGCATGGATTGAGTCCGGATTCACTTCTGGTAACGCTAACCCAGAGTTGACTTACAACTTCACTGCTGAAGAATTGGTAGTTGTTAAAGAGCCTACTACTCTTACACCTGCTGACGGTTCAACTGTAGAGACTATCACTCAATTTGAAATCGCATTTGCTCATCAATTAGACAGAAGCTATGCTACAACAGAAAATCCTGTAGTGGTTGACGCTGACGGCAACGTTGTTGAGGAAATCGAGGGTGGACAAGTTAAATGGAACGACAACTGGACAGTAATGATCTTGAAGTTGAATACTCCTATTGCAACTAAGGGTACTTATACACTTAAGATTCCTGCTGAATACATCAGCTTGATGGACGATGCTTACAACGTACTCGGTTACACTGACGAGATTACAGCAACTGTAATTTGTGAAGGTGGTAATAGTATCAACAGCATCTACGCTGAAGATGGCAACGTAACTGTTTACACTTTGAACGGTGTTAAGTTGATTGACAACAAACCTGCAAGCGAGTTGAAGAACTTGAAGAAGGGTATGTACATCGTAAACGGTAAGACAATGGTTATTAAATAATCATTTCAATAAAACTCTATGAAGAGCGGCACGCCGATGGGCGCGCCGCTCTTTTTTTACCCATACTGAAGTCAGCGAAATTCCGGACGTCCGGCGTTGAAACGCAAGACGTCCGGCGTCGCGATGACGGACGTCCGGAATTTTTGTGAGCAAAGTACCGCGCTTTTGAGGGATTTATTGCTTGATTAAAAACAATCGGTCTTTTACTTACAGTTTCTCCTTTTTAACACCTAATTATTTGCTAATTAACGCTAAAAACCGTAACTTTGCAACGGTTTTAAACGAATTTTGACAAACTGAAAGCAAAATACAAGCGCTACTTTGATTCAAAGGTGCAATTTGTAGCAAAATGTCGCTTTCTACAGTCAATCAAACATAATAAATCATACATAAATAAGATAACGTGAGAATAAAAGTATCATCAGCACTCTTTCTGTTCATGATGATGTTCTGTGCTTTGACTGTCAACGCGCAGGATTTTGTTGTGACAGGAACCGTAACCGATGCCGAATTAAAAGAACCACTCATCGGTGTAAATGTCCGACAGAAAGGCGAAACAGCAGCGGCCATTACCGATTTTGACGGTAATTATCGCATCACAGTGAAAGGCGAACAAGCCGTATTGGAATTTACCTATATCGGAATGAAACCGGTAGAACGCACAGTCAAGAAAGGAAAAGACCAGACTGTGAACATCGTGATGGAAAGCATCACAGAAGACATGGACGAAGTGGTTGTCGTAGCATACGGAACACGTAAGAAAGGAACCATTACCGGCTCTGTATCCGTAGTAAAAGGCGATGTTCTCGAGAATGCTCCCGTAGCAAGTTTCGACCAGGCTCTTCAAGGAAAAGCTACCGGTTTGACCGTGTTGCAAAATTCGGGAGAGCCAAATGCTCCTGCCAATTTCCAAATTCGTGGTATCAACTCTATCAACGCCGACACCGAGCCACTGTTCATCCTTGACGGTACTCCTATCTCAGCATCCGACTTTGCATCCATCAATCCTAACGACATTGAGAATCTTTCAGTGTTGAAGGACGCGTCATCTACTTCTATTTACGGTGCGCGTGCAGCCAATGGTGTTGTAGTGATTACCACCAAACGCGGACGCTCCGGCGACAAGGCCAAAGTGACGCTTCGCGCACAATACGGATTCTCAAATTTGGCCGTAGGCAATTGGAATCAGATGAACACGACGGAGCGCCTCAACTTTGAAGAAGAAGTGGGCATACGTGTACCCGGACAATATGACCGTGAAGCTTTGGAAAAAATCAATACGAATTGGAAAGATGTCGTATTCAGAGATAATGCCCCTACACAATCCTACGAAGTCAGCGTTGCCGGTGGTGCTAAAAACGTCAACTATTATCTTTCTGCGGGATACTTCTCACAAGAAGGAACGGCCGTTGGCTCAAGTTTTAAGCGTTATAACATACGTGCCAATGTAGAAGCAGAGGCCACCAAATGGCTCAAGATAGGAACCAACACCGCCTTGACTTACTCTGAATCGGAAGAAACCGAATATGGAAGTTACAGCGTGTTCGCTCCCATCTCTGCCTCCAAATTCATGATGCCTTATTGGACTCCATACAAGGCTGACGGTAGCTTTACCACTACGAAGGACGGTTCATGGGTAGGTGCATACGGCAACCCTATGGAATATTTGGCGGCGAATCCATTGACAAGAAATAAGGTTCATGTCATGTCGTCAACATTCTTGGAATTGACGCCCATCGAGAACCTCAAAATCCGTACCATGGTAGGTATTGACGGTTCGGATACCCGTAGCAACACAACCTCATTGCCTTCCTACCCTTCCAACTATGGTAGCGGTGCTGTAGGTAAAGGTTACGCACAAGTCTTTAACCTTACATGGACCAATACGGCCAATTATTCTTTCTCCATCAAAAATGCCCATAACATCAACCTGTTGTTGGGACATGAGGTGACTAAGAATGGTTCGGATGCGTTCTCTGTAACAACACGCGGACAGTCGAACGACAAATTGCTGACCCTTAGTACCGGTACAATGGCAAGCGGATGGGATGATAGTTCTGCCGCTTCGACCTACGTTTCTGTTTTCGCTCGTGGTGAATACAACTTCAAACGCAATTATTTCGTTGATTTGTCGGTTCGTCGCGACGCATCTTCCAAATTCGGTAAGGATGCACGTTGGGCGAACTTCTGGTCGGTAGGCGCGATGTGGGACGCTAAGTTAGAGAAGTTCCTTTCGGATGTCGAATGGTTGAACATGGCACAATTGAGCGCAAGTTATGGTACTTCAGGAAACTCAAGTATTCCCAACTATGACCACATGGCTTTGTTTGCAGCCGGTCCGCAATATGCCGGTATGACAGGTATCGCTCCTTATACACGCGGTAACAGCGATTTGACTTGGGAGAAATTGGGTACGTTCAACCTAGCATTAAAACTTGGTTTCCTTGACCGCATACAATTGACGACAGAGTTCTATAACAAGAAAACCACAGATATGCTGATGGAAGTACCTATCACCTTGGGTAATGGGACCAATATGGAATGGGATAATATCGGTGCTATGGTGAACCGAGGTGTGGAACTAGACTTAAACGTGAACGTTCTCAACCTCAACGATTTCAATTGGAACATCAATGCCAACGCCTCATACAACCACAACGAGATTACAGAGTTGTACAACGGATTGGATGAATATGAAATACCGGGATCGAACCTGATGTTAAAGGTGGGACATCCTTATGGTGAGCATTATGCTGTGCGCTATGCAGGTGTCAACCCCGCCAATGGTGACGCGTTGTGGTACACTAAGGACGGCCAAATTACGAACGAGTACAACGAGGAGGATAAAGTATTATTAGGCAAATCGTCAATCGCTCCTTGGCAAGGCGGATTTGGCACCACACTTTCATGGCGCGGTCTCTCACTGAGCGCACAGTTCAGTTGGGTCAAAAACCGCTGGATGCTGAACAACGACCGTTTCTTTGATGAAAGTAACGGTATGTATAGTTCTGCTTTCAATCAATCCAAAGAATTGTTGAACCGTTGGAAAAAGCCCGGCGACATCACAAGCATTCCACGCTACGGTGTTACCCCACAAATGGACAGTCATTTATTGGAAGATGCTTCATTCCTTCGTTTGAAGAACCTCACATTGGCTTATAGTCTGCCCACTAAATGGTTGAAAAAGACAAAAATCATTGAATATGCCCGAATCTTCGCACAAGGGCAAAACCTATTGACTTTCACTAAATTTACAGGAATGGACCCGGAATCAAGCAGTAATGTCTATCAAGCGGCTTACCCTATGTCCAGACAATTTACCTTCGGCGTCGAAGTTTCGTTCTAATCACTAACGCATCATTTACGAACAAGATATGAAAGCATTCAAGATATATTTACTCGGTTTCCTTCTATTGGGATTAGGAGCCTGCGACGACTTCCTGACCGAAATACCTGAAACAGCTGTGCCGGAAGAAGAAGCCATGACCGACTTGGAGTCGGCGGAACAGATTGTAGTAGGTATCTATAGTTGTTTCAAAAATTCGTCTCTTTACAGCGGTGCATTGATTCAAGCCTCCGATATTCAAGCTGACCTTGTATATGCCTCTATCGGATATACCAATCAATATGGTAGTTTCTACCGTTGGGAGACAACCCCGAATGAGAGTGTACTGCTCAGCGTATATGCCGGCTTGTACCAAATCATCGCCAGATGTAATTTCTTTATGGATAATGTGGAACTCGTTCGCTCAACATTAAGAACCGAAGCAGACAAAGCTACATTGAACAAATATGAAGGTGACGTTCGTTTCATGCGTGCTTTGGCATACTCCGACCTGATTCGTACATTCTGCGAGTCATACGAGCCCGCTACCGCTTCACAAAAAATGGGCGTTCCTCTCTATTTGCATTATCGTGAGGGTAATGGCAGTACGGTCAAAAAACCTCGTGCCACATTGGAAGAGTCTTACGCTCAAGTATTGTCCGATTTGAAAAAAGCAGACGAACTGGTGACACGCGTAGGCAGCGATGCTGCTTTTATTACCGAAGGAGCTGTTGACGCCCTCTTTGCACGCGTCTATCTACACATGAAGAATTGGGAAAAGGCAATAGAATATGCCACAAACGTCATCGATGCGAAGTCCGGTTCATACAAGGTATATAGTCTTGCCGATGTCAACTCTTATGTTTCGACCGCCAGTGGCGTCATGAACGAATATGCCGCCATGTGGACCTATGACAGCGCAGACGAAATCATTTGGAAAATCAGTTTCTCCACCACCGATATGGGTGGCTCGTTAGGAACACTCTATATGGGTATCACAGGAGGAATGTACAATCCCAACTATGTACCTGCCAAGTGGTTGATTAACGCATACGATAATTATGATATGCGTTATACCACATTCTTCAAATTGGTTACTACCATGCAAGGAGTAGAAACGGAAGTAGCTGTTAAATTTCCGGGTAACCCTAACATCGATGGTTCTGCCGGCAATTTCTATGTCAACATGCCTAAGGTACTGCGTTTGAGCGAAACTTACCTCATTCGTGCCGAGGCATACACCATGATGGAAGAAACCAACAAAGCCAACAACGATTTGACTGCCTTGAGAAAGGCTCGCTACCAAGGCTATGGCGTAGCAACACATGGACAAGACCAACTTCTGGAAGAGATTCAGGAAGAACGTGCCAAAGAATTGTTCTTGGAAGGCTTCCGCCTACATGACTTGAAAAGATGGGGAAAAGGATTTGAACGCCAACCCCAATCGGGGACCATCACAGGAGAACGTTATACTTCGCTCAAAATTAACGGCACTGACAAGAAGTTCGTTTGGCTCATTCCGCAACACGAAATTACTGCCTCACAAGGACTTGTAATCCAAAACGAACAATAATTCATTCAAAAAACCGATTGACAATGAAGAAAACTATCATATATATGTCTATGCTTGCCATGATGCTCATCGGCATGACGGCTTGCGAAAGCGAAAAGGTTTATTACGAAGGCCCCAATTACGTGCAGTTCTCCGATTCATTATTGGATATGCCCGTCACGACCAACGAAGGCCGATTGTTCGATATTTACGTAGCAACAACACAAAGCAGCGAAACAGACCGATATTATGCCGTGGACGTTGACTTGAAACGTACGAATGCCATTGAAGGTTATCACTTTGATATCGTATCACGCAACGTACTCATAAAAGCCGGCGAACGTACTGGTAAAGTAACTTTGAAAGGCTATTACGACCACATCCAACCTACGGACAGCATCGCCGTCACACTCCAACTTCTAGGAGCAGAGAATGAACAATTCGCCATCTACAACAATTGGGTTAATGTCCGCTTGCACAAGTGCATGCCGTTCAATATCGACGATTACGTGGGCGATATGCGAATGACTTGCACCTTCCCATTCAGTACTTCTCAAGTAACAAGTTTTCTTATCGAGACAGAAAAGAAGAACGACAGCACACTGATTGTGAAGGCTCCATTTGATGAGACACACGATTTGACACTGAAGTTCCACACCGCTAAGGACAATCCGTTTGACACGACGATCGACCTTGTGGAACAGATTGCTTTTACAGATTCATACTATGGCGAAGTAGCCATGTCAACCATTGACGGAGTGGATAGCTATTATCTACCTGCTGACAGAGCATTCGTTCTTATCTTGAATGTATTTATCCCCAAACTCGGTGCATTCGGCAATTATTATTATATCTTTGAATGGGTAACACCCGAACAAGCCGAAGCCGAAAAGAACGGCATTTCTAACCCATACTAATTTTTGACACAATGAAAAAGACTCTATTATCACTCATATACAGCGCGACAATAAGCGCATTGGTCTTGTTCAACCATACGGCTTGTTCCGAAGATAAAGGACCGGCAGAAGAAAATTTCGGGCAAACAATATTCGAAGTGGAACCCATTATTTTTGAGGGTATAGCCGGAGAGCAGACTGCTGAAATACAATTCGTAGCCGGAGCGCCTTGGACTGCAACATTCACAAGCTCTAACAATTGGGTGGATGCTTCTCCTACTCAAGGAAAAGCCGGTGATGCTGTAATCACAGTAACTCCTTACAGCGACAACAAGAGCAGTACGCTACGCAAAGCGCAACTGATGGTACTTGTTGACGGCTCAGAAGAACCGTATATGGTAGAAATTACTCAAAAATCCGCAGCACAGAGTGACCTGGAAATTACAGGTGACGTCAACGAAGGCATCATGACACTGAACGCAGACGCTACCGGAAGCCAATTTACAGGTGTTTTGGAAATCACCTCATCAAACAAATGGGATATCGTCACCAACGAGAATTGGTTGACTTTCTCCAAAGACAAAGAACCTCAAGACGGCAAAGAGACAACTGTAAGACTTTCCGTTACCGGTGACTATAACAAATTCACAGCACCACAAATGAACGGTGAATTCATGCTACAAGTTCCGGGCACAACACCCATCACTATTCAAGTGAAAGCCCAAGCCTATTGCAATATTTATGAAAAGGATGTCAAGAAGGAGAAGGAAACGGAAAGAGTAACCTACGAAATGGTTGATACCTTACAAAGCGGTACGTTCCAATTGACATTCTATGTAGAATCAAATATTGCGTGGCAATTGGACGAAGTACCTGAATGGGTTGAAATAGCTAATGGACTTGGCATTGCCACCAATCGCAAAGAAGACGGAACATTGCAAACACGCAGAGTTGGCGTAGGTCTATTAGTAAAGGAAGACGCCCTTTCCAACGAAACGAAAACCGCAAACATTTTCTTAAAAGACACCAAAGGAGAAACACTCAAAGAAATCAAAATAGAGTTCAAAGGTATTGGAAACAATTTTTTACAACACGATTTTGCATTCCCTTCATACGACCCATTAGGCAATGATTTCTCTTTTGAAGCGAAAGCCGCATATATTAATACGGACAATCAAGATGATTATTGGAAAAAAATTGAATTGCCTTTCAATATCAAAACTTCTGTAAACTACTCTTCTATTGAGGACGCTCCTTTTCACTTAATTATGTGTAATGCCAACAATGGTCGTATTATCAAAGAAGAAGTACATTGGGCAACACTCAGAATGGGCGATGAAGCTAATAAGAGCGAATCCAACGGTATTTTTACAAAAGAAATCTATCTAACTGCAAACGACCGTGGCGATACGGATGACATGAATGGACTGACCACCCCAGCACAAATGAGAGAGGCGTTTATCTTTATAGTACCCAAAAGCGTCGGCTTTGAAGATTTGTTTATCAACGGGGGTACAACCTTAAAAGACGAATATTCGGAATCTTTCTCACATATTGTTCAAAAACAAGACCACAACACCACATATATCCTAAAATTGGATGGTTTGGAGAATGGAGAAACCATATACGTTCCGGCCGAAGGCGCTTCATTTGCTTTCGATGTGCTTGACATTACAACAGATCAACTTACACCGCAACTTATACGTTTATGGAAAAACGGCACAACCGGTGAATGGGAGGAGAACCAACCCACTAGCAATCAAGAAAAGTCTATCACAATTGACTACGAACGTGATACAAACACTGGTATGCTCAAAACTTTAATTCTCAACGTAGGTCCGAATATGGTGACAAGCAACAGAGGATTCAGATATAAGATAAACGCATTCCGCGGAGACGGATACAGCGACATAACAATCTTTACGTTTGATATCATGCTTAAATGATTCTAACAGATGGAGGATAATAATATGAAGATGAAACTCAATAAGACAAAGATGACTGTCATTTACAAGACTTTATTGTTGATACTTGTTGCTTCTGCAACCATATTTATAGGCAGTTGCTCTGAGGATGAAGATGCGGTAAATCCGTCAAGCACATACGGTTACATCCAACTAAAGCTCTACAAGCAAGGAACAAAGGCTCTACTTGAAGGCAATCCACTGAACCATTTATCAGATGCCAAGAAAATCGAACTTTCGCTCCTTTTCAATGGTAAGAGTATCAAACAGACTTTGAACCTTTCATCAACCGGAGAAAATGGTTCTGAGTTCGGGCTGACATCTGAAAATCTCAAGTTGGCTGCCGGCGAGTATATCATAGCAGGCTACGTAATATACGGTAAACATAAAGAAGGTTCTATGGCTGAGATTCTTCAAGTCGGGACTCCGGATGAAGCCCACTCTTTCGTCATTGAACCAAATCGTATCACAACCCACGCATTGTATATCCATAGCCTTAAATACGGAACATTCTATGCGGTGTTGGAAAAACTCCTTCCCGAAATCACATTAAAGAAAAATAATGAACCGACTTACACCAACTTGTTCAAATATGACGACATTGACAGTATCGAATTCGTTTTTGCAAGAAATGTCAACGGCATCAACTATCGCGAGGAACATAAGGTAAAAGCATGGAGAAAAAAAGGTGACAGATTTTTCCATACCGATACGCTCACCTTACAAGTAGGCGAATATACATTGGAACACTACGAGTTATACAATAAAAGTAAAAAATTTATGTATGCTCAAGATACGAACTACACATTCAATATTCAGCACTTTAATTTAACCGAGAGCAAGGTAAACGTGGAGATTCCGGAAAGCGAAGCACTACATGACTATATTGCCCTAAAGCAAATTTGGGACGCAATGGATGGAAAGAATTGGAGTTTTACCGGCGATGCAGAAACAGCGGGTGCCAATTGGATGTTTGAATTTGAGGACGGAACGGCAAGACCTATTGACGCATGGGGTAAACAACCCGGTGTTGAGTTGAACACACAGGGACGTGTCATTTCTTTGAACTTAGGAGCATTCAACCCACGCGGTATAGTTCCTAAAGCCATCGGACAACTTACTGCATTACAAATTCTTTATCTTGGAACTCATGATGAAGAATATGAAGGAGACGTTAATGAAGGAATGGAAAAATTGAGATACTCACCCTACTCTTTAGCAAAAAACGGTATTGACATCCGTCAACATAGAATGGAAATTGCAAAAGAACGCACAACATTAAAAAGGAAAGGAAATAATAAGGGTATCTACAAGTCACCACTTAAATTTGGAAACAATACCGGTACATTCAAGTTCGTTCAACCTTACGCGCAAGCTACCGGAGAACCTGCCAACCGAATTACAGGCATTGACGAAGCTATCGGGAATCTAAATAATTTGGAGATTCTATATATCGCCAACACACAAATGACACAACTACCTAAAGCTTTGTCACAACTGACACAACTGACGGACCTCGAACTCTTCAACCTGCCACTAACGGAATTGGACGGTAATATCTTTAAAAATATGAAAGAGCTTATATCGGTTAATATTTCCGGTTTGTATAAAATGTCGCCCGAAAATATTCTTACGGCATTAGAAGACTTATGTACAAATTGTGAAAAAGTGCAACTACTCTATATAAACGACAACCGATTGACCTCTCTCCCCAAGAACCTTTATCGCATGAGCGATTTACGTCTGCTCGATGCCGCTTTTAACAAAATCTCAAAAGTACAAAGCATTCGTCCTATAGCACCCATTCAACTCATTTTGGACTTTAACAAAATCAGCGAGTTTCCTGCTGACTTTTGCAGTGTAGATGACATGGAATTATTCTCAGCCGTTGCCAACAACCTACAACAGTTCCCTGCTTTTCTATCTAATAAATCCGGTGAATACACGATAGAAGAGATAGACCTTACGACCAATAAAATACACGGATTCCAAACAGGTTTTAAGGGTATTAACGTAGAAAAACTCAGCATGGCAATGAATGAACTCGGAAGACGAGAAAACGACTCTCGAAAAGGTGAGTTCCCGCGAGAATTTGCTGATACTAAATCGGAAATCAATTATTTGGTTGTAGCCAATAATAACATAGACACAATTCATAACGCAGCCTTAAAAAACTTTCATTCATTACAAGCATTGGATTGTGCAGGAAACTATCTTAAAAGCATCCCGAGTGGATTTAACACAGAGAATCTGCCATATCTATCAGGAGTAGAATTTAGTTTCAATCAATTCAGAGAGTTTCCGGACAACGTATTACAACCAGCGAGAATTAGTCAACTACTGATGGGAAGCCAAGGTTATTTCCGCGATGAAGCGCAAACAAAATGGATTCGCACCATGACCGAATGGCCTGCATACCTACATGAGCATACAGGATTGGTTATCGTAGATTTCTCAGGAAATGACTTCCGAACGGTAAGCACGTTCCCCTCTAATCTGAACTCATTAGACGTATCAAATAATCCAAATCTCAAAATGACGGTTCCCGCAAGCATCGTTTATCGCATACAAAATGGCTTATTCGGTTTAACATTCGATGAAGACCAAGACATCACATTTGAAAACTAAAATAACAATGAGCATATATTCATATTTTATAAGAAAAAGTTTATTCCTGCTACTAGGACTCGCTTTGTTGAGCATTGCTTCATGTAACGAAGAAGATGAAGTTTTTATAACGGGGATTACACTCAGTGAAGAAAACCTGAATTTCAATGCCAACGGAGGCACATACACTATCAATCTGACTGCAGGACAAGATTGGACCGTCATGAGCGACCGCGAATGGTGCATGGTATCTCCGGCTAACGGAACAAACGGAAGCACCGTTTGCGAAATCCGTGTCGATAGTAGCTATCTATATAAAGAACGCGAAGCACATCTCACATTCCGTTGCGGAAAATTTAGCAAACAAGTCGTCATCAATCAATTAGGCTATGAAAAGGTTATCAAGTTAGACAAAGACTTAATAGAAGTTGCTGATTTTACAGACTACGAAGATATGTTTGAAACTATAAAAGTAACTTCCAACATATCATATAACATTGAAATAGAATATGATGACCCTCAACGCACCGGATGGATTAAAGTGAAACATGAAGCGCCTTCCGTTGAGTCTATCCCACGTCCTTCAACTGTCAGATTTGATTATGAACTTTACACTGAAAGCGACAAGGACCGTACTGCTACTATCATTTTCAGACAAAAAGAGGTTGAAAACAATGAAACTCCCATCGAAACACGACTGACTTTCCGCCAAAAGAAAGCACAAGAAATCATTCCATCACGCGAGGGTGACTCTTTAGCTGTACTTGCCATAGCACGCATCATGCGTTGTGCATTCAATTGGGACACAAGCCTACCTCTGATTCATTGGAATAATATTATGACTGAAGAAGTAGAGTACGTAAATGAAAAAGGAGAAACCGTTGACGAACTTCGCATCGTTGGTTTAAGATTCTCTATGTTTGATACGGATAAATCCATTCCATACCAGATACGTAAGTTGGATCAACTACGCACTTTGATTCTGACGGGAAACACTGACGCTGCCGGAAAAAATATAGAATTGGAGGATGATATTACATATCTTCCTAATCTGAAATCATTAAGTTTATTGGGTTATGGTATCAGCAAACTTCCAGAACGAATGAAACAAATGACCCAACTTAAAGAATTGGAATTGAGCGGAAACAACTTGACATCAATTCCTATAGACATCATTACCGAATTGGACAAACACAATTTGGAATACATCAATCTGGCAAACAACCGAGTGAAAGATGTTTTCGGGAAGTTGAACGAAAATGCAGAAGAGAAAAATACACTTGGGTTGCATGGTATATTACCCGAAGCGTTATTTACTCTGAAGAATGTCGTTTACATCGGTTTGTCATATAATTACTTTGAAGGAGAAATACCCGACATGGGATATGACGCAAGCCTATACGAATCGGAAGAGGAAAAAATTGCCAATAATCCTATTATGCCTCAGTTGGAGAATCTTGCGCTTAATCTGAATTTTCTGACCGGCAATCTTCCCGATTGGATTCTATATCATAAAAACTTGAAATGTTGGGACCCCTATACATTGATCTTTAATCAATACGAAAACGGTAAAGACTCAACAGGCAAACGCGTCGGCTTCGATAATGAACCATCTTATATCCGTCGGGCATGCCCATTATGGAGTGAAGATGATGAGGACACAGAATTAACAAAAGCCAATTCATTCAATGCCAATTTCCGATATAACATGGAATTTGACGCAAGTAGCGGCAATTATCCGATACTCGGACTTCAAGGAGGGTGGCGCGTGAACTACCAACCAATGAGAAAATAAAGGAATTCATATATTAGAAAACATATTCACAATGAATCGAATAAAAACATATTTGCTGATGCTCGCAGTCCTACTGCCAACCATCACTTTCGTTTGTTCATGCGATGATGATAACGATGCCTTGTCACCTACGCAAGGAGAAATTCGTTTCCAATTCACAATGCAAAAGACTTATACCATAACCGATTTGTCAGAACTGCGCAGCGTAATTGTTACGATAGAAAAGAATGGAGTCAAACAGACTCTCCCCAGTCAACCGCTGGAAGGAGATGAGAATATCGTAAGCACTCCATATATAGCATTAGAAGCCGGCATGTATAAGTTGGTTTCATACCGCGTCTTCGACCCGGACGGCAACCTGATAGACGTATTGGACATAGAAGTTGAGAAAAACAACGACTTTGAAATTAAAGCCCAAGAGCAGACTTCTTACGAATTGCCTGTAAAAATAAAACAAATGATTTCAATGGACAACTACTATAACTCCTTATACGCCCTTTGTTTGGAAGTGTTGGGAGAAGACAAGAGCAAATGGCCCGAAAGTTGGGACTTTGAAAGCGGTACTATTGATGATAGTTGGGCTGGATTGGAATTTGCCATTGACGACTACGGCGACCCTACCACCGTTAATGGTATCATCATAGACGGAGAACCTAAATACAACTACAACAAAGAAGGCGAATGGGTAAACATGGCTCTTACAGAGTTCAAACACATGAAGAAACTACCTTCCGTCATTGGTAACATGTCGTCATTGGTCAACTTGACCATTCGCAACTGCGACCTTGAAGAATTGCCGGATGAATTGCGCTATACAAATATCATCACATTACACATTGAAAACACCCAACTTTCGGAACTTCCGGAAGCTGTCGCAGATATGAAGCAACTTATCAATGTCTATTTGCTGAACAACCAATTCACGGAGTTTCCGGAGGTGCTGACAAGCAACAAAAATATGTACCATTTCGTGATGGTCAACGAGAAGATTCGTGAAATTCCTGAGAGCATCAAGAATTGGAACAAACTGAGTAACCTCATTATTACCGGTTCGGAAATCAGTAGTTTACCGGATGTCTTTAACAACCTCTATCGTATGTCCGTTTTGGACTTCTCTAATAACAAAAACCTTAACTCTCTACCGGCGTCGCTTGCCGATACGAAAGTTCCATACGAGGGAGGTGGATATACTCAGAAATCCATAAGAGGTCTTATCCTTGACGGTTGTTCGTTCACTCAAATTCCGCCAGTCATTCTACGACCGGAAATCAATATGCTTTCCATGAAAGACAACCAAATAACCCACGTTACCAAAGAAGAGTTGGAGAAAATGACAGACCTTCATACATTGGTCCTTAACAGGAATCCTCTGACCGGGTTCCCGAAGATTGAAAATAAGAATTTAGGTTATCTTAGTTTGATAGATTGCGGACTCACGGATGCGGATGTGGACATCAGCGGATTGCCCAACCTCTCTCCCAACCATTTCTTCCTCACTCAAGAGCATTACGATGAAATTATGTTGCCGTCTATTAACACAGACGGTAGTTGGAACTAAATAGAGAACAAATTTATTCATATTTTATTAACCAAAAACTAAAACAACAAATGAGAAAATTTTACTTTTTGCTCTTGTCGTTATTGTTTGGTATGACTGCCACCATCAACGCACAAGACGCGAATGAAAGCATCACGACATGGGACGGAACAGATTTGTCCGTAACATTGAATGCAGGCGAAAGCAAAACTTTCAGCTATACAGCTACCGAACAAGGAAAGTTGTATATCATGGCAACAACGGCTTCTACCAACCTAGGTATCAGCATCAGTGGCGGATGGTATCATGACGGCGCATACGACGCAGATGCTCCATTTGATACTGCTGAACCTTATGACAATGGTGCCGGTATTTTTGCGACCATCGCAGTATTCAGCGGCGACGAGATACGCTTCACGCTGACTGCTGACGAAGTTTTTGAAGGAGAGGACGCAGTGACTTCTACCTCATTCATAATGAAGAGTTCTGTTTACGCAAGCAACTATGGCGGAGACACTTGGGAAAACCCCATCAATATGAACATAAGCAAAACCGTAAGTTTCCCTGTTTATGCCAACCATGACGTGGACTACTTGGCTGACTTCAGTCATGCTACTTTTGCACGTTTCGAAGCTCCTACCGATGGCGTTGTCAGCGTAATGACAAGCGAATACCTTGTATATTACATCGAAGAAGAACTCTATGGTTCACAAGAAATGAAATATGCCGTACAAGCCAGTATGACCGACGACCATGAGTTCGCTATCGAAAACGGTAAGGCTTACATCCTGATGATTCCTGTGACTCGTCCTACCAATGTTTCATTGAGAATTACGAGCGACCGCCTCGGAGAGAACTGTGCTTTCCCGGTAGAGATTACAGAATTCCCGGCTAACCTCTCACTCGTCAAAGGAAACAACTGGTTCAAGATGAATGTCAGCGAGTTGGGTACTACCAACTTCATGGAAATCGTATCAACTGCAGGTTGGGAAGGCAATATTGAATATTGGAACAACTGCAACGTTACCAACGAATGGTTGACTAGCGATGTCATCATTGGTACGAGTGAAACGTTCTACAAGGATATCAATCCGGTAAGACTTGAAACAGCAGAATACCTATACTTCAACGTACAAGTAACCAATGGTACTCCGGACAATGGACTGACCTTGTCACTCCGCGAGCCCAAAGAAGGAGAAAGTTGTAACATGGCAACACCTATCCAATTGGGCGAGAATCAATTCAAAGGGTTGGCACGCGACCAATGGTTCAGCTACACAGCTACCAAAGACGCTGAAATGACCATCACTTCTACCGGAACATTAAAGTACATCAGTTTCAATTGTGATGACACAAACAACTACAACGGTACAGATACTTATCGTGTCAATGAAGGACAAACATTCTTCTTCTGTATCACTACCAATAACACAGAAACCAATACTATCACCATCAGTGAAAAAGAACTCGTTGACGGAGACTACTGCGACCGTCCTATCGACTTCGTACTAGGCGAAAACGTTGTTATTGCAGACCGTGGTGATGATGTTATCAACTACCGCCGTTTCGTTGCCGAAGAGAGTGGAACTGCTATTTTTGAAACCACTTGCGCCAACTGGGTTGAATACTTCTGGAGTGTAGTGTTCCGCAACGACTGCGAAGGCAGAGCAATTGATTATGTCCGCAACGAATATGAAGACGAAAATAACGGCGACTTAGGCTTATCTTACCGTATTCCTGTGACTAAAGGCGAGACCTACATTATTGAAATCAGTTCGTTTGCTAATGATGGGGCAGATGCTATAGTAACATCCCGTTTCGAGGCTGCAACAACCGGTTCAAACTGTGAAACGGCTATTGCCATTGAAAACTTAGGCGAGGAAATAGAGATTCCTAATACACCTGACTTGACCGTTTGGTACACTTATACCGCCGACAAGAGCGGTTTCTATACCATCAAATCAAAAATCGGTCGTGGCTCTACCATGAAAACAATGACAGCCGAATGTACTGCCGATTTGGTAAATTCCGCTACTGACAACAGCTATAGCGATGCGTACATGGCAGGTTATAAGGTAAGCAAAATTTACGTTGAACAAGGTACTCCGTTCTTCGTATGCGTAACCATCAGTTCCGACCCGGGCGAGACTGCGGGAACCAACCGTTACATCATCGCTTCGTTCGCAGAAGCACGTCCCGGTGAATATTTCGGCAGTCCGATTCAAGCAGTAGCAGGAACCACTTACTACTTACCGAACACGGATGACGCTTACGACACTTGGTACGCTTATACCATCCCGGCAGGAACAGAGTGCATCTTCAACATCGGAAGCGACATCACCCCTTCATACGGTAGCTTAGCGTTCTACTCTGACGAAACTACAACCATGAGCGCATACAAAGGCGACTTCACTCAGACGAACAACAAGAACGCTAACAACCAAATGTGTGGTAAAACCTACACTTTTGCTGCCGGAGAAACAGACCGCATAGTATATATCAAAACTAGTTACCAAAAGAACTTGCATTGGTGGGACATCACTTTAGACGGTGGAGAGTCTATCAACGATATCAACGCTGAAAACAGTATGATTGTATATCCGAATCCTACCGACGGCACTTTCTACGTCAATGTCCCAACCGTAGAAAATGGTGCGAAGATAACTGTTACCACTTTGACAGGTAAGGTTGTTTACAACGCAAGCATCAGTTCTAACGTAACCAACGTAACATTGAATACAACCGGCGGTATTTATTTAGTAACCGTTAGCAACGGCAACTCGGTTGAAACTGCGAAGTTAATCGTAAAATAAGGATAAAATAACCATAGCATAAACATCATTCCGGACGTGAGGGGCCTTGCTCTACACGTCCGGAATATTTTTTATCTGACGAACACACAACTCATAGTTAATACGCATATTCAACATCTCACCTCTTCCCGTAACTTTAATTTACTACTGACAACCGATAAATAAAAACAAGCTTTTATACACCTATTCACTGACTATTTTGTATTTTTACGGCAGTTAAACCGCATTTAAAAAGCATTTAAACATGAAATTATCAGCCGTCATACTTTGTTTCTCTGTACTGGCTCTTTATGGATGCAACTCGGAGGAGCCGCCATACACACCGGAGACACCCACCAAGCCATACCTTGAACAACCTCACAGTTATTTTTTAGGATTGAAAGGGAACATCCGACAGATAGAAGAGAGAACTTACATCAGTATCGACGGCGAATGGGAGACCTCAGGAATATGCCTTACCCAATTCACTGCGGACGGCAACATTTCTTTCTACGACCCTACGGGTTTAAGTTTGGAGAATGGTATTTACAAACAGCCAAATAAACGATGGATTGGGGTTGAAATCAACCAATTCGGATACGAATACGCCCCCAACGGGAATATGTCTAAAGCCACTATAACCAGCGTCGGCGGAGAAGTAAATACATACCTCCTGAGTTACGGGACACATTCACGCTACATCCCTCTGCCGTTTCAAGTCGGCAATATGGATTTCACGCTAGTAAAAGGACTTACTGCCGTACAATCGGACCAAAGCGGATTTACTTGTGACATCGAAGATACATACGTAAAATACACACTTGTCACAAATGTGTGGCGTGATACTTGGCTAACGGAAACGACTTATTCCTATAATGAAGGAGCTGTACTACCTGCATCCTGCACCGTAACGGAAACTTCAGAACGCGAAGGAGAAGTGAGCAGAGAACATACCGTCTATACATTCTCGGAAGACGGAAGGATCACTGCATCACAAACAGAACGGTACGAATACGGAACACTCATAGAAACGGAAAACAGACAGTATCATCCCACCCTACCACACAAAGTCACGCAACGAGAAATTGTCCATTCCAACGGCGATTGTTCGACTTGGGAGTATCGTTATGAGGAACATGGATGGCAGAGCAGCATCACACGGACAGATGCAGACGACACGTACACCGAACTCTACCTATACCCACGAATTGACGCTCACGGCAATTGGTATGAGGGCCGTTTTACATGGAACGAACATGTAAGCCTCAACCATTCCAACGACGACATTATGACACTTAGAGCGTTAGAATACTATTAAATCATTCTCATGTAATTACTTTTTTGTCGTTACACATTCGTGTCACATGCGTGTGCCTATAGCTACACGACAAGACCTAAGGCAAGTAAAAACAAAAATGCCCGTACAAGATATTATATCCGTACGGACGCCGGTTGTTTTTCCTCTATGATTATCTTCTTGTGTGCGAGCAACAATCAAGGCGGTTTATACAATCAGGGCTGCCACTTATATAAGCAACAGCCCCGAAAACTTTATTAACCTAACCTCTCATCGTATGAATTCTACTAGAAGTCCATATCCCAATTAAACGAATTGACATTGATGGTATTGTCTTCGCCAAAGTAGCCTTCATCGTTGCCAATGTTAACCTTTAGGTCATCACCACTTTGGGTAAATGTTGAACCACAAAGCATCTGTTGAGCATTTGTTTCAACAATCAATATACACGGACTTTTATATATTTTTTTCATATCTTCGTTCTCCTTTATTTTATAATAAACTTACGTCCATTCTTCACATAAATGCCACGAGGCAAGTTGCCTTCCTGCATTTGCACTCCGCTCAGGTTGTACACTTTGTCATCACCCATCATGCCCAGACCATCTACAGCCTCAGGAGTTACAATATCTGTGATGTCATCATCGCTGAACGACAAGACAAGGGGCGCAACATTGGCACTTGCAGGAACTGCAATGAAAGCTCGATACAACGCCGTTTTTGTCTCCGCACCCATCCGGGCAAGTCTTGCAGCATCCGCAGTAATACCGTAGTTGATGGTGCTTGCATAATCTCCATCGGGAACCTTATTAACGTAAGAACCGACAAAATTCAAATCGCCTTGCTGTGCTTTGTAATATGAAGAAGTAAAATCTTTTTCCGGATCACGACCAAGAAGAACGTATGTTCCCGCCTTTTCTGCATGAACAATGTATGGCACATTCTTTGTATTAGCACTCTCATTCTCAGTCACTTTCGTAAAAGTCACTTCGCCTGTACTACTATTGTAAGCACTGAGTTTGTAAACCGTTAGTCCTGCGGGTAGTTTGGTAACCTGCAGCTTATTAAACGGCACACATAGAGAGTTGTAACCTGCCTTGAATGTTCGGGTCAATGAAGTCCAATTACCATTACTTGTTCCGTTTTGAGTTGGCACTTCTATTGAATTTTCCTTGAAAGCAAAATACTTCTGATTGTTATAATAGATATTGGTATTCGCCGTTGGCAAATAAGAAACTTCGTCATCCAACTCTATTGTTGTTATCGTTGACGGCATATCAACAAAGACATCTTCGTCACATGGGGTTTCGTCGGTCTTAAACGAGAACTTACTACGCAAATTTATTTTAGTATAATTCGCTGGCAGTACACCCATACTACGAATCATTTGAGCAGCGTATGCAGTGGTATTGGTATTTGCCGTACCATAACTACCATTTACCTTAATCTCATTTACTATAGCGTTACCATGTATCTCGACATCGAGCCTGCCCTCATTCGTCATCGTGTACCACCACTTTTCTCCGGACAAACCATACATCTGCATAATCTCACTGAGGTTGTAGAGACCCAAACGATAGATATTTACTGTTGTCCCATTACTGTTATTGATATAAAGTGTAGCTTCTGTGATATCCATCGTAGGTGTAGTAGCCCATCTATTCAATAAAGTACTTGAATTATCTGAGCCTTTATAAAAACTGTGAATATCCAAATAATGACCCGGACTCACTTCTTTTCCTTTTACATAACAGCCTCCGGTGTTGTTTTCATATTTAGTTCCGCCGGCAGTCAAGTTACGGAGTTTGATACGACTATTTGTATTCAAGGCATTATTGTCACTTTCAATAACAAGAAACATATCGCTGGAGTTCAATTGCTGATTGATATTCTTAATTCTAATACCCATATCGCCATTCGCTGTTGCTTGCGTAAAAGTGAGCGTTTTCTTAAACTCTCCGTCGGTGGCTGCCAGACTTCTATCTGTAGCAATATCATCACCATACTTAACAGGTGAGCCTCCTAATAGTTCAATGTCAGTATCCATTATTGACGCTGCATCCAATAAATCGGCAGCTACCAATTCTATGCTTGTGATAGTAGTGCTTCCTTCCGCAGGCTCGTCGATATAGATTTTTGTTTGACCATCGATAGAAACATTCCCAAAGAAATCAGTCTCTGAGGGCAAGTAATCTGTAATGTCATAGTACGCTAAAGTCGTACCTACAACATTCATTTTCATGTCCACTGCTGCACCATTAAAGGTTGAAAGTTTGGGATTGTTTGAATCGCTTGTAATATTTTCACCCTTCACCACAAGGAATGTCTGGCGCTTGGGCAATTTATACGCCGAACTATTGACTACAGAACAGCAACCCCAATTATATTTTGTAGTCGTAAATTGGTTGTCTTCCGCATTTATACTAATTTCATAACCACCTTCAGGCGACCACTCACTGGCGACCCATTTGTACGTACTTTGTGACCACGCAAGATTTACACTTCCTAAAAGGAGCACAAGTACAAATAAATTTAATAATTTTTGTTTCATGACTATATGACAACTTGTTTGGTATTGTATTTAGGGTAAATTAAAAACCAATAGCACGACGCACAGCATCACGGACTTGCTGACGAGTACGATAGATGCGAGACTCAACAGCACGCTTCGACAATCCACAATTTAGTGCGATTTCATCGGCAGTCTTATTCTCAAAACGCATCAATTGATACACTTTAGCGTCTTGCTCTGACATACGACTAACAATACTCATCTCAACATGCAATATATCTTTAACCTCAGCATCTGTATTGGTGTAGCTTTGCTCCATTCGCCACAAACAATCATTCTTCGCACGACGTATAAACGCAATATGGCGAAGATAATCAATACGTTTTTGATAGGCAATATATACGGCCAACCCTTTTAGTTGTTCCTCAATGATGACATCAAGACCTAGTATTTTAAGAAAAACATCCTGAACCAAGTCCTCGCAAATATTCTCTTCAATACCCGCCTGACGGAAGATAGAGAAAATTTCATGGCGAATCTTATGATAGGTCGCGCCAATTATTTCACGGTTCTTCTTCTGAATGGTCGTTTCCATAGTATTAGTATTAGATCGGTTTTTCATTTGTTTCAGTTGCAAATTTAGCGCATATAAATATACAACAAATATTTTAGGCTGCAATTGCATCCATATAATTTAGTTAAAAGTCCAATTGTTTTACTACCTAATTACTAATGCCTTATATAGTTCGCCTAATTTAGTCAAACCTTGACGCCTCGCTTCTTTAAATACTCAGCAGGTGTCATACCTTCAACCTTTCGGAAGGTGGAAAAGAAGTTTGATTTCTTAAAACCACATTGTTCGCTGAGTGCTGTAATGGTATATCGCTTGTATTCCCCGGCATCTATCAGACGCTTAAACTCCTCCAAACGATAACGATTGATGAACTCATAATAATTCTCCTTTAAGTATAGATTAAACACTTGGGAGAGCTTGGGAGCAGAAAGATGGAGAACGTCGGCAAGGTCCTTCATCTTCAGTTTTGGGTCGGTGTAAACACGTTCTCGCTCAACGTATTCCTTCATTCGCTCGACTATGTCAGCACATTCATGCTCATCCAAGCGCACCTTTTGATATTTCTGTGTTAAAGCCTCCTGCTCGCTGATGAATTCCTCGTTCTGCATTCGCAGGGTTTCACTCTCAATAAGAGCATCCTCAATCTCATTACGCTCTTGAAGCAACAATTTCGTATTCTTTCGGAAATGCAAAGATACCATGAACGACACAAGAGCTATAATCAATAATATCAATTCCAAGCATGCAAAAAAGGATGGTAATACTGTGAGTTGATACTCCGTTTCTGTTCCTTCCACACCCATAAGACGAACCGTCAATCGGTGCCAACCTAAAAATAATCTTCGCACGTCTATCGGTTCTCCATCGGCAACCGACAACCACTCGCCATCATCCAAACGATATTCATAGAGGCGACCTATATGTCGAGCATAGTCCAACAATAATGGCGACGCTTGCAGAGGTTGAGACACGAAATTCCATGATAGACTAATAGTTTGCTCGTCTTTCATGAGTCCCATCTCATGAGTCGTTAACAAATCACCTCCCTTACGTACATCATACAAGATGACCTTATAGCGCTGATTGGTGGTCCACTCAAGTATATCATCGTTCGTTGTAGTAAACAGTCCATTAGACGTGGCAACCCAAAGGCGTTGATCTGCATCAAACCTTATATCGCTAATCTGACTACCAAGCAATCCCTCACCTGCTCCCATTTGAATGAGACCGCTACCGTCAACGTTCATATAAAGCAGCCCACGTTCGGATGACAGTAATAAATGCCCCTTTCCATCGTCCGCCATACTACGATGCCATTTGTCAGACAAGGAAATAGGAAGACAAATCTCTCCGAAGTCGGTGATTCCATTTCGGACGTAAAAAAGTTGCGGTCCGTTACGCATATAAACGGTTCCATTGCTCCCTAGATAACCACGCATGAATGATTCATTATTCCAAAAACCATCAGGGAAATGCACCTCAACGATATCATGACTTGTGACACTATAAAGCGACAACCCTTTACTACCAGAAAGCCAAGCATTGCCATCCTTATCAAATGTAATATCAATAATAATACCTCCGGTAATATGGGAATTTTGTTCGGTAAAATGGGATATCGCTGAATCTTGACGAATAATGAAAAGTCCATCGGTACAACCCACCCATAGATTCTCGTCAGGCCCAACCTGAATGTCACCTATAGAGTTTTTCGTAAGGAGTGGACTGAAAGTCTGATGACTTACCGTCAAGGTTTGCGCATCAAATATGCGTACGCCACCATCAAACATTCCTATATAATATTTTCCCTGCCACCACATAATATTATTAACAATGTGCCCGCCTAATTCCTCATCTGAGAAAAACCGGCGGATATGACGTTCGCTATCAATAAAGCAAAGTCCGTCTTGCAACCCCAACAAAGTATGCGGTCCTCTAACAAAAAAACTGCGGATATTCATACCTTGTGTGGACATCCCATCCGGTTTGTAAGGTTTGAATAGATGGCTATTGTGAGGTTCGTAAGCCAATCCACAACGAACCAAACCAAACCAGTTGATTGCGTTTGCATCGCGATTGAAACAATGAAGGGCATTGGTTGGCAGACGATGCATACCGGAAGCGTCCATATTATAACGTTCCACTACTTGCTCAGTTTGCGGGTCAATAAGGTAACCTCCTGAGCCATCAGTTGCCACGCAAATAAAACCATCTTGACTGAGACTTACATCCGTTACTAAATGTCCAACTTCCTTGATGCGACGAGCGGAAGATGGCGAGGAAAGTTCGTATACATAGAGCCCACCGGGACTAGTACCAATAAAGAACTTTGTACCAAAAATGGCAAAACGATGTAACACATGCTTACCGCTTAGTGGTGTTTGTAAGTCAATGGTTCGACTTTCACCGGTTTGAGGATTGAAACAACCAAGGTCGTGCCGTTTCAAGAACCAAATGAGCCCTTCTGCATCTTGTTGATAACAACGTACAATGTTATCAAGTCCATAACGACTGACGCCAACATCATGATGATGCAAGCGATTTCCATCCCAATATTGGAAACCTTGTTCGCTCCCAATGAACACCGTATCACCGACAGCTAAGAGTGAAAGAGGGCGTTCCACTTCGGGCAGTATATGCTCAAAAACTTCGGCACCTTCGCACAAACGATAAAGGCCAAACTGAGTAGCGGCATAGATTTCATTACTCTTGGTTTCGCAAATGTCATAGACTTCAGCCTTAAAGCCACGAGCATTACAAATTCTATAAGTTGAGTGCGAACGGCCATCGAAAACGCTGATTCCGCTAGTTGTGGCTATCCATACCATACCATAGTGATCGGTCAACACTTTGTTTACCGTCTCACCTGCCAACCCATCCATCAGCGTAAGATTAATCATTGTTTCCTCGCCAATAGTAGCAGCACGGACGATGGGCGACATCAGTAATGTCACAAGGAAAAATGTTAAACAACAGTATCTTTCAATGGTATGTCTTAAGGTCATAATTTGCACTCTTTAGGAGCAAATATACAACAAATCAATAAATAAGATTAGATTATATGCATTTTTTTACGCAAAAGAACTTTTCAGACATTTCAAAAATATCCGAAAAGTTCATGATTATATTGTCGTATTAACTATCAGCGTTTTCCTGAGTAACTACGTGGAAGATACCATTTTTGCTCGTCCTGAAGAAGAGTTTCAAGCGAAGGATTACGACGAGCTATTGTAGTCGCCACAAAATCTGGAGTACCACGATGCAGTCCGATACGCATAATATCACCAAAGCGGTTGCCTTCATAACCAGTCTCAAGCGCCATCTCTGTGAGGAGAAGATTCTCAACGTACAACAAACTGTCCATTCCCGACTCTATTGCGAAACTACGGAAATCAGAAATACGCTCACCGCAACCACGAGAATGCATAGCAGCATTGGAAGAGAAAATCCTGTCATAGTTAAGATTACCCTGACCGAAATCTAGATAACTAATGATATTACCTGAATCGTCCATATATTCAGTTGGAGGAACATAGGAAGGAACAAGAAGTTTCTCACGGTTAAGTCCATATTTCAGTAGTGCAAAAGCCATATTGTGTTTACCTAAACGATTGATAGCTTCAGCATAACGCAAATAGACTGTGGACGTACGATAAAGAACAACTATCTGCTCTAGATTCTTATATTTCGTAACTGTAGCTATCTCTGTATCAGACCCATCTTTATTGATAGTAACATACCCATAGGTTCCATACGGACCGCGTAGGTCTCCTTGGGTACTGACAGTTGTACCATAAGCATATGTCTGCGATTCCCACGTATTTAACCCTACAGCAGAAGGTGCAAAAAGGTAATCCTTCTTGTTATCGAACATATCCATCAAATGGGACTGACTTTCTATGTAATCGGCAGAGCATTGTATCACAGTTTGCATCTCACTCATTTCAGAGAAAAGACTCGTCCAATTGCCCGATTCCTTTGTAAAGGTATTGTCTGTCCATACATTGCGACGTGGAAGCACCGTAAGACTATTACTGAGCAAATGAGCATAGTACATTTGCGCAGCCTGCTCATACTCATTCATATATAGGTATAAATCACCTAGAAGTACACGCACCGGAATAAATAATTGTTTAGACGGATAGCGGTCAACCGTACCATAGTCTGGTAAAGATTCTGCAATTTCAGGATCAGAAGGCACCAAGGGAAGTAAATCTGCAATCAGTATTGGCACAAGTGTATTGAGATGACGTTCAACACCATCAACAGGTTGATCAACAGCTATGATTGGTTCAGTATAATAAGTCGCTACACCATAGTCTAGAAGCAACTGTAAATAACACCAAGCGCGTATTGCTTTAGCCTGCGACATCTCATATTTAAGCACTTTCTCCCGTTCTCCTTGATTGTTTGTAATCGTAACATTTGTATCAATACGACTAAGAAGATAGTTACAACTATTGATGATTGCATAAAGTTCGGATTCAAGATGATAGGCATTAAGCGAATCTGCACAGAAATCAGCAATGTCGCGAAGGTCTTGCGTAGAGTTTTCAGTAGTTGTTAGAAGATCGCCACGCAGTTCACCTACTACCACGTACTTATCGGCTACACGCTGCAATTGGGCCAAGATTCCAAACATCGTATTCCGTGCAGTAGCCGGATTGTCAATTTTATAATCTTCAACAGGTATCACACTGTTGGAATCTACTTCGATGAAGTCATCGCAAGATACGGATATCAAAAGCCATGATAGAACAACGAAGGGAATAGAATGTTTAAAGATGATATGTTTCATAGCTGATTAGAGATTCAATTTAAGACCAAAAGTAAATGAACGACACGAAGGCATGAGGCCAAAATCTACACCTTGGGTAAGGACCGAATTGCCATAGTAGCATTCCGGATCGGCTCCTAAATAACGTGTAAATGTAAAGACATTGTCAACGGATGCCCATAAGGAAAGCCCTTCAATGAAAGGTTTGTTGATAGGCAAATTGTAAGCAAGTCGCACCTGACGAATCTTAAAATAGGAAGCATCCTCAATCCAACGATCAGAAAAACGAGCATTCCCCATAGGATCACCATAAGTAGCACGAGGCACATCTGTCAACTGCCCTTCTCCTCGCCAACGGTTAAGGACATTGCGACTCTGGTTATGAAGCGAACTCATAGACTCAAGTTGACTGCGTTGATAGTTATACATATCACCACCCAATTGGAATGAACAATGGACATCAAGTTCCCAATGACGCCATGTCCACCGGCTAAGCAACGCACCTGTAAGATCAGGATTAGGGTCTCCGATGATGGTGCGGTCATTCTCATCAATGATGCCGTCAGCATACTCTGCGTTAGGTTCCAGGAAGTGTACGTCACCTGCAGCAAAAGTCCTCAGCGAAGTATCGGCATTACGTACTTTCAAATTAGCGGCAGCAGCTTCAGCTGTTGTAGTAAAGACACCTGCTGTCTTATAACCATAGAATACACCTGCTGCCTCGCCTTGCCTTGAAAGGACATAACCATCAAGTACATTTGTAATAAATTCACCTTCAGGCAGACTTGTAATCTCATTTTTATAATGATTAAGTGACAATCCCATATGCCAACTAAACTTGGGACGGGCAACTAACTTTCCATTGATTTGAACCTCGTAACCAAAATTCTTGAGACTTCCCGCATTGGTCAGATAATAGGACTGACCGCTCAGTAGGTCTGCATTGCGATAGTTGAGAAGATTCTCTGTTTGGTGATGATAAATATCAAAGTTTATGCCAAGACGGTCCTGTAAGAAGGCCATTTCTATACCTGCCGACCATTTCTTTGTAGTTTCCCATTTAAGTTTATCGTTACGAAGATTTCCAATAATATGACCAGTGGCAACACCTGCATAGTTAATTGGAGAAAGATAACCCCATGAGGCTATGGCATCAATAGCATCGTTACCACTCATTCCCCAAGATGTTTTAACCTTCAACGCATCAAGCCAAGAAACATCGCGAAGAAATTTCTCACCCTTGGCATCCCAACTCAATCCTGCAGATGGGAAGATTGCCCATTGCGTACCCAACGCAGAGACAGCACCAGAAGCTTTAGCACCGAAACGTGATGAAGCGTCGGCTGCGACTATTGCCCACATGGCATATCTACGATAGAGTGCATAATTAGCTTGCAGATAAAGAGAGGTACTATTCCAATGAACATCTGTTCCATCAGTCCGAAGGTAATCCAAGTTGGTAGAAAGATTATAAATTTGGTCATCACCCGTATTATGTCCCTCACCATAAGTACTCTTGTATGAATTAGAATATATACGTTGTCCTAAATGGATATCTATATCGTGAATGCCTTTGAAGAGATGGTGATAACCAACATTGACGTCACCATAGATACTAGACTTACTGATATCCTGCACACTGACTTTATTACGACTGGTACCAAGATTCTCCAATTTCTGGGGTGTAACTCCTAACATCGGTGAGAAATAATGCTCATTGGTTTTATCCTGATAGTAGGAGAACTGACCGCGAACGGTCCAATCCTTGGTTATATGAAAAGTAGGCGTAGCATTGATACCAAAGCGATATTGCTTGTAACCACCCATGGCATTCTCAATAAGAGCTCTAGGATTGGAAACACCAAGGGCATCAACATCTGCAATATTATTTGTCAGCATTGAACCATCATCGGTATAACTAAAGGGGCTGAAGAATGGTGATTTGATGCGCGCCACATAACTCGGCGAAGTAAAAGGATTCACTCCATCATCACGCAACTCACGTTCCACGCGAGTGAAGTAAACCTCTGCACCTAGTTCAAACCACTTCGTTAAGTTGATATCAGCATTGACACGGGTGTTAATGCGAGAAAAATCAACATTGCGTACGTTATCATCCCCAAAGGTATAACCTACGGAAACATTGTAACGAGCAACATCATCACCTCCTTGAACACCGAGGGAGTAACGTTGAAGCAAACCTACACGATAGACCTCATCAGACCAATCGGTAGCATTGTGGCTAACGGAATAAAGGGGATCGGCAGGATTCTCACTGAAAACACCTTCAAAACCGCCAGCAGCAGCATTGCCATTCTCGCTACCCTGATATATTTCACTTATATAACGACGAAATTCCGAACCATCCAAAACCTTTGGCAAATGCGGGCGTTGCTTAGTAGAAAGACTTGCATTGAGCGTGATTCGCGTCCTATCTTTGATTCCTCGTTTCGTGTAAATAAGAATGACACCATTAGCCCCCTTCGAGCCATAGAGAGATGTTGCATCTTTCATCACTTCCACCCTATCAATATCTAAAGGATCTATATCAAGAAGACGATTGGTATAGAAACCACTGAAGACAGAAGATTCTCCATGTAGTTCGTCAAGTACGACACCATCTAGAACAATAAGTGGATTGGCATTGGTATTCAAAGAATTTAAGCCACGAATGAACATATTGTTGCCCATACCAAGTTGTCCGCTCCGACGTATGCTACGAACATCATGGGCTAAGTATTCGGCAATAGCATCGTCAACAGAAAGGCTAGGCGTATTGGTATATGCCTGATACTGTGCTGAAATCGGAGAAAATGCAATACTGGATAGATAAACATCGTTCAAAGATATGCTGTCTGAATCCACATGAACCAGCAGACTGCGACTACAATAACCTTCACTATTGAAATCAAGCTCAACCACACCGGAGAGATTGGGAATACAATAGTTTCCTAACGTATCTGTATAAACCTGTAATGAACCGGTCTGAACAGAAACGCCCACGATACCTTTACCAGTAGCAATGTCTACCACTCGTCCTTCGACCACACTTTGGCCAAACAGTTCCATCGTCTGTAAAGAGCTAACAGACAAAATTATTGCAAAGAGATATTTTTTCATCATGGTAGAGTCAATTATTCTATTACGGGTTCAAGTATCAAGTAATCAAGTCGCATCGTATAGCCCATAGTACGTTTATCGGTATTGGTCAGATTTGTGGCAACACACAATTTGGCAGATACAGCCTGTGCATCCTTATCAGCAAATGCTGAACCGGAGTAGTTAGCAAATGGGAACTGGAAATTTCGCGCAACTAAGAATTTCGTGACTTCGTAACCTTTAGTAATGAAATACTCGCCAGTATCGGGGTCACGATCTATCTTCGCATCGCGATACATATTATATCCTGAGCTATTGGGAGTTTCATGAACATAGCTCAGATAGAAGCATACCTTAGTACTATCAGCATCATAATAAGGATAATGAATAATAGCCTCATCTCCTGCTTGATACTGAATACGATTAATAACCGTATCACGCTGACAAACGATAGTGTCAGGATGATGATAACCTACCGCAAGTGTGTCAAAAGCTTGGGCAGGCACAAATACCGCATAGATATTATATTTGGCAGCTAATACGTCGGGTAAATTAAATACTACCTGTGGCGGTGTCAAGTTGTTGGTTGACGTATTGACAATCTCCAAAAAGTGCATATTTGAAACGGTGTCCTTCATATTCCCTTCGGCAGCGTTACGATTTGTAAGCGTAGAATACAGGAACTCACGACCAGCACTCTTCTCTGCTTCAATCTTTATCTCCTTGAGGAATAGTTCACTTGCTTTATGAGGCAAATGGTCCACAGAAAAGTATTGTCCGTTACTAGCCGTCTGTGAATTGAGTCCTTCAATGAGATAGGATGGGTGGTGATATGTATTACCAGAAGTAGTAGTGAGCGTATCTCCAAGAGGAGCCATAAAATCGGGACGACGACGGAAAAGAATATCGCGAGCTATAGTCTCGTTTGTATGAGCACGCTGTAACGAATCACACAAAGGTGTGCCGGTCTCGTATGTCCTACGATAATTGAATGAACTGCTAGTAGTTTTATCCACAACAAGGTTTCCAAAAGTACGGAAATACGGACTGATGGTTTGATAGGCATCGTTCCAACCTGTATTGGTAAGCAAAAAGGCTGTATAAAGACTATCCTCAAGATGAATAGCACCATATTTCTTCATCCATTCGTTATGGAAATAAAGCATCTGCCCCTTGCTATTCTTACCTACTTCTATGGGTGACTTCACTGTAGTGGTGTCGTTGAAACCTGCAATAAACTTATAAAGCGAATCATAGCGTTCAACTCCATTAGTCAACATTTCCCATAGGTTACTATAATATTCCGCTTTATTATTGAGGGGATAAATGATACCGTTCGTAGCCTGAATTGGCTCATCACCAAGAGTTATTCCAGCAAACGAAATTGTGGACTTATTGCGAGTAAACTCCTGATACTTGCCATTGAGCATCTTTATGCGCAAATATGTAGTATCTACCAAATTGGAAGGACTATAGATGTAACGAGCTACATGATTCTTGATAACTTCAGCCATTGTATTGGCATCTGCATTTATACCAGCAAGAGCTGCATTGGTAGGTGCAAAGACGGTAAACGTCTGATCACAGGAGAGGAGACTATCGCCCCCTGTTTGCTTGAGTAGAGAAAGGAAACTTGAAAATTCACTATGGGTACTCAGTTGCTCCATCAGTGATGCTGTAGCTGTAGAGCCCGTCGGACAATAATGGTCGTCCCATGCAGCATCCTGACATGAATTGAACAATAGCACCACTACATAGGAACAGGCTAATAACGTCAGATATTTATAGATTCTTTTCATATGGCTCATTCATCTTGTGATTCATAATATGTGTTTTGGCGAAGATTGCCGTTAATCTTTGTTTCGTTGAGATATATAGGTAGATACCATGCATCAATAGAAGTCATTTTATTGCGAATAGTAGTTACGTCTTCATCATAACGAGATTCTATATATTGCCAACTAGCTGCAGTGCTTCCGCTACGACGTACCAAACGAAGAAGGTCGAACCAACGTTTACCTTCAAACATTAGTTCACGCTGACGTTCCTCAAGAACAAGCCGTTGGATGTCTGACGGAGAACCATACGAAGCATGATCTAAAGAATCCTTGACCTCTGAATTATCGGTGCAAGCACGTATATAGGTTTTATTGCAAAGTGTAACCACAGCGCTAATCTCATCTGCCGTTGTTGCAATTTGCGCCGTTGCTTCAGCCTTCATTAAGTATATATCAGCCAAACGGTAGAAAATCCAGTTAGCCTGACTGCTAGAACTTCGAAAGGTGTAATTAGCGCTGCGAGAATTGAATTCCGCAGGAGGTGTCTGTCCTTCGTATTTGAAGATTCGGTTATCTTTGGAATTGAAAAAGTCTTTGCTTCGGAAATCGTAATCTGCATCATCGCTATTTGCTTTGCTTTGGTTGAAAAGTGTCGACAATCCAACTGCGGCCAACAAGTGTGGATTACGACTCTTAACCGTATTACCATAAAGAGTTGATGTTGCATTATTGGCATAACCATTGGTAGTAAAATTCAGTTCAAAGATACTTTCGTATGAGTTGCCATCGTAAAATACATCTTGTAACAAATTGGCACCTAAAACAAGTTCCACATCCTCCATATCGGCAGATTGATTAAGAATCTCGTTACACAATGCGATGCATTCACGATAGTCAGCTTCAGCTTTCGCTGCATCTAAAATATGGTTGACAGATGCACGCCAAAGGTAATAGTCGGCAAGTAGAGCCTCAACAGCACGACGGGTTACACGACCTCGATTTTCCTCTTCATTCTCCCACTCTATTGCTGCATAACCTTTAGCTAGTTTAAGGTCCTCAATCATACGATCAAGCACATAGTTTTCTTGATTAACCAAAGGATACGCTTCAGATGTGAACGAAGCGATAGATACAGGTAGTTGATAATAATTTATCCAAGCAAGTGTATCGCGGTTGCTCACATTGTAATCGTACTCATCCGTCTTACTGCTCTCTAAAACAAGCGGTACGTCTCGGAACGTACGGAGTAGATAAAAATAGCACAAAGCCCGTAACGTATATGCTTCAGCAAGGTAGGCATTGCAAGTAGCCTCACTGAAGTTGGCATCAAGTTCACGAACGGATGGTGCATATTCAAGCACTTTGTTACAGTAATTGATAACAGTATAGAATGAAGCCCAATTACACAAACCATTATTGGACTTTACGTTGGCATTCACAATTTCTGCTTCAGCAGATGATAAGCTTGGACCATTCTGCACCTCATCGGAACGAAGTTCGCCCCAAAGAATGATACGTTGCATCAAATTATCCTCCTGCATAAAGCGGTAGCAAGCACGAACTACACTCTCCACTTGATTGCCATTCTTCCAAAACTCTTCCTCTATAGTGCTATCCTCTGGCATCAACTCAAGCCAATCACTACATGAAGATAGTGAAAGAGTGGTTACTGTGGCAATTACTGTTAATATAAATGAGATATATTTTTTCATAACGCAAAAGATTGTTTCGGTGAATTAGAAGTTAACGGATATACCCATTGTCCAATCCTTTGAACGAGGAGTACGGGACGTGTCATAAGCCACTCCTGGTAACGACGCATTGAAATTCTGCACAGCGACCTCCGGATCGGTGCCTGAGTACTTGCTAAAGCAGAACAAGTTGTTGACGGTAAAGTAGGCATTAATAGCGGTTGCATGCAAAGTTTGTGCCCATTTTTTAGGGAAGGAATAACGAAGAGAGACATATTTGATACGTAAGAACGAACCATCCTCAACGTAGCGATCAGAACCCAACCAATTATAACCTTGCTGATAAAGAGCACGTGGTACGTCCGTCTTATCACCCTCTTTGCGCCAACGCCAATTTACGGTACGACACTGATTATCGTCAGTGTACATGTTCTCAGCATGCATTCGGGCATTATTGATAATCTTGCCACCGTAGCGGAAATTACAGAAAATAGTCAGCGAAAGACTACCATAACGAAGAGTAGTACCGAAACCTCCTTCCAACTTTGGATTAGAGTTGCCTAAATAGACGACATCATATCCGTCAATAGAACCATCATGGTTGATATCCTCATAAATAGCATCACCCCCTTGGAATTTGTAATTAGTACCTAGATAGTCATACTTCATTTGCTTTGGCTTGCCATTATAGTCGTACATTACATTGCCATTAGCATCATAAGCCACTGGACAAGTTTTCCCTTCAGCCACTGCTTTGTCAAACTTCTCATAACTATAACTATACACCCCCTTGTAACGGAAACCATAAATAGAGCCATAGGCGTTGTTCATCTGAATACGAGTAAGGTAAACACCATTATTGATTGCTGCTGCATTATCATTGAACTGATTCATGATGGATGGGTTGATTTCCTTTATCACGTTCTTGTTATTACCGATGTTAAAATTAAAGTCCATTGAGAATTTGCCTCTATTAACAATTTTGTTGGTGCTAAATTCCATTTCCCAACCACGGTTTTGAAGTTTTCCATCGTTCTTGTACGACAATGAAGGAAATCCAGAAGTCGTAGGAATCGTATAGTTAGACCACAACAAATCTGTGGTTTCCTTGTCATAAATATCCACCTTAATGTTTATCAAATTATTAAAGAAACCAAAATCAAAACCAAGATTATAGGAGTTCGTCTTTTCCCAACGCAAGTCCGTAAGAGGAATATTAACCGGACGTACCACAGTACCGCCCATATAGCCATAGTTATCAATAGAATATACGCTATATTGTGAATAGTCCTTGCCGGGTTGATTACCAGTAATTCCCCATCCTGGACGTATAGCAAGCATTGAGACATATTTCTCCAATGGTTTCATGAACTTCTCCTCTGAAATAATCCATTTTGCAGATGCTCCCGGGAAAATACCCCAACGGCGGGCAGCACCAAACTTAGTTGAACCTTCAACACGCAAAACACCACTAACGATATACTTCCCTTTATACGAATAATGCACATTACCAAGACCCGCAAGTGAACGCGATTTGGAATTACCGTTACTCAAAGAATTCAAGTATGCCGCTGTTGTTGCATTGGTTAATGACTCGTCTGGATGACCATAGGATTTTGTAGTTTGAGCCGATTGCGTTGCACTATTTGTTTGCCAAGCCAAGTTTGCGACAAGAAAATGCCCATTATCCCAATCACTCTCAAAGGAGATTTTATTCTCCGTTTGTATGTTCAGACGTTCTGTACTATATTCTTGTGCATTATTGATTGTCTCGCTATCCCAATTAGAGTTTGAGACTGACGCTGGAAGGAATTGACTACGATTGAGATTGTTAATATCAAAATTGATGTATGCTGAATATTTAAGAGAGAAGCGCTTATCATCAAGACTAGGATTGACAATGTAATATTGAATTCGAGCCATAGGAAGAATACGACGATTCACTTCTTCGTTCTTGGCCAAACGCGCTAAAGCTACGGGATTAAACATATTCTTCTGCGAACCGGCCAGTTGGGAATTACTATGGATGTTGTAGTAATTCTTTGTATCATTACCATTCGCATCCTGTTCATAAATACCAACATTAGGAATCTTCTTATATGCTATTCCAAGTATGGTACCATAATTCTCCAAATTTTTCCTATTCTTACTATAAGTGAACTGAAATTCAGTAATTACTTTAATACGTTTAGAAATGTCGTATTCTAGATTCATGCGATTGGTCATCTTGGTGTATTTCTGACCAATGATCGTACCTGTCTGAGAGAGATAGCCACCAGAGATTAAGAATGTAGCACGCTCTCCACCACCACTCACACTAAGATAGTGATCGTGAGTCCAGCCATGCTTAGTCACAGCATCAACCCAATCAGTATTATTATTAAATTGTTCATACTCTGGAAACGAGGGATTATAGTTATATTCGTCACGACTATATTGGGAATATGATTCGTTACGCGCTAACGTACGATTAAAATATGCCTGCTTCATAAGCATTGTATAATCGTCACCCGTAAGCATTTTCATCCCTTTAGGTTGGAACTTTTCTGTCAATTTGTAGGAATACTTGATAACAGGTTTTCCTCGTTTCCCTCTTCGTGTCGTAATTTTGATTACACCATTAGAGCCTTTTGAACCATATAGAGCAGTGGCTGAAGCATCCTTCAATACATCAATGCTCAAAATATCGTCCACGTTCACACAAAGCAAGTCAGCATACTGATCGTCTGTAGCATTATTGAAATCAAAATCACCAGAAATATCACCATCAAACGGAATATCGTTAAGCACTATTAAGGGATTGGCATTACTAGAAAGTGTTGTAGTACCACGAATACGCATCTGACTTGATGCTCCCGGAGCACCTGACGATGCCACAATGTCAAGACCTGCGATACGACCTTGCAACAAGTCCTCTGGAGAAGCCACTGAAATACCTTCCACATCTTCTCCGAGTTCAAAATGTGAGATTGCCATAGAAACTTCACGACTAGGAATGCTACCCATACCTATATCCTGTCGACGGTCATGCGTTACCACGGCCTCTTTCATTGTATGGACAGCCTCCTTCAAACTGATGTGCCACTTCTTTGTTTTGCTGATATGCAGAACCTGCGTTTCATAACCCATACATTGAATGCGAATGCGATTACGAATATTTTTTGCACGGATAAAGAAATTACCATTGATGTCAGTAGTCACACTACCTAAGACACGATCGTTTGGATCTAATTCGGTTACATATGCACCCGGTACGCCACCAAATTCATCGGCAACATGTCCGTTAATTGCAATTTCGTTTTGCGCCCATACACCACTGACTAACAGCAACATCGTAACGCACACCAACAGACGCTTTACACTATTTTGTATATCCACCATTAGTTCCATATTATTCAAATCTTAAATATTTGCCATCCTCTAAAAGATGTATCACACTATAGGAATAAGTCTCTATACCGGTGGCTGCAGTCGTTGCAGCACTATTAACGATAAGGTCGCGCGCCATAATATTATTAAGCTCACTAGAAACATCAACTTTTTCAAAACTAAGCCCTTGACGACGGCGCTGATAGTTATAGTTATCTAAAATTCTTACATTGCTACCATCTTGGTCCACATAAATAGGATAAAACTTATTGGTTGCGGTATTAAGCGTAGAACTTAAGAATTGACCTTCGTTCTCGTTTTGTCCACCTATTATAATAGAGTAATCCTGAATATGGTAACGAATGAAACGGATCATACGTTGCCGTAACATTTCACGCTTCTCTTCAAGGTCTAATCCAGCCGCTTCTTCTTCTGAAGTAAGGCTGCAGTTTTCAATATCGCTGATTGAAGGGATAATACCGTCACCTATAGCCGCCTCAACACCGTCATTTCCAGGAATGTAAACACTGTAGTGGTACTGGCTAAGGAACGAAAGACGGTAGTCAATGGCAGCACACGTTGTGGTTGGATTCTTTTCAAATAATCCACAATATTCACACATGTCATAAAAGGCCTTGAACTTGTCATCTACACTACCGGATGCAGAGGCTCCGGCATGCTGGCGTAGAATGTTATACATAGAATAGGGAGACGTACGTAATATTCCATTCAAGTAGCGCGTTGCTCCATTTGTCTTATCATATTCATCGATAACATCTATAGGACTAGCATTTCCTGCACCTTGTGCTGCCACAACTTTATCACCTGCCCATACTAAACGAATGGGGGCATACCCCTTCGTAATGTACCACTCTTGACCCGGTATAATCTCACCAACTAGCGTTTGCTGATTCAATATATCGGTAAGACGACTAGTTAATGCCCCGGATATTCCGCCACTTGTATTGATGCCGATAGAGTCGCCTGTTGCTGCATTACGCACGACTGCTTCAATAGTGTTGGTATTAGTATTTAGGCGGAAATCGTAAATAGAGTTCATACGAACACCACTATATCCTGCTGATATCGGATCAAGATAATCTTTCATATACTCATCTGGTGTCACAAAGAAGTTAAAAGTGGACTTCAACGAACGTAAATAGTACTGGAATTGACAGTAGTTATCGCCCATGGCTAAATTAAATATTTTCAGTCCTTGATCCACTTTCACCGGACCCATTACCGAACGATAATCCAATGGAGGTAGCACTTTGTTGATAAGATAAACTATTCCATTACGTGCCACATAAGACCCTACAATATTATCCTCTTTAATCTCCATATCGTAGCCCGCCATATCCTTCAATGTTCCAAAATGACTAGGTGTGGAATTGACAAAAGAAGACAACTGATGATTTTTCAGCAAATCAGCTGCTATTTGGTCTGGAACGTTGTCCCAACTCCCCCCAAACGACTCATAAATATCATGTCCTTCAGCATTGGGGTCGGCACTGAAATATTCAGCCATAGCCTCGTTCGTTGGCACGAACATAGCAGCCATGTCGCCCTCGTACGCATTGTTACTATTGGTCCCCGACGAACCGTATTGATAAAGATTCCAGCCGGGATCAAAATACAACATTCCTGGTGCGATACGTCCGTCAATATCTGTGCGGTGTGGATGGGACACTGATTCGTTAAAGTAACGCAATTCGTAAATGCGTTCGCCATCAACCGTTGTACGATATAGAACAGGCTCACAGAAACGGTCCATGAGGTGATTGAAAGTAGACAGGCGGTTCTCATTGCGTATATAACCCGCCATATTGTCGGGCACCATACAGATTCTATCTAGTTCATGTAGGTAACCATTCTTACACGTTATATCCTGTCTCACTATACGACTTTGAAATAGGTAAGTACGGTCAATTGATGCACCATCACCGCAAATGTATTTCATATCTTTGTCGGTTATCTTTAGTGCCGACATCACATCGGGGAAAAACTGTACTAATGTCCATGGTGATGCGTCCATCAGCAACTTCATCTCGTCATCCTTGTAACGGTCAAAATAGATATTGTGGGGCATGTCTGCATAGGTTACAACAGGTATTGTATCCTCCAATTCCATCATAGTTGTGCGGCGGAAAAGTGTACCACCGTGATCAGTCTTTGACAGACGTTCAATCAGTTGTGCATTCTCGACCATGCAAGAGCGCAACATCATATACTTCATGGATTGTGGCAATTTATCGTACGAAGTATATCCCTTATTCACAGCATCGGCCGATCGGAAGAATGTTTCAAAACACGAGTCCGGTGAAAAGAACAACGTATTGCTACCTGTTCGCTTCATAGATTCATAATAACCACAATCTCTGATCAATTGACAGAAGTAGCGACAATCGCCACGCTGTTCTAAATAGTCGTACACATTAGGGCCCAACCATGCCGGTTCATTGTTTTCCTCTTCTTCAAAACGATCGGTACAAGACGTTGCAAACAAGGTCAAGCCCAGTCCTATTACTATATATAAACGATGTATCTTCATAATACTTAATTCTTTATCCCATCAATGTTGATCTTCGTCGTTAATTAGGTCAGTTGGTATGAATTCTATATAGTCAAACAATCCCTTTCCTGCTAACATCTGTACAAAACGGATATTATGTTCGTCATTACCTGTAAAGGAGAATGTTCCTAATATATATCGAAGATCTTGCGAAGAGTTACGAGCTGTACCGAAATAAGTTCCATAGTCGTTATGCCAATTTGTTCCCACATAGCTATCAGGAGCTTTCATGAAATTGCGGTTGCGCAACGACTTATCATTCTCATAGCCATAAGGATCATCCTCGCTATAAGTAGCATTACGCGCTAATTGCACACCAGCTGCACCATATGTCTCAATGATATTATAATCTTGTTGCCAGCCAATATCTCCCTCTAAGGCGTTCGCGCGCATATCTAATGGAATACCACATGGTGTACCATCAAAATATATCTGAGTTACACCAGCTTCGGAATTAGACCTTGCTGTTCCATAAACATGATAACCAAAACGCACTTCATACTTACCAGCAGGAATAGGACCAACACGAAATGTTACATCAAAGAAACCTGTTGCATTCAATTCATCCCCATACAAATAATGATGAACATTAGCAGCATAATATACCATATATATGCTTGGTCTCTGCTCCTCAAAGATTAAATTTTTACAATAACCAGTAGGAATATAACGATGCCATTGGTTATACTTATTGGTGTAAGCAACAACGTCGTTTGTCACCAATTCAGGCAAGAATGTGCGAAGTTCCATACGCAGACGACGGTGTAGTACTTCGTTCTCTACATATTTATTATAAGCCATTACACGATTCAACTGATGTAGGTATCCATTCTGGCAATCCTTATTGGATTTGGAAACCACAAAGTGTATATAATCTTGACTATTGGCCATACCCGCCTGCCAACATGGATTATCTATTGTATTGATGATATTATGCTTCTGACATTGAATAAGAGAACCTGGTGCCATCGTAGGCCAGTATTGCTCTATACGATAGTTTTCATCGCAAATCTCGGCCTTACGTTCAAACCAGTCATATTCTGATACATAACCATAAGTAGTAACAAAATTATCTGTACGTACGGCAGCCTGTAGGAAATGATAGGCAACAAAATGATTGAGGGCGTTTTTCTCATTCTTTCTATCTGTAATGCTGAGGTCAACAGGAACTGCACTACCATTATCAATCATATCTTGATAAATAGCTCGCGCATATGCCTCCATGTCGTCAATACTTTTAATACCATTTATGCCGGCAGCCTGGGTATATTCGTCATTCCAATTATTAAGCAATTCATCAGGTTCAAGGAGAGCCGTCCACCCATATTTCTTTTCTTCAGGATAATGTGCACGCGTAGTTACGACACTTCCATCGGGCAATGTAGTGGGAGCCACGTAAGTCTCATCCTCAATGAGCATCATCTTTTTATCTAGTCCTGTCGCAGCAATCGCTTCACCATAAATACCATATTCACCGTTTGTTTTGATAAGATTGGGCAACAAGTCATTATTACCTTCAATCACATGATCTATAACATGTACCACTCCATTTATCATCTCGCCATTAGCCTCAACAATGTTCGCTTCATCGTTAATAATCCAAGCCGTACTCACAGCATTCTCAGGGAAATGAACAATGATATACCTACCCACCATATTCTTTGTTGGAATAGCACCCTCTTCAAAGTCAAATGTAGTATAAGCCTTATCCGAATTCGTTTCACCATCAATGATATGATAGAAAACCAATTTCCTTAAATCCTTAGCATTAAGTGTATCTATATCCATTGGATTCACACCATCACCCTTTTCTAAATAGTAAGCATGCATGGCTTCATTAGTGGGTACAAATAAGGTATATTTACCATACGACTCCATTAAAGGCCAAGCGTTGGCTTTTTCCAATACGTAGATAAATTCTGAGTACTCGGATCGATGTTCATTAAGAAAGTCTGCGATCTTTTGTCCTGTAAACGTAGTATAGCTATCGCCAACATCGTCCGAGTCAAAACAGCTTGTAACCAAGAAACTGAGTCCCAAGCATATTAACACTGTAATAAGAGTATGTTTCATTGTATAACATCAAATTATATATCTATAATACGAATCTAACCCTATTTTCACTTAAACATTATCAAAATTTATTTATAAAAAAAGAGGACCGTCACACTGACGATCCTCTAATTAAGAGCTGCGTTATCAGATTTAACGCACTTTACCAATATTTACTTCACTAGTATCTTCTTACCATTGATAATGTATATACCAGGAGCAGTAGGTTCGCTAACACGACGTCCTTGAAGGTCGAATATAGCATCTACAGGAACCTGTGTCTTGATTACATTAGAGATACTAGTTAAAAGATAAATCAATGTCTCTACGTCTTTTGCAGAGCCCATCTTAGTAATATTGAAATCTGTAGCATCACTACCAATCAGCGTGATGTTAGGAACACTGATAGTCAAATCTGTTGTCTCTGTAAGAGCACTACGGAAACTATCCTTTGTTGCGCCATCAAATTTAGTACCGCTATCACCTTCATAGTAAGCCACATTAGCATTGCGTGCGCTAAGATCGAAATAAACGAGGTAACCACCTTCTACAGGATATTGAATATTGCTTGAATTACCACGAAGATGCTGCTCATTAACAACTGCTGTTTCACTAAATGATGCTACAGTTGCAGTATAACCAAACTTCATGTCTCCATAGTTTTGGGTTACACCTGAAGCAGCGGCTGTAGGTTCAACAATATAGAATACAACCTTATGGTCGCCCATATAGAAACTTTCAGTTGGGTTCTTGATATCAGCACGCTTAGCATTGTCGGAACCGGCTGTAGCTGTCATAGAACCATCATCGTTAATTGTGACTTTACCGTCCTTACGTGTAGAAGTCCAATTCTCTGTGATAGTCCAATAGTTGATAGGCTCCAAGCGTACATTTTCTTTATAGTTACCTTCCGTATAGTAAAGTTCAATCTCAGTAACACTTAATGGGTTACCGGCATTATCACCGCGCACTGCGATGAAATTGAACTTATCTTTATTGGTGTTGTTGAACGTTACGCTGTTCTCATCAGCATTCTTTTCAACTGCTCCATTAAATCCTGCGTGTTGATATAGAGCGCCTCCATTTGGCACATAGTTCGCATAGGTATCAGCACTAACATTGAGTTCGTCAGCAGTGTAGAAGAATACGTTGGTTGAGTATTCATTGCCGCCTTTATGGAACACTTTCAGACTCTGGAAGTCTTTAAGTCCCTCGGGCAAAGTGATTACATAATAGATACCTGAGAGTCCGTTAGTTAGAGTAGCCTCTGTGTCACCGTCTGTAAGTGCAGCAACCTGTTCAGCATAGTTCTCTGTTTCATCACCGTTATCTACATTTACAGCAGTAATGAAGTCGGCCAAATACATCACTTTTATACTTTCCTTTGGTTGTGATTCTTCACCCGGAACGTCCTCAAAGTTTCCTTCATCGTAGTAGTAAAATTCTACTTCAGTAACACTAAGTGGGTTTCCAGCATTGTCGCCACGTAGTGCAATATATGCAACACTTTCGTTATTTGTATTCGTAATAGTTACTACGCCGTTGTCAGCATCGTTTTCTAGAGAACCAGAGAAAGCAGTATGTTGCCATAAACCACTACAGTCAGGCACATAGTTGGCGAAATCGTCAGCTGCGACATCAAGTTCCGTGTTCTTGTAGAAGAATACATTAGTAGAGTAATTGTTTCCACCCTTGTAATATACTTTCATGCTTTGGAACTTACGAATAGCTTCGGGTACTGCCAAAACGTAATAAACATCAGAAGTTCCGGAAGTAAGATTGGTCTGAGTATCACCATCTGTAAGTTGGGCAATAACATCAAGATAAGATTCAGTAAGGTCACCATTGCTGCTGTTCATTGCCTTGAAGTATTGACCAAGGTATTCAACCTTCTTTACTTCGTATACAGGAGCCACATAAACAGGATTTTCCGGAAGAGAAGCGACTACAGCAGCCTTTTCTTCAGCTGTAAAGCTTTCCTCAGGAATAGCATCTATGCTTTCATAAGGACGAATCCAATCAAACATAACCGCTTGTTTTGTACTTTGGAATGCACTATTGAAGCCCATGTATTGAGCAGAGTAGCCAACTTGACCAACAGTAAATCCACAATCGCTGAGACGCCAATAATACACATCTCCCTTACGACCTGCGACATTCGTCATATTTAATTGTGGTTCAACACCACCCTTCTTGATGAAGAATGTGAACGACCATCCTGAAAGATCAACATTCTCATCTGTTCCGGCCATCTTAACAGCAATGTAAGGACAGTAGATAGGATTAACGATTTCCAAATAAGTTGAGTCGCGCACCTGATCTATTGGGTCACGTGAAGCTTTATCAGCATATTTACCATACTCACGGCAAATACCTGCGCCATTGTTAGCCGTCGTCAATGCACTCTGTTCATCAATAGCAGGAACGATTGGTGTTTGTGCGAGTGTATCTTCGCATGCATAGTATGGATTATTAACGGAAATAGTCATGAAGCCATTTACCTGACCTACGCGGGTGTACATACGCCACTTATTCAGACGCCAGCCCTCAAGAATATTACCTGCGTTGAGACCAAGTGTATCCTTAAATATTTCAGTTACTTCCTTTGTAGCTTCGTTGAATTCCCATCCCTTAAAGTTGGCTGCAGCCTCCTCGTCATTCTTGACATAAGAAGAAGGAGTTAGCATGAATGTATAAGGAATGATTTCTTCGAAGGACTCATAAACAGGGAATGTCTCTGTAGTTGCAAGAGTACCTTCATCAGACAAATAGTAGAAGTAGTTGCCTGCCTTGAAATCGTAAAGAGCATCTTCACCTTCGCTATAACGCATTGTAAACACAAACTTAGCAGGGTTACTAGCAGTTACTTGGTTAGCGTCAACCAACATCAAAGTAGAACCGGTTTGAATAACAACGCCATCCTCTGTAGAAAGTTGATATGCTTGTTGTCCGTTGATGATTTCGCTCTTTGCTACAGAGAAAGGAATAGCCTCATCGGGAAGGCAACTCTGAAGAACGTAACCAGTATAGTTACCTACAGTAGTCATCTCGGAAGAAAGTTTCAGACCATTCTCCTGAGAAGCGGTAGTGATAGTGCAATAGAACTCGTCCTCACCTAATTTATAAGTAATATCACCCATAAATGTTTCTGTTGCAGTTATCAAGTTTGTACTAGCTTCTGCCAATTGAGCCTCATCTGTTACATTTTCATTGAGCAAAGCTTGTGCAGTAGCGATAGTTGACTTGAGTGATTCCACAGCATCCGGATTACTCATAGAGAACTCATCGGCATATACCTGAGCTTCGGCAATTGCGCGCTCAAGATCCAATTGTGCATCACTATAAGTACTATTCTTCAATAATGTACCATAGATTTCCACCTCAGAGAGATAGGAATAGTTTGACCAGTCATAAATAGCAATATAGCGATATTTCAGGTGATTACCTGTCTTCACTGTAGTTGCATAGTATCCCGGTTCATTCTCTGAAGGATTTTCAGTTCCTGTTGCCCAATTGTTGACATTGGTTACCATTGACGAGAATGATTGGTTGCTACCATTGGTACGAAGAAGTTTTGTAGTAGCAGTTTCAAATTGAGCTTTCTGATACTTCGCCTCCACACAATCCTCAGTAAAAGGACCTTCAGCAGTAGGACCTGCAAAAGCCACAAACACTGTACCTTGCTGGTGACGATTATAATAACCATCATTGTAAAGCACAATTTTGTTTAAGTCAATACCTTCCTCACCAAAGTCAAATACGAGGAAACCTTGATTGGCAGCTACGAAGTTTTCACCATCGTAATCTCCAACATTAGTGCTTTCGATACCTCGGCAATCAATAAATTTGCCATCGAATGCATACTTAATGCGCTCATAAGGAGCTGCAAGTGAGTCGGTACCATCGGCCTTTATTCCCACCTTAAGCGAGTCTTGAGCTTGGTAGTTACCTGCTCTCATGTAATACACCTTGCAGACATCTGGGTCAGCAAGGTTGAGTTTGTACTTTGCCAGGGCATCGCCTGCCAAAACATCCTGAGATGTAAGTGCAAACAAGCATAATAACATGCCTGTAAGCAAATTGCATAGAATGTGTCTCATAATAGTTAATTTAAAGGGTTATTAAAAATGTATATATCTTATTTACGTAAGTATATCGTGCGACGATTTGTAATATATAGTCCCGAACGAGACGGTGTTACCTTCCGTCCCTGGAGATCGTAAAATATTAGAGGTTCTTTAGAGTCATACTTCAACATATCGATAGCGACATTTTCCGGTTCACTAAGTTCTAAGCGTGTAAGATACGAAGCTTTTGTGGCTATGCCGTTTGCCCAATAATCTATACCGGCTGTGCGTTCGTTGGTAATGGTAAAAGTATTCTTTTGACCCGGCAAGATATGACCACTGACATCCCATGGTTGATCATAGATAGCATTGATGTCTATTTTTTCGCCATCGGGACATATAAGTGTTAGGTTTGTCCGGTTATAGCCGTGGGTTTTATAAGGATGAACAAACACCGCTTTACGAAAGCGCGGTTCAGCCGGAATGTCAACTGTCCATACATCAGGATGATCGTTTCTTGCAAATGCGCTACCTACGCCGGCTGTTGTTGCAGCAATTGTTGCAATTATTGTCTGACCATCATCCGGATGTTGCAACCCTGTAACCTCAACAGCATGTGCAGGCATTGTAAATGTATATCCATTCAACGTAGCAACGCCTGAGATTTTCGCATCGGTTGTTGGATCATAGATAATAACGGAACCTGGCACAATGCATTCATCTGTAGTTACGGTGACAGACTGTCCTTCAGCAGCCTGTTGCGGACAAAAAAAACCGTCCGAAGCTGTAATATTATAGGTATCTATGTCTGCCTTATACGTCAAAGTACTTAAATTCACTTCCGCATTCTCACCTTGAATCATAATTTTGACAACGTGCACACCCTTTTTGAGTGTTTGAGTGCTCCACGCATTATCTATATACGCTCCCTTAGTATCATCACTAAAAATATCGTCTTTCTCTTCATTATCAATAAATAATGTTATCATTGGAGAGTTTTCTCCTGTCAAATAGCGCAAGTTAAATGTATATTCACCATCGACAGGCACATTGATGGTATAAGTAACCCATTCAAGATTACGGAGAACTGCAACCCAATTATCGTCACCCTCTTCAACTCTCAAAGTTCCATCAGGACGATAACTTGATACCGTCGTATTTGAGGTCTGATAAGTACGTCCATTACCATCTGCGGCAAAGTAGTCGTAATCTGCACAACGGATTGTCTCAAATGGTTGATGGATACCCATCACTCTACGACCGCTCTGATAACTTACGGGGTCTCCAACCATATAGTTTTCGCGACGTTTACTCAGTGTACCCCAACCACACCATTCGTAGGCATGTCCGCTGTCCTTACCGTAGTTCTCAACTTTGTATTTAGCAATCATGTAATCGCGATAACGCTTAAGCCAAGGCATCTGCTTGAGGGAAATTCCCATACGTACATTATAATGAGCCAAAGCCATCTCACGGCAACCACTAGACCCTAATCCATCGCCGGCATCGGTCGTAATAAGATCCTTATAGAACGTGCGTCCACAACGATCCCAAGTCTGATAGAATGTGTCCGGACTTTCAGGCTCAATATTATTTGAAAGGTCGGCTACACGCGGATCCCAATTAGCAAAATTAGTATGAGAGGACGGCGCACGTACACTCCATGCAGAAGGTTTCCATTGACCATTCCAGTCCTTATCGTTAAGATAGTTGGAATAATCGCTCAGTGCTGTTGTGTTCACTCGGAAACTATACTCTATACCTTTCAGAATACGATTATTAAATGCCCCCCAAAGATCTTCTCCCTGATTCCAACACATTTCTGCCAGATGGGCATACATCATAACACCACACAACGTATGACCTTGATCGCGACAAGATTCCTGACATTGTCCATTCTTAAATATATAATAAGGTAATTGTTCGCTATAACCATAATTGCGAACGTAAGACGGATCTGAAGAACTCACAGGTGACGAAGTGGAAAAAGAGAAAATGTAGTCGGTGTTATTGACACTTCCCTTACCTTGACTAGGTCCTGATTTATAATCAATATCGTCATAGTTCTCAAAATGTTGCCATTGGTTACCACTAAGATATTGATAAGCACGATCAAAGATAGTATCGTTATCCAAATAAACTCCCATTGCCAATAAGGCACGGGCTGCGAACATTCCTTGATTACCAAAACGCCCTGAATCAAAATTATAACAATTCCAATAGAATGTAATACCATTGGTTTCGTCATCCAATGTGGCGAATTTCTCATAAAGGTCCTCTTTCGTAGTGAAGTACGGATAGGTAAGCATATCCTTGAAACGTTGCTGGTCGGCTGAAGCCCATCCCGGATAATCACGCAACAATTCCGCCGCTTCAATGAGCAAATTTATCTTACCATTATCCAAAGGGCCTGTACCACGAGCACTCGTATTGGTATAGTAACTATTGGCATTCAAGAACTGTACTGCCTTGTCCGCATATTTGGTATCACCGGTCAAGACGTAAAGCAAAGCCAAATCGTGAGCACGACGACCATCTATACCAACAGTGCCATTAAACTTTCCCTCTTTAATCTGGGTTCCTCGCTGTGAAACACCAGCAGAAGTACTACTATAAGAACTATTCTTCAGCGCAACGAATGCACTATAATAAGGTTCCTGTTTTGCTGCAATCAGCGAACGCATGCGGTCAATATCTGCTTGTGTATAAGAAATGCCCGGATGCACAAAAACACGACCGGCAAAGGCATATTGCAAGCCGAGAAGCATTACTGCCACAATTATAAATTTCTTAAAAGTCCTTTTCATAGACGATATTTGTATTTAATGAGACCTTTATCACTAACGATTATTCTATAATACGAACGGTTGGAAGTTTTTACGCAACAAAACTTCTATTTTTCCCAATATACCACGTAACGACAACGCTGTAAATCATAAAGTGGTTCTACCGAGATGCCATCTGCGGTTCGATATTGCAGATTATTCAAGCGTTCAAGTTGCTTCAATCTTATATTTGGATGTTTGCCATAATCAAAGGTGTAGTAATCGTTGTACTTCTTAGGGTCACTGAAAGGATGGGTTACAGCATCCAATCGACCGCCAAGAACAATGGGACCATACATTAGTGCCACGCGAGACGCATCGTCTTTCGTAGGTTCCTCACGAATAGTCATCCCCATCTCAATCTCGCAACGTCTGACTTTTTTCAGCAGTACGTAACCATCGCTACCCGCCTTCACTTTTCTGCCATTCACCTTCATATAAGTTGCCCAATACGGGAAACGGACCTTTAAGTTTATCTTCGACGAAGCCTCAACGATGGTTTTGTTCGTATTTGGGAAGTCGGTACTCTGACGAACTTTTGTTCCATTCCAATTCACTTCCGAGGGTATGAATAGGTTTACATAAAGGGTGTCGTTGGAATGAAAATAAATTGAAGATTGATATTTGGCATGACTCTCAAATCCACTACCTACGCAACACCAAAAAGAACTATCTCGCTTACAATAAAGACGATATCCACCCGTCATCAGCGGTGTGAAGTAGCAAACCATTGATGATAGGGTATCTTGCTGCCCCAATATATGATTGTAGAGCGCGCGTTCATAATAATCTCCTATCCGAGAGTCCGGTTTATAAGTAAACAGACGGTCGGCTAGTTTTAAAAGATTATAGGTACAACAACTCTCCCCGTCATAACCGGTCAAATGTTTTGATTGTTCCTCGGGTTTGAAGAGATGCTCCTTATCGGACACTTCACCTGTCACAAAAGCATGGTCGTTAACGAGTGTCCAAAATAGATTTTCAGCAGCACGTTTGCTGTCCGTCTCACCAAACAATTCATAATTGCGACATTCGCCCAAAAGTTTAGGGATAAACGTATTGGCATGGGCCGTGCCTAAATCATTATTCCCTTGCTTAAGTGGGTCTATTTTATCATTGTGGTAAAAGAAACGTGCCACCCAAAGATGTTTCTCGTCCTTTGTAATACTATAAAGATTGTACATAGCCTCGTTAAAACCTCCAAACTCATTACGAATCATTCTTAAGCGCGTTTCCTCACTGAGCGGACTGAGTTTATTATAAGCCCAATTACCCATACCTTTAGCAACCTCAAGGGCTGTCTCATTGCCACACATTGTATATTGATCAATCAATCCCTGAAGTATCTTATGCAATGTATAAAATGGAGCCCACACACTCTTGCCTGCGATGTTACGGTCTATTAACCCCTCGCCATACGCCGAAAGATAACCCGTACCATATTGGCGTTGCACTTCAGCCAAGCCCTGTACAAGAGAGTCTGCTTTTTCCTTCATCTGCAAGTATGCCATTGCCGACAAAAGATGCCCCGTAGTATGTCCACGAAGGTCACAATCCATCGACTCCCATCCACCCAAATGTTGCATCGTCATGTATCCGCCTTCCTTGCTGGAAAACACACCTGCCGTGTTACGGAAAGAGTGTAATAACGAATTAACAGGTATCGATACTATCCATGCCGAATCGCGTTGCATATTTCGTTGGAATCGCGATGACAATAACCTTACGTCTGTAAGTGCAAACTGACGTACAGTACTTTGTGCCAGAACCTGTGTAAGCGATAAAACACAAGAAAGGATAAAAAGGAATAGTTTCATATCATTTCAAAATTCTAATCCTTATATATTATATTAATGTGGAATCTTCACCTCAATGGGTTTCACACAACGCTTGTAAGTCTTGTCACCATCCTTAATGGCAATCAGCCATGCAGTGAAGGAGCGTTTGGGATTGTCCACTCCTGCCTCGTAGGGATAAACTTTGAATCGGTAATTCGTCTCCTTGCAGAGTGGACCACTGATAACCTCGATGCGCACATCGCGAGCAGCCTCAACAATCAAAGTTTGCCCATCATCGCTCCAACGAGTTTTCACCTCCCCCACCTCACGCGGTTGTTTGCCCCAAGTTTCGGCATAACGCGCCTCTGTCCATTCTGCCATCTCACGGTCAAAATACCAGAAGGCATCGTGGGGGTCGCCCTTATAAAGCGCATATGGAGCAGCCTTTGGGCGTTGGTCTATGGTAAAAATATCATCCTTTGCCCCATCTCCATCATTTGGTTGGAGGTCCGGATTGTAACGACAGGCCAACCACCCGTCACGCGGGTCAATCTTGCAAAGCGAACCATTAGGTAATAATCGCTTCGCCATTGCCTTCTCAATAAACGTCGCTATATAATCAGCCGTTTCCGGCATAATCTCAAAATGCCCACTTCCTGCGTCTGCCAAAAAGGACACACAACTCTGCGGATACATCATGCGAAAAGCAAGAGCCGGACGAACGCGAGCCTCCCACCATTCGTACTCACCTTCAATCATCAAACCCGGTATGCCATCAATGTTGCGCGTGCGTCCCCATTCCACGTTAGCGGTACCATAACCACACAGATTAGTACGGGGAGCATCACCGTGGAAACTAATAATGCAAAGCGTACGTTGATTGTTCCAAGCAGCGAAATTCCAAGGAAAGGTTGCTTGAGCCGAATGTCCTAAAGGGATAATGGGCGCCGACTCCAATTCCTTGTGACCGCTCTGACCGGCCAGTCCTACCATCATTTCCTCAAACACCTTTTGACAGCCTGTCGCAGGGTCCCAATTCTGCGAGAACCATGGTGCCACCCACACAAGCGCCACATTCAGTTTAGACATTCTCTTGCGGAAAGTTTCGTTTTTAAAAAGCATCTCCTCGGTCATATTCTGTTGAGCGAGTACGACTGCTTTCACAGTTTGGCAACCGTCAGGAATCCAGATATAGGCAGTTGGAGCCTTACCTGTCTCTGCCGAAATATAGCCCGCAAGTGCGACGGAATGTTGGTATATGCCACTACGTCCGACAGCCCACATTGTGCACAAGTTGCACGTCATTATGATGAAAAAGATGATGCGTTTCATACCTTATTATTTTATAGGTGTAAAGTGAAGTGCGGCACCACCCGACGGCTGCAATTGCAAAACAATAGGTTTGCCTCCACCTTTCACTTTCATTTGTTCACGTTTCACTTTTGTTCGAGTTGACAACGTCGGGTCATCGTTATATACTTCAACCACATACTTGCCCTTAGGTAAAAAGTCAGTCGGGATGGATATTGTCCGCGCTTGAGTGTTCGTCATTGCTCCCACATACCATTCGTTGCCACTGCGTCGGGCTTGTATGATATATTCACCGGGCGTGCCATCGAGGGCAATGCTCTCGTCAAACGTAGTGGGACAATCCTTCCAAAACTCAAGTTCCTCCTCGCCTTTGTCCACAAAGGGGTCGTCATACCAGAAGTAGAATTGTAACGGAGAATAGTAAACGGCCGCCATGGCTAACTGGTGTCCCTTGGTATTCTTCACGCGGTTGTTGAAATAACATAGCGTGTAGTCAGCCGGACCGCAAAGATAGCGTGTGAACGGTAACAACGTATTGTGATCGGCATCCGGCATCTCCTCATTACCACGAATACCCTCCTGCGTCAACAAGTTGGGATAGGTGCGTGAAAGGCCTGTAGGACGATACTCGTCATGGATGTCCACCATAATATGATAACGGGCGCACTTCTCAATGGCATTGTGAAGCCATGTGCTCCACTTCTGGTTGCCCACATGCACAAATCCGAACTTTATACCACTGATACCCCATTGCTGGTACAACGGCAACAGTTCGTCAAGTTGACGATAAAGAGCGCGTTGGTTGACATACACCCAAACACCAACACCTTTTGAACGGGCATATTGGCATACTTCCGGCATCGTAAAGTCACGCGTCTCAATAACCTTGCGAGCATCGCTCTCCACTCTACCTTCAGGACCATACCATCCTGCATCCAATTCCACATAGTCGATACCAAATTCCGCACAATAGTCAATACTCCGCATGATATTTTCCTTATCAAGGCGACAACTGCGGAAGGCCTTACCGGGACGTACCCATGTCCAATCGGCGTCAGCACGTTCTTCGTTGAGATTCAAAACAATTTCCTTATGATTGATAAGGTCCACTGCCTTCTCACCAACCATTACCACACGCCAAGGTGTGTAGTAGGGCGATATGATGTCGGCACAATCGTACATCGCCACTTGCAGTTCATTTTCCGCTTTCAGACGGAATTTTCCGCGAGTGTAATCCTTCATCTGCGCCTCTAACAACGCTACGTAGCAACCCGATGGCACTTGCAACAACAGCGGACGTTCACTCTCAAACCATTCAAACCCTTCATTTTTTATATTTAAAGGCTGTTTAATGTATGGTCCTTGCGCCCACTCTTCGTACCATGCCATTGTACCCTCCGGCATTCTGAACGATGTCTGCTCGCCTTTGACGTGTAGGAACAGGTTGTTCGCGACCTGGGGGAAATGGTAGCGGAAGGCTATGCCCTCGTTGTAGGCTCTCACCACGATGTCCATCGCATAGTATTTGCGTTTATCGTAACCATCGCTCACAACACCTTGTCCGTTGCTCCCCTTCTCGTAATGAAGTACCAACTGATTATAGTGGTCGCGGATGCGATTGTTTTCACCATAGAGTGGTGTCCATGTAGTGTCCACTGTAATGCGTTCCTCGCTTTTGAGTTGCAAGTCGCTACACCAATTCTCGTTCTCGCCTCGTGGCACAGCCAACGCCGACTCGAACAAACGATTGTCAATATCCACGCCCAATTGACTTCTTTCTACAATCACCTTATTATTATAGGTTATCGTGTAAGTCATCCCATCAATACCGATAACGTATTTGCCATCGGGCGACGACAGACTTTGCCCAAATGCGAGTAAGGGCAGAAGTGCCAACTGTAAAAGTACTTTTCTCATTATTTTATAAACTTTAGATTTTCAACATGTGAACCTACGAACATGGGCACGTAATCGCTAGTCACGTGCCACTTGGGCTTACCCGGCATTTCGTCGTAAACGGCGCGCCCGTTAATTTTCAGTCCTTCAAAGGTGACGTCCTTTACCTTATGTTGGGCATCGTATCCGGTAATGATGGACAAATGAGGTTGCTCACCATAAAGACGGACATTGCGGAACGTCACACCTTCCACTCCGGCTCCGGCAGCTGTGCAATACTTCTGATTCCATCCTACCTTCACCTGTGTAATGCAACCTTTACGGATACCTTCAATGCGGATATTATCAAACAAGACGTCTTTTACATAGTTGCCATCCCCACAGTTAATGGCCAAACAGCCTTGATAATCAATTTGTGATTCGTCCTGACAGATGATATCTAGGTTGTCGTATTTCAAACCTACAATGCTGTCGCCTACAGCAGGATTGCCGTGCAAACCAATGAAAATGGGATGAGCCACATCTGCCCACAATGTAGAGTTGGTCATGCGTACATTGCGTACCGAGCCTTTGAAACCTTTGCGAGTGGCATAGGCTGTGGTGCAGTCGTCGCTATTACGGCAGAAGACACGGTCGAAGAGTATATTGCTTGAGCCACCGAACACGTTCAGTCCGTCGCCCCACTGCGGATGCGAAATGCTACGCACATCATGAAGCGTGACGTTGTGCGACTCACCGATGGGACAGGTATTCAGCACCAGTCCGTCAATCAAAACATTCTTTGAACGATATACGTGACAACCCTCGTAACCCCTTTCAGGACGGGCTATACCGCGCCCTAAAATACTCACGTTCTCGGCGTCCTCAATAGCAAACGTACCTTTCAGATAAGCACCGCCGGCCAAATAGATAGTGGTGTTTGACCCGACGTGGATGGTGTCCTTCCGATAGATGCCGGGAGCGTAATATTGGAACTTACGACCATTCTTCCGAGCTTCTGCCTCTGCCTCTTCCTTGCTGATAGTAGGTTTGGAGGTAAAGACAAGCAGATTATTACTGATGTCGCCATCAAATTCCACGCTGACGTTCTCGGGTTGGAACAATAGGAACTTCACGGTTGAGTCATTCAGTACGCTGGCTATTGTACCACGATAGTCCGGGCGAATGCGAGCTGATTGAAACTTTTTGTTTTTGCACACCACTTTGACGAACACATCGCCCGTAAAGTCGAACATACAATAGCTGATTTCCGAAATTTGGTGTTTGCCATTCTTCTGTAGAGCTCTCACTTTCGCCATATAGGTATCTATCTTCGTCCACTCCTTATGACCACGAGGTTGGATAAAGACATCGTAGTCGTGCTTCAGCGGTGCTCCCTCAGGTGCGGCGTAGGTAGTGATGCTATGTAACTTCGCTCCTTCCTCTACCCCCTTCACGTCAAATCGGTCGGCTTCGGGATTCCGCGTGATTTTGCCTTTACGTTCTGCTTTCTTCTGCAATTCAAGCACCTTCTTGGTATAAGGCATCTTCAGTCCTTTACGTCCGACGTAGTGTTGATAAGGCAAATCGTAGATGCACCTTATACGACCGCGTCCCATAGAGCCGGGCTCCGTCCAGTCATTGTACAGACCGGTACAGTCCTTCCACGTTTCGAAAGGTACGTCGTAACCCAAATTGTAGCGGGCTGTGTATTCCATTCCTTTCATCAGGCGGTTGTCCAATGCTCCCCACAAGTCATCACCTTGTTCCCATGCCATTTCGCAAATTTCGCACATGGCTCCTAATCCCAACTGGGCGTGTCCTTGGTCGCGCCCCGTCTCCTGACACTGTCCTGTCTCTGACACATAGTTGGGCAACGACCCATTGTCATTGGCATACAGATAGACATCTATGGCGTGACGGTAGAGTTCCTTGTCGGCCAAGAAGATAGCGGCCGCCATGCGACAACGGTTCACGATGTGACCCCAATTGCCATTAGCATAAGGACTGTCGGCTTCGAACTTCTCGAGAACCGGCAATATCGCTCTGCGCACCATTGCTTCCCATTCGGGCGTCTGCTGGTCCTTGAGTATTATCATAGCCCTCAGCATCCAATAGGCCTGAATGGTACAGAGCGGAGCGTCATGCCCATCAAATCCTTGTAACTTTGCTGAATAGGCATTTATAATGGTCAGTGCCGTTTTATCGTCGCCGGCCTTGGCGCATTGCCATGCCTGCCACATGTCGCGTTCGCTACCCCCCTTCGTGCGGGCATACTGTCCGTCGCGAGCCACAATCTCGTAAGGCCCCGCCATTTTATACTCCTTCTGTGCGTTAACTTGCAATAACGCCATTGCTAAAGCTAATGTCAATAGTATTCTCATCGTCTTATATGTTTTTATTTTGAATACGTATCTATCCTCAAATATACGCAAATACCTTTTTCTTACGAAATCATGGTTAAATTGTCCTCAAATACTGACATCTTTGTCGTTACCCGATGGTGTCACGCATGTGACACGACCGTATCACACATGTGACTCGAACGTGTCACACGCGTGAAGCAAATGCTACACGACAACGCCATAGGTAAATAAAAACAAAAACGTCCGCACGAAATGCTATATTCGTACGGACGTCAGTTGTTTATTTGACTATTATTATCTCAAAAGCTTCTTTTCGCCGTTGATGATATAGATGCCTTTTCTCAGTCTTCCCAAAGAAGTCTTATCAACATTCTTCATCAGTCTTACTCCGCTCATGGAGTACACCGTAACTTTATCGTCACCACCACTCATCACTTGTTCTATGCCGCTTGCTGTCACCTTATATTTGGCTGTCAATTCGGAAGAATAATCCAAACCATCAGTCGAACGAAGTTTAGCCAATGTCACTGTTACCTCTGTTCCCGCATCGGGCGTGATTTCAGGCACCGGGATGGTTAAGACCATAGCCTCGGTATCAAAGAAGTCAGGCTCGCGAGTAATGCTGCTCAAAGGTACAATCTCAGTTTGTTCCTCACCGGAAGAGATATACATAAAGGCAACCCCTTCATACTGCAATTCCTTTTCGCCACGGATATAAAGTTCTATGCTTTTAACATCGTCAAAATTAGCCCCTATGGCCGGTGTGAAATCGGATACAATATCATTCTTCAGTTCCTTATAAGTATATTCGTAGGAATAGGAACCCAAAGCACCACTTCCAGTCGAATAAGCATAATTACCATCTGTGCCACGTACATTATCAATGGAAAGAACAATGGTAGTTGGCCGCATATCCTCCCCCAAATCGGTATAATTCGGAATCATGTCCACCATGCGGCGTAACTTATTGGAAATATCCAGACTAATGATACCGCTTGACAATTCTGCAATATCTATTTCCAATGTTTCCGTATAATAGTATCCAGACTCCATATCTCCAAACGATATGGTCGCAATAGGTTTCTTGTTCTCTTCGAGCGATATAGCACCATCAAACTCCAACACAATCTTAGTTGGATTTACATAGTAAGAAAGGAAATCTACCATCGGGGTCTCAAATCCTGTAGGTAAATTTTCGCCCCTAATCAACTGTATGGGTTTAGCCCCCACCTTAAATGTTTTAACTACTCTACCATCCGTTCCAAAAATATCCGTTTCATCCGAATTATTGCACACATCGTTTATGGTTAGCGTCACTTCGTCACCTGCTGCTATATATCCCAAGTTGTACCAACTCATCAACACTGATTTTACATCATAAGTAATGATTCCCATCATGCCATTTCCAATCAAACTCTCTTCAACAGTTCCAACAGACAGTGTAGCAGCTCCATAAGAAACCGGTTTTGAGAACTCTACTGACAACTGACCGCTTGACGCATATAGCAAATCGCCTTCTTTCGGATAAATATTCTTAATTTCCAACGGAGCTGATGTCGCTCCGAGTTTTACGTTGATTGTTCCATAATTCATGATAAAACTACGATGAAAGTAATATGTCTCGCCCGCCTTAACATCCATTTCATACACTCGCGGAGAGTATGAACCCTGCCAAACCGGTTGTACCTCCGCAAACTCCGTATAAGTAGCATCCGTATAAAGACTTAATTCATCGGCTCCAACATACGTCATCGTCAAAACACCATCCGAAGGAGCGGTAAACGTAGCATAAATATTCTTGAATTGGAAATTTTCCTCTGCTACATCATAAGTTACTCCCGACTCAAATACCCACGGAGCATCAGCCGTCAATTGTGCTCTTACATTCATCGCTACTGATAACATCACAATCAATAGCACCATCATTTTTGTATAAAATAACTTCTTCATGTTTTATTTTTTGTTTTTATATTTCTTCATAATCTCACGTCCTGCTAAAACCAAAAATATCAGCATCAACAGAACAAGCGCTGTATTTGCCACCGCTTCAGTGACGTGCAAACTTTTCGGATCGAAATTGAACTCAACAATATGCTTGCCGGGTTCTACTCTTATGGCACGTAAAATGTAATCGGCACAAGCCACTTCCACCGGTGTGCCATCGACCGTTGCTTGCCATCCGGGATAATATACTTCTGAGAACACCACCACACCACCATTGGTTGAGGTAATTTCATAAGTCAAAGCATTGGCATCATATTGGGTCAAAGTCACTGCGCACATGGAGTCTGTCGGCATCATTCCACCTTCACCAATTATACCCTTATATCGAGCATCGACCAGCGCCGTCCGCTTAGGGTTGATTTGGTGCAGACCTTGCATTTCCTCATCGGCACTATTCACATATCTCACTTCATCAACAAACCAACCGTTTCCTGCCGCATAGGGATTGGGGATGGGGAATGTTTGTCCGCCTTCCTGACCCATAATGGCATACTTCACGTTCAACATGTTCAATATCGGGAAAATGGAGTCGCCATCAACTTTCTGCAAATCGCCTCCGGCATTGATAGCGGCACGCGCAAACGCTGCCATTTCAGGAGCGATATGTTCCTCAATCATTTCCTGATAACGACGGAGTTTGGCCGCATGATAACCACCTATACTCTTGTGATAATAAGAAGTATTATTCTCATTGAACGGACTGCCTGCCAAATTCATGACACGATAATTCATATCCGAATCCTGCAATATCATTTCGTCCGTTTGTGTCTTAGAAATAGCATTGGTCTTTGGCAATGGTTCTCTAAACATTCCATCATTCAAATAACGTTTATTGATGGTCCACATATCAACCAAACAAAGCACCAACAAACATCCGACTAAAGCTTTCGCATTTATCTTCTTGATGTTATACGCCAAGAGCAGAATCAATCCTACTGCTACCACAGCAAAACTGCGCCACGCATCGGTGGTAAAGACGGCTTTGCGCATTTCATGCAGATTGTCCAATATGGGAGCAAACATTTCTCTTGGTATATAGCCTTTATCCACTGCATCCTGTAACATATGCATCTCGGAAGTTGAGATATAGTTTCCGAAAAAGACATCGGGCATTACAGCAAACAAAAAGGCTATCCCTCCGGTCAGAGCAAAAGAAACATACACCCATTTTAAATTAGTCTTTAACACTTCCGGCTCATCTACTATCTTCTTCAAAGCGAACATTGCCAAGAGAGGTATCGCAAACTCTGCGACAACTAGGATAGACGCCACGGCACGGAACTTATCGTACATCGGTACATAATCCAAGAAGAAATCTGTCAGCCACATCATGTTACGACCCCATGAAAGCATCACTGAGATGACAGTAAGAAACAAAAGCCACCATTTCATCGGTCCTTTACATATAAACAATCCCAATACAAAAAGCATCAGCACAAAAGCACCGACGTAAACCGGTCCGCTGGTGCCTGGCTGTTCGCCCCAATATTGGGTCATGGCTTGATATACGGGTACATAATTGGGATTTGCCTTTTCCATCGCTGTCTTACTTGCTGTAAGAGGAACAGACGCGCCACCCTTAACATTTGGTATCAATAACGACCATGTCTCATCAATGCCATAGCTCCAACTGGTTATGTAATCACGCTCCAACCCATCCTTCGTCTGATTCTCCGGATTCTTGTTGATTTTGCTGGTCAACTCGCTCTTCCCGCGCATGGTGTGCTTACTATATTCATAAGTATGATACAAGTTGGATGCATTGATAGCAACTCCCATAAGACCTGCAAGCACCAAAACCGATGACGCCTTACACCATTCCGCCAACTTCTTCTCGCGGATAGCCTGCACCAAAAAGGCCAGTGCCACCGCTGCCATAACCGGCAAGAAATAGTAACTCATTTGTACATGATTGGAGAGAATCTGCAACGCCACGAAGAAAGCCGTAACTAAACCTCCCCACAAATATTTCCCTTTATAACAAAGCACCAGCCCTGCTATGGTAGGAGGAATATATGCCAAAGCCAATACTTTCCAAATATGTCCTGCTGCAATAATGATAAAGAAATAAGAGGAGAATGCCCAAATCACTGCTCCCAATGCTGCCATCCAAGCCTTAAAGTCGAAAGCACGTAGAAGAATATAAAAACCGAATAAGAGTATGAACACGTACATCACAAATCCGGACAGACCTAACTGATATACTTTTTGCAAACCGGACAATGTTTCGGTAGAATCATAACTCGGCGCCATTTGATAAGTCGGCATTCCTGAGAACAACGTATTGGTCCACCGTGTGCGTTCGCCAGTGCGCTCCATATACTCTTGCATCTCTCTTCCTGCACCTATTGCTCCGGTATGATCGTGACCTATAATCGTCAATCCTTCCACCGCCGGTTGGAAGAAATAAACTAATGAAACCAAAATAAAAAAGGCCACTGCCAAAGCATCAGGCAAAAAACGTTTGATTTTCTCCATACTATATATAATAAGGTATTAACTTTCAATCGGTGCAAAAGTAATAAAAAAACCGCCTTCTTCTGTAAGAAAGCGGTTAAATCTTCAGCGCGAGCTGCGAAAGAATTACTTACGCAAGCCCAAAGCCTTAACAATGGCACGATATCTTGCGATATCACGATCCTTTAGGTAGTTCAATAAAGCACGACGCTTACCTACCAACATAGTCAAAGCTCTTTCAGTACTATAATCTTTACGGTTTTGCTTCATGTGCTCCGTCAAGTGGGAAATACGGTATGAAAACAATGCAATCTGGCTCTCAGCTGAACCAGTATCAGTGTTAGACTTTCCGTACTGTCCAAAGATTTCTTGCTTTTTTGCTGCGTCTAAATACATAATTTTGACTTTTTAAAAACTATTAATTCTCTTAGCGGATGCAAAGATACAACATATTTCTTGTTCTCCAAACGTTTACCTCCTTTTTTTTATATTCCTTCCTCATAAGAACGATGCTTTAAGACCTATTCTTTAAAATAATTAAAGCGTCAAAGTGATTTTTCCATCGTTTTGTAGTAACTTTGTCGTCGTTATTTAGGTAAGAAGTATGCAGAACATTAGAAATATTGCGATTATCGCACACGTGGACCACGGTAAGACTACGTTGGTTGACAAGATGCTGTTGGCAGGAAATTTATTCCGCGAGAACCAACAAACAGGCGAGTTGATGTTGGATAACAACGAATTGGAGCGAGAACGAGGAATAACCATCCTTTCTAAAAACGTTTCTATCAACTATAAAGATACCAAAATCAACATCATTGATACTCCGGGACACTCCGACTTTGGTGGCGAAGTGGAACGCGTACTGAATATGGCCGACGGTTGTATCCTATTAGTGGATGCTTTTGAAGGGCCAATGCCACAAACACGTTTTGTACTGCAAAAAGCGCTTGAGATAGGTTTAAAACCCGTAGTGGTTATCAACAAAGTGGACAAACCTAATTGTCGTCCCGAAGAGGTTTATGAAATGGTGTTTGACCTTATGTGTGACCTCAATGCTACCGAGGAACAATTGGATTTCCCTGTTATCTATGGTTCTGCCAAGAACAATTGGATGAGTGAGGATTGGAACACCCCTACTGACAATATTTACTACCTTTTGGATAGAATATTGGAACACATTCCGGCTCCAAAACAATTGGAAGGGACACCGCAAATGCTGATTACATCATTAGATTACTCCAACTACACCGGAAGAATCGCTGTTGGACGTGTTCATCGAGGAACTCTGAAAGAAGGCATGAACATTACCATTTGCCATCGCGATGGGTCGAAAGAAAAAACCAAGATTAAGGAACTGCATACATTTACCGGTATGGGACGCCAAAAAACGAACGAAGTCTCATCAGGAGATATATGCGCCATCGTCGGATTGGAAAAGTTTGAAATTGGTGATACAATTTGTGATTTTGAAAATCCGGAGCCACTTCCAACCATTTCCATTGACGAACCTACCATGAGTATGTTGTTTACCATCAACGACTCACCATTCTTCGGTAAAGAAGGTAAATTCTGCACCAGTCGACACATTAACGACCGTTTAGAAAAGGAATTGGAAAAGAACCTTGCCTTGAGAGTTTCGTTACCGGAAGGATATACTGACCGTTGGATAGTAGCCGGTCGTGGTGTTCTTCATCTTTCTGTATTAGTAGAAACCATGCGCCGTGAAGGTTACGAACTACAAGTTGGTCAACCTCAAGTTATTTACAAAGAAATTAACGGAGAAAAATGTGAACCGATAGAGGAACTCACCATCAATGTGCCCGAAGAGTTCTCTAGTAAAATGATTGATATGGTTACACGCAGAAAGGGAGAGATGACTTCTATGGAAACGCAAGGCGATCGTGTAAACATTGAATTCAACATCCCATCGCGCGGTATCATCGGGTTGCGTACAAACGTACTTACCGCTAGTCAAGGAGAAGCGATTATGGCACACCGATTTTTGGAATACCAACCATATAAAGGCGATATTTCAAGACGTAGCAATGGCGCCATGATTGCATTGGAAAGCGGTACGGCATTTGCATACGCCATCAACAACCTGCAAGATCGCGGTAAATTCTTTATCGAACCGCAAGACGCTGTCTATGCAGGACAAATTGTTGGCGAACATATCCATGACAATGATTTAGTCATCAACGTAACAAAGAGCAAGCAGTTGACCAATATGCGCGCTTCCGGTTCGGACGAGAAGGCACGTATCGTACCTGCCACCATCCTATCTTTGGAAGAAGCTTTGGAATATATCCGTGAGGACGAATACGTAGAGGTTACTCCCAAAAGCATGCGTATGAGAAAAGTCATTCTTGACCATTTAGAGCGTAAACGTGCTAATAGAGAATAAATAAAAACGATATGAAACGTATATCTTTCTTTCTGTCATTTCTAATTGCTTGTGTCATTCTTGTTGCGCAAGCACCGAATGGATACTACAATGATGCCAAAGGATATAAAGGCAGTGCGCTTAAAACAGCCTTATTCGGCATTATAGACGGTCATAACTCACGTAGTTATTCACAACTTTGGACAGATATGCAATATACCGACGCTCGCTCAGACGGTTCGGTATGGGATATGTATTCAAACACAACCCACTATACTTTCATTGAAGACCAATGTGGCAACTATAGTGGCGAAGGTTCTTGCTACAATCGTGAACATTCTTTCCCTAAAAGTTGGTTCAACGATGCTAGCCCTATGTATACCGATTTATTTCACCTTTACCCTACTGATGGTTACATAAATGGGATGCGTAGCAATTACCCTTTTGGAGAAACCAATAGTCCTAGTAAAACTTCAAATAATGGTTATAGCAAACTAGGTCCTTCTTCCATCAGTGGTTACAGCGGAACTGTTTTTGAACCAGCAGACGAATACAAAGGTGACTTCGCGCGTACCTATTTTTATATGGCAACACGCTATGAGGACCTTATTGATAATTGGGATAGTCCTATGCTCTCCGGTAATAGTTATCCTGCATATACGACATGGGCTATTGAGATGTTACTGAGATGGGCCAAGGAAGACCCTGTAAGCGAAAAAGAAATCGCTCGCAATAATGCTGTTTACGAAATTCAATACAATCGGAATCCGTATATAGATTTTCCGGGATTGGAACAATACGTTTGGGGTGACATGAAAGACAAAGCATTTGATCCGAGTAATTATAATAATCCTGATGACGAAACGGAGACTGAGCCTGAGAACCCGACTCCACCTACTGAAGAGGAAGAGGAGAAAGATGATAGCGGTACTGATAGTTTTGAAGGCATACAAACATTCAATAAAGTAACATCTGCTACAGATTTAAAAACCGGCAAGTATTATCTTATCGTTTGCGAAGGTGAAAATACTGCAATGTCAGCATCTGCAGGTGACATCCGTGATTATTGTGACATTGCACATTCCGATGGAGTTATCCAAACAGAAGTGAATGCAGAAGGATTTCCATACCAAATGACTCTTGGAGGTAGCTCGGATGCATACACCTTATACGATGCGACCGAACAGGTATATCTTTCATTGGATGCGGGAAAGAATAAGTTAAACTATGCGACAGAAGCATCTTCGGATAATGCGCTATGGTACATCAATATCAGCAATGGTACTACCGTTATTTCAAACAAAGCGTATAGCAATCGTTCTATTCAATACAACTCGGGCGCACCTCGATTTGCATGCTATAAGTCAGGGCAAAAAGCAGTAACTCTTTACGTCAATACTACTGCTACAGACATTGTATTGCCGACATCCGATTCCGATTCTAATATCAATATTTATTCTATAGACGGCAGATTGGTGCGCAGCACAACCAATGCATCAACCGCTACCGACGGTTTACCTAAAGGTTTATACATCGTCAAGGGCAAAAAGATTATAATAAGATAGATAAAAAGGGACTGTGCGCGCACAGTCCCTCATCTTATTCCAATAAACAAATTTGTTTTTGTTATTTCACTAACAACACTTTGCCATTAACAACATAATGTCCATGCGGTAATGCGATATTCTGTACACCCACTTGAATATCAACCATCTTAAATAAGGTGCCATTCAGAACATATACAGGAAGTTGACATTCTACGGAAGAAATAACATGAATTCCACCTTCTTGCGGAAGCACTTTCACACCTTCATATTCATTAGACACTTCGTCTATAGCTGTAGGATTGGCTCCTAGATAATACAAACGGAAATGGTCTGCTTGAAACCATCCTTTTGTTCCTGAACCCGTACCAGTAGAACGGATTCCCAAACGCAGCGTCTGCCCCTCGTTAATAAGGACATTATCTGCTGTCAACTCAAACCATGCGTTATTGTCTTCACCACCAACTTCAGTTAAATAATCGGATTCAAAAAGAGTACCGCGCACTAACGCATAGACTCTTTGGTCAGAAAGATAACTCACTCCGTCTGTATTACGCAAACTCGCTTTTACTTGATAATAGCCTGCAGGAAGATTTCTAACAGACTGGAACATATCAAGACTTGTTATATTCTGATAACACACACTGACAAAACTAAGTCCGTCAGCAGCAGGACGGTCGCCCCACGTATCAAAGGATTCCCAACCCGAGACTGTTTTGGTTAGATTCCAACCTTCTGTTTTAGACTCAAAACTAGGATTTACCAAATACTCTGTCATATCAAAATATTGTCCCGGAATGGGTTGTGCTGTCAACTTCGTTTCCTTTATCTGTGCTTTCAATTTATCATTTGCTACATTCACGTCTTCAATAGTAGAAAGATTTGACGCATACACGCTCTCACTCTCTTCTATTACTGCCACCAATGAATTCTTTGCGTCAGACTCACTGATGGCTGAGAGAAAAACCGTCGCTTCACTTATTGTAGTTTCAAGAGTCGTCATTGCAGTCATGGACAAACGAGCATCATCTATTGCAGTTTGCAATACGGAAATAGAGTTTTCTAATTCAGACTTACTTTTCCCTTCAATAGGAGTAGCTACCGCAACCGCATCAACCAATGGTGTTCTAGTTGCACCTGCTATCTTTGTTTGGTCAATAGCATTGGCATCTTCCAAAAGACTCTGTAAACGTTGCTGCAACAAAGTTAAATCTTCACCGGCGCCTTCCACAATTATAGTAATTTCTTCTGATACAGCAGCTGCGGTAGAGGTGGTTCCACTATATTTTACTTGTAACACATGTTCGCCACCATACAAGGTACATACAAAGTTTATTGTTCCATCGGAATCCAAAGGTAACGTACCTATAATCTCATTGTCACAAAGCACTTGAACATAAGCCCCTTCGTATTCACCGCCTGACACGGAAATTTCAACATCAAATGACTCTCCAGAAATCGGATTTTCTTCAGTAACATTCACATTCACAGATGCACCCACAGAACGTTCTACAGCAGAAACACGATATAGCCCACTAGCATGTGATTTAACCTGCGGAGCGAACTCTGCATTTTTGAAAGTTCCCATTTCTGTACCCTTCCACATCTCAGTAATCTTACAAAGCTGATCTGAAGCAAAACCTAATTGCGTCAAATCCAATGCTATTGACTCATATACGCCAGGAGTCGGTTCTTCTGTAAACACACGAAATTCCATTGATACACCTGATGCTGCATTTGCAACATCATCATCATAACCCACTACTGATTTAAATGTTACATATTCATGTCCTTCCGGCAAAGTAAACGTCAACATAGATGGAGCATTTACGCCAAAACCATAGTCGTAAGCTATACCATTAATACTTATTCTTCCACCATCGTTATTGGTGTTTTTCTTAGGCGCATTCCATCCATTGACAGGATTTGCATCCCAATTTAAAGTCGTTAAAGAAACTTCATTACCATCCTTATCTACTAACACGGGATTTGCCCAATCTGCATGGTCGTAACTCAAACCATCACCACCATTAGTTACAACCAAATACAACTTCTCAGCACCTGTAATATCTGCTTCTATATTAGCCAGTTGCTTGCCTTTCTTACCAATGTAACCACTACAAGCTACTTGCTTGCCCGGATCAACCTTGATTGTTACATTACCCCCACTCCATTGATCGGTCGTTTCGGTACGTAATGTAGGGTCCTCGTTAAATACCAAGAATTCTACAGATGATTTACTTCCTTGGTCACTTCCCGTGTTATCAATACCGGCATGTGCCTTAAAACGCACTGCACCTTCAGGAAGGTCAAACAGCAATATAGAGTTTGCGTGGACTGCAAAACCTTTAGAATATTTATTGCCATCGATAGAAAGTGTTCCACCACTAAGATTTTTATTCACACCCAGACTTCCCCATCCGCAAGTGCCTCTAAGGTATGTTTGAGTAGTCAAATCTATTTCCGAACCATCATTCATGATAACAGTAGGGGTAATCCAATCGGCATGGTCGCAATCGTATCCATCACCACCATCGGTTACTACCAAAGCCAATTGAGAACTACCTTCGGGAATCTCCACATCAGCATCAGTAGCATATCCTGTTGTCAGATAAGAAATCGTACCGCTACGCCACAATGCATTCTTAGGGTTTATAAAGTCCGAACCACCCGTATTAAAGAGTGCTACGAATTTGTCACCATTAGCCGGATCATCTGCCGCCCAAATAATACGATTATCAATTCGACTCAACTGTCGGTTGTTGGCGGAATAATGATGCATATACAATACATCCTTATTCGTCAAAAGCGAATCCGTGGCAGCGTCATTCTGTGGCAAGTCACCACCAAACATCAAAGGAGATTTAAATATCGTCCACAAATTCATCATCGTATATTGCTCGTCACGAGTAAATTGTGTCCAACGCTCTGCGCCACGCTCTCCACGAATACTGATTTTACCCAACGGCAACATATCCGCATCAGGCCACGTACCCGGAGCTATATAAGGTGCCCACTTCGCACACACTTGGAACTGATAATTCAACTGACTCCAATTGTCCCAGAAATCATCCACTGTACGCCACATATTTGCATGATTCTTAACATGCTCAACCTCACCAAGAGGAGTTTCTCCCGGAGAAATACTCAAAACGATTGGACGACCACAATTATCTATCGCCTTGCGAATCATTTCTATTTCAGCGGTATGGTATGGACGAGCTAAATCATCAATCTTAACAAAGTCAACTCCCCATTCCGCATACAATTCAAAACATGAATTATAATATTCCTGCGCTCCCGGTTTCGAATAATCTACTTTGTAATTGTCACGCAACCATGTACAAGCGGAGTCATTATTGGCAATCATATCACAAGTAATACCATTCGTACCTTTTACCGGTAATTTCTTCTCCGCTGCAATCTTCGGCAATCCACGCATCAAGTGAATACCAAACTTCAATCCCTTACTATGCACGTAATCAGCCAATGCACGAAAGCCAACTCCATTAGCCGCCGACGGGAAACGATTCAATGCCGGCGTATAACGTCCATACTCATCGTAAACATAAATTGGATTCGTTTGATTGTATCCACCGGCCTTATCGTTCTCCACAAACCATCGAATGTCCACCACTACATACTCCCAACCGTATGCAGCCAATTTTTCAGCCATATAATCAGCGTTGGCTTTTACTTCATCCTCAACAACTGTGGGACCAAAACAATCCCATGAATTCCAACCCATAGGCGGTGTCAATGCCCATTTTTGAAATGTCAATTCCTTACCCGTTTGGGCATTTATCCCTAGTACAAAAACTGCGAAAAGGGCGCACAACAAAAAATTCTTCATAATATAAAAACAAGATTAATATTATATACAAAAATATATAAATTATCATTGTACTACTCACAACAACTTGTTAAATAGAGTTAACAAGTTGCTTTCATAACTATGGGATAAGCATAGTCCTTTTAGCAATCTTACGAATTTAGAATCAAACTGGCAATTCTATATCTATATGTTTTCTTATTAAAAAAATTTGTTAACAAAATGCAAATACTTATCTTTGCACAAAAGCCAACTAATATGCGAACATTGTTAATTATACTGCCATACATTCCTTACCCATTAGATTGTGGAGGTAACAATGTTATTTTCTCAATGATTAATCAACTAAGAAAGAGCAACAAAATATCTATTGCATTAGACATCAGAAGTCATGGAGCAAAAGCAAAACCTCAGCAACATAAAGCTGAATTAGTTGAGCAATTGAAGAGAGAATGGTCAGACGTCACTTTCTTCTTATATTTTGGGCAAGAAGAGTATTCCGAGGAGAATTTTCCACAAAGCCTTTATTGCAGAATACTAAGATATCTTCAAAAAGCTTTTATTCGTAAATATAAACGGGCATACAAATGGTGGACTTTACATAATCCTAAAGGAGACATGGCTCGAGCTAACTCTTCACTATACAATAGTATTGTTAGTTATAATCCAGGTTTTCTTCGATTTATTAAAGACGTTTCTCATCGTGGATTTGATATTATTCAAGTAGAAATGTACGAATATCTGTATTTAGGTTATTTACTTCCCAAAAACACAAAAAAGGTATTTATACATCATGAATTAAGATTCATTCGAAATGAAAATGAAGTCTCCTTATTCAAAGAACAAGACCCAAACGATTATATCTTATTGGAGCAATTGAAAGCGTCCGAAATTTCGGCACTTAAAAATTTTGACCATATTGTTACGCTTACCGAAACGGATAAAAATATTCTAGCGAAATATATTCCTGAACAGAAGATTACTGCATCTCCTATCAATATCGCAGTATGTAATAGCAATATTCCATTCAAGCCTTGCAATGAATTTGCATTTGTAGGAAGCGGCAATCATTTCCCCAATAATGACGCTCTGCATTGGTTCTGCTTAGAAATATTACCTTTAGTTAAACAACAACTCCCCAATTTCAAGCTTTATGTAACCGGGAAATGGAGAGAACAAGACCGACAAACCATCACAAAAAAAAATCCAGAGATTGAATTCGTAGGTTATATCGACAATTTAGCTCAATTTCTTAATGGAAAAATTTCTATAGTCCCATTAAGAATTGGAAGTGGGTTACGTGTCAAAATATTAGAAGCTATTGATGCTATGTCACCATTTGTCACAACTTCCAAAGGGGTGGAAGGATTAGATTTCAGACATCAAGTTGAATGTCTAATAGCCGATGATGCAACATTATTTGCCAACAATCTTATTCACTTAATTCAAGACAAAAAATTACAAGAAAACATTGCAATTAGAGCAAAACAACAAAACGAAAAACTGTATAATGTTAAGAACTTATATTCTATAAGGAATGAAATATATAGTAGTTTATAATTAGGAACTGTGTTTATATGAAAATCTTATTTATCCTTCAATATATTCCATATCCGCTTGATTCTGGAGGCAATCAAGCCACATTTAGCATGATAGATGCTATTAGGAAAAAGCATGAGGTATCTCTCATATTTTACCTCAAACATAATGCTGAAAGGAAAGCGATGAATGCCCTCAAAAAGGAATGGGATAATGTTACATTTTATGCATACAGAAACCTTTGTTCTCAAGAAAGCCAACCACACAGTATTTATTTTCGCCTACTTAATGCCATAAATCGTACAACTAATAGAAAAATACAAAGAAGAATTAGAAAAAATAGTCAAAAGAATAGTGGCGCCTATAAAAATACAAAACCAATAGCACTAGAAGAAGATTTTGTTCGCGAGAATTCGTTACTCAACCATGAGCTTCCATTTTTCCCAACAGAATTTCAAAACTTTGTGTGGAGTATATCAAGAAAAGGCTTTGATATTATCCAAATTGAATTTTACGAGTGTCTTCAATTAGTGTACTTACTACCTCCTGAACCAAAAAAAATTTTCATACAACATGAAATTAGATTTGTCAGGAACAAAAATGAACTGGATTTATTTCTTGATAAACATCCTAGTGATGAATTCAGATACCAATTCTTAAAAGATATGGAATTAAAAGCTCTATCACACTACAATAAGATTGTGGCTCTTACTGAAGTGGATAAGCAGGTTATGCTAAAAGAAGACAAAAATCTTAATATTTATGTCTCGCCGGCCATAGTTAGTACACAAAAGTTTCTACCTGCTGCAGAAGAACCAACAAGCGAACTTGTTTATATTGGAGGCGGATTTCACTTCCCTAATGCTGATGGCATCATGTGGTTTTGCAAAGAAATTGATCCATTATTGAAGAAAGCAGGATGTAATCCCACCATAAACATTGTTGGCAATTGGAACAAAGAAATACAAGAAAAGCTCCTAAAAATTAAACCAAATCTTCATTTTACAGGATTTGTAGATGATTTGGGAGCATATATCAATGGCAAAATTTCCATCATTCCTCTCCGTATTGGGAGCGGTATGAGAATGAAAATTCTAGATTCCATATCTTCCGGATCACCTATCATAACAACATCTAAAGGATATGAAGGATTGCCACTTACACCTAACGAGTGTATGATTGTTGATTCTCCAGAAGAGTTTGCTGCAGCAATCATTGAATTATTGGCAAATAAGGAATTACAAAAGCAATTAGTAAATAATGCGCAACAAAAATTTTCCAATATCTTTAACTTTGAAGAAATGCGTTCTAAACGATTGGCTCTTTATAAATTAGATTCATATGAATAATCATCATCCGCTAGTAACCATTGCCATACCAGCATATAAAAGCACATTTTTAAAAGAGGCTATTGAATCTGCACTCAACCAAACTCACAGAAATATAGAGTTAATCATTGTAAATGACTGTTCTCCTGAGGATGTTGATCGTGTTGTTCTTTCATACAATGATGCTAGAATTAAATATTATAAAAACGCCAAAAACCTTGGTGGTGAGAATCCTGCATACAATTGGAATAAATGTCTCTCTTATGCTAGCGGAGATTTTTTTGCATTGCTATGTGATGATGATATTTACGAATCTACATTTATAGAAAAAATGCTTTTATTAGCAGAAAAATATCCACAAACAAATGTATTTAGAACAAGGGCAGACATTATAGATTTTTCCGGGAAAAGAATTAATCAATTTCCAAGTGCTCCTGAATGGGAAAACCTCTATGATTATATGTGGCACGTCTTCAAAAATTGTAGATATCAGACTATTTCTGAATGGTTATTTAGAAGAGAGAGCCTAATTAAAGGAAATGGGTACGCTCTATTACCATTGGCATGGTACGCAGACTATCTTACCGTATATAAATATGCAGAAAAAGGAGGAATCGCATCATCTTATGAGTTCCTTGTACATTTCAGACAAAGCGGAAGTAACATATCTTCTAAAGATGATCAAAATACAATAAAGAAGCTAGAAGCGTCAAAACAATATATTGAGGAGTGCATTAAAATAATAAAGAACAATCTGTTCGAAAATTCTGACGTTCTGTATTGGTTATTACGACACCACGTAAAGAATAACTCAAGGTACTCATTAAACCATGCACCGAAACTCACACTTTGCAAAGTTCTTTACAATCGAAAACGTTATGGTCTAAGTTTTCATATGATATGGAAAGCCCTTTGGCATAAGAGAAATTAAACGATTACAACATACTTATCATTTTACGCATTTTTTCGAACGAGTTTTTAACAGATTCCTTTTGTTTATCCGCATTCACAGGACCAATTTCTAAGGCTGTAATAGTTCTTTTAGATATTTGGTCTATTTTACAAAACAACAATTTAGAAGTTTCCGGAGTCCATGTCTCTAGATAAGTCCTTATCTTCTTTACCTCAACTCCAACAAATGGAATTCCAAAACTCATGGCGGTTATTACACCATGTAAACTTGTACCTACATACAAACGAGCATTTTTTATAAGTGACATAATATCCCATATAGTTGGAGATTTTACCAATACTACGTCCTTATCATCTATTTGTTTATAAATAACTTCTAGCGCCACATCGTCCTCATGACCTAAGGCTGTTCCTATAGGGCACAAGCAAATTTTACACTTAGTTATCTCGCGAATTTCTTGAAGATGTTTAACTACTTTTATATAATCTCGACTTGCTATCCCATTATTTATTTGAAAAAAAACATAAGGACTATCTTGGAATAAATCTTTAGTAAGAGTTGTTCTTATGTCCAAATATACATTATCAAAGATTTCTGACATTAGAATTGCACTATCGGCTACTAGTGAAGAAGAAACTCCATACTCACTTAAAATCTCATTCGTCAAGTTATCTCTTACTGCAAGGTAATCTGAATCTGTCAATAAAAATAAACTCTCTTTCGTCAATGCTTTCGGCAAGCTTCGCAATTCAGTACCACCCACAGAATTATATAAAACCATATGCAAGTGCCTTAATTCATTCCTACCTATTGTATAAGGGAATGAAGTCTTTATACCCTTTAATTTGAGCCAATATGGTAGTAGAGAATAAGTTATATTTCCAAAGAATTTTCTAATTGGTTTATAGGAAGACCTAATAACACTATCAATTAACGGAAATACATAACTAAGGATACATTCCCAATTCACTAACAATGACTCTCCACCCGCGACAACTAATATATTTTTATTTCTCGCATTAAGTCTATTCAATATCCTGAGACCTCTTGTTTTGTCTCCGCCTCTAGCACTTAAGTCAGAATCGGTTGTAGAACAACATATAAATTCATCAACACACCCGGCAAGATAGTGCTTAATTATATAAGGGAAAAGCAAGTCACCATAATTGAACCTATCATTTGGTGCTAATATATATAATATTTTGCGTCCATCCTCCATTGAATCCTACTATAGACTCTGCATATCGTTCAACTTCTTGTAATAGCCATCCAAAGCTATCAAATCTTCGTGTGTTCCACGTTCCACTATCTCTCCTTCGTAAAGGACACAGATTTCATCGGCATTCTTGATGGTACTCAAACGGTGAGCTATGGCTATAGTCGTGCGCGATTTCATCAAACGCTCCAAGGCCTCTTGAACTAAACGTTCTGACTCAGTATCCAAAGCTGAAGTTGCCTCATCCAAAATCAAGATTGGAGGATTCTTTAAAATGGCACGAGCAATGCTGACACGCTGACGTTGTCCGCCAGACAGACGACCGCCACGGTCGCCAATCATAGTATCATAACCTTTTTCCGACTCCATGATAAAATCATGAGCATTGGCAATCTTTGCGGCCTCTATAACTTGCTCCATTGTAGCATTCTCTACTCCGAATGTTATATTATTATAGAACGTATCATTAAACAAAATGGCTTCTTGATTGACATTTCCTATTAGGGCACGTAAAGATGTAATAGACACATCCTTAATATTTTTGCCGTCAATCAACAATTCACCTTCCTTTACATCATGATATCGAGGTACCAAATCAACCATTGTTGATTTTCCCGAACCTGACTGACCTACTAATGCTATGGTTTTCCCTTTAGGAACTTTAAGATTTATATGTTTCAAGACTTGACGACCCTCTACATAACTGAATGAAATGTCACGGAACTCCAATTCTGATGTAAATTCATTCAGTGGCTTTGGATTTACAGGGTCTTTAATCGGGTTCTCTGCTTTTAGTATCATATCTATACGATCCATACTTGCCAATCCAAGAGGAATATTATAGAATGCTTTTGAGAATTCCTTCAATGGATTGATGATGCTGTAAAGAATCACCATATAGAATATAAAAGTTGCCGCATCAATCGGTGAACTTTTACTCAAAATCAAGAAACCGCCAAACCACAAAACAATAACAATCACACATGTTCCCAAAAATTCACTCATAGGATGCGCAGAACTTTGACGAATTACCATTGCGTTCATAGCTGCCCGAAAACCATCATTTATCTTCTTAAAACGAGCTGCCATTTTTGTCTCAGCTATAAATGCCTTTATGATTCGTAAACCACCCAAGGTTTCATCCAATTGAGCCATTATATCACCATACTGTCCTTGCGCTGCCACAGATTGACTTTTCAACTTACGACTTACTACGCCCATAATCCATCCTGCAAATGGTAAGACCAAAAGGACAAAAAGTGTCAATTGCCAACTAACAGCAAACAATGTGAAAAAATAAATGGCTAATGCTATCGGATTACGAATCAACATATCGATAGAACTAGTTAAGGAATTTTCAACCACTTGCACATCAGCAGTCATACGAGCTATAATGTCTCCCTTTCGTTCCTCAGAGAAGAAACTCAAAGGCAATCTTAGTACTTTATTATACACCTCTATACGAATATCTCTCACTATTCCGGTGCGCAATGGGACCATAACAGCAGCAGATGCAAAATAACCTGCTGTTTTCAAAAGTGTCATGATGATAAGTACTACACCCATCGCCACCAATATCATGAATGGTCCATATAGTTCTATCAGATGATTGATGTAATAATAGGCATTATTTATTAAAATGTCTTTATTTAAATTATCCCATGACATAGGGATGTACTCATAAGTGGCACTATCAATCTTAAACAAGATGTTCAATATCGGAATCAATGCCATAAATGAGAAGACATTCATCCATTGTGACACAAAATTAAGGATAACTGCCCAAGTCAGATATTTACGATAGGGTTTCAAGTAGCGCCCCAACAATGAGAAAAATTGTTTAATCATAAGTTCATTTGAATAGAATCTTTGCAAAGATATAAAAAACTTTTTAACTAAGTAATCAATACTGATTTTTCAACCGAACGCAAATAGCTTGAGGGCAATAATTACCACTTTCCGAGAAAAATCTGATGTTCACTTCTCACAAATAAAAGCTCTGAAAAACGTACTACTTACGAGAATAAAATGTTGGACGTCCGTCGTCGCGATGACAGACTGTTCTCGTTTCAACGACGGACGTCCGCCATTTTCGTGATCTCCGCAGGTTGTTTTTTCTATGAAAAGACGACCTCTAAAATCAAAACTTTTTAATTTACTTTGTGACAATTCTAAAAAAATGTAAATTTGCAAAGATTGCTTTTTATAAGAACAAAATATTACGGAACGAAAAAATATCACTATAATGGCAGATAGCATCATATACAAACTCAATAGTGGGAAACCTAACAAATTCTTTAATTTCTTATCAGGATTATTAACGTCTCTTATTCCCAATTGCCTATTCCAACGCAAACTTTCTCGAACTTTAAAGCAGGCAAAAAAAAGAGATGATTACGACTACATTACAAAAAGAGTCAATTACTACATCAAGACATCTGCTCCATTTAAGATTGATGATAAAGACTCCATTCGCAGAGAGCGCAGTTGGTTATATTTCACCGGCAAGACAGGAGATTATAAACGAAAGACTTTTCATACAGCTTATTACTTAGACCAGCACGAAATAACACGTTGGTTTTCTAAAAAACTTAGATGGAATTTCTGCCCCGGTGATGTGTATTTTACCCCTACAGTTCCTACTATTGTCAAAAGCAGATTGTTAGAAGGAGATAATAGTAACTCTGTAATCCTCAAATTGGATAAGTTGCGCCATTTTATGTTTGTCAACGACACAAAACCCTTCCGTGAAAAGAAAGATTTGGTCATATTCCGTGGAAAAATTCGTCAAAGCAGGGTTAGAACCAAATTCTTGGAGATGTTTTTTACAAATCCCATGTTTGATTGCGGCGTTGTAGGCAAAAATGAAGGGTGCCCAAATGAATGGATGACCGAGAAGAAAACCATTAAGGAACATTTGGATTACAAATTTATCATGGCACTAGAAGGGAATGATGTGGCTTCCAATTTAAAATGGGTCATGTCGTCCAACTCATTAGCAGTAATGACAAAACCCACATGTGAAACTTGGTTTATGGAAGGTACGCTCATCCCCGACTACCATTACGTTGAAGTCAAAGAAGATTTCTCTGATTTAGAAGAGAAACTCCAATACTACATTTCACACCCCGACAAGGCCGAAGAAATCATTAGAAACGCTCATGAATTTGTCAGACAATTTCAAAACAAAAAACGAGAGACACTTATATCATTACTCGTATTGGAGAAGTATTTCCGTCTTTCCGGGCAAATAAAATAATAAAAACACTATATGATACACGTCGCATTCAACATTGATAGTAACTACGTTAGGCATTGTGCTGTCACAATGGTATCACTTTTTGAGAATAACAAAGAGGAAACTATAACTGTTCATATTTTAGCGAATGACCTCAATGAAAGAAACAAGAAGACATTGATAGGATTAGCTGAAAATTATGAAAACAAAGTGTGTTTCTATACTCCTGATGCAGAATTACTAAAAGGATTGACAATAAGGAAATTCAGCAAACGTATCTCTATGGCAACCTATTATCGATGCATTCTAGCCGAAATTTTACCAAATGATATTGACAGATTACTTTATTTAGATTGTGACATCGTTATATTAGGAAGTATCAAGTCGTATTGGTTGACTACTCTTGATGGCATTGGAGTTGCTGCCGTAGAAGATATCGGTTGCAAAGAAGAGGGCAGATACGAAATTCTAAAGTATCCGATGGAAGACTCTTATTTTAATGCCGGAGTATTGATGATAAACCTAAAATATTGGAGAGAACATCATGTTGGGAGCGCTTGTATAGAGTATTACCATAAATATCCTGAGAGAATTTTATTCAATGACCAAGATTTATTGAATAGCATTTTACACAAGGACAAGGTTCTAGTTAATCTTTATTGGAACGTACAAGACGGGTTTTATAGGAATCCCAAACAAATGAATCAGGAATGGATTGAAAAATTCGGAGAAGTACTAAAGAATCCCATCATTTTGCATTATACCAATCGCAAGCCTTGGGATTACGATAGTCAACATCCACTTAGGAACGAATATTTTAAATACCTAGATATGACACCTTGGAAAGGATTCCGCCCTGATCTAAGTTTATTAAATCGTATCAAACGTTTCTTCAGATTATTACCATTCTATTTGCATATTAGAAAACCGAAATACATTAAATTACAAGCTTTTGATATCCCATGAGCAATCCCTATCGCCCTATGTCGAAAACAAAGAGATTTTTCAAACGCATTGAAAAGTTCTTTGTCACATGCAAACAAAAGTTCATTGTACATTATCTTATTACACATGGTGGGAAAGAGATCATTGAACATTATTCCAATTCCACCCAACAACAGGATCAAGTTCCCATAATGCCGAACTCTCCTATTTGGACATGTTGGTGGCAAGGCGAAGAATGTATGCCAGACATTGTAAAAGCATGTTATAACGCAATGAAGCTACATGGAGATAAGCATCCCGTCATACTTATAACAAAAGACAATTACAAGACATATATTGACATCCCCGATTATATCCTTGACAAACAAGAAAAGGGTATTATTGACCTTACTCACTTTTCCGATATATTGAGAGCAATGATATTAAGTAAGCATGGTGGTATTTGGATGGACAGTACACTATTGCTTCCCCACAAGCACATTGATGACTTCATTTTCCCCAACGCATCTTTTTGGAGTTGCCATCACCATCCTATTTATTATAATATTTCACAAGGAGGTTGGGTTAGTTTCTTTTGGGCTTGCGGCAAGTCTAATATTCTTGCCTCTTTCATCGCTGATATGCATCTTGCCTACTGGAAACACCACGACAAACTTATTGATTACTTGCTTTTGGATTACACATTTGCCATCGGACGAAAATATGTACCAGCCATTTATGAAATGATTGAGAATGTTCCTATAACAGAAATGGGACCGCTTGGAAAATATTTGAACGATGAATTTACAGAGGACAGATGGCAAGAATTTTGTTCTCGGTATAATTTTCATAAAGTAACGTATAAGATTCCTCTTCAATCCCAAACGTCACAAGGTAAAAAGACTATGTATGGCCATATTATAGATTCTTTTTTAAAAAAGGCCGAATCATAGCCTTTCCCTTTTGATTGTCAGTAAACGAGGTAAAAACAAGCGTAATATTTGGTTTCTACGTTCTAAATAATAGTCGGACATAGAACTATTTAATGTATTGGCCAAAAATGTGAAAAGTTCTTGTTTTATATTATTAGCCAAAGACATTCTTTTAACTTTTCTATATAGTAAACCTCTGCGCAATCGCTTTTTATATGTAGATAAATCACCCAATAGGCTTTCCATTTCAACAATAATTTGAGCATCTTCTTTTATACCATCGCCGAAACGTCTTGAAAAGGTCGTCGCTTTCATCGGATGTTGTCGAAAATAATTCAATTCTTTGTAAACTTCAATAACTTTTCCTTGAAGGGCCAATTTAAACCAAAACAACCAGTCGCCACAGTATCTCATATCTACAAAATGAGAATTAACAAGACTTATTGCATACTCTCGCCTAAATATAACTGCACTTGCATTGATTATATAATTTTTCCAATACAAATTGCAACAAGCATAATCCTTACCATCAAAAACTGTTGCATCTTTTCTTGAACGCCTTCCCCAATGGTTTACATCCCGGGGCTCTACATTTCCATGGGCATCAAATAAATATGAACCAGAATAACAAATTGCTGTATTGGAATCGCTTTCTGCCCAACGAACACAGGTCTCTAAAAATAAAGGCTCGGCATAGTCGTCAGCTTCGGCAATCCAAACATATTTACCTTTAGCTAACAAAATACCTTTCATCCATTGTTTAAAAGGGCTACCTGTGTTCTTTTCATTGTATTCTACGTGTGTTACATGGAGATTACTACGATAATGTTCCAAGATTTTCCTACTATTATCCGTTGATGAATCATCCAATAATATCAGTTCAAAATCCTTGAACGTCTGATTCAAGATAGAAGTTATCCGTTGCTCCAAATACCTTGCATAATTATAATTAGGTATAACAACACTAACCAAAGGAGTAGATTCTACTTCTCTCATTGCTTACAATTTTACATTTTCCCCAAGCGCTCTGCCAAACCGTCTTGGTATGCTCTCCATAGTTTACCTACATCACTCCACTGATATGCCGACGAGAATGGCGCCGTCACTGCTGCAATCAACATCAAGCCTATCACTGCATTGAAACCACGCAAGTATCTGACGGCAAAATTCTTTCCATAATGATGGCTTAAATAGGTTGAATTACGTATTTGATAAAAACGTTTCCATTTTTTCTTCTTATTCCGTTCAGCCCAACTATCTTCAGAAAAAAATTTCTCCTTGTCCATCAATGCCATTGGCACGTACAATATTTTAAATCCAGCTTGCACCGCTCGCAAACAATAATCGGTATCGTCACAGAAAATGAATAAATTTTTATTAGGTAATCCTATTGTTTCAACAACTTCACGTTTCACAAACAATCCCTCAAAAGCTGTACCTGAAATTTCGATTGGCTCATCAATATGCATTTTCGACAATCTTCCTTTATACATCGAACTAAAAGGATTTGTCAAATTATACGTCAAAAAATCATTCGTATAAACACATCCGTCAATCAAACGACGAGGAGCCATAATGCCAAGAGACTTGTTCTCTGTATATAACAACATCTGTTCTAAGCAATCAGGACGTGGAAAAACATCATCATCCATACACCAAATCCAATCTGCCCCAAATTGATATGCTTCATTTATACCTACATAAAAACCTCCGGAACCTCCCACGTTTTGCTGATTGATAACAATTAATCCTTCTTGTCCAGCTAACCATTCTTTTGTTCCGTCAGTACTGCCATTATTTACTACTATTATAGAATGTACCGGTTTATTTTTCTTTAAACAGGCAATATTTCTTTTTAAAAGACTCAAACGGTTGTATGTAACGACTACTGCAATTATTTTCATTTTTCAATAAAGGTCATTTATTTTCCCTGGTTGAGAGCTACGATACTCTTGCATTAACTTATAACAAGCTTCTGCATTGAAGCCTCGAATTTTTGCATATTCTTCAGCAATAAGGCGGTGCATATGCGGAGTAGCAGGCAAACGCTCTAAGTTCTTACATCCTGCTTTCATATCCATTGGACCTATAGACATCCTGTTTAAATCAACAATGTCTATTTTTATTCCATCCGTTGTTTTCTTAAATAAAATATTTCCCCTACCATAATCCTTATGCGCATATCCATGTTCGTGTAATCTTGCGGTAACACGCCCTACTTCTCTCAACACCTCATCAGCATAATCAAATTCTTGATAAAATAAATCATTATATACATACGGACAATCTGAAGCCAATGTTACATAATAACTTCTGTCAAAAAGAAGATTTTTACGCACATTAAGGTATCCTACAGGGAATGGCGTACCAACACCGATATTCAAAAACATTTTCGCATGAACAAAAGAACGTTTAGCTTTTGAAGGACGAAAGATGCCATAAACAAAACGATTTATAAAATTTGGCCTATGAAATGATTTTACGACGAAAGCCTGACCCTTATAAAAAAAACGTCGAAGTTCGTTCCGTCCTTTATAAACGAGTTCTCCTTCTCCCGCTACAAAACGTTCGGGAAGTGATTGCATAAAATCTTCCATCGCTTTATATTCGGGATGAAGAACCAATGTTCGGTGAGACAAAAATCCTCGTATTATATATTTAAGTGATTTCATTACATCAAATTTTATCCAATCCTTTTGTATATTTCAACCAATAATATTTTAAGGGGTTCTTATATTTTAATTGTTTCCAAGGACGACTCCCATGAGGCCTATGAACAACTGGTAATAGAGTAAACAAATAATTCTTGAACCCCAACCTCAAAGATTCATGTGAGATAGTTACATCAAACCAATTTTTAGATGCATCCAATTGGCTGAAATCATATTTTCTCAACAACTGAGGTGTTAACAAAGAACAACAAAAACTACAATGCTTTCGAACTGCATAAACCTGACGTTCTCTCCCCTTGGCATATTTATATGGATAATTAATTTCTCCATCTTCATCAACTGTCACCGCAGCTGCTATTCCACAGTCTTCACACATTTTCGTCCCATAATAAAGTCCCTGTAGTGTATTCTTTCCCACTATGACGTCTGACTCGACTAATAATAAACCCCAATCTCGTTTTAAGGCTTCTTTTTGAGCCATTTGTAATACCAATAAATAATTAGGTGAGGGGTGATTTGTTACATCCGAGAGATTGACCAAAGTAAAACCATACTCTTTCGAAGCTTGCTCCAAACGTTTGGTGTTTTCTGCAGAACTGAAATCATTATACACCGTATACGTGTAAGGAACCGAAATATTAGAAGACAATATGGCTTTTATTGTCTCTAATGTTGAATCTATAGAATCCTTCACCGGCGTAATAATATTTATACCTTCCATTACTAATCTTAAATTTTATTCTTTAAACTGTTCCTCACAGAGTTTTAATGCTGCAACCACCGTGTCGTCCATATCGGCATAAGTATATTTTCCTAATCGTCCTCCAAACAACACCTTGGTCTGTTCTTTGGTCATTTTGAGATAATTATTATAAATTTTTGAGTTTCGCTCATCATTTACAGGATAATACGGTTCTTTACCCAACTCAAATGTATCAGGATATTCATAAGTGACAATTGTTGTAGGAGCTTTTGTGGTTTCAAAATGCTTGTGTTCTATTACTCGTGTATAAGGTATTGCCGCATCAGTATAATTAATTACGGCATTGCCTTGGTAATCTTCCATATTGAAGGTTTTATGTTCAAATCGCAAACTTCTATATTCCAACGCACCACATTGATAATCAAAAAATTTATCTATACATCCGGTAAATAAAATCTTATCAGCAATAGCGTCCCAATAGTTCCTATTTAAAAAATAATCAACTTCTAATCGTACTTCCACACCTTCCAAAAGTTTTTCTATCAATATATTATATCCCCCCTTAGGGATACCTTGATAAGCATCATTGAAATAATTATTATCAAAAGTGTAACGGAATGGGACACGTTTAATAATAAAAGGAGGTAAATCTGTAGCTGCTCTTCCCCATTGTTTCTCAGTGTATCCTTTTATCAAGCACTTATAGATATCTAAGCCACATAATTTCAATGCTTGTTCTTCTAAATTCTTCGGTTCATGAATGTTTGCAAACTCTGCACGTTGTTCTATTATTTTTCGTTTTGCCTCTTCAGGTGTTTTAACCCCCCATAATTGATAAAACGTATTCATATTAAAAGGTAAATTATATAATTTGCCTTTATAATTCGCTAACGGAGAATTGGTAAACCGATTAAACTCCACGAAACTATTTACATAATCCCAAACCTCCTTATTGTCTGTATGGAAAATATGCGCTCCATATTTATGTACACGTATTCCATTTTCCTCTTCACAATAGATATTTCCTCCTAAATGATTGCGCTTGTCAATCACCAAACATCGTTTACCTTTTTTCTTAGCCTCATGAGCAAATACAGAACCAAAAAGTCCTGCGCCCACTATCAAATAATCGTATTTCTCCGTCATATCCTCATAATTTCGTTTGTCGTTGCTTATTCCATTTCAACCAATCTTCCTTAGTTCGTTTCCAACGTTTATGCGTCCATAACCAATATTGTGGCGCACGCACAATCATTTGTTCCAACATTCGCATAAATAAAATTGTCATTGGATACTCTGCCGATTCTGCTAATTCATCATTGTGCATCCGAATAAAATTAACTTCATAGTAACCTCTGCGTGGTCTCTTTATATCGGCAAAATAATAAGCAACTTTCATGCGTTTGCCCATTTGCTCACCACCTGTAAAAACGGCTGTTTCAGGATGATTCAAAAAGGGTACAAAAAGATGCATACTTTCCACTTTGGGTAATTGATCCGAAATAAATCCGATAATCGTAGGGCGTTTTTCTTGGCGTAGTTGCATTACACGTCGTAGCGTGTTTTTCATTGGAACACATTCACCACCATATTGATTTCTTAAACGCAAAAAGAATCTATCCATCGCCTTATTATACAATGGATGATAAATTTGGGCACAATGAATTTGGGACGAAAGAGAATACGGCAAAGATGCGACCCATTCCCAATTGCAATAATGGCCTAAATACAAAAATATAAAATCATAACCATCTTCTAACAATACTTTTTCCATCTTTTCAACCTCCATAAACCTCATATGTTTTTGTATATTCGTTGAAGAAATGGATGCTACTTTTATTGTCTCTACTATGTAATCACAGAAAAAATGATAGAATTTTTTTTCTATACCTAGAATTTCCTTTTTTGTTTTTTGGGGAAAAGATTGACAGAGATTATCCCTTACGACGGAACGACGATAACCTATTAAATAATAAACTACTAAGAATAAAATATCAGAAAGAATATACAAAAAACAAAACGGGAAGAATGCCAAAAAACGACAAGCTCCTAATATTATATAGTACAACACATTGTCCCACCACTCTTTATTTTTCATATAAAATCCCCTTATCCCTCTTTAATTTTATATCACTTCATCAACAGAAGATTATTGCAAAACTAAAGAAAGTTTTTCTTTTCAGCAATAGAACCTATTATAAAACTCATTAAATTTGCATCATGAAAATAGTTGTTGACAATAAAATACCATATATACAAGAAGCATTGCCCCGTCTTTGTGACGAGGTAATATTTTTGGATGGTTCAAAGATTACCCATAACGACGTCAAAGATGCAGATGCTCTTATTGTCAGAACTAGAACCCAATGCAATGAAGAACTATTAAAAGGAAGTAAAGTTTCATTTATTGCCACTGCTACTATCGGATACGATCATTTGGATATTGACTATTTAAAGAAAGCACACATTTCATGGACTAATTGCCCTGGATGCAATGCTTCATCCGTTGGACAATATATTCGTTCTTGCCTTATTCTATTAGAGAAAGAAAAAGGTATTGATTTAACTCAAACAACTATAGGAATAGTCGGAGTCGGCCACGTCGGTAAGGCAGTCATAAATGCCATAAAACCATTAGGTATAAAAATTCTAAAATGTGACCCTCCGGTTAAATTTAAGTTGGAACAAAAAGGACTTTTCGCTGATGACTACCTTTCATTAAGGCAATTACAACATGAATGTGACATCATTTCTTTCCATACACCTTTAACCAAAATGGGGGATAATCCAACTTTCCATCTCGCTGATACCAAATTCTTTAAAAATATAAGAAAGAATCTTATTCTTATAAATTCTAGTAGAGGTGCTGTAGTTGACAATGTAGCACTGCTAGAAGCTATTAAAAAGAAGATTGTTAAATATGCAATCATAGACACATGGGAGAACGAGCCACATATCAACAAGGAACTTTTATCCCATGCATATATAGGAACACCACATATTGCAGGATATTCTGCTGATGGAAAAGCAAATGCCTCCCGCATGACTTTAACCGCTATTTGCCAGCATTTCCACATACCACTTCAATTAGATATTTATCCTCCAAAAATCCAAGCTCCAAAAGAATATCAAGAAATGAACGAAAAAGAACGCTCCTTATTCTTATACAATCCACATAGAGATAGCAAACTTTTAAAGGATAACCCAGATCTTTTTGAGAAATACAGAGGAGATTATCCCCTTAGAAGAGAATTTATAGAATAGTTTAAGCTGCACAATAAATAGCTTTTTGTGCAAAAAGAGGCGATTTATTTAGGGCTTTCCTTGCATAAATAAAAAAAAAGAAGTTCCTTTGCACTTGATTTAAATACACTTATAATTAATAATCAAAAAATTACAATTATGTCTGAAATTGAATCAAGAGTAAAAGCTATCATCGTTGATAAATTAGGTGTTGATGAAGCAGAAGTAGTAACAACAGCAAGTTTTACTAACGATTTAGGTGCCGACTCATTGGATACTGTAGAATTAATCATGGAGTTTGAGAAAGAATTTGGTATCAGCATTCCAGATGACCAAGCTGAAAAAATTTCTACCGTAGGTGACGCTATTAGCTACATTGAAGCTAACGCATAGTAAATCAAAATTAAATATGGAATTAAAAAGAGTTGTAGTAACAGGCTTAGGCGCTATAACTCCATTAGGAAATTCTGCCGAGGAAACTTGGCAGAATATGTTAAATGGGGTTAGTGGTGCCGGACCAATTACACATTTTGATACCTCACAATTCAAAACACAATTTGCTTGCGAAGTAAAAGGATTTGATGCCGCGAACTACATGGATCGCAAAGAGGCACGCAAAATGGACTTATTTACTCAGTATGCCATTGCATCGGCAAAAATGGCTGTTGAAGATTCACATATTGATTTGGAGACCATTGACAAAAATAACATTGGCGTAATATTTGGTGTTGGTATAGGAGGACTTCATACATTTGAAGAAGAAGCAGGGGCCTATGCCGTTACAGGGAAAGAAATAGGACCGAAATATAGTCCTTTTTTCATACCTAAAATGATTACAGATATTGCAAGCGGACATATATCTATTATGTATGGGTTTCATGGTCCCAATTACACTACTACCTCAGCTTGTGCATCTTCAACCCACGCAATTGCCGACGCTTTCAATCTAATCCGTTTAGGAAAAGCGACCATGATTCTTAGTGGTGGCTCTGAAGCAGGGATTTGGCCAGCAGGTGTTGGTGGTTTCAATGCAATGAAAGCATTATCCACTAGAAATGACGAACCAACTAAAGCATCTCGTCCTTTTAGCGCAAGTCGCGATGGTTTTGTTATGGGAGAGGGTGCTGGCTGCATCATCCTCGAAGAGTTAGAACATGCCAAAGCACGTGGTGCTAAAATTTATGCAGAGATGATTGGAGAAGGAATGTCTGCGGACGCTCACCATATAACAGCATCTCACCCAGAAGGATTAGGTGCAAAATTAGTTATGGAAAGAGCACTTGAAGATGCTAAAATGCTACCAGAAGATATTGACTACATAAATGTTCATGGGACATCTACTCATGTTGGTGATATTTCTGAAGCAAAAGCCATTAAGGATGTGTTTGGGCAACATGCGTATGACTTAAACATCAGTTCTACAAAATCCATGACCGGTCATTTATTAGGTGCAGCAGGAGCAGTTGAAGCACTTGCAAGTATCATGGCAGTTAATCAAGACGTAGTACCGCCAACTATCAATCACGAAGAGAATGACAATGATGAAGAAATAGATTATAAATTAAACTTCACATTTAATAAAGCCCAAAAACGAACTGTCCGCGCAGCTTTAAGCAACACATTCGGATTTGGAGGTCATAATGCTTGTGTTATCTTTAAAAAATATACCGAATAACGTGTATATAAAAGGTATTATAGATAGAATAAAGTTCCCGTTCAGAAAAGAAAAGGAACTTTATTCTTGTTTTTACAAAATATTAGGTTTTTACCCTTCCGATATTCATTATTATAAACAAGCGATTCATCACAAATCCTCATCTTACAAGAAAGAAGGAAGTTGGATTAATAATGAACGTTTGGAATTTCTTGGAGACGCTATTCTTGATGCCATAATAAGCGATGTCGTTTTTCAACACTTCAAAGGCAAACGCGAAGGTTTTTTAACCAACACACGCAGTAAAATTGTACAAAGAGAAACTTTAAATAAAGTAGCTGTAGAAATAAAGTTGGATAAATTAATCATATCATCTACCCACTCACATTCTCATAATAGTTACATATACGGCAACGCTTTTGAAGCTTTAATTGGAGCAATATATTTAGATAAAGGATACATTTATTGCAAACGCTTTGTTGAGAGACGTATTTTAAAAAGACTAATCAACATCGATAAGTTGGCATATAAAGAAGTGAACTTCAAAAGTAAACTTATTGAATGGGGGCAGAAGAAACATATTGAAATTTGTTTTGATTTAATAGAAGAAAGTAAGGAGGATACCTGTACACCTATTTTTATAACTCAAGCTCGCATTGGAGATTTTATTGGTGGTACCGGAAGAGGATATTCAAAAAAAGAAAGCCAACAAATTGCTGCCCAAAATGCCCTAAAACTTATAAAGGATTCTCCAAACTTATTCATATCTACAAACCAAGAGGATCAAATAGAAAATTCTACAGACTAAAAACACCTAAAATCCTTAAAAACTGTATAAAAGTCGAGTTTCTTATAACTTTAGATTACTTTTGTAATAGAATTGAACGATTATTTTAAGGATAATATGGATAAGACTAGAATCGTCAGCTATTTTCTTAATAAGAGAAGGAAAGAAATCAACAAGTATGATGTTAATCCAGAGGATTTACAAACGAAAGTCCTCATAAATCTCACTAAAAGAGCACAACACACAGAGTGGGGACATTTGCACAACTACAATAATATTAAAAACTATAATGAATTCGCTAATTCAACCCCAATAAACTCATATGAAGAATTAAAAGGGTATATTGAACGTATGAGACGCGGTGAGCGAGACGTTTTATGGCCAGGATTAACCAAATGGTATGCAAAATCTTCAGGAACTACAAACGACAAAAGCAAATTTATTCCTGTAACAAAAGACAGTTTAAAGGATACTCATTATAGAGGCGGTACTGATGTTGTTGCAATGTATTTAGGCAACAATCCAAATAGCAAAATGTTTGATGGGAAAGCTCTTATTTTAGGTGGGAGTCATTCTCCAAACTATAATCTTAACAAAAGTTTAGTTGGCGATTTGAGTGCAATCCTAATCGAAAACGTCAGTACTTTTGTCAATCATTTCCGAATACCTCCAAAAGAAATTGCATTACTAAAAGATTTTGAGGAAAAGAGAGAGAAGATCGCACGAATTGCCATGAATGAAAACGTAACAAATCTAAGCGGTGTCCCTTCTTGGATGTTGTCAGTTATTACCCGTATGTTGGAGATTTCCGGCAAAGAACATCTAAATGAAATTTGGCCGAATTTAGAAGTCTTTTTTCATGGTGGTGTGGCATTTACACCATATAAATCACAATATAATCAATTGATTACATCACCTAATATGCATTACATGGAAACATATAATGCTAGTGAAGGATTTTTTGGAATTCAAACAGACTTGTGTGACCCATCAATGACACTCATGATTGATTATGGGGTATTTTATGAATTTATTCCTTTAGAAGATATTGAAAAAGAATCACCACGAATTATTCCATTGTGGGAGGTTGAGATTGGGAAAAATTATGCAATGGTCATTAGTACATCTTCCGGACTATGGCGTTATATGATTGGTGACACAATTAAATTTACCCAAACAAAACCATACAAGTTTATTATTACAGGTCGTACCAAATTCTTTATCAATGCCTTTGGCGAGGAGCTCATTATAGACAACGCTGAACACGGATTAAAAGCCGCTTGCGAAGCTACCGGTGCACAAGTATTAGAATATACTGCGGCTCCTGTTTATATGGATGCAAAAGGTAAATGCCACCACCAATGGCTTATTGAATTTTCTAAGGAACCTGATTCAATTGAACATTTCTCCGAATTGTTAGATATGTCGCTTCAGAAAATAAATTCCGACTACGAAGCAAAAAGGTACAAAGACATCACATTACAACCACTCGAAATAGTGATAGCACGTAAAGACTTATTTAATGATTGGCTTAAATCAAAAGGGAAATTAGGCGGGCAACATAAAGTGCCGAGATTGTGCAACACTAGAAAGCATATTGATGAACTGCTTACAATGAATTACTAAAGCATCTTATCACATGAAAAATATAAAATTATATCTTGCTGTCTTACTCTTAACCATAGTCGTCTCATGTGCTAGTATTGGTAGTCCGGACGGTGGTGCATACGACGAAACACCGCCCAAAGTTGAAAAGTGTACTCCACAAAATATGTCTATTAACAATAGTAAGAAGAAAATCAGCATCACATTTGACGAATACATCAATATAGAAAGTGCGAACGAGAAAGTTGTGATATCTCCGCCACAAATTGAGATGCCAGAAATAAGTACATCTGGTAAAAAAATCAATATCACCCTGTTTGACTCTCTCAAAAACAATACTACCTATACCATTGATTTCTCGGATGCAATCGTAGATAACAACGAAGGAAATCCGATGGGGAATTTTACATACTCCTTTGCTACCGGTTCTAATATTGATACAATGGAAGTATCCGGGACTCTTTTAGAATCAGAAAATTTAGAGCCCATCAAAGGAATGCTTGTAGGGCTATATTCAAATTTGTCCGATACCGCGTTTACAACCTTGCCCTTTGAACGTGTCTCACGTACCAATGGAAGCGGCCGTTTTAACATCAAAGGAATTGCACCTGGCAAATATAGAATTTTCGCACTTAACGATATGGACGGAAATTTCTTTTTCAATCAAAAAAGTGAAAAAATAGCCTTTGACTCTATTATAATTGAACCCAAAAGTGAATTAGCGTTCCGACAAGATACCACTTGGATTGATAGTACCCATGTTGACACGATTAAAACAGTAGCTTATACTCATTTCTATCCTGATGACATCGTATTAAAAGGGTTCTCAGAAGAGTTTCAGGACTTACACCTATTAAAAGTTGAACGTCCTATACCTGATATGTTCACGATATATTTTACTGGACCATCAGACACAATCCCTCAAATCAAAGGCTTAAACTTTGAAGGTATTGAAAATATGGTTTTAGAACGTTCATTACATAATGATACGCTTACCTATTGGATTACTGATACATTAGTTTCAAATTTAGATACGCTTACCGTAAGCATGACGTACCTAGATACTGACACCTTACATCAATTAGTATATCGTACTGATACACTTGATATTATTCCCAAAATAACAAGAGAACGTCAACGCAAGGACTTACAAGAAAAGATTAAAGATTGGGAAAAAGCGCAAGAAAAATTAAAAAAGCGAGAGAAGGAGAAATATAAAGCAAGACCTAATCCTTATTTAAGAGAAGAATTGGAATGCCAAATCAAACCGTCGTCAAACATCGCACCCAATCAAAATATTACCCTAACGTTCAATGAACCTATAGGAGAAATTGACTCAACAGCATTCCACTTTTATAAGAAAAAAGACACGCTTTGGATTGACGAACCATATTTATTACTCCCCAACAAAGGACTGAGAAGTTATACCCTATATGCAGAATGGCAACCGGGAGAAAAATACAAACTTGAAGCCGATAGTAATGCCGTCAAGAGTATTTTAAATAAACTCAGCGCACCTATAAACAAAGAAATTTCAGTTAGTCCAGAAGAAAGTTTTGGTGCACTATTTATCCAGTTAATTCTTCCAGACACAGGAGCTGTTGTACAACTTTTAGACACCAACGATAAAGTTGTACGTGAAGTGCGAGCAGAAAATAACCGGGCAGACTTTTATTACTTACAACCAAAGGAATACTACCTACGATTATATATAGATAAGAATGGGGATGGTAAATGGACAACAGGAGCATACGACAAAAATTGCCAACCGGAAGAAGTCTTTTATTTTCCCAAACCGATTATATTGAGAGCCTTATGGGAAATAGAACAAGATTGGGATGTTAGAGGAATCCCTCTTTCCAAACAAAAACCGGAGGCTATTACAAAACAAAAACCGGAATCAGAAAAGAAAATTAAACAAAGGAATGCTGAAAGAAATAAAAATAGATAGTACTCATTATGAAAACTTTTAAAAGATTCATACTTACCTTCACCATTATATTTGCATCCACCGTTTGCTCGAACGCACAATGTACTTCGGAGAATAACGCATTCCTTCCCGGAGAAAATCTATCATATAAACTGTATTTCAATTGGAAATTCATTTGGTTTACAGTGGGGTCCGCCAAGATGAATATTGAAAAAACAACTTACGAAAACAACGATGCTTACAAATGTCATCTCATGACAAAAGGCAACAAAATGGCTGACCGCTTTTTTGTTCTTCGCGACACACTTACAAGCATTGTCAGCGAAGAACTAACTCCTTTATATTATAATAAGAGTGCATTAGAAGGCGAACGATACACTATTGACAGGTCATGGTATAGTTATCAAGAGGGTAAAACACATGTCAAACAATGGTTTCGTACCCATCGGGGCGAAATCAGAGAGCATGAAGAGGATTATACTGAATGTGTTTACGATATGATAAGCATGATGTTACGTGCTCGTTCTTTTGATGCTACCGACTATAAAGTAGGAGACAAAATCAACTTTCCTATGGCAGACGGTGGACGTGTGGAACCACAAACCCTCATCTATCGAGGTAAAAAGAACTTTAAAGTAGAAGATAGTAAAATCAAATACCGTTGCTTAGTCTTCTCTTTTGTGGAATATAAGGATGGTAAAGAAAAGGAAGTTGTAACGTTTTACATAACGGACGACCAAAATCACCTTCCCGTACGTTTGGATATGTACTTACGTTTTGGTAGCGCGAAAGCATTCCTTACCGATGCCAAAGGGGTAAGAAATCCCCAAACGTCCATTATCAATTAATGTTTAAAGTTCAAATATTATGAACCGAATTGTACTCCGAAATATTATTCTTTTGTTTAGCATAGTATATTGTCACTTCGGATGGACACAAAACATATATAAATTAAATGAGCCTATCATACCCCATCAAGTTCATCAAGGTCACTTAAAACTTGGAGGCTCATCTCCCGATGGAGGCAGGATGGAAGTGAATAGTTTTTATGTCAGTGAAAACGGGCAACCTATCATCCCTGTGACAGGAGAATTCCATTTTTCACGTTATCCGGAGAAAGAATGGGAACAATCTATTCTGAAAATAAAGTCAGGAGGCGTGACTGTGATTCCCACCTATGTTTTTTGGAATATGCATGAAGAGAACGAGAATCAATTCCGATGGGATGGGAATCTGAATCTAAGAAAATTCATTGAAATATGCCGGCAACACGACATGAGAGTTATCGTTCGAATCGGACCGTTCTGTCATGGCGAAATCCGAAATGGCGGTCTCCCTGATTGGATTTTGGCCAAACCTATGGAAGTACGCTCTAACGACGACAAGTATCTATTTTATGTCAAACGACTTTATAATGAAATTGGCAAGCAATTAAATGGACTTTATTATAAGGATGGGGGACCTATCATCGGCATTCAAATTGAGAACGAGCATCAGCATAGCGCAGCACCATGGGCTATAAACTACCCCGGCGAAGCCAAGGACAACACCTGTGCAACTTATGATAAAGAATTTGCATTGGTTGGTGTCAGTATACAAAACAAAGAAATTGCTACCGCCAAGATTGGCGAAGAGCATATGCTTACCCTTAAAAGATTGGCAGAAGAAGCCGGGATGATTGTTCCACTCTACACCGCTACAGGTTGGGGTAATGCCGCAATTATAGGAAACGAAGCTATACCTGTTACTGCAGCCTACACCTATCCTTTTTGGGAAAAACCAAGTATGTCGCCTTTCTGCTTATTCAAGGATATACAACATAATCCGGACTATTCACCGGTTCGTTATAACACTGATTTGTACCCTTCTTTTTGCGCCGAAATGGGTGTCGGGATACAAATGATATATGAAAGCAGACCCGTAATAGACCCTCGCGCTGCCGAAGCTCTTATGGTACGTACTTTGGGTTCAGGAGCTAACTGTATCGGTTACTATATGTATCATGGCGGTTCCAATCCAAGACGTACAGGTGGCGGATTCTATGCTGACGAACCTATGGGCATACCTAAAATCAGTTACGATTACCAAGCACCGATAGGCGAGTTTGGTTTGACGAGTGAATCGTATAAATATTTAAGACTGATTCACACATTTATCAGGAATTTCGGTAATAAGTTAGCTCCCATGAGAACAGTACTTCCGGAAGGATATGACAGTATAAGCCCATCTAATCGCGAAACTTTACGCTTTGCGGCACGGATGAAAAACGGAAGCGGATTCTTATTCATGACAAATTTTCAAGATCATGACACTAATCGCCATAAACAGGAAGGATTAAAAATAGAGCTCAATTTGAAAAATGAGTTACTGACGATTCCTGAAAAAGGAACATTTACCCTTGAGAAAGATGCGAGTATCATACTACCCTTTAATATGTATTTAAATGGTGCAAGACTCAAATACGCCACTGCCCAACTGCTAGCGCATATTCAAGAAAAAGGCGATAGTCATTACATCTTCTTTGCTCCCGACGGAATCGCTCCCGAATACGTCTTTGATCAAAAAACTGTAAAAGGACGAAAAACAAAATTTCATCCAACCGCAGGTACGAAAAGTACGTTTGAGCTAAAGACTATTGATGGGAATAGAATCCTCATTACCACACTCACTCGTCAAGAAGCCATAGAAACGACACAATTGGAGGATGGACGCCTCATCATCACATCGGCCACCGTTGTTCAAGATAAAAACCGCACAACTCTATTAAGTTTAGGAAAGAACACTGTTGACTACATTATATATCCCTCCGAAAACGGATGGAAAAAGCAACAAGCGTCCGTTGAGGCGACAAGTCCTCAAGTTAAATGGGAAAGAATAGGTGGACGACATCTGTGCGTAAAACCAGAAATGAAAAACTTACCACACATCAACGACTATTTTCTGAACATAAAGTACACTGGCGATGTCGCTATGGCTTTTATAGAGAACGATTTGGTTCTCGACCACTTTTGGCACGGCAAACCATGGTGCATCAGTATGAAACGTTTTACAGAAAGGTTGAAACAGAGCAAAGAAATGAACTTCTACTTTCGCCCTTTAGCAAAAGACGCTCCATTTATTGAAATGGGTGGCATACCTCAGGAAATGCTTCCGGATTTCAGCCAAGAAGATAATATTTTAGAAATCAGCAACGTTGAACTTATTCCGGAATATCGTATTGACATTAGATTAAGTGCATTTGCAATGCGGAGCAAAGAGAAATAAAATGTAATACTTGAGTACATTTTTGTGTACACTTTATGACATTTTTATAGCTATGTTAGAAAGGGAAAATACAACGGGGTTCTATTCCCGCTGTATTTCTCGTTTTTGAACTTTATCTTACGAGAACTTTCTTTTTATCCTTTATATATATTCTTCCATGCTCTTTTAAGAAATCCTTCTCTACCCTCATGCCCGAGATTGTGTAAAAAGAGGAGTGATTATTTGCAAAAGGTATGGTCTTAACGTCTTGTATGGCATCTTGAACTGCGTCCTTAATTCTTTCAAGCTTAGAATGCGTTATAAAGGCCCAAGTACAATCCGTATGAGCACCGGTCCTTATGCCAATACGCAAGTTTCCATCCTCACCAACATGAGCAGTAACCTCGCGTAAGGCAAAGTCTGCTGTCGCAATATCAACCGTATTCTCACCTGCGAACAGATACACATCCGATGCACTCACATTGTCATTACCCCATATTGTAGCGGCCACTATAGCCGAAAATTTATATTCTCCTGCCGGTAGATTTTTAATATCTTGGTATATCACTTCACTATCTAAGAGTGGCGCGGCATTCCAATAACACGTTGCGAAACTTCCAAAAAGGTCAGAATGTACGGTCCCCTGATTTTCCGAGAAACCACCGCCACCGTTCTTTTCCCAATTAGGCAAATCAGTTTCTACACCTAATGAGTTGGATATAAGAAAGCTATAATCAATATAGGCGTTCTCACTCGCCTTCATAGAACTCAAGGCTTTCATATATTGCTCTTTACTGCCGATATACTCCACTTTCACGTTGTTTATGTAAAACCAGTTTGCATTAGTCAGTTCCGACATTTCTACACCGAAATCTATCCTTGAATTTTCGGATAAACAAACCGACAGCGTAGTGGTTTGATTTGTAGTAGCCAATTGTGTCAAGTCTATTCTCACATCATTAGCCCAAGCCTCAACTCCGGTCATAACTTCCTCTTGCACGTTATTCACTGCCGCTCCCCAATCAAAACTTACCAAGTAATTACCCGCCGGTAACAGACTTGAAGTCTGAGAAAGAGAATAACCTGAAAGCGTTTCACCATTATTATAATCAACCCATGCATCAACAATATCGCCACTAGTCCAGTTCGTCCAAGTTCGCTTCCAATATGCACCCTTGAAGTCCCAACTCAAAGGATATGAACCTACAACTTCCCACTTAGAACCTTCCTTAAAGTCGGGATTATTGAAAGCACTCACCGTTATGTTTGTAGTCTGATAGATGTCTTCAGGTTGGTAAGTGTCGTCGGCAACAAACGTATATATACCATCTTTTTCCACCTGAACATCATACTCAAATATCTCCCTTAAATATGGCATAAGCTCGCTTGCATACTCACTCTTTATCGGAGATTTGATAGTTGGTACATCATAGAAATGAGCCAACCGATTATCGGAAATCTTACATAGGCCATCACCTGTCAAAGGGACGTACGAACGTAGTCTGACCCAACCTCCCTCATTAGCTCTTAACGTCACTTCTGTCAAACGACAATCCGCCCATTCTAAATCTACTTCACAACCTCCCCTTGCACACAAACCTTTTATTTGCCCTTTCTCCCATACAGAAGGCAATGCCGGCAACAAGAAAATGGCACCATCATGACTTTGCATCAACATTTCGGCTACCCCCGAAGTAAATCCAAAATTACCATCTATTTGGAAAGGTGGGTGTGCATCAAACAAATTGGGATAAGTCCTTCCGTTTGGATACTGGTTTGCCGAATTATCATTGGGTAAGATCATTAACATATTACGAATTATACGATGAGCATGATTACCGTCTAGAGCACGTGCCCAAAGGTTTATCTTCCAGGCTATCGACCAACCGGTTGCCACATCCCCACGACCGATAAGAGAATTTACAGCTGCTTGAAACAATTCGGGATTTCGATAAGGCGAAATCTGGTTGCTCGGATACAATCCATAAAGATGTGACAAGTGACGGTGGTCCTCTTGCGGTGTATCTTTATCCTCCAACCATTCTTGAAGTTGCCCAAAACGACCTATCTGCATTGGTGGCAATTGTTCCAACATATCGTTAATGGAATCGCAGAAGACATTATCTATTTCTAATATTTGTGCTGCAGAACGGGCTTGAGACAACACATCAAAGATTATTTGATTGTCCATCGTACAACCCGCAGTGATTGATGAATTATTGTATCCATGCTCAGGTGAGAGCGAAGGACATGCTACCATCCAATTGTAGTCGGGATGCAGTGTTAAGAAAGACAAATAAAATTTTGCCGCTCCTTTTATTATAGGATATACCTTCCGCAAGTAATCTTCATCACAATTGTACAAATAGTGTTCCCAAAGATGGGTGACAAGCCAGCCACCTCCGTTTGGCCAAAACGCATAATAAGCATTATCTACCGGACCTGTGGTACACCATATATCAGTATTGTGATGACACACCCAACCATCAGCTTGATACATTTCGCGCGCCGTTATCTCTCCTTGTTTTGATAGGTTTGAGAGGAAATCAACAAATGGTTCAAAAGTCCTCTTTAAATTAGTCACATCAGCAGGCCAATAATTCATCTGCAGGTTTATGTCCAAGGTATATTTCCCATCCCAAGGTGCATAAGTTTCCTTATTCCAAATTCCTTGCAAGTTGGCTGGCAATCCACCAGGCTGAGAGGACGATAATAACAAATATCTACCATACTGGAACATCAGAGTAACAAATGATTCATCACCACCTAAATGGTAATCTCTCAAACGCTCATCTGTAGGTTTACCGCTTTCTCCCGTCATCGACATTGTAAACGACAACGTGTTAAACTGTTCGCTATAAGTCTGTACATGAGCTTTCTCTAACTCATCATATCCCTTTGAAGAGGCTTTATCCAAAAAGGCTGTTGCACGTACTTCCGCATCTCCACTTACATCTTGGTAATTAATGTAGTTCGTTGCTGCTGATATGAGCAACACTACACTTGTCGCATTAGTTATCTGCATTTTCCCTTCTGTCACAACCACACTACCACCATCATTGATAGCTTTAACTAGGCATATAAATTTAATTTTTCCTTCTACCCCTTCGTGATCGTTACATTTTCCTGATAATTGTAGTGTCATATCGTCCTTCTTGACACATTCTTGAAATAAAGGCGAAGTAAACGACAGTGTTGTACTGATTGCACCTTCACTATCAGCCGATAGTCTCATCACTATTACACTATCAGCAAACGAAGCGAACGTTTCACGCTTATAATTAACTCCGTTTGCCATAAAAGTAGTCGTTGTTATTGCCTTCTGCAAGTCCAGTTCGCGATAATAGCTCTCATACTTACTGATTTCGTCAAACTGTAGATGTAAACTTCCTATTGTTTGATAGGGCATACCATGAGGAGTTGAGGCTGTATATGGATCAAGCATCTGTTCAGCTGTAACATTATCTCCGTTAAATATCAAATTCCTCACCTCATTTAAACACTCATAAAAACCATTTGGATTATTATGATGAGGTGCTCCCGCCCAAACTGTTTCCTCATTCAACTGTAATTCGTCATGCTGAGGACTTCCGAAAACCATTGCCCCCAACCGGCCGTTTCCTATAGGCAAAGCAGAAGTCCAATCGGATGCCGGAGTTTTATACCACAACTTCAAATCATCACTTGCTTTTGAATAAAATGAACTTATAAATGCAAAAAGTACAATATAGAAATAACGAGATTTCATCATTTATTAGTAGTTAAGTTGTTAAAAAAAATCTATTGTTTTTTGTTTTTAGGCTTCATTGCCATTATTGAGCGCACCCTACTTAGCGACTCCGGACTCATCAATAGGTAAGAGGCAATATCGTTTACGGACGCACGATTTGTCACAGTAGGAAAATCCTTCAAAAAACGTTCGTATCGCTCAAGCGTAGATTCAAACCGCCAAGAGTCAGCCTTGACTTGATGTAAAATCAGATTATTCTCAAAGAAATGGCGCAACCACTCGGCTATACCCTTGAAACTAAGCGACAAATCAACCAATGAAGCGTATGGTATAAGACATATCTCACTATCCTCTAAGGCTTCCATCATCAAGTGTGAGGGTTTATTCTTAAAAATGCTTTCTATGCAATAAGCAATATTCCCTTCACTCGTAAAATGTTCGGTCACCTCACGACCGTTCTTTCGGTAATATTGTCGCAACAGGCCTTTAACCACAAACACCATGTATTTACACACTTGGCCTTCTTTGACCAAATGTTCTTTCTTTGAAACGTTTCGAAGTATCAAGATTTCTGACAAAGCTTCTTTCTCCTCCTTACTCAAACTAAAGAAAGATGGAACCAAGTCTGCTTTCATATTATTAGTTTTTAAATAGTCAAGGCAAATATAGAGATTTTATCATTAAATTGACAAAAAAGAATGTCTGACATAAATCAGAAAATCTTTTTGTCAATGATATGAGGCATTTTTTTCAGTCTTAAAACATCATTTAATTTTAAAAACTCGTTATATTTGTGTTCATTAACTTTTAACAGGTTTACTATATGATTCTCATCGGATTTGATATTGGCAGTTCATCTGTAAAAACAAGCATCGTTGATTCACAAAGCGGAGCAACAATCGGTAGTGCTTTTTATCCAAAGCAAGAAGCTCCCATCATCAGTCACAAGGGCGGATGGGCAGAACAAGAACCGGAACAATGGTGGTTATATCTAAAAGAAGCTACTAACGAAGCCCTCACCATTGCCGCCTCAAAAAGGCATTGCAGCATTGACACTCTTAAAGATGACATTAAAGCTATCGGCATCAGTTATCAGATGCATGGATTAGTCTGTGTCGATAAGAATCAAGAAGTTATCCGACCGGCTATTATTTGGTGCGACTCTCGTGCCGTCCCATACGGAGACAAAGCCATGCTAACGCTTGGCAAAGAGTTTTGCCTCACCCATCTTTTAAACTCACCGGGAAACTTTACAGCAAGTAAATTGGCATGGCTCAGAGAGCATGAACCTGAAAACTTTGAACGCATTGATAAGATTATGCTCCCCGGCGACTACATTGCCATGCGATTAACCGGCGAGACAAGCACAACCATATCCGGACTTTCCGAAGGTATGTTTTGGGACTTCAAAAACAATCGGATATGCAATGAATTAATGGATTATTTTGGTTTTAACACAAGTATCATTCCAAACATTCACCCGACATTCAGCGAACAAGGACGCGTGACCGCATCTGCCGCAGAATATTTAGGACTGAAAGCAGGTATTCCTGTCACATACCGTGCCGGAGACCAGCCCAACAATGCCCTTTCATTAAATGTACTGAATCCGGGAGAAATTGCATCCACTGCCGGCACCTCAGGTGTCGTATATGGTATCAACGAGCATATCAACTACGACCCATTATCACGAGTCAATACCTTTGCTCACGTGAATCACTCCGAAAATCAGACACGTCTTGGTGTCCTCCTGTGCATCAACGGAACCGGCATACTCAACTCTTGGCTTCGCAGAAATATTTGCCCTGACAATTGTTCTTATGAGGATATGAATCACATGGCGGAAAGTGTCCCCATCGGCAGCGAGGGCGTATGTATTCTGCCTTTTGGTAATGGTGCCGAACGAATGTTACAAAACCAAGAAACCGGTTGCAGCATACATGGTGTCAACTTTAATATACATCATCGCAATCACCTCGTTCGCGCCACTCAAGAGGGTATCGTATTCTCCTTTAATTACGGTATCGAAATCATGAAGAGTCTGGGCATGAACGTCAATAAGATTCATGCCGGCAAAGCCAATATGTTCCTTAGTCCTTTGTTCCGTGATGCTTTGGCCAATATAACCAATGCCACTATTGAGTTGTACGACACCGATGGAGCAGCAGGGGCTGCCAAAGGAGCAGGAATCGGAGTAGGAATTTATAACAACAGCAAGGAAGCCTTCTCCACTCTGTCAAAACTTCAAGTTATTGAGCCGGACACCAAACTGCAAGAGCAATACAAAGCAGCCTACGAAAGGTGGTCGGCATATCTTAAACAAGCATTAAATCGTTATTAAACACACTTTAAATACATATTATTATGAAAGAGTATTTTCCTACTGTTCCTCACATCAAGTTTGAGGGAAAGAATAGTAAAAACCCGATGGCCTATCGCTACTACGATGCTGAGAAAGTTGTCATGGGCAAGAAAATGAAGGATTGGTTGAAATTTTCAATGGCATGGTGGCACACGCTCTGCGCTGAAGGTGGCGACCAATTTGGTGGCGGGACAAAAACATTCCCATGGAACCAAGGTGCCGACGACATGACTATCGCCAAACAGAAGGTTGACGCCGGCTTTGAATTGATGGAGAAATTGGGTATTGAATACTTCTGTTTCCATGATGTCGATATCGTGTCAGAAGGTAATTCCATTGAAGAGTACGAAGCCAACTTGAAAGAGATTGTAGCCTATATCAAAGAGAAAATGCAGTCCTCCGACATCAAGTTGTTATGGGGTACAGCCAATGTTTTCGGACACCAACGCTATATGAATGGCGCTGCCACCAATCCCGACTTTAACGTCGTAGCGAGAGCTGCAGTACAAATCAAAAATGCCATTGACGCAACCATAGAATTGGGCGGTACAAATTATGTATTTTGGGGCGGACGCGAAGGTTACATGAGCCTTTTGAACACCGACATGAAACGTGAAAAGGAACATTTGGCTCAAATGCTTACCATGGCACGCGACTACGCACGTTCAAAAGGTTTCACCGGCACATTCCTTATTGAGCCCAAGCCCATGGAACCCACCAAACATCAATATGACGTTGACACTGAAACTGTCATCGGATTCTTAAAAGCACATGGGTTGGACAAAGATTTCAAAGTAAACATTGAGGTGAACCATGCAACGTTGGCCGGCCACACTTTCGAACACGAATTGGCTTGTGCCGTTGATGCCGGAATGTTAGGTTCGATTGATGCCAATAGGGGAGATTATCAAAACGGTTGGGACACCGACCAATTCCCGATAGACCACTTTGAACTGACACAAGCCATGATGCAAATCATACGCAATGGCGGATTTGGTAATGGCGGGACAAACTTTGACGCAAAAACCCGTCGCAACTCTACCGATTTGGAAGATATCTTTATCGCACACATCGCCGGAATGGACGCTATGGCTCGCGCATTGGAAAGCGCTGCGGAAATCATTGAGAACTCCCCTATTCCACAAATGGTGGCAGACCGTTATGCTAGTTTCAACTCCGGAGCAGGAAAGGACTTTGAGGAAGGCAAAATGTCTTTGGAGCAACTTGTAAGCTATGCAAAACAACAAGGAGAACCCACGCAAACCAGCGGAAAACAAGAGTTATACGAAGCTATCGTAAATATGTATTAAACACATAATACTTGCGATACGAGAATACAATTTTGTGTACGGACAGATGCACCTGAGTGTACACAAAAATGTACTCAAGTGTACACAAAAATGTACACGGGCGTACATAAAAATGTACACGGGCGTACACAAAAAAGGCAACGGGCACTACATTTTTTGTAATACCCGTTGCTTTTCTATTAGGCAGGCTCATTGCCTGTTTCTTCTCAACCTTCTTTTGCTCTTGTCTCCATTCGAGCCTCAGCTACATTGATGATGGCATCCGCCAACTGTTCGCACTCATTGACAATATCCATATACATTGTACCCGTCTGGTAACTATAGGTTCCTTTATTCACGTCTTGGAAGTTCAACTTACGCAACTGATTGCGGAATTTGTTGATTTCGTTCTCGATATAATAAATCGTAGAGGCTTCCTTTGGCACCTTTCGAGTGTGCAATAATAATTTCACCTGCTCAAGCGCCTGTTCTACCAATTGGAACATCTGATGAATGTGGTCCAACTGCTTTTCTGTCAGTTTCTTGCTACTATTAAAGTTCCTCAAGGCTGTGTGCGCTATATGATGGCAACTGTCGCCTATGCTTTCTATCTCAGCCACTTCACGCAACATTCCACAAATAGTAACTTTCAGAGCGTCGTCAATGTCCTCCTCACTTACCTTATTCAGATAGTTTGCGATATCCACTTCCATTTCGTCACAAATCTCTTCATAATGCTCAATAAGCGTAAAGGTGTTTTTGAACTCCATACGATTGTTTATTGAGAACAAATAACGCGCTTGTGTAAACATCTTCGCAACGGTATCCGTATAGTTTATCACTTCCTTTTTTGCCTGCATGACGGAATCCTCGGGAGTATCAAGCAGACCTTGCGTGATAAAACGCAGTTCACTTTCATTCTCATCAACGCGCTTCTTCTTATGAATAAAACGGTTTGACAACTGTTCTAATGGTTTTACCAAACCGATAAAAAGAGCAACGTTGCAAAAGTTGAATCCGGTGTGGAAAGCAGCCAATACATACGCTAGGTTGTTATCGGCAGTGACGCCTTTTATTGTCGGGTCGAAATGAATAAGGTCACATAGCCAATTTACCACAAAAGGGAATATCGCAAACATCCATGTTACACCGCACAGGTTGAATATCAATTGCCCAAAGGCCGTACGCTTAGCCGGTACACCCGCAGAGGCAGCAGCATTCCATGTGACAATGGCACGACCGATGTTCTCTCCTAATATAAATGCTACACCGGAATAGATAGACCAAACACCGGTGGAACACAACACCATCGCAGTGGCAGTAATGGCTGCTGAGGACTTCACTGCATATGTGACCGCTGCACCGATTAACAACAGAATGATATAAGAAAGGTAATTCTCGTTGCTCACTGCCAAATAGTGCATCAACGTACTTTGATTGGCCAGTTGCATATCATCCGCCATATTGCAAAGAAGTCCAAGGCTGAGCAGTATAAAGCACAATCCGAAAATGGACTCGCCTAAAGATTGGCGTTTGCGATAGTAAACCAGGAGGAACGCAATGAGCATCAACGGATAAATATAATTGCTGATTTCAAAGTTGAACTCTGCGGCCATAATCCATGCGATAAGCGTATTCCCCACGGAGGCTCCCATCAAAACAGGCAATGCTTGCAACAAAGAGAGCAAACCGGCATGGACAAAACTAATCGTCATGACCGACGCGGCTGTGGACGACTGTATCATTGCTGTAATAAGAGCACCTGTGAGCAATGATGTAAAACGGTTCGTAGTCAGAGAGTCCAATATATGCCTGAGTTGGTCGCCTGCCAACTTCTGCAAGCTTTCTCCCATCAATTTGGTACCATACATCAACAATCCCAGGCAACCCAAAAGTTTTAAAAATGCTAAAACCACCATAAGCAGTCAAAAATATTAGTGAATATTCGTGCTTTTCTCCTTTTCTTTGCTTAATTTTCGGCTGATTATTCAATAACACCGCACGCTTTATGATAGGAGAAGTTAAAATACGTTGCAAAAATAATAAAAAAACCATTCGTATTGCTAAAGGAAGCACACTTTGGGATGCTTATCACGCATTAAATCTGCAAATGCCTTACGGACCGGTAAGCGCAAAAGTGAATAATAAGGTGGAAGGATTGCACTATCGCTTTTACTACGATAAGGATGTAGAGTTCCTTGACGTTACTTCCTCCTCCGGTATGCGGACATATACCCGTTCTTTGTTTTTTGTATTGGCAAAAGCTGTTAAAGACTTATACCCTGACAGCTCATTACGGATAGGGACTCCCATTTCAAGAGGATATTACTGCGACCTCCGCCTCGGCAGAACATTGACAGAAGACGACGCAACAGCCATTCGCAGCCGGATGAAAGAAATCGTATCACAAAACATTCCGTTCAGAAGAATCCAATGCCCTACAGAAGAGGCCATTGAAATGTTCCGCTCGCAAGGGATGACTAGTAAGGTAAAACTGTTAGAAAGCCTCGGGGACATCTACACCTATTATTATCAACTAGATGATATGGTGGATTATTTTTACGGCTCACTGCTGACTTCTACCGGCAGCTTGAACGTATTTGATATTGAAAAGTATCACGACGGATTATTCCTGCGAGTTCCGTCACGAAAGAATCCGCTTGAATTGGAAGATTTTATTCCACAAGAAAAGATGTTCGAGATATTCCAAGAACATCACCGCTGGCAAGACATTGTCGGATTGAGCACGGTTGGTGAGTTCAATAAAATATGCCAGGAAGGTCACATCTCTGATTTGATACATGTTGCGGAAGCTTTACAAGAAAAGAAAATAGTGCGCATGGCAGATGAAATACAAGCACGCAGCAAAATAAAAGTCATATTGATTGCCGGACCATCTTCAAGCGGGAAAACCACTTTCAGCAAACGATTGTCCGTTCAATTGATGGCGAACGGAATAAGGCCATACCCCATTTCATTAGACGATTACTTCGTTAATAGAGTTGATACGCCCAAGGACGAAAACGGCGAGTACGATTTTGAGTCTTTATATGCCTTAGACATTCCGTTTTTCAACCAACAACTTCAACAATTGCTTTCCGGAGAAGAAGTAGAATTACCACGTTATAATTTCCAAACGGGAGAACGGGAGAACAGCGGGAAAAAATTACGTTTAAGCAACGACATGGTTTTAATATTAGAGGGTATTCATGCCTTAAACCCGGAATTGACACGTCTGGTTGAGGACGAATACAAATACCGCATATACGTATCTGCCATGACTACCATTCTATTAGACGAACACAATTTCATCCCGACAGCCGACAATCGGTTACTGCGACGCATCATACGCGACCACAAATACCGTGGTTGTTCTGCTTTGGAAACCATCAGACGCTGGCCAAGCGTCCGTCGCGGAGAGGACAAATGGATATATCCGTTCCAAGAAGAGGCCGACGCCATGTTCAACAGTGCATTACTCTTTGAACTAGCAGTCATTCGCAACCAAGCGCTCCCGCTTTTGGAACGCGTACCGGAGAATCTACCTGAACATTCTGAGGCATACCGTCTAAGTAAATTCTTAAAATACTTCGTACCGATGCCCGATGATATGATACCACACACCTCATTATTGCGTGAGTTCGTAGGCGGTAGTTCCTTCCATTACTAACTTTAATCGGAGGTTGAAGAAGCCTTGAACATACCTTTGCCGAATATAAAACCACTCAGTTTGAACACTATGACGGATGTCAGGATTCCTGCTATGGCATCCACCAAATAGTGCGCTTGAATGTACACTGTAGCTAATGTCAACAACACAACAAAAGGCAATAATCCGGCAAACATCTTCTTACTAAACGGATAAACAAGATAGAGTAAAATAAAACTGATACCGATGTGCGAAGAAGGGAATGCCGCTGTAGGACGTTCGCCGGCATCCTGCGCCCCTTTTACAAGATTGAAGAATAAACCATCAGCATCGCCCGGTGCAGGCAACATCTCGGTATGCTGACTGAAATATGTACCAATCTCAGGATAAATCCCATTTTCTACCGTCTCCACGCCCACTGCTTGAAAATAGAACTGCGGTCCTGCCACAGGCAAACATATATATATAAGGTAATAGATAAAGAATGAGCACATCACAATAAAGGATGCCCTTTCATACTGCTTTTTCTGACAAATGAAAAAGAATACCATCACAGCGACAATCATCAAATAGTATGAGAAATAACCCATATTAAGTGCTTCACTTATCCATGTCCATGGGCATAGCCGACTAAACTCTAAAGATGGTTGGCAACCGAACAAAACAGCATCCCATTTTGTGAATACATGGTCTAAATTTGCAAGTCGGCTATTGAACTCGTAAGTTTCCGGATACCAAAAACTGAGTAATGCCATTTGTGCCGTAATTCGTATAAAGGTCATCAATCTTGTAGGCCAAAGTCTATACAATTGCCATATAAGCAAAGTCCCTATCAGAATATAACCTCGCTGCAACAACATGAGTGCCGGATGGCTCATGTCTGCCCAGAGGAAAAACATAAATATAGCGGTCACAGACGCATATACCATTGTCAACCATTCTATCGCCCATAGACCTTTTGATGACATTACATCCTTTTCAATAAACCAATTCAAACCTCTCATCACAACCATCCTTCCTTTTTGTACCAAGCTATCGTCTCTTTCACACCCCGTTCCAATGAGTATTCAGGCGTATAACCCAACTCTTTGCAAGCCGGTTCAATATCACATTGCCAATTACGCTGACACAAGATATGAAATTTATCACGGTTCAAAGTCGTAGTTTTTCCTCTTAAAGAACTGATATAACCGCTTATAGAACAAACTATTCGCAAAAACCATATCGGAGCCTTGATTCGTAACATAAAAGGATTTCCCAACTCTTTTCGAATCAAATCACTAAACTCCGTACTATGATAAATACCACCGTCACTAATAAAGAACTCACGCCCTACAACATCTTGCTGCATTGCTAAAAAAACAGCGTTTACAAGGTCTTTCACATACACGAATGTTATTTCTTGAGGTTTGTATCCCACACAAAAATCTATATGCTGCTTGATACTTTGAGCCATCATGAAATAATCTTTTTCTCTCGGGCCATAAACTCCCGTTGGACGCAAAATAACAAAAGGAAAATCTTTTACCGATTTGATAAATTGTTCTGCCTTTAATTTACTTTCTCCATAAGCTGTATTCGGTTGCGGAATGTCATCTTCTTTAATCGGAGAATAAATCCAAGTATTTCCACTTGACGAAGTGGCTTCCTCACGAATGGCGCCATATACACTCAGTGAACTAAGGAATATAAAGCGTTGCGGAATCATTCCTAAATCTTTTAAGGCTTCTACAAAATGACGCGTTCCGTCAGTATTGGTTTTGAAGAAATCCTCACGACGCACACACTTCGTAGCTCCCGCAGCATGCACTACTACATCCCATCCCCCAAAATCCTTTTGAGCCGCAGATAACTGTGCGCGCAGTATTTCGGGGCGAGAAAAGTCCAACTCAATGAACTTTATTTGAGGATTGTCAAGATATGCCTTGCTGCTTGACTTACGCATACCAGCGAACATCTGATGTCCACGCTTAATACCTTCTTCTATAATAAAACTGCCAATGAATCCACTAGCTCCTGTCACTAAAATTTTCATTGCTTCATGAGTATTTTTTATTCTTCATAACAACCATTCGCATTCTTTTTTGGCTCAACATGAATCCCGACATGGGTTTCCTTACCATAAATCTCTTTGAGTTCCTTCTCTATACTCGATGCCTTTCTATGAGCCTCATAAAGGGACAAGTGCCCATCCATCCGAATATGCATTTCAATAGCGAAATGACTACCTATACGACGAGTACGCATATTATGCACTTCAGAAACTCCCGGCGTCTTTTCCGCCACCAAACTGATATGCTGTTCCACCTCATCCGGCAAGGATTTCTCGGTCAAATCATCAATACATGGTTGCAATAACTCTATCGCTACTTTTATAATAAAAAGACTTACTATGATTGCAGCTATCGGGTCTAAAACACGCCATGACTCACCTAACCAAACAGCACCACCTACTCCGAAAGCTGTGCCTATAGAGGAGAACGCATCACTGCGATGATGCCATGCGTTTGCAATAACAGGTTGCGACTGGACTTTTCTACCTACATAAATGGTATATTGATATATAAGTTCCTTAAACACAATAGAAATAATTGCTGCCCAAAAAGCCAAGATACTCGGAGACGCCAATTGACCACCAATCCATACCGTATGTATGGCCAAAACGCCATTCCAACATATCCCCAAACCTACAATCAGCAAAATAATGCCAATGATAGCTGTCGCTAGCGTTTCGTACTTACCATGTCCATAATCATGATCTTTGTCTTGTGGTTTATTTGAAATGTGAACAAAAACCAATACGACAATATCGGTTATAAAATCAGACAAGGAATGGACCGCATCGGCTATCATTGCCGCACTATGACCTATTATACCGGCAGCAAATTTCAATAATACCAATAATAGATTTACGACACTACCTATCCACGTAGCTTTATAGATGATTCTAGTCCTTTCCTTCTGCTCCATTTGATTTACGTATAAAGCATTGCAAAGATAGTTTATTTTCGTTGTCAAATCCCAAAAGATTAGAAATTTCAGAAAAAATAAGAGAAAAAGAAACGTCTGAATAAATAAATATGATTAACTTGCATATAGTTTGATGAACGTGAACCTTATAAAAAGACATGACATGGCAAAAGGAAAGAAAAAAGCGAGTACTCGCATAAGGAAAAGGGAGTTGTTTAGATGGATTATGGAACTCTTTCAAAATAATCCTACAGAAGTATTTGACATCAAACGACTATTCAAAGAACTACGTTTAGACACGCACGCTTCAAAGATGTTATGTATTGACATTTTGGAGGATTTAGCTATGGACGATTACATCAAGGAGGTTGAAAAATGGCAGTTCCGTTTAAACACCACCGGTCAAGTCTTTGAAGCAATATTTAATAGAAAAGCCAATGGGAAAAACACCGTAACTCCGGTGGACGGAGGAGAACCCATACTCGTAGCGGAACGTAACTCGCTTCATGCAATGAGCGGTGATAAAGTCAAGGTCACCATGTTGGCTCGAAGGAAACACCATGTAAGAGAGGCTCAAGTGGTAGAAATCTTGGAACGCGGAGACAAGACTTTTGTCGGTAAATTGGAGATTCGTAAGGATTTTGCCTTCTTACTTACAGAAGACAGAACTTTAGCTAACGATATTTTTATTCCTAAGAAATCTATTAAAGGGGCTCAAAATGGCGATAAAGTTGTCGTAAAGATTACGGAATGGCCGGAACAAGCTAAAAATCCTATCGGAAAGGTTGTAGATGTTTTAGGTAAAAGTGGTGATAACAATACCGAGATGCATGCTATATTAGCTGAATATGGATTGCCATATACGTACCCGAAGAATGTTGAAGACGAAGCCAACAAGATAGACCCTGAGATTACAGAAGAAGAAATCGCACGACGGGAAGATTTAAGGAATGTAACAACATTTACCATAGACCCACGTGACGCAAAGGACTTTGACGATGCATTATCCATCCGAAAAAAGTCAGATGGTCTGTGGGAAATCGGAGTACATATCGCAGATGTATCACACTACGTTAAAGAAGGTAGTTTAATCGATAAGGAAGCAGTAAAACGTGCTACCAGTGTCTATCTTGTGGACCGTACAATACCGATGTTGCCTGAACGTTTATGCAATTTTATCTGCTCTTTACGGCCAAATGAGGAAAAGTTGGCATATAGTGTTATATTTACCATGAACGACAAAGCCGTTGTTAAAGATTGGCACCTCGCTCATACCGTCATCAAGAGTGACAGACGTTTTACATACGAAGAAGTGCAAGAGGTATTGGAAAAATACAATGAAGCTTCACCGGAAGACTATAATATGCCCGGCGACCATGCGGCCGACCCCAACTTTAGTGGCTCAAGCACTATCCCCGCTGAGACATTCAAAGAAGAACTCATTACATTGAATCGCCTCGCAAAACAATTAAGAGCAAAAAGATTTGAGAATGGTGCAATCAACTTTGACCGAAGTGAAGTTCGCTTTGATATAGACAAGGAAGGGAAACCTATTGGAGTCTACTTCAAGGTAGCAAAAGATGCCAACAAATTGATTGAAGAATTCATGTTGTTGGCTAATCGGACTGTAGCAGAAAGTATTGGAAAGGTGACAAAGAACAAGAATGCAAAGACCTTACCATACCGAATTCATGATTTACCCGATCCCGACAAATTGATGAACCTGAGTGATTTCATCGTAAAATTCGGCTATAAACTTAAAACAACAGGAACAAAGCAAGAGATAAGCAAAGGCCTTAATAAGTTATTAAAGGATATTCATGGAAAGAAAGAACAAAATTTAATAGAAACCGTTTCTCTACGCGCCATGATGAAGGCTCGTTATAGTACGCACAACATTGGGCACTACGGACTTGCTTTTGATTATTACACTCATTTCACGTCCCCTATTCGTCGTTATCCTGACATCATGGTACATCGTTTACTTACACGCTATGCTGATGGAGGTCGAAGCGCCAATCAAGACAAATATGAGGAGTTGTGCGAACATAGCAGTGACATGGAACAGTTGGCTGCCGGTGCAGAACGTGCAAGCATTAAATACAAACAAGTTGAGTTCATGAGCGACAAAATGGGAGAAATTTTTGAAGGGACCATTAGCGGAGTGACTGAATTCGGTTTGTATGTAGAAGTGAATGAAAATAAATGTGAGGGAATGGTTCCCTTGCGCGATTTGGATGATGACTATTACGAATTTGACGAACGTAACTATTGTCTATGGGGACGTAAGCACCATCATAGATACTCTTTAGGAGATTCTGTAAAAATCAAAGTCGCAAAGGCCAATTTGGAAAAGAAACAGTTGGATTTTGTCTTGATAAAGGAATAAAACCTTACCTTTGTATTGTAAAAACCTTATTTGGAAGTTTCTATGTCCCAAAACTTGATACAGACGCAGAAATTGCAACAAACGCAGACACTATCGCCTCAGCAAGTGCTACAAGTGCGTTTGTTGGAAATGCCTGTATCTGAATTAGAACAACGAATCAAGAATGAGCTGATGGAAAATGGGGCTTTGGAAGAGAACTTTGATAGTTCAGACGAAGCAAATGTGAATTCAGAAGATATATTCGAAGACAACCCTGTTAGTCCCAACGACCAAACAATAGATTCTTTTACCTCTGATGAATATTCGTCCTCTGAAGTTCAACAGGCTTTAGGAGATTATAGGACATTGGACGACGTCCCCGATTATCTTTTAAAAAACTTCGTCAAACAATCATCCCGACCTGAGACCATGGAATATGGTGACACGGTTTCTTTTTATGAGCAGATGCAAGAACAAATGACCGAATGTAATCTGACACCACATGAAAAAGAGTTGATGACATACATCATCGGTTCATTGGAAAGTGACGGGTTACTTAAAAAGAAACTTTCTATCATTGCCGATGAGTTGGAAATCTACAATGGCATACAGACCAACACTAAAGAATTGGAAGGTGTTTTGATGAAGTTACAAACATTTGACCCTCCTGGTATCGGTGCTCGTGACCTACGCGAATGTTTATTGCTACAATTACGACGCGATGAGAACTTTCACACTGCTATAAAACAAAAGGCTTACCAAATCATTGACTCTATGTTCGATGATTTTACTCATAAAAGATGGGACAAAATCAGTCAAAAGATGCATCTCAGTGAGGTGGAAGTAAAACGTTTGCAACAAGAATTGCGTCGTCTGAATCCTCGCCCCGGAAGTGCAATGGGAGAAGTTATCGGACACAACTTTCAACAAATCATACCGGATTTTATCGTAAATTCTGACGAACTTGGCAATATCTCTATATCTCTCAATAAAGGAAATATTCCTGAGCTACGAGTTAGTTCTTCATTCCTTGATATACTGAATCAAGCTATTGACGGCAAATCCAATATGAGCCGTTCCGAACGTGAAGCCTTACAATATTCTCGACAGAAAATAGAAAAAGCGAATGGTTTCATTGAAGCCATCAAACAACGGAGAAATACATTGAACGCAGTCATGCACGCCATTGTTGATATTCAACGACCGTTCTTCATTGAGGGTGATGAAACTTTGCTGCGTCCTATGATTTTGAAAGACATCGCAGAACGTACCGGTTTGGACATCTCAACTGTTTCAAGAGCGGCTAACAGCAAATATGTAGAAACCGCATATGGCACTTATCCGTTGAAATGGTTTTTTAGCGATGGTTATACGACTAGCGACGGGCGAGAGATTGCGACCCGCAGCATTCAAGTTACTCTGAAAGAATTGATAGAGTCAGAGGATTATAAGAAACCCCTGAGTGACGAAGAATTGACAACATTGTTAAATCAAAAAGGATTCCCGATAGCTCGCCGCACAGTAGCGAAATATCGTGAGCAATTGGGAATACCAATAGCACGATTAAGGAAATGAAACGACATGGGTTCTTATTAACATCAGCCAAGTTGCTTTCTATGGCATTCCGTCCCTACTATATTCCAACTGTAGGGTTAATAGCGCTATTTACCTTTACATATTTGAATATACTACCATGGGCATATAAACTCACTGTTCTGCTAATGGTTTATTCTTTTACCGTCATTCTGCCTCGCATCTGTGTTTTCGTTTATCGTAAAATCAATGGATGGGCACCCCATCAATTTCGTTTACGGGAATATCGCGCCATTCCATATATACTATTTATCATATCATACATCGCATGCCTTCACTTAATGATTCGGCTACATCTTCCTCATTATATGTGTGGCATTCTGGTGTCTGCCTTGCTGATACAAGCGATATGTGCCACTGTAAATATTTGGTGGAAAATCAGCATCCATTCGGCAGGTGCCGGGGGTATCATCGGTGCTTTAATTGCTTACTCCATACTTTTCATGTTCAACCCTATCTGGTGGTTATGTCTGATGATAGTCCTATCGGGTGCTGTTGGGACTTCACGCATGATTTTGCGCCAACACAGTCTCATGCAGATAGTATTAGGAACCATCGTTGGGGTTGTTTGTGGATTTGGAGGCATCATCTTAACTTAAACAAATTAAAAAAACAATATATTATGAAACCTGTTGTCAGTATTATTATGGGTAGCACTTCTGACCTCCCTGTTATGGAGAAAGCTGCCAAATTTTTGGAGGAAATGGAAATTCCTTTTGAAATGAATGCATTGTCTGCTCATAGAACACCTTCTGAGGTAGAGACCTTTTCTCGCGAAGCTGCCGGTCGTGGCATAAAAGTCATTATTGCAGGTGCAGGTATGGCTGCAGCTTTACCGGGTGTCATTGCTGCCGGAACCAACTTACCTGTCATCGGTGTTCCTATCAAGGGCATGTTAGATGGTTTAGACGCTATGCTTTCCATCATACAAATGCCTCCAGGTATTCCGGTCGCTACTGTAGGTGTAAACGGAGCTCTAAATGCAGCCATTCTAGCCGGACAAATGCTAGCGCTTTCTGATGAAGTTCTCGCCGAAAAGATGGCACAGTACAAAGACAGTTTAAAACAAAAGATAGTGAAAGCCAACCTTGATTTGGCTGAAGTTAAATATAAATTCAAATGCAATTAATCTTCTGACGAATGGATTTATTCAATTACCGTCGTAGAGCTACTAGAGAAGTACAAATAGGAGGCAATCCTTTAGGGGGAAACAATCCTATCCGCGTGCAAAGCATGACAAACACTTCTACTATGGATACAAAAGCATGCGTAGAACAGATTTTACGCATCGCCAAAGCCGGAGGTGACTATGTCCGACTTACAACACAAGGTGTACGAGAAGCAGAGAATATGCTTTCTATCAACATCGGAGTCCGCGAGGCCGGTTGCGATGTTCCATTGGTAGCAGATGTTCATTTTAACCCCAAAGTGGCCGAAGTAGCAGCCGTTTATTCGGAGAAAGTCAGAATAAATCCCGGTAATTACACCGACTCCGCTCGCACGTTCAAACATATTGAATATACTGACGAGGAATACGCAGAAGAACTAAAGAAGATTGAAGAACGTCTTATTCCTTTCCTAAACATTTGCCGAGAAAATCACACTGCTATTCGCATAGGTGTAAACCACGGTTCATTAAGCGACCGCATTATGAGCCGCTATGGCGATACACCACAAGGCATCGTGGAAAGTTGCATGGAATTTCTTCGCATCTGTGTTCGTGAAAAGTTTTTCAATGTTGTCATTTCCATCAAAGCGAGCAATACAGTCGTCATGGTTCAGAGTGTACGACTATTAGTAAGTCAGATGGAGCAAGAGGGAATGGACTTCCCTTTACATTTGGGTGTTACTGAAGCCGGCGATGGCGAAGACGGTAGAATAAAAAGCGCTGCAGGCATCGGGGCGTTGTTAGCCGATGGCATTGGAGATACCATAAGAGTCTCTTTAAGCGAAGCTCCTGAAGCAGAAATACCTGTGGCCCGCAAACTTGTCGATTATATCCAACATCGAGAGGGTGCCATGATGATACCGGCCATTGAAGCAGATGATTTTAATTATGTCAATCCTACCCGCCGTTACACTCATGCGGTTCGGAATATCGGTGGTAACAATCAGCCCGTGGTTTTGGCAGACCGAATGGATTTGAATGCCTCCGGCACATTATCATCATTTAAGAGCAACACAGATTTTCAACCGGACTATATTTATTGCGGTCGTAATTTGCCTACTAAAGAAAATCGTGAAAACTGCGCTTACATAGTGGACGTTTGCGAATGGCGAAATGAGCCTGATGTTTTCCCTGCATTCTCAGCAGATATGCTTCCGTTGATGGGCGAATGTCATGCTGACTTAAAATTCCTTTTCTTAACGTATGCTGCATTAACTGAAGAGGTTCGTGCCTGCTTGAAGTTCCACCCGGAAGTCGTCATCATATCGCAAAGTGCCCATCAGAATCGTTTGGGCGAACATCGTGCTTTAGTTCATGAATTAACACGTGAAGGACTACACAATCCGGTTATTATCTTCCAGCAATATGCACACTCTCAAGAGGAGAAGGAAGACTTCCAAATTGAGAGCGCAGCCGATATGGGTGCTTTGCTTTTTGACGGGTTATGTGACGGACTTTACCTTTATAATAATGGTTCGCTAAGCCACCACGACATTGACACGACTGCTTTCGGCATCCTTCAAGCCGTCCGCCTGCGTACTACCAAAACGGAATACATATCCTGTCCGGGTTGCGGACGAACATTATATGATTTACACGACACCATCGCACGCATCAAAGCTGCTACTGCCCATTTGAAAGGTTTAAAAATCGGCATCATGGGTTGTATCGTGAATGGACCGGGCGAAATGGCCGATGCCGATTATGGATACGTCGGTGCCGCTCGCGGTAAAGTCAGTCTTTACAAGAAGAAAGAGTGTATTGAAAAGAACATCCCGGCCGAAGACGCCGTAGAACGTCTTCTTGAACTCATCAGAGAAAACGGAGATGACCCAATAGTAAAATAACAAGAACAACATACAGACTATGGAACAGAATTTATTTATTTATAATACGCTTTCGCGTAGAAAAGAAGTTTTCAAACCTATTACACCGGGACGCGTCGGTATGTACGTCTGCGGGCCGACGGTTTATGGAGACGCTCATCTAGGTCATGCGCGCCCTGCCATCACTTTCGACCTTTTGTTCCGCTATTTGCAACACATCGGTTACAAAGTGCGTTATGTGCGCAACATCACCGACGTTGGTCATTTGGAGCACGATGCTGACGAGGGTGAGGACAAAATTGCCAAGAAAGCACGATTGGAAGAGTTAGAGCCAATGGAAGTAGCTCAATATTTCACCAATCGTTTCCACTCGGCAATGGAAGCACTTAACGTATTACCTCCAAGCATCGAGCCGCATGCCACCGGCCACATCATTGAGCAGATTGAATTGGTTAAGGAAATCATGGATAATGGTTTCGCCTACGAAAGTCAAGGAAGTGTTTATTTTGATGTTGAGAAATACAATAAAGCCCATCATTACGGTAAACTTTCCGGGCGCAATTTGGAGGATGTAATTAACAACTCACGTGCTTTGGACGGTGTCGGTGAAAAGCGCAATCAAGTGGATTTTGCTCTTTGGAAGTGCGCACAACCTCAGCACATCATGCGTTGGCCCAGTCCATGGAGCGACGGATTTCCGGGTTGGCATTGCGAATGTACTGCTATGGGACGTAAATATTTAGGCGCCCATTTTGATATTCACGGAGGAGGAATGGATTTGGTATTCCCTCATCACGAATGTGAAATTGCTCAAGCTGTGGCAAGTCAAGGCAGTGATATGGTTAATTATTGGATGCACAACAACATGATTACCATCAACGGACAGAAGATGGGTAAAAGCTTGAACAACTTTATCACATTAGCGCAATTCTTCAGTGGCGAACACGAAAGTCTGACGCAAGCATACAGCCCGATGACCATTCGTTTCTTTATCCTTCAAGCACATTATCGTAGCACCGTAGATTTCAGCAACGAAGCGCTGCAAGCCAGCGAAAAGGGATTGGCCCGACTCATGGAGGGTGTTGCCAACCTGAAACGAATCACTGCCGTACCGAACGGAACCGTAGGCATGGACTACGTTGATGAACTTCGCAACAAATGCTATGAGGCCATGAACGACGACTTGAACTCACCCATCGTCATTAGTCATTTATTTGATGCTTGCCGCGTTATCAACACCATTATCGACAAGAAAGCGACCATCAGCGCAGAAACTCTCGCAGCCCTGACAGACGTATTCCATTTATTCGCATTCGATGTACTAGGCTTGAAAGAAGAAACAGGCGGTGGCAGTGGTCGCGAGGAAGCATTCGGCAAGGTTGTGGATATGCTTTTGGAACAACGAATGATTGCCAAAGCCAATAAAGACTGGGCTACAAGCGACAAAATCCGAGACAACCTGGCTGCACTTGGTTTCGAGGTGAAAGACACAAAAGATGGTTTCACCTGGAAACTCAACAAGTAAGCCCAATAAACGGGATTGAGCAACACATCAGTTTTACCCGTTCATCACATAAACAGGCGCATTGCGCGGACCCTCTCTGCGTAATGTGCCTTTTTCTACTAACTCGCGCAAACGGACACATGCTGTCTTTTTTGAAATATGCGCGATGGACTGCAAATCGGCACGTCGCAGGTAAGTATTGCTCTCAAAATGATGCAACACCAAAGCTTCAAGTTCCTCGTCAGTCAGTTGTGCGGTAGGTGTCTGTAAGGCGCTGCGAACGATAGTGCAATGCTTCATTTCATTCACCATCTCACGTTCCGGACGGAAGTTAATGCTGCGCACTTCGATAAACTTGCCTGAGGCCTTCTCACGCGTCATTTTCTTAGTACATTTCAATGACGGCTTGAAATAGCCTAATCCTTCTATATGCACACTGTCCCCTTCTTTTAAATGCTCTTTAATCGCCTCTGAAAGGGCATTTAAAGCGGCCTTGACATCTGCCTTAGTCAGCGACGTGGCATGCTCAATCTCGTGTGCCAACTGTTTTGTTCCGATGGTTTGGCCATTGACTACTTTTGCATGAAATTCTGTTTCACCGCTTTTGAGGTTCACTAGCGGAAACATTTGATAATTGATACTCATAGTTTTTCTTTGGTATTAGTTTGATAAAAAGTCTGTCCCGACTTGTCGTTACTCGTTCGTGTCACGCACGTGCATCAATGGAGTCACACACGTGACACGTTCGTATCACGCATGTGACACGATGGGGTAACGACAATCGTAAACGCAAAGATAAGAAAAAACGAACGGTTGTCAAAATATAAACAGCGTGTCGCTATCTTGACGGATAGAAACAAACCGAGCGCCGGATGCGGATGTCTGCTTGCCGGCGCTCGGTTATAAAAAAGATTACTGTGTCTTTTGCGGGGAACGACCTACTTCACCATATATTTTTTACCGCTTATGATGTAGATGCCGGATTTCAGTCCGTCAAGATTCTTGGTCTGGCGTCTTTGCAATCTGCCGCTAAGGTCGTAAACGTCATTGGCTTGCGAAGCGTCCACTGCTGTAATGTCCTCTATTGCATCAGGTTCTTCTGTACCGTAATATACCATGCGGAAATTGTCGAAGATGGTCCAATCTTTTGCTGATTCGGCATCTTTCTTCACACCTACACGCAAAGTACCATCTGTAACCACCACCCAAAGGCTATGCTCGTACTTCCCGTCCGTAAATGCCACTGCCGCCGCTGACATATCTTGAGGCACAAAGCCGTATGAAGTCTCAAAACTTTGACCATAAACAAACTCTTCGGCTTGTGCGCCTTCTATGATGGACATCAACGGTTTCTCCTCGTTGTTGGCATAAAAAACGGCATTCAGGGTTTCTGTTCTCGCAGCATGATTCTCATCTGCAATTGCTGCATTGTTCTTGGTGTCATCACCACCCATGCGGTAGAAACCTTGCATGTTGACTTTGTAGTAGCCGTTTGGCAAGTCGGTCAGGGTCTGCGCCACATCAAAAGTTGCTGTATTCCACTTCTCACCACAATAGTTGGCACCTACTTCTTCCTGATAACCGCCTACGGCAGGACCGTCATTCCAAAAACCAACTCTTGAATCGCCTCTGTTAAATGCTGCACCGGGTAAAAGTATAGTAGCATCCTTTGGTGTATTTTTGGTTGCCGTACTGATTTCAGCCAACAAATCTTCCCTATTTAAGAACTGCCACTGGGCATTTTCACTTGTAATATCGGTCAACTCTAAATTCAACACTGACGTACTGCCATCATAACCAATGTAATTCGTACCATCTGAAGTAATTGCATAAGTACCATCACCTAACGGTTCAATTATCCACTCTGCCGGCGATGCATCCGTATAACCGTCTGTACCGAGATAATGTTTGCTATCATCCAAATATATTCTCGTATCAATTGTATATTTTCCGGAAGGTAGAGATGTAATGATTGCGTCGAATCCATTAGTAGCAAAAGACCCCCTTGTTCCCCAATTGTTTCCACCGGTCAAAAAGAGGTTGGCTCCCACATTTTTCATGTAATACGTACCGTCCTCTATTATATCCGATTGAACCGGTCCGTAATACACTAGCTTGAAGTTGTCAAAGATAGTCCAATCCTCAGCAAAAGCCTCAGTTTTTCTCATTCCTAAACGCAAGTCGCCTCGCTCCGTAAGTATAAATTCCACCGTGTTGTTCTTATAAACCTCATACGTATTAAACGCGATGTCGGCTTCCGAAACATTGTTTGGGAAATTATAAGGATTGAACGTAAACCATTCTTCTTCATCATAGACACACATAAAGGGTGATGCTGCCTCACCTATATATATATGTGGCAACATTCGTTCCGAACCATTCTCATGAGCTTGTAGGGAGACATTGATGGTTCCTTGACGATAGAATCCTTGACAAGAAAGCACGTAACGGCCCGCCGGCATATTCCTTAATACCTGATAATTGTCGAACGTCTTGTTCCATTGTTCTGCGACATAACCATTAGCTGCTGTAAAGGATGTGCCTTGCCACCCGGTGCTACCTTGTGAGAAATCGGCATTGATGACAAATGAGGTGATATCAACCGGATTCTCCTCAGATGCACCCTCCATCATCGCATCTCTATATGTTTCGTCCATTTCTAACAAAGCCTCGTATGCCTTGGGCAATTCCACCGCCAACTCCTCTATCGTTGTCAATTCCAAAGCCGCCTCCGCCTGACTGATGGGAGCGGCATAACCTTCATTACCACCCTCCAATTTAGCCTTGTAGGAAGGCAACGACATTGTCAACTTGTCCCAATACTCCAATACTTTGTACTCCGACTCGGTCAAAGTCATGAACGAACCGTGTTGGAAATTCCCCGTGCCTTGAAGATTTACCGAGGAGGTCGTGTTCAAACCCAAATGGTCCGTCTCGCACACTTTATAGTTGTAACCTTCGGAATATCGCATATAGTAGAGGTTGTAAGTGTCTTCATTGATGCGACGGATATGGCTCGAACCTTCTACTTGTGCCGTTCCTTCGTTCGTCACATGGGTGATGTCGGTCCAACTTCCGCCGACCAACGTCGGGGAGGTGGCTTCATAAACTCCACGGTCGCTACCATTGGCGGCCTCTCTCTTGTAGTACATGTGGTAAAGGCCGTCGTAGGGGTTATATAGTATGTCGGCATCGATGACTGAAAAACCGGGGTCGAAGAACATTCGGGGTTGAGTCAGGGTCGTGAAGTCCTCGTCGGCATAGGAGTAATATATCTTATCGTAACTGTCGCCATCGTTCGTTGACAGCAGGGAGTAATAAACCAGGTATTTGTTCACGCTCGCGTCCCAAATGATTTGAGGGGCCCAAACACGATTGATTTTGGCATATTCTTCATCTGTCTTATAGCATTCCGTTGTGGCGGTGGCGTCTGAGAAGATGCTCTTGCCTTCGCGAAAGTCGAACGTAACGCTTTCCCAATGTATCAGGTCGGTGGACCGCAAAAGGTCCATACCGTAGTTGTTCCATATACCGGACTTGGCATTGCACATATCGGTACAGGCCATCAGGTATTGGCCTTCTTGCTCGCCTCTTAGTATGAAGGCGTCACGCGTGCCGCCTTCTATCTTTGCTACGGATTCGGTATCGAACACTTCACCGCCGCCTAACAGGACGTTGAACTTCTTGCCTTGGTCTTCCTTACTGCCGAGGGCGAAGTTGGTGATTTCCTTGGCCGAGTTCATGAAGCAATATAGGTATCCGTAACGGTTGTCGTCGGGAGCGACCCAAACGGGATACTCCACCGTTGCTATGGAGCCGTCTGAGAACGTCACATGGGCGCTGACACTGCCGGCATTCACTTTTTCTTCGCTTTCCGGAAGTTGGTTGACGGTCAGGGTATAGGAAAAGCCATTGCTACTCAGACTGACATAACCGTCATTATCTCCTGTTTGCTCCCAAGTCATCGTTGCTCCACTTGAGGTGGTTGTCGGGAGGGCGGCGGTGGTATGCAGGAAGTTGAGTTTGCTCATGGCGTTGCTTATCTCTTTCTTGAACGCGCTTATCTGTGCTGATGTGGCAGGTGTTCCTTCGTTTTCGGACTTTACCACATCGCTCACGTCCAATTTAAGGATATTCAGGGAGTGGGCAGGGGCGGTATAGGTGATGGTATTGCCACTGATGCCGCTCAACGTGCTTTCTACAGGATATACGTTTTGTTGGTTGCTCATGGTGTTCTCGGCTTCTGAGTCGCCGCTCATGAGGATGAGGCTACCGCCATCGACCGTTGCATTACGGATGGTGATGTTCATAGGGGCGGATTCGTCGGTGGGGTTCACCATCTTCAGATAAAGAATGCCGGCTTCATCATCAATGTTTGAGGAGATATAGACTTTGCGCTCGGTGGGAAGCGTGAAGTCGTGGATGAGTGTTTCGTCCAAATAGCACTTCACGGCATTGCCGGATACTGAGATTTTGATGTGATAGGTTTGGCCGGTTGTCAGACTGCCGGAAGCGGAGGCGACGGTGGTTTTTGTTCCGTTGGCGCAGAGTTCTACACCATGGCGGGAGTTTCCCCAACCGCCCAAGTTCCACCAACAGTAGTTGTTGCTGTCGGAATAGCGGAAGGCGATAAGGAAACCTTCGTCACCATCTGTTTTGGTGGCATCTAGTTCGATGGTGTAGGTGCTAGTACTTGCTTCAACACTACATAAATTGATGCTTCCTTCCATTCTTGTATTTGTTTGTAAAAGCTGGCCTCCTGAAATGTACCAATTACCGTTTGCTCCAGACCATAAGCCTTTGTCTGCAGAGAAATCATCAGAATAAACAATATTCCCCTCCCCGTCTGTAATCAATACGTTATCAAATGTGGCGGCCGTTTTCCACGTACTCAAACCGAATTGGTTGCCACTATCTAATTCGTTGCCCGTTTCCGTCCACTTCACATTTTGCTTGCCTACATTATTGGGGAACAGGCGCTGAACATGATAAGAGGGAGTGCCGAAACTCTCACTGCTGTTGAAGCGTATCATGTCGGGTTTCCATTTCTGGTCGTTCTCATTCACGAATATGGGGGCGTAACTGTTCATCACACATACGTCGGAGTTATTCTCCATGCCTAACATATAAACAGCCTCGCCTAAAGCTGCACGCAAGTGACCGTTCGTTCCAAAATCCTGAGTCACTGCGTACTCTCCGACATATACCTTTGGTAAAGAGCGGTCGCGATGGTCATACTTGGAATATTGGCTCACAAACCAGGCCGGAGTACGGTAGTAGTGTTCATCTACAGCATCTACAGGATGGGGATTGCGCCATGAGGGATTGTCCGTACCCCATGCCTCAACATCACCTATCATTACCATCTCCGGATACTTTGACTTTATCGCATCGTAGAACTGTTTGTATCGCTCTGCGTAATGGTCGCTCTGGTCGTTGTTGCCATCAGAGGTGTAATTATAGTTCTCGTTTCCGATTTCTATAAGACGCAGGTTAAAGGGTTCGGGATGACCGTTGGCGGCACGTTTCGCTCCCCATTCGGTCGTGACAGCGCCGTTGCAGTATTCTATCGCGTCCAACGCTTCCTTGATATATTCGTCTATCTGGTCGTAGGGTTCCATCCAACCGTGTCCCATTCCCATGTTGACCACAAACAGGGGTTCTGCGCCCAGGTCTTCCGTGAGTTGCAACATCTCATGGAATCCTAAACCGTCGCTCACGTTATACTTCCAATTCACGTTGCGATGTCCCGGACGTCCTTCAATTGGGCCGATGGTGTTCTTCCACTCGAACCGGTTGGTCTTTCCATCGGACCATTCACCTTCTACATAGCAACCACCGGGGAAACGGACAAAGGCGGGGTGCATCGCTTCCAACTTCTCTGCCAAATCTATGCGGCAACCGTTCTCTCTATTCTTATAAGTGGGTGGAAACAAGCTTACCATATCGATGGTTATCACTCCTGCTTTACTGCCTGTAAGGGAAAACCATGCGGTAGCATCATTGCCTGTGGCGGTCAATTCGCCACTGTACTTCTGCCATTCATCATTAAGGACTGCTGAGACTATACTTTCGCCTAATGAGGTGCCATCCTCTTTTTCCAGACGGACTGTCAACTGACCGTCGTAACCGCTTTCACTTTTTGCCCAAAAACTGAACTTATACGTGCGACCGCTTACCGAGTTTATGCCCCAAAAACCTTCGTTGCGAACACCGTCGCC